>NZ_JAALJH010000159.1 GCF_011064615.1 Aquisphaera insulae | reverse complement strand
GCGCCGAAATGTTCGTCTCGATCTACCTTGGCTTTTCCAGCCTTCAAGGCTATGATCCGGTCCGGCTGCCTAGGAGCGCCGCCGGATTCTGCGCGTCAATGAGCTCTTGAACTGTGTTGTCCGGCCGTCACGGAGGACGGGATGCGACTACTCGCCCTGGTGGATTCGCCGGAGCATGTCTGCTGCCGGTATCGAATTCGCGCCTTCTCGGGGGCCCTTTCACGAGCGGGCTGGGATGTCGAGTACCGGGCTGTCCCCTCCGGGCTCACCGGCAGGCTCCGCCAGTTCTCGGAAGCCCGCGATTTCGATGCGGTCATCCTGCAACGCAAGTTGCTGCCGGCATGGCAGCTTCGCGTCCTCCGCGGGCACGCCCGATGGCTCGTCTTCGACTTCGACGACGCCGTCCTCTACCGCGATTCGTACGATCGTCGCGGGCCTCATTCCCGCCGCCGAACGGCGAGATTCCGGGCCATTGCGGCGGCGGCCGACTCCCTGATCGCGGGGAATGACTTCCTGGCGGACTGTGCGCTCCGTTGCGGTGCCCCGGCCCATCGGGTCCGGACGATCCCGACGTGCATCACGCCGGAAGACTACCCAAACCCGGCCTATCTCAGCCCGGATGCCAATCCGGGGCACGTCGACCTCGTCTGGATCGGTTCGTCGAGCACCCTTCAGGGCCTGCAAGCCCAGGAGTCGCTCTGGAATCACCTGGGTCGAGAGATTCCCGGCCTCCGGCTTCGCGTCATCTGCGACTCCTTTCCCCGTCTCGCCAATCTCCCGATCGTCCCCATCCCCTGGTCGCGCGACTGGGAAGCGCGTGACCTGGCGTCCGCCCAGATCGGCGTGAGCTGGATCCCCGACGATCCCTGGAGCCGGGGCAAGTGCGCCCTCAAGGTCCTCCAGTACCAGGCGGCCGGCCTCCCGGTGGTGGCGAACCCGGTGGGTATGCACCCCGAAGTGGTCGAGGACGGGGTGAACGGTTACCTGGCCGAGACGGCCGAGGAGTGGACACGGGCCATCCGGACGCTGGGCGCGGATCCCGAGCTGCGCCGGCGGATGGGACGAGTGGCGCGGGAGCGGGTGGAGTCGGAATACTCGGTCTCGGCATGGTCCGACGCCTTCCTCGGCGCGCTAGCCGGCCGGGACGATCTCGAGAGCGTGCCGGGGCGAGCCGACTTCCACCGCGGCACCGCGGCCATCCCCGAGCCGATCTCGCTGGGACCGCGGAGGGTGCGAGCCGGCTCGCGATCCGGGGAGCGGTTCCAGGGCGTCGAACGAAGCTGCGATTGAGCCAGCGGAGCGGACTGTCAGGAAACCTCATGACAACCCTGCAACGAGACAGGTCGACCGCCCCAGCCCGGCCCCCTCACCGGCGAATGTTCAAGCCCCCGGAGTGGGCCTGGGCGGAATCCGGAGGAGTCGGCTGGTGGTTTCGCGGACCCTGGCGGGACGCGCTGCTCGGGCCGGAGGGCCTCCGGCTCGAGCAATGGCGCGCGGAGGGCCGCCTCTCGGTCGTGAAGTCGGGCCCCCATCGGATCGTCTACCGGGCCGACCTCCCGGAGGGGGCCATCTTCATCAAGCACTACCTCGTGCCGGACTACCGGGCGATGCTCCGCCAGTGGTTCCGCCGCGGCAAGGGCCGCAACGAGGGGAAGCGATCCGAGCTCCTCCAGTCGATCGGCGTGGCGACGATCTTCCCGATCGCCCTGGGCGAGCGGAGGAAGCGGAAGTTCCTGCTCGAGAATTACCTGGTCACCTGGGAGATCGCCGGGGCGGTCGCCCTCGACGAGTTCCTGGAGTTCCGGCTGCACGAGCTCCCCGAGCCGTCGCGGTCGCGGGTCCGCCAGCAGATCGCCCGGGAGCTCGCGATCCTCACCGCGAGGCTCCACAACCACGGCATCACTCACATCGACTTCCACCCGGGCAACGTCCTGATCAGGCTCCAGGCGGGGGACCGCGTGGAGCTGAGCATGATCGACCTGGACGCCCTCCGCCATTCTCACGGGCTGAGCTGGAAGCAGTCGCAGCAGAACCTCGCGCTCCTGGACCACTATTTCTGGCTCCGCAGCAGCCGCGTGGATCGGCATCGGTTCGTCAGGGCGTATCTCGCGGCCCGCGAGGGCGACGCCCCGGAGCCTCGCGCGTTCGCCCGGGGCATCGAGGAGCTGACCCGCGCCTGGGCGGAACGGCTCTGGAGGCGCTGGGGCCGCCGCTGCCGATCGACCAACAAGTACTTCCGCGTCTTCCGCGGCGATCGGACCTGGGCCGTCGCGGCACGCGAGGTCGACGCCGCCTCGGTGCAATCCCTCCTGGCCGACCCCGACGCCCCGTTCCGCGACGAACAGACGACGATCCTCAAGAATTCCCGGACGACCACCGTGGCCGAGGCCACCCTCCTGGTCGAAGGCGAGCCCAGGCGCGTCGTCTACAAGCGATTCAACCGCAAGAAGTGGATCGACCCCTGGCTCAACCTGTTCCGCCCGTCTCGCGCCTGGCGATCCTGGCAGGCCGGCCAGGACCTCTCCAGCCGGGGCATCCCGACGCCGACCAACCTCCTCTTCCTGTCCCGCAAGCGAGACTTCCGCAGCCACCCGTTCTCGTGGTTCCTGCCGCACGAGACCTACCTCGCCACGCTCAAGGAGCCTTCGGCGCAGCCCCTCTCTCAGTACATCCGGACGGTGCTGCCGTCCCTCCCGCCCGAGGCTCGCGGGCGGCAGGTCCGCCGGCTCAACGACGCGCTGGCACGGCTCATCCGCGATCTCCACGAGCGATCGCTCTCGCATCGCGACCTGAAGGCCTCGAACATCCTGATCAGGCCCGACGAGGCGGGGTCCGGAGACCTGCTCAGCCTGATCGACCTGGTCGGCGTCCGCCTCATGAACCCGGTCCCGCGGGGCCGGCGCGTCCAGAACCTGGCGCGCCTCAGCCTCAGCCTGGCGAACGCCCCGGGGCGGACCCGCACGGAGACGCTCCGGTTCCTGCGGTCCTACCTCCCCTGGGGCCTGTCCCCCCATTCCGACTGGAAGTCCCTCTGGCGCGACGTCCAGCGGGCCATCGCGGCCAAGCAGGAGCGTAACCAACGACGCGGGCGACCGCTGTCCTGAACCCAGCATCGAGGGCCAGAGCGTGAGCAGGAATCGCCCCATCACCGACCGGCGCGCCGAGCCGGCTCGATCGCGGGACTCGGCCCGGCCGATCATCCGGCTCCTGGGAGCTTGCCTGGTCCTGGCGATGGCGACCGGCCCGTTCGGATGCGCGACGACGGGCGGCCGGGGGAACGCCCTCGTCCCCACCCGGTATCAGGTGCGCACCGGGCCATTCCTGCTCTTCTCCAATTCCCCGATCCCCGCCGACTCGCCCGCGGTGCGCTGCCTCCACGCCCTGGAGACGGACCTCACGGAGTGCCTCGGCTATCAGAATCGGCCCGACCAGGATCCCGTCGAGATCTACGTGCTCGACGATCGGGCCGCCTACGCCCACTTCCTCAAGTTCTACTACCCCGAGCTCCCCCCCCGGCGCGCGTTCTTCCTGTCGCAGGGCGATCGTCGCGTCGTCTACACGTACCTCAGCGACCGGCTCGAGGAGGACCTCCGACACGAGTCGACGCATGCCCTCGCGCGCGGCTATTACGGCGACCTGCCCCTCTGGCTCGACGAGGGGTTGGCCGAGTACTTCGAGGCGAGGCCGGATCCGGACGGGCGGGACGAGCACCTGCGGAAGCTCCCCGGCGACCTTCGATCGGGATGGGTCCCCGACCTGGCCCGACTCGAGGGCCTTTCGGACATCCACGAGATGACCCCTCGCGACTATCGGGAGGCGTGGGCGTGGGTCCACCTGATGCTCGATGGCGAAGCCTCCGACCGGACGATCCTCCTGGACTACCTGAATGCCGCCCGTGGCGGCGGACGCAGGCCCTCGTTCGCGTCGACGCTGGCCGCGCGGGGCACGACCGGCAGGTCCCTGATCGCCCATATCGAGTCCGTCCAGGCCCGGGCCGTCGCCCGTGGATCCGAGGCCGCCCCCGCATCGTCCGGGAAGGACCGGACCGTTCGAATGCAGGATCGCTCGCTCGAGCCCCCGACCGTCAGGGTCACGGGACCCGTCCGCCAGGGTTTCTTCAAACGTCTCGGCTCGTGGCTCGGGTTCTGATCCGAACCGCCGGGGCCACCTTCCGGCCTCCACGGCCTCGCGCCGCCTGCGCCTCAGGGGCGCGGTCAGTAGGCCTGCTTCATCGCCGAGATCCCCGACTCGAGGACCTCGTTCCACAGGTCCCCGAGGGCGTCGTCGTATTTCCTGTCGTACTTCCTGACGCAGGTGCTCAGGCTCTTCAACCACAGGCGATACAGCGTGGGATCGATGTTCAATTGATTGCGTCCGTGTTTCACCGCGAGCTGCTCGATGGCGGCCTTCGCCAGGCCCACCCCGCCGGCGTACATGATCAGCATGGTCAGTCCCCGTTTGAGGAGATCCTTCTGCTTCTCCAGGTCCGTCGAGGAGAAGAGACGTTTGATCCGCGGGTCGCTCGCGAGGAACTCGGCGTAGAACGCGTCGAGGAAACTCTGACCGTGGGCCTGGTTCACGAGGCACCGACCGAAGCTCTGCTGGACGAGTTGCACCTTGGCAGGGTCCATGACTCCCCTTTCGCTCTGGTCGCGTCGGCCATGCCTACTCTTTCCGGGCATGGGCGACCTAGGCAACCGGACACAGAACAACACCAGCCCGATTGATCGATGGCCCCTGGCAGGGAGCCCGAGAGCTGCGACGTCTTGTCGGCCCGAGGTCGGCCCGTCACGTCCTCACGGGACGCGCGCCTCTTGGGCGTTTCGCGTGTCCGATCGAGGACCGAAGGCTGGCCGAATCGAGCGTGCTGACCGCAGCGAGCGACGTCCATCGACGTGTCCGCCGGCGGTCCGGGTCGTGGCCATGGTCACCGATCGGCGGCGAGTTCCTCGGCCAGGATTGGCACGCCCAGGTTGCAGGCCTGCACCCCCAAGGCGACGCAGATCTTGAGCACCTCCATGACCTCTTCCACCGTCGCCCCTTGCTTGAGGGCCGCCGCGATGTGCCGGCGAGTGCCCGGGCTGTACATGTGGGTGATCGACGCGTCGAAGGCGAGGCTCAGCAGCTCCGCCAGCTTCGGCGACAGGACATGGCCGATGTAGACCGGGGCCCCCGCGGCGATGAATGCCTCCGTCCACGACGGGTCCAGGTCGAAGAACGGATCCCAGGCCGTGTTCCACTCCCCCGCGGCTTTCATCCGGTCGCAGACCGGTGTCGCCACGGCTCCCTTGGGCGTGGGCTGAAGCCCGGCCGCCCTGGCCTCTTCCAGGAGGATCGGAGCGGCCAGGCTGCAGGTGTGGATCGAGAGCATCGACGCCATCTTGAGGACCATCAGGACCTCGTCGCGGGATGCTCCGGCGTCAAGTGCCCCGCGGATGTGTCTCCGCGTTCCCTCGGCGTTGAGGTTCGTGCAGGCGGAACACCACGCCAGGGCAACCAGTTCGACCGTCTTTCCGGGCAAAACCCCGCTGGTCCACGGGTTTGCGGACATGGCGAGGCCTTGCTCGGCCCAGGCCGGGTCCCATTCCTTCAGCCTGGCGAGCGCCCCTTCGTCCCACGGGCCTGTACCGTTGGATTGACTTCTCGGAGACATCGTCTTCTCCCTTCCTGGAGCTTACTGTGAACGGGCGGTGGTCCTGGCCTCGGATCGGCGTTTGAAGAACAGCTCGAATAGTCTTCCCTCGCCCAGTACGCGGCCGATCTCCCAGACGGCCAGGATCGGCATCAGGGCGAGCACATGCACGAGCGTCCGCGCGAGGATTTCGGGCAAGCCCTCGCCGAGCACCTCAGCAACGATGATTCGGGTTGTCTTGCCGTGGAACCAGCCGCCGATCAGATGTTCGGCGATGGAAAACGTGAGCAGGAGAAGGCTGAACCACATGGTCTTGTACAGCGTCGGCACGATCAGCGGCCGGTCGCGGAATCGCTCCCCGAGCCCGAGGATGCGGCCAAGCACGATCACCTTGGAGAGCACCAAGGCCTCGATGAAGCTGTATCCGTATTGAAAGTAGCCGATCCCATACTCGGCCAGTATCAATCGGCGGTACATCGAGAATGTACCCAGCCATAGCGAGAGATAGGCGAAGAGGAACAGCATCGTCTTCGCTTCTTCGAGCAACCTGGCTTTCGCGTCGGTCTTCGGTTCTTTCATCGCAGTGATCTTTCCCGATGCGCCCGTCCGTTCGAGCGGCCGGCACGAAGATCGTTCGTCCCGTGACGCCGCTTCCGGCTGCGCGGCCTTGTTGCCTCTTCGCGCGGGATCCATGGCGGCTCCGCCCCGGCGTGGGGCGGAGCCGCCACCGCGCCTCCGTCACTTCTTCCCGGCCATGAGCTTCGCCTGCGCCTCACGCACCGGGGCGGGGGCGTTCAGGCACGCGGCGATCGGGTGCGAATCGCCGCCGATCACCGGCTGCGGGATCTTACCGTCGGTCGGCCAGGTGAGGAATCCGGGATGGAAGTCGGTGGGGTTGGGGGGCATGCCGTTGTTCTGCAACGTCTCCTCGACGCTCTTGTACCAGGTGCCGACCTTGCAGAGCTTCCGGGCCTCCTCGGCGGTCGCCACCTTGCGGCCGAACTCCTTGCAGAGGCGGACGGCCCCTTCGATCTGCTCGACGGTCGTCTTGCGCTTGCGGTCCGCGCCCCAGAGATTGTCCTCGTTGCCGACGCGGACGTGCTGCCCGAGGACGATCGCCATCGCGGAGTAGGTGATCAGCCCGCGCATGCTGGACCAGAACGTGTTGATCGAGCCCTGCGGCACCCGCTGCAGGAAATACATCATGTCGAACGGGTTCCTGCCGAGCGTGCCGCCGCCGTAGGCACACAGCGCCATGTTCAGCGGCCCCATGTACACCCCGCCTCGGATCAACCGCTCAACGATCTCCCACTGGTGGACATGGCCGGGGACGAAGTACGGCAGGATGCCGTTCTTGCGGAGCCGCTTCAGGTGCTCGACGTAGAAGGCGGGGGTTGAGTCCACGACCATCCCGGACCAGGCCGCGAGCACCTTGGGGTCGTCCATGTGCGTCCCCTTGATGTCCTCCGGGCTGAACATCGACGCGATGTCCCAGAGCGTGGAGCCGGTCGTCACCGTCACGAATTCCGGCTTCGGGTCGAGCTCGGTGAGCATGTGGCGGGTGTCGTAGTCGAGCCACTTCGCCTTGGCCTCGGCGGTGTGTGGCGCGAACGAGATCGACCCGCCGACCTGGATGATCATCTCCGGGACGGCTTCCTTGATCCGCTTCAGCAGGTAGTTGTACTCGTCGAAATTGGTCGAGCCCAGGCCGGTGACCGGGTTGCGGACGTGGAGGTGGAGCATGGTGGCGCCGGCCTTGTAGCAGTCCACCGCCGCCTGGACTTGCTCGTCCCAACTGACGGCGATGTCCGAGGCGTCGCCCGGAAGCCAGGCCGGCCCGTACGGGGCCGCCGTGATGATCAGCGGTTCCATGTATTCGGGGAGGATCGAGTTGTCGGTGTAATACATCGCGGGCTCCATTGTTCTGGGTTACTGGATCGGATCGGACGTCAGACAGGATGTCCGCCGTGCCGTGATCGCTGCGGGGCGGCATCACATCACGTGGACTTCACGGTTTCAGGTGGAGACGCAGGAAGTCCCGCATCTTCCTTCGCGCCAGGATGGACTCCGGGGCGTCGGGGATTCGGTCCTGGAAGTTGTGGATCATCCCTTCGTAGAGATCCAGCTTCACGGGCACCCCGGCGGCCTCGAGGCCCTGGTACATCCGGACGAAGCCGCTCAGGTTGGTCTCCTTGAGTCCTCCCTGAATCAGCGTCGGCGGGAATCCCGCGGAGAAATCTCCGTAGACGGGCGAGACGTACGGATGCTTCTGGTCCTCGACATCGGCATACGCGGCGGCGGCGAACCTCGTGTGCCTCTCGTACAGTTGGTTCGGGTCGGCGTCGTGGAGTGTGGTCTCCGTGTCGCCGCTGCTGGTGACGTCGAGCCACGGCGAGACGAGCACGGCCGCCTTCGGCATCCCCATCGTCCTGTCGCGCATCTTCAGGATCACCGCGGCAGCCAGCCCGCCTCCGGACGAGTCGCCGTAGATCGCCATGTTCTCGAGCCTGATGCCCTGCTCCACCAGCGCCTGGATCGCCGCGACGACCTCGTCGGAGATCCGGTCGAATCTCGCACGCGGTGCCAGCGTGTAATCCACCGAGACGACGCGCAGGCCGGTCGAGTGGGCGGCGATGGCCGCCCGCCCGAGGGTGGACCTCGCGCTATACATGGTGTGAGCGCCACCGTGAGTGTAGACGAGGACCTTGCCGTCCTCCGTCCAGTCCTTAGGGCGTACGTCCAGGACCGGAATCTCGCCGAGCCTTCCCGGCGTGACCGTATGCGGGATGCCCCGGAGCAGGACTTCGGACCTGGCGACGCCCTCCGCCTCGGCCGCTTCCTGCAACTTCTCCCACCCGGCGATGTCCGTCGGCTCCGGGAACCTGGGGATGAGGTGCGGGTCTCTCAGCGTCGCCAGGAATGCCTGCGCCTCGGGAGAGACCGTCACCGGGACGTGGACGTACGGTGTCTGTTCGGCTTGTGCGTTCATGGTCGGTACTCCAGATTGGTGAGGGGCACCCTCGCGGCCGTGCCCTTCGCCCTGCGACGCCCCGAAGTCGAGCCTAACGGCGGAGCGAACCTGGGCATGGATACGGACGCCAGCGCGCCTTTCGTGTCGGTGATTCCCGCTCCCTTGACGGCGACGAGGCTTCCCTGGTCAGTCCGGTTCGGGGGTCGGGAATGCGGTCGGATCGGCCTGCCATACGGCGAAGATGTTGCCTTCCGGGTCCGCCACGACCGCGTACCAGGCGACCTTCGCAACGGCCGCACGGGGACGGATGACCGATCCGCCGAGCCGCTGGATCTCGGAGACGGCGGCCTCGACCGACGCCACGTGGACGTAGTGGACCCAGCTCTGCGGCCCCGGGATCGGCCGGCGGAGCAGGCCGCCGCCCACGGCTTCTGCCCCGTCCCCACCGGTCTGCACCCGCCAGTACTCGATCCCCGGCAACTGCTCGATCTGCCAGCCGAACAGTGCCCCGTAGAACTCCACCAGGCGAGTGGGCTCGTCGGCGTAGATCTCGAAATGAGTCACGGCATCAGGCATTGTGTTCTCCTGGGGGTCGTGTCATCGCCGTCCCCCCGATCGTCGTGCGCATGTCCCGATCCTGGATCGGCCCGCCGCAGCTCCCGCAGACTTCGCATCGGCGCCGAGTTCCGAGTGGGCCTCGACGCCCTGGCTCGGGTCGACCGCCGGGGGAAGGACCTCGGGGCGGCCGAAGGCCTCGGTCAGCTCCCCCCGGAGAATCGTCACGTCACGAGGTGCCTCGATGCCGAGGCGGGCCTGCCGCTTCTCGGTCATGAGGAGGGTCACGACGACGTCCCCGCCGACTGCGATCACGATCTTCTCCCCGACCTTCCGAGTCAGCACGAGCATGGTGGGCCTCCTGGTCCCTCGGTTGTGCGGCAGCTCCATTCCTGACGACCGGACCGTGGCGGGCTCAGACGGACCCGTCGCGATCCTGGCTCCGGCCTCCCTCATCCCGTTCCCTCGACCTCGGGCCTCGGACACGGAACTCATCGCGGAGCAGGTCCAGAATCCACGGGCCGACGATCGGCGTGCTGAGCGGGCCCCCGACGGCGTCGTGGGCCTCCAGCAGGGCCTCGACGCGGTGATGCAACTCACCGTCGCCCAGGCACGCTCGCTCAAGGAAGCGGGCGCGGTCCGCCGGGTCCGAAAGCTGGAGAGTCGCCCAGAAGACGTCCTGGATGCGCCCGGGATCGTCCCGCATGGTCCCCTCCTGCCTCGAGTCTCGTCCGCCGGTCTCGCCCATCAATCCGCCGTCTGAGGTCCGGCCTGTCGAAAATTCCTGAAGATTTTTCGGAGACTTCTCGCCGGACCCGACAGGGATGGTCGAGCTGCAAGGGTGGCTGTGGCGCGATGAAAGGTTGGTATTGACTGCCCCACACCCGGGATGCGGACGTGACGGTTTCTGTTGCGCCTGACGCGGCCCGCGATGCCGTTGGGAACCAGGCCCCGCAGCGATCGCCAGCCTGCGCCTGGCTCGGCCGGAGCCTCGCCCTCCCTTCCGGAGAAGAGCCGCTCCCAGCCCGGGAGGGCGAGGCTC
>NZ_JAALJH010000158.1 GCF_011064615.1 Aquisphaera insulae | reverse complement strand
TCTCGACGATGGAGACCCCCGGGGCCGCCCAGGCCTCTCGCCCGGCCTCATCCTTCTCGGCCCAGGAGCGCACGGTACCCCGCAACGTCACCCGGCTGCCTTCCACCTCGACGGTGATCCGTTGAGCATCCATCTCGGCACTGCGCCTGAGGGCATTCTCGATCTTGGCCTTGAGCTCGCCCGGCGAGACGCGTGGCTTGACCGCGATCAGGTTGCTCACCCCCGTCACGCCGGACAGGCAGAGGACGGCGTCCTGGGTGGTGTTCGTCCTGGCCCTGCTGACGATGGTCACCTCGCGTCGCATCTCGCTGTCCGTCACCGTAGTGGTGCACACGGCTCACTCTTTGGACCCTTCGGACTCGTCCGTCTGCCGGTGCCGTCACGCGATCCGGAGCACGATCATGCCACGCACGTGCTTGGCCTGGACCACCTCGAGGGCGTCCGGCGCGCGCTCGAAGGGGAGGGATTCCTGGATCTCTGCCTTCAGCCAACCGTCGTCGATCATCCTGGCGACCCGGGAGAGCCGATTACCATCGGCCCGGACCACGTACTCGCGATCGACGCGGACGTCGCGTGGCACCTCGGACACGGACCCGGTGAGGTCGACCATCCGACCGCCCTTTCGCAGCGTCCTTGCGACCCGGTTCGCCTCCTCGCCCGCGACGCCGTTCAGCGCCTTGTCGATACCGTCCGGGTAATGAGCCCGGATCGCCGTGACGACATCCTCGGCCGTGTAGTCGATCACCGTCTCGGCCCCGAGGGCGCGGACGAAGTCGAGGTTCCTCCGGCCGGCCGTCGCAACGACGTGCGCCCCGAGCCGCGAGGCGATCTGGACGGCGAGGTGACCGACCCCTCCCGCGGCGGCCGTGATCAGCACCACGTCGCCTCGCTGCACGGCCAGGAGGTCCGTCAGGGTCTCGTGCGCGGTCAGGCCGACGATCGGCACCCCGCCCGCCCGTGTCAGGTCGAGCGAGGCGGGAGCGCGGGCGACATAGGACGCGGGCGAGAGCATGAACTCGGCCCAGGCGCCGTTGCAGTAGAGCGGATAATTGTACGCGTAGACGAGGTCCCCCTCGGCGAAGCCGTCCACCTCCCCGCCGATCGCCGCGACCGTGCCCGCTCCGGCCAGGCCGAGGACGAGCGGGAACGGCCGGCCCATCGGCCATTCGCCTTCGCGCACCATGATGTCCCAGTCGCCGACCTCGGCGCCGGCCATCTTGATCAGCACGTCGCCCGGCCCCGGTTCGGGCACCGGGAGCCTCCTGATCTGCATCCGATCCGGGCCGCCGTAGGCGTCGATGGCCCAGGCTTTCATTGTCACTTTGGCCGTTTCCATCTCGCTCATCGTCGCTGCCCTCGCTCAAACCGCGGGCGAAGCAGTCGGGACGGCGGATCGTCCCGCCTCGAGTCGCGGCAGGATCTCCCGCCCAATCTCCTCGAGGATGTCGGCCGCGTCGCGCCTGGCGTACTTGAAGTTGAGGATGACGTGGTGCACTCCGGCCCCGCGCAGGCCGTCGAGGAAGCCGAAGACGAGGTTGCGGCCGCCGCGAAAGCCAAGGTGGATCGGCTCCGGAGGCCCGTCCGGGTCGTCGGTCAGGTCAATATACAGGGACTGGGCGAATGGCTTGAACACGCCCGGCGCCGCGGCGGAGACCGCGGAGCGCCAGCCCGCGGCGAGTCGCCCCTGTTGCTCGAGGGGGCGCGGGTAGGTGATCCAGCCGTCTGCATGCTCGGCGATCCACTCCAGGCTCTGGCGGCTGGAGCCGGTGACGAGGATCGGCAGCCGGCCGGTCGGCTTGGGCACGAGGTCGGCCGTCCCGGACAGCACCCCGTAGGCCGACCGGACCGTCGGGAACTCCTCGGAGAACACCGCGCGGATTACGCGGAGGTTCTCTCGGAAGAGTGCATCGCGCCGATCGTAATCGACGCCGAACGCCGGGAACTCGACCGGCCGGTCGCCGGAGGCGACGCCGAGCACGAGTCGGCCGCCGGTGAGCCGGTCGACCGAGGCCGCGGCCTTGGCGGTGTGCAGCGGGTGGCGCAAGGGGAGGACGATCGAGCCAGTCGCCAGCGCGATCGTGCTCGTCCGGGCCGCGATCCATCCCAGGTAAACCCAGGGATCGTAACCCTGGCCGATGTCGCCGAAGCTCGGGTCGCGCAGCGGCACGTCGCGCACCCAGAGGGCGGCGAAGCCCAGCTCCTCGGCCCGGCGGGCCAGGCGCTCCTGGTTGCGCATCGTCGGCCGGTCGCCCTCGAACGCCTCGATCGGGAAGAAGACGCCGAGCGTCAGCCGGCCCGGCGCGAACATCCTCCGGAAGCCGTTCGGTTCACCATCGTCGACCGGGGCGTGTCCGACCCCCATGTGATCACCCTCTGTTTCCGGGTAGACGCAACCCTTCACGGCGGGAGCGAGCTCCTGCGCCGAGACGCCGTGCCTCGTCCCGATCTCGACATGTCCGGAACGTCCAACCATGGAACGGCCCGTCATCGCAACGACTGCGCCGGACCGGGTCCGAACCAGAGATGTCCGAGAGGATCGACTTCATCACGTTTCTGCGCAGGAGCTTGGGGCTTGGATCCCGCGTGGCCGCGGGGTTCATCGCCACCGCGAATCCCCGGTTCCGGCCTCGGCCGTGTGACAATTTGTCGGGATCGAACCGGTCGACCGACAACTTGGCGCAACGGGCGAGTGATCGCTGCCATCTGCCAGCGTCGGAGAATCAGCACGGCATTCGCTCGGCCGCGGCATCTTGCTCGCGGTGGAAGGGGCCGTCTCGATTCAGGCCAGGACTGCCTCAATCGTCGTGATTTTGTCGGTCCTGGGTCTATTGAAGGATGAAACCTCGAGCAAATGAACAAGTCCAATCTCATTCCGACTTCGCTCCCTGACCCCGTTTCCGCAGCCGACGGGGCGATCCTCAGCCATGAACGATCTCGCGAATCTCTGCTGCCGGATGCTCGATTGCTCGCTTTCGGACGCGGCGCCAAGGACCTCACGGTCCAGCCGCGCGGCGAGCGCGGACACATTGTCCGAACCGGACGGCGAAGATCAGCCTTCGAGGTCGAGCGGCGGCAATCATCTTCGGAGCCCGCATTGGGCAGGTCCATTCGCCACAACGGCTTGTGATCGCCGATCGAACCGGCGCGGGGTGTCGGCACGGTCGTTGCTTTCGGGGCTCACCCCCAGGCTCTCCGTTCGATGGTTCAACGTTCGAGGAGGATCAGGCATGGCAGGCAACCGCGCGGTGGCGTACGTCGGGCCCAAGAAGCTGGAAATTCAGAATCTCGACTTCCCTAAACTCGTAGACCCGCGTGGCAAGCCCTGCCAGCACGGCGTCATCCTCAAGCTCGTAACCACGAACATCTGCGGCAGCGACCTGCACATCTACCGCGGCCGCTTCGTCGCCCCCAAGGGCATGATCCTGGGCCACGAGAACACGGGCGAGGTTGTGGAGGCGGGACGGGACGTGGAGTTCATCAAGGTCGGCGACCTTGTCTCGGTCCCGTTCAACGTGGCCTGCGGGCGGTGCCGCAACTGCAAGGAACGGCACACCGACATCTGCTTGACCACCAACCCCAAGGCCGCGTGCGGGGCGTACGGGTTCAACCTCGGCGACTGGCCGGGCGGGCAGGCCGAGTACATGATGGTCCCCTACGCCGACTTCCAACTGCTCAAGTTCCCCGACAAGGACCGGGCGATGGAGCACATCGGCGAACTCTCGCTCCTCTCGGACATCCTGCCCACCGGCTTCCACGGCTGCACCGAGGCGGGGGTCCGTCCCGGGTCGACGGTCTACATCGCCGGGGCTGGGCCCGTCGGACGATGCGCCGCCTGCAGCGCCCGCCTGATGGGAGCGTCCACCATCATCCTTGGGGACAGGAATAAGGAACGGCTGTCGCTCGTGAAGAAGGCCGGCTTCGAGACGGTGGACCTGACGAAGGACGTACCGATCGCCGACCAGATCGAGGCCATCCTCGGCGAGCGCGAGGTGGACTGCGGCGTCGACTGCGTGGGATTCGAAGCGCACGGCTATGGGCGGTCCGTCGGGGAGGATGATCCGCAAGCCATCTGGAACACCCTCGTCGAGGTCGTCCGCTCGGGCGGCGGGATCGGCATTCCCGGCGTCTTCACCGACAACGATCCCGCCGGCCCTGGCGAGGACGCGAAGCAGGGGCGCTTGCACATCGACTTCGGCAGGGCCTGGATCAAGTCGCAGCACGCAATGTGGGGGCAGTGCCCGGTGATGAAGTACAACCGGGAGCTGATGCAGGCCATCCTCGCCGGCCGCATGGACTACCTCAGCAAGGCGCTCAATGTCGAGTACGTCTCGCTCGACGAGGCGCCAAAGGCTTACCGCGCCTTCGATGACGGCGTGGCCAAGAAGTTCATCATCGATCCGCACGGGAGCGTGAAGAAGGGGAAGGCGAAGTAGATTGCGTCGCGCAGGGCATTCTCCATCCGAAACGGCAGTGAACCCCCGAGAGAGAGGAAATCCGATGGCCAAGCAGGTGACGCTTGCCTCCGCCCGCAGGGTGATCGAGGCGGCCAGCAAGCACGCCGAGGAGATCGGCGTACCCATGAACATCGCCGTGGTCGACGCCGGCTCTAACCTCGTGGCCTTCATCCGGATGGACGGAAGCTGGCTGGGGAGCATCGACATCTCGCAAGACAAGGCGTTCACGGCGAGGGCCTTCGACATGCCGACGAAGGAGCTGGCGACCATGAGCCAGCCGGGCCAGCCGCTCTTCGGCATCGAGGCGAGCAACGAGGGCCGCATCGTGATCTTCGCCGGCGGCATCCCGCTGAAGTCCGACGGACAGGTCGTCGGCGCCATCGGGGCGAGCGGCGGCCAGCCCGACCAGGACCACTCGGTGGCCGAGGCCGGCGCAGCCGCGTTCGCGGCCGCCGCCGAGGCCGGCCGCTAACGTCCCTGGGGCTCCTTCTCACCCGCCGCTCGAGGACACCTCGCCGGCATCCCCGCCGCATCCTCCGCACGCCAGGAGGCTCCGGGGCCGATCCGAGTGCGGCCAGATCCGGAGGGTAAACGATGAAGTCGGAACGGAAGGTCGCCCTGGTCGCCGGGGCGACCGGCATCATCGGTCGGGGGATCGTCGAGCACCTGTCGGGCCTGGACGACTGGGAGGTCATCGCGATGTCCCGCTCGGCCCCCGACGACCTGGGCAAGCGGCGATTCGTCTCCGCGGACCTGCTCGAGTCCGGGGTTTGTCGTGACAAGCTGGGCGAACTCGGCGACGTGACCCACCTGTTCTTCGCCGCCTACCGAGAGATGCCGACCGAGGCCGAGCGGGTCGAGGTCAACGGGGTGATGCTGCGGAACGCCGTCGAGGCGGTCGAGGCCGCGGCGCCCGGCCTGCGGCGCATCGTGCTGATGCAGGGGACGAAGTACTACGGCTGCCACCTCGGCCCGTTCAAGACGCCCGCCAGGGAGTCCGACCCCCGGCACATGCCCCCCAACTTCTATTACACCCAGCAGGACTTCCTTCAGTCGCGGCGAGAAGACAAGGCGTGGGCCTGGACGGCCCTGCGGCCGGACATCGTGTGCGGGCTCGGGACCGGCCATCCGATGAACCTGACCATGGTCATCGCCGTCTATGCCGCCATCTCCAGGGCGATGGGCCTGCCGCTGCGGTTCCCCGGCCGCCCGGGGGCCTACACGGCACTGGCCGAGGTCACCGACGCCGGGTTGCTGGCCAGGGCGAGCGAGTGGGCGGCCACCGAGCCCCGCTGTGCCGACGCCGCGTGCAACATCACCAACGGTGGCTATTTCCGCTGGCAGCACCTCTGGCCCCGGATCGCCGAGGGCTTCGGCATGGAGGCCGGGCCCCCCGTGCCGATCCGGCTGGCGGAGTTCATGGCCGACAAGGGTCCGGTGTGGGACGACCTCGTGAGGCGGCACGCGCTGCGGCCCTACCGGTACGAGCAGATCGCCTCGTGGCCGTTCGGCGACTTCGTCTTCGGTTGCGACTACGACGTGATCTCGGACACGACCATGTCCAGGCGATACGGCTTCCATGAGGCGGTCGACACCGAGGAGATGTTCGCCCGGATGTTCCGGGACCTGCGGTCTCAGCACTACATCCCTTGATTGAAGGAGAGAACATGAAGGCGTCCGTCTTCCACGGCCCGCGCGACATCCGGGTCGAGAACGTCCCCGACTCCCGGATTCAGCGGCCGACCGACGCCGTCGTGCGGATTACACACGCCTGCATCTGCGGCTCGGACCTGTGGTTCTACCGGGGCATCGCGAAGTGGGAGCCGGGCTGGCGCGCCGGGCACGAATGGATGGGCATCGTGGAGACGGTCGGGCCGGAGGTCCGCACCCTCAAGCCGGGCGACCGGGTGATCGCACCGTTCGCCTTCTCCGACGGCACCTGCGAGTTCTGCAAGAAAGGGCTGTTCACGTCCTGCATCCACGGCGATTTCTGGGGCGGCAAGGATCACGAGGGGGGCCAGGCCGAGGCGATCCGGGCCGAGCTGGCCGACGGCACGCTGGTCGTCCTGCCGCCCCAGGTCGAGGGAGATGAGGCCCTGCTCAAGGCGATCCTGCCCCTGAACGACGTGATGGGGACCGGTTACCACGCGGCCGTCTCGGCCGGGGTCGAAGGTGGGTCGGTCGTGGCGGTGGTGGGCGACGGGGCGGTCGGCCTCTGCGGCGTGCTGGCGGCCAGGCGGTTGGGGGCCGAGCGGATCATCATGCTCGGCCGACACGAGGGCCGGCTGGCGACGGCCCGTCGATTCGGCGCGACCGACGTGGTGACCGAGCGGGGCGACGAGGCGATCCGCAGGGTCCGGGAGATGACCAGGGGCGGCGCCCCCTCCGTGCTCGAGTGCGTCGGCCTGGTGGATTCCATGAACACGGCCATCGGCATCGCCCGCCCGGGTGGCACGGTGGGATTCGTCGGGGTGCCCAACGGCGGCGGGGCGATCGACCTGCAACGGATGTTCCGCCAGAATATCGCCCTGCGAGGCGGCGTGGCCCCGGTCCGGCGCTACATCCCCGAGCTGCTGGCCGACGTGCTGGCGGGCCGGCTCGATCCCTCGCCCGTGCTGGACCTGGAGGTCGGCCTGGAGGATGTGCCGGCCGGCTACGCGGCGATGGACGAGCGGCGGTCGATCAAGGCAATGGTCCGAACCTGATCGGGGCGGATGACGCGACGTTGATGTCCAGGTTCGAGGCGAACTCGGCCGCGGTCCGGTCGACGGGCCGAGCTCCGCCGGCCGGCGCTACGAGGCGACCGTCACGATGATCTTGCCGAGCTGCTGATTCGACTCCATGTACCGGTGCGCCTCGACGATCTGGTCGAAGGGGAAGGTCTTGGCGATGATCGGGCGCAGCTTCCCGGCCTCGAGGCCGTGGGTGATGAAGTCGATCGCGCGCGGCAGCCGGTTCGGGTCCGCCGTCACCTCCACAAGCATGTAGCCGCGGACGTTGAGGCCCTTCACGATCGCCGGCTTGGTCGGGAACGGCGTGTCCTGGTTGGTCAGGTATCCGTAGATGAAGAGGATGCCCCGGGGGGCCGCCGCCTGCGCCAGCTTCTCGATCCATGGGCCCGCGACGGCATCGAAGATGATCCGAGCGACTTGACCCCGAGTGATTCGCATTACTTCCTCGACGAGATCCTGGTCGTCGGTGACGATCACGTGCGCGGCGCCGGCCTCCCGGATCCTCTCCTTCTTCTCGGCCTTCCGCGTCGTGCCGATCGAGACGGCGCCGACGGCGTTGGCGATCTGGATCGCGGCGAGGCCGACGCTGCTCGACGCGGCCGGGATGAGGATATAGTCGCCGAGGGCGGCCTCGCCGATGCTGATGAGCGCCCCGTAGGCCGTCGGATAGGCCATCCAGACCGCGGCCGCCTCGGTCGCCGAGAGTCCGACCGGCCGCTTCACGATCGCCGAGGCCGGGACGATGGCCTCCTCGGCGTAGACACCGTAATGGTTCAGGGAGAAGGCCGGGATCACGCTGATCGGGTCGCCGGGCCTGAGGCCCGCCACGCCGGGGCCGAGCACATCGACGACGCCGGACGCCTCGTACCCCAGGCGGGCCGGGAGTCGCGGCTCTTCGAGGTACGTCCCCGATCGGAACATGGCCTCGGCCCGGTTCAGGCCGATCGCCTCGACGCGGATCTTGACCTCGCCGGGGCCGGGATCGCCAACCTCCATGTCCTCGATCTGCAGGACCTCGGGCCCACCGGTTCGATGGAATCGGACGACGCGTGCCATGCGGAGCCTCCTCGTGGGAAACGCGATCGGGGCCCTCGGGGACGAGCCTCGAGGATGTTCGGAGACTGGCCCTTGCGAGCGGCGTGCCAGGCGGGCTCTCGGGGCCGTCGCTGCCATCGAGGGGACGTCGAGACCCTCCCTTGCGCCGGGTCTGCAACGAGACGGCCGGAGGGCAGGGGACGCTGGGCCGGCTTGCCGGACGGCTTGTGGGTCGGGAATCGAGCGGCCGCGTCGGCGAACGATCGCCGCTTCGCCGCCACCACGTCAGGTGGCGACATCATCGTATGTGATTCGGACAAAATGTGCCGACGGCAGACAAAATGTGCCGACCGCGGGCAGGACGGCGGGCGAGCGACCGTCCCGCCTCGTCGCGGGCGCCGGGGCGCAAGCCCCTTGTCGCTGGAGGAGTTGGCGGTAGCTCGTGGGCCAAGTGGCCGTCTCCGGCACACCGTTCGTATAGCGTGACGCTGGTGAGGATCCAGCCGTCAAGAACAAGGGAGGCCACTCCGATGGCAACAGCAACCGCTTCTCCTCCGTCCGGGACGACCTCAGAGCGAACCACGCTTCGGTCCGTGAACCCGTACAACGGCCAGGTGATGAAGACATTCACGGAGATGTCAAGTGATGAGGTCTCGGACGCGATCGCGCAGGCCCACGACCGATTCAAGAGCTGGCGTCGCGTGCCCTTCGCGGAGCGAGGGGCGATACTCCGGCGAGCGGCCGTGTTGTGCCGGCAACGGCGGGAAGATCTGGCGAGGCTCATGGCGCTGGAGATGGGCAAGCGCATCGTCGAGGGGCGCGCGGAGGCCGAACTGTGCGCCCAGATCTTCGACTACTACGCGGAGAATGGGGAGCGATTCCTGAAGTCCCAGCTCATCCCGTCGCCGCAGGGTGACGGGATGCTGCTGAACCAGCCGCTCGGCGTGCTCCTCGCCATCGAGCCCTGGAATTACCCCTTCTACCAGGTCGTCCGCTTCGCGGCGCCGAACCTGATGGCCGGGAATACCATCGTCCTGAAGCATGCGTCCAACGTCCAGCAATGCGCCGAGGCCCTGTTCCGCGACGCGGGCTTCCCACCGGGTGTCTACACGAACCTCGTGATCTCGTCCCACCTCATCCCGGCCGCCATCGACGACGATCGGGTGCAGGGGGTGTCGTTGACGGGGAGCGACACGGCGGGCTCCAGGGTCGCGGAACGCGGCGGCAAGAACGTCAAGAAGACGGTGATGGAGTTGGGCGGCAGCGATCCGTTCATCGTGCTCGAGGACGCCGACATGGACCTGACGGTCAATCAGGCCGTCTTCGGGCGGATGAACAACATGGGACAATCCTGCGTCGCGTCGAAGCGATTCATCCTGCTGAAATCGGTGAGCGACGCGTTCCTCGAGAAGTTCCGAGCCAGGCTCGCCGCTCTCGAGATGGGCGACCCTCTCGACGAGGCGACAGGAGTCGCACCGCTCTATTCGCCGCAGGCCGCGGCCCAGATCGAGGACCAGGTCAACCGCTCGGTCGCCGCCGGCGCCCGCATCCTCCTGGGCGGGAAGCGGCCGGATCCCGAGGGGGCCTTCTTCGAGCCGACCATCCTGACGAACGTGCAGAAGGGGATGCCCGCTTACGAGGAGGAGATCTTCGGGCCTGTCGCGGCGGCGAGCGCCGTCCGCGACCAGGCCGAGGCCATCGCGATCGCCAACGACTCCAAGTACGGACTCGGCGGCTCGGTCTACACCCGCGACATCGAACGCGGCCGGCGGGTCGCGGAGGAGGTCGAGACCGGCATGGTCTACATCAACCATCCCGCCTACACGTACGCGGACATGCCCTTCGGCGGGATCAAGAAGTCCGGCTATGGGCGCGAGACCGGCGAGCTCGGCATCCTCGAATTCGTGAACAGGAAGGTCATCCGCGTCATGCGGTAAGGCGCCTCGGGTTTCCCGGGCCGGCCGGGTGGGTGAGGCCGGCGCGATGAAAGGTTAGGATTGACTGCCCCACAGCCGGGACCTGGACGTGACGGTTTCTGTTGA
>NZ_JAALJH010000157.1 GCF_011064615.1 Aquisphaera insulae | reverse complement strand
CGCCGAGCCAGGCGCAGGCCGAGGTATGCCGACAGGCCTCGTTCCCGCGCAACAAATCCTGGACAAGACGCCCGGGTCGTCCAGGCCAACTTTTCATTGCGCCAGGGTGAGGCTCACGGGGTCATGACAGGCTATCCCGCGGACCGAGACTGAGAGTCTGTCCCGGACGTCGAGTTCCGAGGCGAGCGGGGGGCGTCAGCCCCCTGTCTTCTCGGTTCCGGACAGGGAGCTCACGCCCCCGCTTGCCTTTTCGGGGCTGACGGCGACCGCGGCACGGCCCCGACCGCGGCACGGCCCTGGCCGGTCAGCCGGGGTCTTCCGCGATACCCTCTCGGGATCGCAGGCCCTCGTAGGAGATGTCGCCGACCTCCCGGACGAGGCGTTGGAGCATCGGTCCGAGCCGCGCCACGAGCGACCCCGCCTCGTCGAGCCGGCCGCTGGCCGCATGATCTTCGAGGTCCGACGCCAGCTCGGCGGCGACCGTGGAGAACACCGACAGCAGCCCGCCGAGCTTGTGAGCGGCCTCGCGGAGCCGGGGTGCGTCGCGGGACCGTGTGGCATCGCTCACCTCGGCCAGCCGGGCCGGCGCGTAGGCCCGGAAGTCCTGGCAGAGCGCGTGCAGGCCGGCTTCGTTGCCGCACGCGGCCAGCAGGGTGGCGGGGTCGAGGAGATTCGCGCGGTCCCCGGGCTCCGGTCGGGAACCGTCGCCGCTTGCGGCGACCCGACCGATGGTCGCGAACAGTTCCGCAGCCCGGACCGGCTTCGCGAGGTAGTCGTCCATGCCGGCCGCGAGGCAGCTCTCGCGGTCTTCCTTCCGCGCTCGCGCCGTCAACGCGATGACCGGCATATGCCCCCCGGTCGCCTGCTCGCTCCGCCGGATCTCCCGCACGACCTGGAAGCCGTCGAGCTCCGGCATGTGGACGTCCAGGAGCAGGAGGTCGAAGGCCCCTCCGAACGCCAGTCCCAGCGCCTCCCGGCCGTCGGCAGCAACCCGAACGGCGTGACCCGAGCTGCTCAGCAGCCGCTCCAGGTGTCGTGAGTTGAACTCGCTGTCCTCGGCCACCAGGATGCGCAGGGGGGCCGCGACGGTGGTCGGCATCGCCGCCCCGTGCGGCACGTCCGACGGATGTCCGACGATGCGGTCAAGGGGAGCCGGCTGCCGCCCGAACCGCGCCGTGAAGCAGAAGCTGCTGCCCCGCCCCGGCTCGCTCTCCACGCCGATCGTCCCGCCCATGAAGCCGACCAGCCGGGCGGCGATGGTCAGGCCCAACCCAGTGCCGCCGTACCTCCGCGTGGTGCTGCTATCCGCCTGCTCGAAGGCCCGGAAGATCCGCTCCTGCCCGTCGGGGGGGATGCCGATGCCGGTGTCGATCACCCGAAAGCGGAGCGCAGCCTTCCCCTCGGGTGCGGGACCGTCGGCGCCTTCCACCCGCACGGAGACCTGTCCCTGGCTGGTGAACTTGATCGCGTTCCCGATCAGGTTGAGCAGCACCTGCCGCAGCCGGCCCGCGTCGCCGACCAGGGAATCGGGCACGTCCGGTTGTACCTCGCAGGCCAGTTCCAGCCCCTTGGACCGGGCCCGCACGATCAGGGTCCGCACGGTGTCGCTCAGCGCCCCACGGAGCGAGAAGTCGGACGGGATCAGCTCCAGCTTGCCGGACTCGATCCTCGAAAAGTCGAGCAGGTCGTCGATGAGGCCGAGGAGGCTGTCGGTGGCGGACTTGACCGTCTCCAGGCATTCCCGCTGGTCGTCGGCCAGGGGGGTATCGAGCACGAACTCGGTCATGCCGAGGATGGCGCCGAAGGGGGTGCGGATCTCGTGGCTGACGTTCGCCAGGAATTCGTCCTTGGCCCGGTTCGCCGCCTCGGCCGCCGCCTTGGCATGGCGCAGTTCCTCCGCGGCCTGCGTCCGCTCGATCCAGTCCGCGGCCTGGCGGGCGAGCTGGTCGAGGACGTGGAGGTCCCGGTCCGACGGGACGCGCGGCACGCGGTAGTGCGTGGACAGCATCCCGACGAGCTGCCCCGACCGACCGATGAGGGGGGTGGATTGCACGTCTCGCGCTCCGGCGCCGAGCATCGCGTCCAGGGCCGGCTGCCCCTCGAACACCGGGCTCGCGGTGACGTCGCCGATGATGACCCGTTCGCCGCTCCGCATGGCGGAGCCGCAGGCCGTTTGCCCGTCGTGAACCGCATCGAAGAACTCGAGGAACGGCGCCTCGAAGCCGCGGCTGGCCACGATCCGTAGCGTCGAGGAGGCCCGGTCGAGCAACTGGATGTTCCCCATGTCGGCGATGGTGAGGACGATGGCGGCGTCGACGATCTCGAGCAGGAGCGAGGACGTGTCGCCATCCTGGGAGAGCCGGGTGCTCACCTCCTGGAGTCGTTCCATGCCGATCAGCTCGACGGCCAGCCGCGCCTCGCTCCGCCTCAGGGCCTCCCCGGCCCGCTTCTTCTCGGTGATGTCCTGGAGCAGCGCCACGAAGTAGTCAACCGACCCGTCCTCGCGCCGCAGGCAGTTCAGGGAGATGGTGGTGTCGATGGTCCGGCCGTCCTTGCGGATCCACCGCTTGTCCATCGTGTAGCCGTCGACCTCCCCGGCCATGACGCGGTCGAACTGGGCGACGTCGGCGGCCAGGTCGTCCGGGTGGGTCATCTCGGCCCACGTCTTCCGCAAGAGCTCATGGCGCGTGTACCCGAGGATCCGACAGATCTCGTCGTTGACCTCCAGACATCCCTTGGTCGGGGAGGTGATCGCCATCCCGATCAGCCCGAGTTCGAAGTACCGCCGGAACCGCTCCTCGCTCTGTCGTAACGCGCTCTCGGCGCGCCGGCGCTCCGTGACGTCGCGGAAGTAGACGGCAACGCCCCCCTCGGGCATGGGGAAGGCCCTGTTCTCGTACCACCGCCCTGAGCCCGCGTGATAGCCCTGGAACTCGCTCGTCATCTGCTGGGACGCGACCCGGTTCAATTGTCGCTCCTCTTCCGTGCCGACCAGGTGCGGGAACACGTCCCGGGCGTACCTGCCGATCAGGTCCGAGCGCAGCCGACCGAGCATGCGCTCGGCCGGCGCATTGACGAAGGTGTAACGCCACTCCGGGTCGAGGGTGACCAGGCCGTCCGGGATGCTCTCCATGAGGTAGGTGACCCGCTCGCCGGCTTCGCGGCGGATGCGGGCCATCTCCAGGTGGGCGCCGACGTGGGCCAGCAGCTCCCGCGCGGTGAACGGCTTGATCAGGTAATCGTCGGCCCCGGCCTCCATGCCCTCAACGCGCGACTCTCCGCCGGCGCGGGCCGACAGCAGGATCACGGGGATCGTACGCGTCGCGGGGTCCGCTCGGAGGGCGTTCAGCAGGCCGAAGCCGTCGATCCGGGGCATCATCACGTCGGACAGCACCAGGTCCGGCGGGCGGGCGCGGGCGGCCGCCAGCGCCGCCTCGCCGTCCGGGACGGCCTCCACCTCGTAGCGCTGCTCCAGCAGGCGACGCACATAGTTCCGCATGTCCGCGTTGTCGTCGGCCCAGAGGACGCGCGGCCGGCGGGCGACAACTCCGCCCGATACCCGCTCGGCGGGTGGGGTAACCACCTCCGGCGGGAACGCCTCCCACGCGTTCTCGATCGTGTCCGGTAACGGTCGGGGCGCATCCTCGTCGGGCAACCAGCGGAGCGACTCCTCGACATAGGCCATCGCCCCGCCCGCGGTGGAACCGAGCGTTCGGCGCGCCCCGATCCGGTCGGCCGGCAGGTGGGCCGTCCCCAGGGGGATCGTCACGATGAACGTGCTGCCCTCTCCGTGGACGCTCACCGCCCGCACCGAGCCGCCGTGGAGCTTGACCAGTTCCTGGACCAGGGCCAGGCCGATGCCGGTCCCCTCGTGCGTCCGCCCGCGCGTCCCCTCGATCCGGTGGAAGCGCTCGAAGATCCTGGGCAGCTCTCCGGCCGGGATGCCCGTCCCGGAGTCACAGACGGTCAGCTCCGCCGCGTCCCGGTCGCGCCTCAAGCGAACGATGATCTCTCCCTCGAACGTGAACTTGAAGGCGTTGGAGATCAGGTTCAGGACGACCTCCTCCCACATGTCGCGATCGACGTGGACCGGCTCGGACATCGGCGGACAGTCGACGAGCAGCCGCAACCCGGCCTTCTGGCAGGCCGACTGGAAGTGGCTGGCCACCTCCGCGGTCAGGGCGGCCAGGTCGGTCGGCTCGTACACCGCCCGGAGACGTCCCGCCTCGATCCGAGAGAAGTCCAGCAGCGTGTTGACGAGCTTCATGAGTCGCAGGCTGCTGCGGTGGACGGCTTCCAACCGCCCCCGCTGCCCGGGCGGCAGGGGCTCGGCCCTGTCCGTCAGCGCGTCCTCGACCGGGCCGAGCAGGAGCGTCAAGGGCGTGCGGAACTCGTGGCTGATGTTGCTGAAGAAGGTGGTTTTCGCCCGGTCCAGCTCGGCGAGGGCTTCGGCGCGTCGGCGCTCGGCCTCGTATCCCTTGGCGTCCGCGAGCGAAGTGCCGATGTGACCGGCGACCAGTTCGAAGAAGGTCCGGTAGGGGGCGTCCAGCACCTGCCGCGGGCTCACCCCCGCGACCAGGAGCCCGGCCAACCCCTCCTGGCCCGCGGCGGCGATCGGCAGCACCAGCCCACGCTCGGAGGGCTCAGGCCAGACCGTTCCCGGGATCCGCAGGCCCGGCGCACCGAGGTCGACCTCCGCCGGGCGGCGCGTCCGCAGCAGGGACGCCAGCGGCCAGGGCGATGAGTCGGCGGCAGCGGACGACACGGCCGGCGGCAGCGGTCGGTCGGCCCCGGCGACCCCGGCGGTCGCGGCGAGCGTCGCCCGCGCCCCTTCCTCGTCCGCGACATAGACGGCGGCGAACGGGACATCCAACGGATTCTCCGCCAGGACGGCCGCAGCCTCCCGGCACGCCGCCCCGACGGTCCGGGCCTCGGGCGCCTTGGCCCCGAGCTTCCGCAGCGTCTCCAGGCGACGGGCGCCGACCACCTCGGCGGTGATCTCGGTGCAGGGGCAGAAGATTCCGTCGACCGTCCGGCCGTCCGCCGAGAGGATGGGGCCGTAGGTGAACCGGACGTGGACCTCCTCCCGCGGGAGCCTGCGGGAGAAGAAAAAGAGGGAGTCGTCGGACCAGGTGGCCCTGCCGGTGGCTCGCACGCCCTCGAGCATCGGCCCGATGAGGTCCCAGATCTCGCCCCAGACCTCCTGCCCCGGCAGGCCGAGGGCGCGGGGGTGCTTGGCCTCGCCCAGGAAGGGGATGTACGCGTCGTTGTACAGGACGTCCAGGCCAGGCCCCCACCAGAGCAGGATGGGGAAGCGCGACGTGAGGCAGAGGCTCACCGCGATCCTCAGGTTCTCGGGCCAACCCTCCGGCGGCCCCACGTCGGTCTGCGGCCAGTCGAAGGCGCGCATCCGGCCAGCCATCTCGCTGTCGCCCGGGAAGAGGCGTTCGCGGTCGAGCGGTTGATCGGCAGTGCCCATTTCATCCCTCCCACGACCGGGCGGTCGTCCGTTCCCTTCAGGTCGACGACCGAAGACTATCGCCCGAGTCAATGAGAGAGCCAATGACGTGCCAGCTCTCCGACCGGCGCTGGGCGGCCGCCTGCCCACCGACTTCGGATGCCTGGCGCCGAGGATCATGTGGCGAACGTCACTGCAAACTTGGTCGCAGCACGGCACCCGCCGACTGCTCTGCCATGAGCGGTCGGAGATCCGGACCAGGTGCCCGGGACGAGCGATCAGCTTTCGGCGGCGCCGAGCGGGGGCGTCCGGAGGCGCCAGAGGGCAGGAGTGCACTCGAATCGCCGCACGCGAGACACTCCGGGGATTCGTCGGGCAGGCTGGGGATTCCGCGACCTCTTCCCGGTCCGCCCTTTCTCCGTCCAGTGCTTGGCCTCGAGAGCGGTATTGTATCCGAGTGGAGGCGGGGAGTCCGCGCGTCTCCGGACCGGCCGATCGACTCGGTTGCGGATTCGGCGAGCCCATGGCCATACTGCTGGTCCGGACAGGAAAGAGATTCAGGGTTATCTAGGTATTTTTCTATTTATCCAAACACCTGAATCCGTGGGATCAAGACCGATAACAATCTCTCAGGCTCCGTGCCTTGAGGGCGCCGCGCGTTCCTTCTCGCCTCGTCACCGAGAGGGTCTCAAGGTTCGCCCGACGACGGTTACCCGACCGAGGCCCCCTATCGGGGTCAGGGACCGGCATGAGGCCAGAAGTCGACCGGCCGCCCCCATTCGTTCTTGCGGCCGGCGGCAGCGAACACCAGCCAGGAGAGGCTGGCCGTCCCGGGAATTCCTCTCGCATTACCGGGATCGATCGCGATGGCTTACATCCTGCTCATAGATGATGACCCGGCCCTGATCCCGAAGCAGGTGCGCCAGGCATTCCCGGCCCCCGCGTACCGGGTCGAGGTGGCCGGCACCGGCTCGGAAGGGCTCAGGCTCGTCCGCGTCGCCCCCCCGGACGCGATCCTCCTCGACATTCGCCTGCCCGACCAGTCCGGCCTGGATCTCTACCAGGCGATCCGCGGCATCGACGGGCGCATCCCGGTCATCTTCGTCACACTCGCCAGGGCGGCGGACGTGGCCATCGAGGCGATGCGGCAGGGGGCCTACGACTATCTGTTCAAGCCGCTCGACCTGCAGGAGCTCCGGCGAGTGGTCGACGAGTCGATGGAGGAGGGCCGGCGGATGCGCGGGCCGGCCTCGGTTGCGGAGACCCTGCCGGACCCCGACTTCGCCGGCGCGATCGTCGGCAGTTGCCCCTCCATGCGCGAGGTCTACAAGGCCATCGGCCGCGTCTCCGACAAGAAAGTTCCCGTGCTGATCACCGGCGAGAGCGGCACCGGCAAGGAGCTGGTCGCCCGCGCCATCTACCAGCACGGGCGCCGGGCCAGGGCGCCGTACCGGGCCCTCAATTGCGCCGCCATCCCCGAATCCCTGCTGGAGAGCGAGCTGTTCGGCCACGAAAGGGGCGCCTTCACCGGCGCCGACCGCAAGCGGATCGGCAAGTTCGAGCAGTGCAACGGAGGGACCCTCTTCCTCGACGAGATCGGCGACATGATGCCGGCCCTCCAGGCGAAGATGCTCCGCTTGCTGCAGGAGCAGGAGTTCGAGCGCGTGGGCGGCAACGAGGTGGTCCGGACTGACGTGCGGCTGATCGCCGCCACCCACCGCGACTTGAGGACATGGGCGGCGGAGGGGAAGTTCCGGCCGGACCTGTATTACCGGCTGAGCGTCGTCACCATCCACCTGCCTCCGCTGCGCGAGAGGGGGGACGACCTTTCATTGCTGGTGCAGCTCTTCCTCCGCCGGTACAACCTCGAGCTGGGGCGAGACGTCCGCGAGGTGGCCCCGGAGGCGATGGACCGCCTCCGAGACTATCCCTGGCCGGGCAACGTCCGGGAACTGCAGAGCGTCCTCCAGCGGGCCCTGCTCAAGGCCACCGGCACGGTCCTGGTCCCAGACTATCTGCCGGACGAACTGTTCGCGGAAGCTCGTCCGTCCGTGGCGGGCGATTCAGCGATCGGTTACCGCCCGGGGAGCACGCTGGCCGATCTGGAGCGTGCGGCGATCCAGCAGTGCCTGATCCAGAGCGGGGGGAGCCGGCAGCGGACCGCCGAGCTCCTGGGGATCAGCACGCGCACCCTGCTGCGGAAGATCCGGGAATACAAGCTGGACGACCCGTTGCGGCCGGACCCGCGGACCACCGAGTAAGATTCGCTCTCACTCGAGATTGGCCCGCCTCCTCCCCGCGACGCGCGCGGGGTCTCGGGGCCCGTCCGGGGCTCCTGCGCCGGCGACCCGCGATGCGACAAACTGTCCCTCGCCCTGGAGCGGGAGACATCCTGTCGCGGGCGAGCGCCATCCGTCGACCCTGTCGGCGTATTTCCGCGCCGGCGACGGGCGACACAAGTCCACTCTCGTAGAGGGTTTCGCGGCGGACGCCATCGCCGAATGACGGCCGGGTCCTCTCGGGCACGCCGCTTGTATTGGATCGGTATCACGGCCGGATGAGTCGGGATGGGCTGATCGATCGAGCCCGTCTCGACATCGTGGGACGCGACTTCCAGGTGGAGGAGGCGCCGATCGGGTTCGTCGGCGAGCGCGACTTCATCCCCGAGAACGTCGAGCGGGCCATTGCGCTGCTGGCCGCGGGCTCGAACGAGGGGGTGGAGGTCTTTCGGGGTGAGGCGGCCTGAGCTCGTCGCAGCCGAGATGCGCGAGGCCGGGACGCCGAGCCCACGGAGAACCTCATGGACGCGAAACAGGATGCCCTTGAATTGCTCGCCGCGACCGGTGATCTCGCGTCCAGGAAGATCACCCCGGCGCTCCAGGAGACGACGCGGCATGGGCGCCTCGAGGTGCCGGTCGTCGGCGTCGCCCGGGCGGGGCGGCAGTCATCGTCAGGGAGTTCGTGGCCGGGGACCATGTGAGCCCCGGCCAAACAGTTCGACTTCAACGACCCGGGTTCGGGCGCCGAGTCCCTACGGGTGATGGGGGAGAGTGATGACCGCAGCGGAGATCGACCACTTCCGGAGGCGCCTGCTGGCCATGAGGCGGCGGCTCGGCGCCGACGTGTCGGAGCTGGCGGACGAGGCCCTGCGACCCGTCGGGGGGGAAGCGAGCGGCAACCTGTCGGACGTACCCATCCACCTCGCTGATCTTGCCTCGGGGAGCGACGAGGAGGAAATCACGCTGGACCTGATGGAGAACGAAGGCCGGATCATGTCGGAAATTGATGACGCGTTGGAACGCATCGAGCAAGGGACCTTCGGCCGGTGCGAAAACTGCCACGAGGAGATCCCCAGGGAGCGACTCGAGGCCGTGCCGTACACCCGCTATTGCATCCGATGCGCGCGGGAATTGCAGGCCGAGGCCGATCGGTGACCCTTGCCCACACGTCAGGATCCCGATCCGGGCACCGACGATCAGGCGTCACCGACCCCCATCGCGGTCCTGGGGATAACGGTGGCAACCGAGCGATCGTGGAACCGCAGAGCAGACCGCCCGCAGGGCAAGACCACTCGAAAAATCCTCGGAGGAGAGCCATGGAGAATCTCAAAGGGCTGAAGGTTGCAATCCTGGTGGACGACGGCTTCGAGGAAGTCGAGCTGGTCCAGCCACGGACTGCACTTGACCGGGCCGGCGCCGAGACTCGGATTGTGTCTCCCAAGGGCGACCCGGTCCGCGGTTGGGCCTTCACCGACTGGGGCGGCTACTTCCCGATCGACGTGGCCCTCTCGGAGGCGAAGCCCAGCGATTTCGACGCGCTGCTGCTTCCCGGCGGCGTCCTGAACCCGGACAGGTTGCGGGTGCAGCCGGCGGCGGTCGAATTCGTGAAGTCATTCTTCGACGCCGGCAAGCCGGTGGCGGCGATCTGCCACGGCCCCTGGACCATCATCGAGGCGGGCGCGGCCCGGGGAAGGCGGATCGCGTCGTGGCCGTCGCTCAAGACGGACCTGCGCAACGCCGGCGCCGAGTGGGTGGACGAGGAGGCCGTGGTCGACGGCAACCTCGTGTCAAGCCGCAAGCCCGACGACATCCCGGCGTTCAACCGGAAGATGATCGGCCTGTTCAGCCGGTCACGCCAGCAAACCGTGCAGGCAGGGTGAGGGCCACATGGCAGAAATTCAACTGATCCGTTGCCCCTCCTGCGGCGCGACCAATCGGGTGTCGCAGGAGGCGAAGGACAAGATTTCAGGCGGCCTCGCCCCGGTCTGCGGACGGTGCAAGGCGCATCTGTATCTCAACAACCAACCGGTCACGGTCACCGATGCCACGTTCACGACCGAAGTCGAGCGCTCACCGGTGCCGGTGGTCCTCGACGTCTGGGCGGCGTGGTGCGGCCCCTGCCGGATGATCGCGCCGGTGCTCGACGAGCTGGCCTCGGAGATGGCGGGACGGGTCCGCTTCGCGAAGCTGAACGCGGACGAGAATTCCGCCACGGCGGCGCGCTTCAACGTCCGCAGCCTCCCGACGATCCTGGTGCTCAAAGGAGGCCGGGAGGTCGATCGGATCATCGGCGTCCGGCCCAAAGCCGAGATCGCGCGCCGGGTCGAACGGGTGATCGCCTGACGAGTCTCCCCGATCAGGGGGTCGCATCGAACGGAACGAGCAGCACTGGCATGGAACGGCGGCCGTTCGGCCGCCACGTCGCCCGACGGCCTGGCCGCCCGGCCTCATCCCGGCCCCACGCCCCGACTCTCCGCCGACCAACTGGAGGTCTTGTGGGTCTATTGCGGGATGGGGCGAAGGCCCACGGCTGGCGGATGCAGCTTTGGACCGCCCCACGGGTCGCCGAACGGATGAACGCCATATCGAGGCCCACTTCCATCCCGAACACGTCCCCAGGATCCTCAAGCGTCGGCTCCGCTGGACCAGCCGGAAGCCCCGGCGCAGGGCCAGGGAGCGGGGCGAGGTCGCCATCGCCCGCTGTAGGTTTCAGGAGCTCCCCGCGGTCACACGCGAAGCCGGACGCCGCAAGGCGGAGCTGGACGAGTCGCGCTCCACGCTCACCCTCGCGGTCCGCCGCAGCCTAGACC
>NZ_JAALJH010000156.1 GCF_011064615.1 Aquisphaera insulae | reverse complement strand
ACCGGATAGTCTCTCAGCCACTCGGTCAAGTGGGAACCGACCGATGGCGTCCTGATCCAGACCACGAGCCCGCAAGCCGCGGTTTGTTTCACACAGGGAGGCGTCGGCATCGAGTGGCCCGTGACCTTCCAGATCGTGCCGTCGGACGGGGCCATCACTTGCACCGCAATCGCGACGGCAACGGCCACTCTCACCGGCACGGCCGTCTCCGGCTTCAGCGGCCTCTCCGGCGGCGCTGGCTATCCCCCCAGCTCAGGCGCGATCCCCGTCACGATCTCCGGCGGCGGCGGGAGCGGCGCCCTGGCCCATGCCGTGAGCAACGGCAGCGGCGTCATCACGTCCGTCGTCCTCGACGCGGGGGGCTCGGAGTACACGTCGGCCCCTCGGGTGACGATCGGATCGAGCCCAGGCTACCTCGTCTTCGATCAGCCGATCTGTGCCGCCTACTCCAGCCAGGCCGCGATGCAGGCCGGAGGCTCCGCGATCAGCCCGCCGACGGACTTGAAGTTGCTGTTGGCGTTCAGTCGCGGGGCGATCAGCGTCACGAAGCCGGCCAGCGGCTACGAGGGCACGGCATTCACGACGAACGGCGTCGAAAGGACCCTTTACCGCGATTTCCCGCAGTGGCTCGATTACCGCGACACATCGAGCTATCAGACGCTCGCGCAAGAGATCCTGGATACCGTCAAGAACACCGTCGTCGAGGGTAACATGACGTACTCCGGGAAGTACAGCTCGGCCCTCACCCTCGGGTCCGCCCTGAACATCGCCGGGAACGGGTACACGACCGGCTATGAAGCAATCGCCGCCCCGATCCGCGGCGTGGTCCTCGACTTCGTCCCGGAAGGCGGCCAGACGCCCTGGGTCACGTCGCTCTCGTTCAGCACGCGGATGCGGCCGTTCGTGGGCGACCGGTTGTACCAGCATCCGGGCTGGGGCTCCAAGGGCTTCGGCGGCATGGCCGGCGGCCTCTCGCCCGTGCTCCCGCCCTCGTGGGGTTCGGGCGGGATGGCCACGGCGACCCCGCCGACGGGGGGCTACGGCCAGGGCGGCGGCTTCGAGGGGGTGACCGACTTCGCCGACGTTCCCGCTGACGACGGCCGAACGGGCGAGAACCACTACCGCCGCCGGAAACCCGAGACCGAGGAACAGCGGCGTGCCCGGGGCAGGGCGAGGCGGGAAGAGCAGGCCGAAGCCCACGCCGATCCAGCGGGCCGCGAGCTGCAGCGACTCGCCATCGAGGGCGTCGCCCGCCATCAGCCGGCCGCCGACCGCCCCGACGGCGGGGCCAGCCCCAGCCTCCCTCACGGCGTCGTGACCCTCGATCCCGACCAGGTCGCGAGGAATCAGCAGGCCTGGGAGCGGGGCCAGATGGAGGCCGATCAGTCCGAGTCGGCCCGGCGAGCCCGCGAATCCGAACGGGCTGAGATCAAGCGTCGCAACAGGGAGAAGGCCGACCTCAAGAAGGCCGACCCCAACAACATCGACGCATACCTGGCCAACCACCAGTTCGACGACGGGGAGGCGAAATGACCAACCTTGAGAGCCGACTGATCCGTCTCGAAATGGCCCTCCGGTCGACCGAAGACCTGGTTCGCCGCCTCCAGGGCCAGGTAACCGCTCTCCAGCAGTCCGCGAGGCTCCTCCAGGCCCAGGCCGGCGGCTATGGCGGCGGATCGGGCGGCGGGGGCACGGGCTTTTGGATTCGGAATCCTGGTCTGTCGGCGGCCTCCGGGAGTTGGCCGACGCTCACGCCCAGCGTCGGGACCGCGGACGTTTACTCGGACCTCGGCGGCACGCTCACACCCTTCGCGGCCGACCAGACGATCAGGTGGTTCTTCAAGGACGCGCCGACCGCCAACGGCCTCATCCCCGTCGTCCGGAGCGCCGACGGCTCGGCGTGGGACGGCCTGAACGCAAGCTGCACGGGAGTCTGAGCATGGCCGGAGCGACGATGTTCGACCCGGGGAACTGCGGCTGCACGACGTCGTGCTCCGGCCAGATCTGCGTCGCCGTCACGAAGGCTTGCGGCGGCGCGGCGATCTCCGGCGCGACCGTGTCCGTCACCCGGCACTCCGACGGGGCGCCGATCGGGACGACGACGACGGACGCATCGGGGAACGCCTGTGTCTCGATCTCGGCGGACGATTACTACGACGTCGCCGTCAGCGCCACCGGCTGCGGCGGCCGGTCGCTCGTGAATCAGCACTGTGCCTGCACCACGAACAGCCTCGCCATCGCACTCTATTGCTCGCCCACGGCCGGCCGGACGTTCACTGTGAAGGGCTGCAACAACCAGCCCCTCCCCGGCGCGACGGTCTCCCTGTCGGGGCCGGCCTCGGCGAGCGGGACGACGGATGCGAGCGGCCAGTGGACCTGGTATCCGACCATCACAGGAACCTACACGCTCACGATCTCGCCGCCCAGCTCGCCCCCGCTCAACCGCTTCAACACGTTCACGAGCACGTACCCCGTTTCGTCCCTCTGCACGTCGGCATCGCCCGTCTACACACTTTCGGTATTGGCCGGCTACTCGTGCTGCAACGACGGTGTGACCTTCCCAGCTTTCCCGATCCCAAACACCTTGACGCTCACCGATCCGGGCGGATCAGGCCCTGTCACTGGATCCTGTAGCTGGTCAGTCTGCCTGACACGCTCGATGGACCACGCGTCGACCAACGGCCTCGGAGCCACCTGCACACTGAGCGGTGGCGGCACCCAGACGATCCCGCCAGCGCTGTCCACGCTCGACGTGTTGATCCGCTACTACCTCGATCTCACGGGGGCATACCAGCGGGTCCTGATGGGCTCTGCCGGCCCCTACAGGGCCGACTGCCTCACTTCTCACGCCGGAGGCCCCGTCGATAGCTGCGGAGTCTGGCGGGTCAGCGGAGGCACTTGCTCGAATGTCGACCTCTACGGGGTCAGCGTAAGCTCCTCCAGCATGGTCATCAGCTCGTGGTATCCCTTCAGCGCGACGTACAACTTCCCCGCGGGCACGGGCTGGGTGACCACCGCGGCGGCGTGCAATCCCAACGGCCAGCCCTACGCCAGCGGGCTCATGCTCAATGAATGACAAGTGCGGCCACTGCCCTGTATCGGCCGGGATGTGCCGGGGCCAGTCACCACGCTACGGCCATCTCTGCCGGCGTGCCGCCCAGGGCCATCCCGTCGAGCTGCGGGCCATCGTGGACCTCTCGGCCGGCGGCATCCCGCCCGAGCCCGCCCCGCCTCCGCCGCCGCCTGAGCCGCCCCGCCCCGCGCCCGACCAGGTCATGGGCGAGCTGAAGATCGTCGCTCACTGCCCCCATCGCGACGAGCGGACCGACTGCGGCTGCGGCGGCCTGGCCCGCTGCTCGCTCGGCAAGGGGCGGGACGGGCTCGTCAACCATCAGGATTGCCTCGCGTGCCTTCGGGCCGGAGATCCGCAATGACGCCTCGCTTCGAACCGGCCAAAACCTCGGCCAATCTCCGCGTGTCACCGCACTTCGACGTCCCGTGGCCCGGGTTCCCCGCGCCTCGGCTCGCGCCGCGAAATGCGGACGTCCCGCGGGGCGGCGATTCCGAACTTGACCTGACTGCCGCCCCTGATGTGAGTCACGACGACCTCGGCAAGCTCTCGGCCGGCTGCGTCGGTCAGCACGAACGACTCGTCGGCTCTCAGCGTCAGGATGAGCACGGTTCTTGACCTCCCTGTCGACTGGCACTCCTGCGACTCCCGCCCAACCACCAGTCTAACCCAGACGCCGGCAGCGACGCCCCCGCATGCACGCCCAATCAATAACGTCATTAATTAATTTCATGCACTTATGGATATCGTAATTCCGAGTGCATGTTGATTTATGGCAACATAGGCCCGACGCGAGATGAGAAATCCGTCGCCTCGATTTCGTGATAGCGCGCATCTGTGTTCTCATCGGGACAGGGGGCACGGATGCCCGAGCGACGGCCGCCGGCACGACGCCGCGACGGCCGCGGGGCGCCGGCCCCCAGCGCAGGAGGCGCTACCCGTGTCCACGTCAGTCACGATCACCGTCAGGCCCATCGGCTGCCCCACGGCCCCTACCGCCCCGATCGCCGACCCCGGCCGCTGCCGCACCCGCGAGCAGTGGCAGCACGCCCGCCAGATATCCCGCCGTCAGCCGTGGGGGGCGCTGACGCCCGGGGCGCAGCGCAGGTTCATCGAGCTGGCCGCCGCCGCGGCGGCCGCAGCCGGCGACGCCCCGGACGCCTGCCACCTCTGGCCCACCCGACGCACCGCCGGCGGGTATGCCATCGCCCGCGGGCCGCGAGTCAACCTGATCGCGTCACGCGTCGCCTGGTCTCACATCCACGGCGAGATCCCTCCCGGCCACGAGATCGACCACGTGTGCGGCAACCCGTTATGCATAAACATCAAGCATCTCGAATGCGTCACCGTCGCCGAGAACCGCCGCCGCCGCGGCGAGCGGCTGCGGAGCGGTGCCCCCAGCCTCGTCGACCCGGCGGCGAGGGAGCGGCAGCGAGCGGCCCAGCAGCGCTACCGGGACCACGCGACGGCCCTCCGCAGCCCCGAGGAGTGGGCCAGGATCGCCCGGGATAAGCGAGACCGCATGGCCCACGCCAGCCGGGTCCGGCTCGACCGCCTGCGGCGACATCGCGATGAGGGTGACCAGCCGCAACCCCCGGCTGCCTGATCCCCGGCGCCCGACTGCCACACGCACGGCCCACCTCAGCACCCCCTGATGCTCTGGTGGGCCGGCGATTTGTCGCGATTGACCGGCGAGCACACTGCAGCCGCTCCATGACCTCGCGTCCGCGCCGTCCGTCTGGCGAAAAGGATCGGAAAATATCGTGGGAATCCGTCGAGGCGATTTGCTCCATTTTGTCGTTGTCCTTAGTATCCAAATAGACTTATGCCACCAGGCCTCAGGAGACAGACCATGACCGCCCGTCCCTACGACCGCCCTGGCCGCCCGCGAATGTGGAGCAACGAGCGTGTGCTCGTCCAGGTGCCCTTTTCCGCCGCCGACCGCGACCGGCTCGACGCCCTCGCGACGGCCCGAGACCTGAGCCGGGCTCGCCTGGCCCACAGGCTCCTGATGGATGCCGTGGCCCGCCTGGAGGAGTCACCGCTCAGCCAGGAGGCCATCCGATGACCGGCCCATCCACCGTCCGCCCGGTCGCTATCACCCCGGCCGCCCAGGCCGTCGCACCTCGCGTCACCTCGCTCCTCCGCGAGACCTGGCGATCCCTGCCGCGGGCCGTCCGCATCGATCTCCTCCGCTACTGGCACGACATGCCAGAGGACAGCGAGTGGGCCGGCCGAGCGCCCGTCCTCGACCTGACGGATGACTGCGACGGCCCGGCCCAGTGCCTCTGCGGCGGCGCCCTGATCCTGGTCAGCCCCTCGGCCGTCGCCTCCATGTCGGACGACGACGTCCGGTCGCTGCTCGCTCGCCTGCTGGCGGACGCCTCGCAGTACGCGGACGGCGTCGTGCCGCCGATCCCCAGCCGCGCGTCATGATGGACCGGGGCGACTGACGCCCACCAGCGGCAGCCAGCGGCACCTCAGGATGGGCGCCGCGGCGAAAACGAAAAAGCCCCGTCCAGGGCGTCACACCTGGCGGGGCTGGAGTCGATCAGCTACCCAGGAGTCTATCAGATGAGTCATATCGCGACAAGCCAGTCGCTTACCCCCTCCGTCGGCACTCCAGAGATCCTCCCCGTCCCCCAGCCGGAGCCCATCCGCTTCGACGCCGAGGCCGTCAGAGACCACCTGGAGTGGCTCCGCCGGGACGGCGAGATCATCGAGCTCCGCCTCCTCAAGGCCTGGGACAGCTACCGAAGCGGGTGCATCGAGCCGGGCAAGAGCACGCTGTCCGGCTACTACCTTAGCATCGACGCCGCCGTCCGGGACCTGTCCCGCGTCGCCGGCGTGAACGCGTACGCCCTCCTCAACCCAGCGAGCGCGGACGCCGCGGCCCGCGGCCTCAACAAGCTCCAGTCCGGCGGCCACACGACGGCGGACTCGGAGATCCTCCTGGTCCGACGCGTGCTCATCGACGTCGACCCCAGGCGGCCCGCCGGCGTCAGCGCGACCGCCGAGGAGCACGCCGCCGCCCTGGCCGTACGGGACGCGATCCTGGCAGCCCATCCCGAGATTGCTGCGGCCAGCCGCTGGGGATCCAGCGGCAACGGAGCCTGGATCATCGCCGAGGTCGGTCCTCTCGGTATCGACGAGGCGTCCGTAGCCCTTGTCAAGCGGTTCCTCGCGGCCCTGGCCCGACGCCACGACACGCCGAGCGCCGAGGTCGACGTCAAGACGTGCAACCCGGCCCGGATCGCAGGCATCCCCGGACTGCCGAAGTGCAAGGGGGAGGACGTCGCGTTCCGTCCGCACCGCCTCGCCACGCGGGATGACCCTCGGGGCCGCGAGCTCGCGCCCCTGGACCTGGCGGCCTATGTCGCGAAGCTGGAGGCCGAGGAGGCCGCGACGGTGACCGCCGTCGCCGTCGCGGCGCCCCGCCCCGCCGCGGGCCACACGCACAATGCGGTCGCGATGCCGCCTCCTGCGACGGCCCCCGAGCCTGACGATGACGTCCACGAGCGAGCCCGCCAGTACCTGGCGAAGATGCCCCCGGCGATCGCCGGCCAGAGTGGCCACAAGCGGGCCTACACGGCGGCCGTCGCCGTCGTCCACGGCTTCGCGATCGACGACGAGGATGATGCCCTGGAGGCCCTCTCGGACTGGAACCAGCGTTGCCAGCCCCCCTGGTCCGAGGCCGAACTGCTACACAAGATCAGAGACGCCGCGACGAAGGAGCACAAGGCGTCCAGGGGCTGGCTCGTGAAGGCCGGGGAAAAGGCGGCGGCGGTGGGGGGCGGCCCGCAGACCCGCGAGGCCGACGACGACCCACACCGGCTTGCCCGCCACTTTCTGGCCGAGCGGCGGCGGCACGCCGACCACTGCGGGGTTGTCTATCACCGGGGGTCGGTCTGGCAGTGGGACGGCTCCGCCTACCGCGAGATCGCCGACCACGAGCTTGCCGCGAGTGCGAATGACTCGATCAAGTGCGAGTACGACCGGCTCTGCCGCACCGATACCGAAGCCTGGCTGGCCCGCGGGATGAAGGACCGCAAGGGCCGCGACTGCCCGCCGCCGGTCGTCCGAAAGGTCGTCGGCAGCACCGTGACCAACGCCGTGGCCGCACTCCGGGGACTTACCTTGCTCCGGGGCGACGTCGAGGCCCCGGCCTGGCTGACCATCGATCCGCCGTTCCCGGCCCGGGACACGCTCGCCACTCGCAAGCACCTGGTCCATCTGCCCGCCTTCGTCGCCGGTGCACCCGAGGCCGTCCACCGCGCGACGCCCGCCTACTACAGCCCCTTCGCCGTCGACTACGACTTCGATTCGGCCGCGCCCGAGCCCACGACCTGGCTTCGCTTCCTCGCCGACGTCTGGGGCGACGACGATGAGAGCATCGGGCTGCTCCAGGAGTGGCTAGGCTACTGCCTCACGGGCGACACATCGCAGCAGAAGCTACTCATGCTCGTCGGGCCTCCGGGGAGCGGCAAGGGCACGATCGCGAGGATGGCTCGCCTCCTCATAGGCCCGGAGAACGTCGTCGGGCCGACCCTCAGCGGCCTGTGCGATCGCTTCGGCCTGGAGCCCCTGATCAGCAAGTCACTGGCCATCGTCGGCGACGCGAGGCTCTCCGGCCGCGTCGACGGCGTGGGAGTGACGGAGCTGCTCCTAGGCCTCACCGGCGAGGACACGACGACCGCGCACCGCAAGGGACGATCATCGTGGACCGGCAAGCTGCCGACGCGGATCATGCTCCTGAGCAATGAGCTCCCGCGACTCCCCGACCAGGCCAACGCCCTGATGCGGCGGCTGCTCCTGCTGCGGACGACGGTCTGCTTCGAGGAGCCGGCCGACGGGAAGATCGCTGCCAGGCAGGTGGACAGGCAGCTCGATGCCAAGCTGGCCGCCGAGCTGCCGGGCATCCTGCTCTGGGCCATTGCGGGGTGGCGACGCCTTCGTGATCGCGGCCACTTCGTCCAGGCCGCGGCCGGCAAGGAGATGGTGGAGGCGATCCGGGACCTCAGCTCGCCGGTCGGGGCGTTCCTCCGCGATCGCTGCCGCATTGCGGCGGACGCGACTGTCGACCCAGACACGCTCTTCGTCGCCTGGACCCGGTGGTGCGAAGCGAGCAACCGGCACGCGGGGACCAAGGAGACCTTTGGCCGCGACCTCCGCGCCGCGGTCCCCGGTCTCACGGCACCGCGGCCCCGTGGAAACAGCCAAAGAAAGCGGATCTACCAGGGCGTCGGCTTGGCCGGACACGATTACCCGCCGGTCTGATCGACCACCTCGACCCTGGACCACCCCTCGGAAGCCCGGCCAACCGCCGGGCTTCTTGTATTTTTCGCATCCCCATGCGCCCCGCCGTAGGCGGCCAGAGGTGGCTGGTCCAGGCAATTGGTCCAAATGGTCCAGGCTCGGTCCAAGGTCTGGTCCAGGCAAAATCCGCTTGATTTACACGGTGGTCCAGGTGGTCCAGGTGATTTTTCGATATCGCTGAGAACAACGAAAAGCAGAAGAGATGAAGGACAGGAAGAGGCGCATTGAAGTGATATAGCAGGTAGTATGGCAAAAACACCTGGACCACCTGGACCACCTGGACCACCCGCCTCCGGTTCGATCTCCACAGCCGTGGCCATATTCAGCACAGGCAGAATGTACCTGGCCTCCCGGCCGGGCGCGAGGGAAGGGGTAACCACAAACGAAACGGCCCCACGCCCGCCGGTGACGTCGCGACCGCGGTCCTCCTGCTCGACCCCGGCGCCGAGGCCGACAAGGCCAGGGCGCCCCTTGACCCCGTCTTCCAGGGCCGCGTGGTCGTGGCGAGCTGCCCGGAGTCGCCGACCCGAGAGGACTGCCGCGTCTGGCCCGTCGACAAGGTCGATCCCGGCGTCCTGACCCGCCAGGCGATCGTGCGGGTCGTCGCCGCGGCCCTGCGGGCACGCGGCTGACGCTATCGGCTCGTCGGCTTTTTCGGTCTGACACCGTAGGAGAGGGCGACTTGCTCGACGTGCTGGAAGGAAGTCTTCACTTCCAGTGAAGCCGTGTTGTATGCGGTCTGGATCTCTCGCCTAACCGCCGACGATTCCTTCGACATTTCGAAGTCGAAAACCATCCCCCGGAAGAATGCCTCTAAGAAGGCGCTTCCTGAGTTGTACCGAGAATCGTAAGCAGCTAACTGTCGCTCCACGGAGCCCAGTTTTTCCCATGCGTGAATGTGGTTTAGGTACGCCGACGCGAAATCCCTGGGGCAACCGCCGGTGTCGATGGCTCGCATGCGGGCGACCACCTCGGCGACGGTCCTGGCGCCGTCGGAGGTCTTCGAGTCTGCGGCCAGGACTTGTTCGATGCGAGTCTTGTCGCCACCTGAGCCACCGCCTCCGAACACCGCGAGGGCAACAGCGACGCAGACGCCTCCGATCGCGTAGCGGCGGGTCTGCTCAGACGTTCGTAATCGCGAGATCTGATACGACGCGTACTCCTGCATTGCAGTGGAGATCTCGGATAAGTCAGGCGGCCTCTTTTGAGGCAACATCGGCGTGTACCTCCGTCCCGACCCCAGGCACCTGGTCCTGGCACCCCGGCGACGTTCGCCTCTCAGCCGCCAGGCCCTCCCGCGTCGGCACCTCGCACCCTCCCGCGCCCCATCCCCTCCGTCAAGCGTGCACACGACGGCACCACGCGTTCCCTCTACCCGCCGACCAGGAGTTCACCCCGCATCGCCGCGTGAGCAAAGTGTGCTCGCGATTTGCTCCATCTCGCGAAACCGAGGAGGATTCGGATAGAGATGCCCACGGCCCTCCCCGGAGACCCGACCCATGCTCGTCGAATCGATCCTCTTCCCAGTCGCCGCGCTCGCCACCGCGGGCATCTGGCACGCAGCCTCGGCCCTGCCTCCCGCCACAGCGAACATCGTCCGCGTGACGACCGCACTGGCCTGGGCCGGCTACTTCGCCCTCCGCATCGTACGGGCCCTCGCCGGCCGGCCCCGCCGCATCAATCCATGAGTGCACAATATATCGTAATTGATAAGCAATACCGTTATTGAAAAATCGATACGGAGCGCGTCCGATGTCCAGCCCGTCGCAGGAAGCCGCCCAGGTTGTCGCCGTTCCTTACCCCATTGACGCGCGTCTCGCAGCGATCGAGGCCGCCCTCGCAGGCGTCGGCCAGGCGGTCCAGGTGCTCGTCGATCGCGAGCGGGTACAGGACTGGTACGGCATCGACGAACTCGCCAGGCGGCTCGGGAAGGCGCCCTTCACCTGCCGCGAGTGGGCCCGGCACGGCCGGATCCACGCCGTCAAGAAGCAGTCCGGCCGCGGTGCGCATCAGGGGTGGTCCGTGTCCCACGCCGAGCTGGAGCGGATCCGCCGGGAGGGCCTGCTGCCGATCTCGCGGGCGTCTATGCGGGTGTCCTAGACACACCACCCTCGGACACTCGTCCGAATTCCGGGGAAAAATTGGGGAACGCACTGGCAATTCGGCTCCAACATTGATCTAATGTGCTTGAATGCTGATTTCGCCCGAACCAGAGGCACACCAACGTAGTTACGACGCGGCCCCAGCGTGTCCCCAGGGTAGTCCAACTACCTTCGAATCCTAGATCCCCAGCTCAACCCGATGCACACAGACAAGAGGAGTCCCGGCGTCGACCGGGACTCTTTTTCCTTCGTTTTGGGGCAGCCTAACCCCAATACCGTTCAACGAAGGGTAGGGGCACACGGGCTTCGGCAGGGTCTCGAACCGCGATGGTACGAGACCGAGGTCAACGTCACGTCGGCTCCGAGCTGAGCCTGGGTGGCCGTGGTGGAACACCACGGTGCGGCAAGCTGTCACGCCCAACGGGCTTCGCCTGGAGGCCACGGCGGTCCCGTGGTGTTCCACCATGTCACGCGCCAGAGTTGTTTGCCCGCAAATCGGCCAGGGTCTTTCGCCGCGCAGCCGGCGGCGTCAGGCTACCAAGGACGTAGGCACGACCTTGGACGCCGCACCATGGAGGCACCCCGCGATGCCCT
>NZ_JAALJH010000155.1 GCF_011064615.1 Aquisphaera insulae | reverse complement strand
CCGGGTTGTCGACAAGTTTTCCCCCGCCGGAGGGGGGGTGTTGTCTTCGGCTAACTGCTTTGGTATCATTGGCTTGGCTGGAGCTTCCGGGAGATATCCACGGCCGTGGCTCCGCCTTGCTGTTGCTGCGACGGTGAAGATTGCTTATCGTGAATCTAGAGAAGAGAAGAGCACAAGGCCGGGAGTGGGCCTGACCAGAGAGGCGACCCCCCGACCCGTCCATCCCGCCGCTTCGTTCGCCGTGAAGACCGGACAGTCGGGTCCACGAACCAATCCGCTCCCAGGGCCCGGTCGTCGAGACGTGACGAATCGAGTTCGGGCCGTCCGCCCAGGCGGGCCGACAGGGCATCCCGCGGGCGTTGCGGGCGTCGTCGGGTATAATGCAGGGGCGGATCTTCGGCCGGCGGAGCGGGCGGGAGCGGTGGGCCATCCCCTCCCCGAAGGGTCATCACCGACATGCGGCGGCCGGGCCGTTGATCCGGACATTCCGGGCCGCGGAGGCTGGCGAGTCATCCCAACCTCGTTTTCATTGGTCTGAGGACAGCGCATGAGGGCCTTCTGCAACCGCGACAGCCTGCTCGCCGCCTACAGCATGGTCAGCGGCGTCGTGCCGGCGCGGAGTCCCAAGCCGATCCTCCAGGACGTCAAGCTGATCGTGGACGAGGAAGAGGGCTCGGTGCTGATGGGGACCGACCTGGAGGTCGGGATCCGCCACCGGGTGCTGGGGGTCCGGGTGGAGGAGCCCGGGGCGGTGATCCTCCCCACCGGGCCGATCGGCTCGATCCTGCGGACCAGCGGGGACGAGGAGATCGAGCTGAACGCCGACTCCGACCGCCTGGTTGTCCGGGGGGCCCGGGCCGAGTTCACCCTCCCGATCCAGGATCCCGGCCTCTTCCCCGACCCGCCCGACTTCGCCGCGACCGGGTATCACGTCGTGCCCGCGGGCAGCCTCCGGAAGCTGATCCGCCGCACGAGCTTCGCCACCGACCTGATGGAGAACGCCCGGTATGCGCTCGGGGGCGTCCTGGTGGAACTGACGCCGGACTCGATCGCCATGGTCGGGACCGACGGCCGCCGGCTTGCACGCATGCAGGCCCCGGCCGAGGCCGAGAACGCGCCGCCGGCCCCGGGCGGGACCCCGGTGATCCCGGTCAAGGCCCTCAAGCTGATCGAGCGGAACCTCGCGGATGACGGCATGCAGGTCCACCTGGCCATCCAGGCGGGGACCGCGGCGCTGGTCCGGACCGAGGACGCGGTCATCTACACCCGGCTGGTGGAGGGGCGATTCCCCCGCTATCAGGACGTCTTCCCGGCCAACGTGGAGGTCCGCATCCCGCTCGAGGCGGGCCCGCTCCGGCTGGCCGTCGAGCAGGCCTCCATCGTCACCAGCAACGACAGCCGCGGCGTCGACTTCCAGTTCGGCGCCGGGCTCCTGAAGCTGGCCAGCCAGGCCACCGACGTGGGGAGCTCCCACGTCGAGCTCCCCATCCCCTACGACGGCAAGGCGGTGGAGATCACCTTCGATCCCCGCTACCTGCTCGACGCCCTCAAGACCCTGGACGACGCAACCTCTTTGACCGCAGAGCTGATCGACTCCAAGAACGCCGCCGTCTTCAAGACCCAGGACCAGTACACGTACGTGGTCATGCCCCTGACCCGCGACCGCTAGGGCTCTATCAACCTTGGGAATTCGGGTGGAAGGGCAGCCGGGAATCCCCTGCCCCCTCGCGAGGAAACGCAGCATCGCCGTGAAGGGAGAATTCGGGGGGCCGGCATCCTTGCCCACCCCCCAGTCGGGCTGATCCGCCGCGGTCCCGGCGGATGGCCACGCAACGCAGGCGTCCCCGGCCCCGGACAGGAGAAAGGTACAAGGATTGCTCTCGATGCGCAAGACCCGGGCCCGCCTCGGCCCGCCGACCCCATCCCGGATGGCCTCGCCCGCCGGACGCCGCCTCCAGGGCCACTTTCGCCCCGCTCCCCGGGCGGGGACGGACTGAATCCGCATGGCGAACCCGAACCCCGGCCGCCGTCACCCGCGTCCCCTTTCCGAGGTCCTCGGGGAACTCTTCGCCGCCAGGGGTTATGGAAGATTAAAGGCTTTAGGCGAACTGGAGGAAGTCTGGAACAGAGCGGTGGGAGAGCCCCAGTGTCGGCAGACGCGGATCGGCGACGTCCGCCGCGGCGTCCTCAACGTGACCGTGGCGCATTCGACGCTCCTTGAGGAGTTGGCGGCATTCCGGAAGGGGGAGCTGCTGGCGGCCCTGCGGGCCGGGGCGACCGGGGCGACGATCCACGACATCCGCTTCCGCGTCGGCCCGGTGCGGGAGCCGGAGCCGGACGAGCAGCCGCCGCCGTCGAAGCCCGCCGGCCCCGGCCCGAAACGGGCACCGTCGGGGCCGAAGGCGAACCGGGGCGGGGGGCGGACCCCCCGGGCGAGCAAGAAAAAGCGGGATGAGACGGGCTGAGCAATCCGGCAAAAGAAGGCAATCAAACAGAGCGGAACGAAACGATGACGCCCCGCCGTGGATGTCCCGAATGCGGGATGTCGCCGGGCTCGCGGCGGGCGGGGCGGGCGAGGCGACTTTTTCGAGGCGAGCAGAGTCAGGACGAGGTGAAGCCGTGACGGATTCCATCAAGAACGACGAGGCGGCCGCCGGCGGGCCGCCCGCGGGCGACGGCGGGCCGGCGATGCCGGAGTACACCGGGCAGAGCATCCGCGTCCTCGAGGGGATCGAGGCGGTCCGCAAGCGGCCCGGCATGTACATCGGCGACACCACGACCCGGGGCCTGCACCACCTGGTCTACGAGGTCGTGGACAACTCGATCGACGAGGCGATGGCCGGCTACTGCCGGAACGTCCTGGTGACGCTCCACCCCGACGGCTCGGCCTCGATCGTGGACGACGGCCGCGGCATCCCGGTGGACGTCCACCCCGACAGCGGCAAGAGCGCGCTCGAGGTGGTGCTGACCAAGGTCCACGCCGGCGGCAAGTTCGACCACGACACCTACAAGGTCTCCGGCGGCCTCCACGGCGTCGGCGTGACGGTGGTCAACGCCCTCTCCGAGTGGCTCGACGCCGAGGTCCGCCGCGGCGGCCAGGTCTGGCGGCAGGAGTACGAGCGGGGGGTCCCGACCGGGCCGGTGGCCGTCCAGGGGTCGGCCAAGACGACCGGCACGACGATCCGGTTCCTCCCCGACGTCGAGATCTTCCCCAAGATCGAGTTCGACTACGACATCCTGGAGCGGAGGCTCCGCGAGCTCTCCTTCCTCAACCGGGGGGTGCGGATCCGCCTGACCGACGAGCGGACCGAGGAGCCCCGGGCCGAGGAGTTCTACTCGTCGGAGGGGCTCAGCGAGTTCGTCGCCTACCTCAATCGGGCCCAGACGGCCATCCAGTCGCCGGCCGTCTTCGGCGGCCGGGACGACGAGCGGAACGTCGAGGTGGAGGTCGCGCTCCAGTACAACGACTCGATCAGCGAGCTGGTCGTCTCGTACTGCAACAACATCAACACGATCGAGGGGGGCACCCACCTCACCGGGTTCCGGGCCGCGCTCACGCGGACCCTCAACCAGTACGCCAAGGCGGCCGGCCCGGCCAAGGGCAAGGACGTGCCGATCAGCGGCGAGGACTTCCGCGAGGGCCTGACGGCGATCATCAGCGTCCGGGTGCCGGACCCGCAGTTCGAGGGCCAGACCAAGACCAAGCTCGGCAACGGCGAGGTGGAGGGGATCGTCGCCCGGGTGGTCAACGAGAAGCTGGCCGAGTACCTGGAGAACAACCCGGCGGCGGCCAAGAACATCGTCAAGAAGGCCCAGCTCGCGGCCGAGGCCCGCGAGGCCGCCCGCAAGGCGCGCGACCTCGTCCGGAACCGCAAGGGGGTCCTCTCCGGCGGCGGCCTCCCCGGCAAGCTGATGGACTGCACGACCCGCGACCAGGAGGCCAGCGAGCTCTTCCTGGTCGAGGGCGACTCCGCCGGCGGCACGGCCGAGGGGGGCCGCGACCGGCTCTACCAGGCGATCCTGCCGCTCCGGGGCAAGATCCTCAACGTGGAGCGGGCCCGGCTCGACCGGGTGCTCAACAACGAGGAGGTCCGGAACATCATCACGGCCGTGGGCAACGGGATCGGCGAGGAGGAGGATCCGGGCCGCCGCCGCTACGGCAAGGTGGTGATGATGAGCGACGCCGACGTCGACGGCTCGCACATCCGCACGCTCCTGATGACCTTCTTCTACCGCCAGATGCCGCGGCTGGTGGCCGAGGGGCACCTCTACGTCGCCCAGCCGCCGCTCTACATGATCTCCAGCAAGAAGGAGCGGCGGTACGTCCAGACCGAGGAGGCGATGTCGGCCATCCTCATCGACACCGGCCTCGCCGGCGCCGAGCTCGTCCCCGCCGGGGCGGCCGCGGCCAACGGCGACGGCCATCGCGGCGGCGACGCCGGGAGCAACGGCCACGATCACGGCCCCGCCGCGATCCGCGGCGATCGGCTCCGGGCGCTGCTGGACCTGATGGCGGGCGTCGAGTCCGGCCTGCGGACCTTCGGCCGCCGCAACCGGCCGGTCCGCGACTTCCTCGCCTACGCGGGCAAGTCGGCCGACCCGAAGATGGACGGCCTGCTCCCCCAGTTCCTGATCGAGGACCGCGGGACGGAGGTCCCCTGCTGGTCGGAGGCGGAGTGCGACGCCTACCGCCACGAGAAGGGCCTGGAGTTCCTCTCCGACTTCGAAGCCGCCGCCGCCGAGCCCGGGGCCGCCGCCGACGAGGCCGGGGCCCCCCCCGCCGCCGAAGGCAAGCGGAAGGTCCGGCGGATCGAGCTCCACGAGATCAAGGCGCTGAACAAGCACCTGACGCGGCTCCGGGACGAGTTCGGGCTGCGGGCCGACGTCCTGACGCCTCATGAGGTCACCGGCGACGAGCCGCCGCCGCGGTTCGACCTCCACCGCGACGGCGAGACGACCCACCTGATGGACCTCCGCGGCCTGCTGCCCACGATCCGCAAGATCGGCGAGAAGGGGATCAAAATCACCCGCTTCAAGGGGCTCGGCGAGATGGACGCGGAGCAGCTCTGGGAGACCACGATGGACCCCTCGCGGCGGACCCTCCTCCAGGTGAAGCTGGACGACGTGGCCGCGGCCAACGACCTGTTCACGACCCTGATGGGGGACGACGTGGAGCCCCGCCGGGAGTTCATCGAGAAGCACGCCCTGGAGGTCAAGAACCTCGACGTCTGACGGCGTCGGGGCGGAGCGGAGCGAAGCGAAGCGAAGCAGAGCGAGGGTGGGGCCGGGGACATCCGTCCCCGTCCGTGAAACGGAACGGAACGAAAGAGGACCGAGTGTCTGTCTCATGAGACCCCCCTGAATCCCCCCTTGGTAAGGGGGGAAGCGAGATTCCGGCTCTCCCCCTTACCAAGGGGGAGTTGGAGGGGGTTCCGGGGCCATGCCGCGGGGCTCGTGGGACAGATTCCGAGACGAGACGAGACGAAGTCAGCCCGAACGACCACGGCCCGCGGGCCGTGGTGTCGGGGCGTCCCAGGTTGAGAGACGGAAATGGGTATAGCCCAGAAGGTCGCGCGGAATTTCAGCGAGGCGGTCCGCTCGCGGGGCCAGTCCTACTTCTCGAAGGGCCGGGTCACGATGATGTCGGCCAAGCCCAACGAGGTGGTGGCGCGGGTCCGCGGCACGGCCAAGTACCGGGTCCGCGCCCGGCTCCGCGGGGCCCGGCTGCTGGCGTCGTGCACGTGCCCGTACTTCAGCCCCCAGGGCGAGCCGTGCAAGCACCTCTGGGCGACGCTCCTGCTGGCGGACTCGCGCGGGTTCCTCCAGACGTCGCCCGGCTTCGCGGTCCGGCTGGTGCCGGAGCCGCCGCGGCGGCCGGCGGGCGCCCCCGGCGCGATCCCCGGCGGCGAGGAGCCCGGCGACCGCGACCGCGACCGCGACCGCGACCGCGAGCCGGTCTACGAGGCGGACTACTCGGCCGACGGCTATCCCCCGCTGCCGCCGCCGGTCGTCGGCATGCACATGGGGGGCGAGCGGCTCCCCGCGCCCCCCAGCCGCTCGATGCGGACGCGAGGGCCCAAGGATCGGGCCGGCCGCCAGCGCGGGCCCGCCGGGCCGGGCGCCATCGTCGGCTCCGCCGGGTTCCCGGGCGGCATGGCCCCGCCCCGGGGCAAGGCGCGGCCGGTCCCGGGGGCCGCCCCCGGCGCGGCGCGGGTCAAGCCCGTCAACCGCAACGCCAAGCGGCTGCTCGTCTACGTCCTGGACGTGGCGGCCACCCAGTCCCACAACCAGGTGGTCATCGACCTGGCCCGCCGCCAGCGGAAGCCCAACGGCGACTGGGGCCCGCTCCGCCCCTGGTGGTACGCCCCCCGGGCCGCGCACGTGAAGTACGACCCGGAGGACCGCCTGCTCCTGGCCCTCCTGGACGAGGCCCATCACGGGACGTCGAGCCACGGCCACGCGCACTCCCATCCGGCCGGCGCGCCCAACGGCGCGGCCGGCCCGGGGCAAGGGCCCGTCGTCGGCCCGGGCCCGGCGGCGGCGGCACCGGGGCGGTCGGCGAGCGACCTGCGGGGGATCCGCCGGTTCATCCTCCGCAAGGACCAGGCGGGGCTGGTGGAGCGGCTCGCCAAGTCGGGGCGGCTGCGGCTCCGGCGGACCGAGGGCGAGGACGACCCGCCGACGATGCGGTGGGACGACGGCCAGCCCTGGCGGTTCGCCCTGGACATCCGCACCGAGGCCGGCGGCAAGCGGTGGTCGTGGCGCGGCGGGCTCCGCCGGGGCGAGGCGCGGATGGACCTGGCGGAGCCCCTGGTGCTGCTCCCCGGCCTGCTGGTCCTGGGCGTGGGCCGGGCGGCCCGGTTCGACGACCTGGGGGTGATGCCGTGGATCGTCCGGCTCCGCTACGAGAAGGAGATCACCTTCGTGGAGCCGCAGCAGGACCTGATGCTGGGCCGGATCCTCGCGGAGACGCGGGTCCCCGCCGCGGAGCTGGTGGAGACCATGATCCTGGAGGAGATCGACGCCCGGCCGCGGCCGTACCTGACGCTCCGCGCCCCGCGGCAGAACTGGGGGCTCGCCGCCGACAAGCTGCTGGGGGAGCTCGCGTTCGACTATGACGGCGCGATCATCCCGGCGGGCCGGACGACGCCGCTGGCGGTCTCCACCGAGCACAACCTGGTGATCCGCCGGCATCCGCCGACCGAGAGCTCCGCGGACATCACGCTCTTCGAGATGGGCTTCCGCGAGGCCAAGGATCCGCGGCTGGAGCCCGGCACGCTCGAGCTGCCGGCCAAGCGGATGGGGCAGGTCACCAAGGACCTGGTCCAGGCCGGCTGGCGGGTCGAGGCCGAGGGGAAGCTGATCCGGCCGGCCGGCGAGTTCAAGCTGGCTCTTTCCACCGGGATCGACTGGTTCGACCTCGACGGCGGCATGGACTACGGCGGCCAGAAGGTCAGCCTGCCGGAGCTCCTCTCCGCCGCCCGCCGGGGCGAGTCCATGATCGAGCTCGGCGACGGCTCGATGGGGATGCTGCCGGAGGAGTGGCTGAAGAAGTACGGCCTGCTCGCGGACCTCGGCCAGGCGGAGAACGGCGCCCTGCGGTTCAACGCCAGCCAGGCCGGCGTCCTCGACACGCTGCTGGCCAACCAGCCCGAGATCAAGGTGGACGAGGCCTTCGCCCGGGTCCGCGAGAACCTCCGCCAGTTCGACGGCGTCATCCCGCTGGACTCGCCGCCGGGCTTCCACGGCGAGCTCCGGCCGTACCAGCGTGAGGGCCTCGGCTGGCTCGACTACCTCCAGCGGTTCGGCTTCGGCGGCATCCTCGCCGACGACATGGGCCTGGGCAAGACGATCCAGGTCCTGGCCCTGCTCCAGCGGCGGCGGTATCGCCGCCAGGCCAAGGGCCCGAGCCTGGCGGTCGTCCCCCGGTCCCTGGTCTTCAACTGGCTCCAGGAGGCCGCCAAGTTCACGCCCCGGCTGAAGGTGCTCGACTACACCGGCCCCGGCCGCCACGCCCTCCGCGAGGACTTCGAGCTCTACGACCTGATCGTCACCACCTACGGCACCTTGCGCACCGACATCGCCGAGCTGGCGAACGTCGAGTTCGACTACGTGATGCTCGACGAGGCCCAGGCGATCAAGAACGCCGACAGCCAGTCCGCCAAGGCCTCCCGCCTGCTCAAGGGCCGGCACCGGCTGGCGATCAGCGGCACGCCGATCGAGAACCACATCGGCGAGCTCTGGTCGATCATGGAGTTCCTCAACCCCGGCATGCTCGGCAGCGACACCGTCTTCAAGAAGTACGCCGGCGCCGGCGCGGGGACCGCCCTGGAGGCCACCGACCGCGTCCTCCTGGCCAAGGCGCTCAAGCCGTTCATCCTCCGCCGGACCAAGGCCCAGGTCGTGCAGGACCTGCCGGACAAGACCGAGCAGACCCTCTACTGCGACATGGAGTCCGCCCAGCGGAAGATCTACGAGGAGCTGCGGGTCCACTACCGCGACGCCCTCCTGAAGAAGGACACCGCGGAGCTGAACCGCTCCAAGATCGAGGTCCTCGAGGCCCTGCTGCGGCTCCGCCAGGCGGCCTGCCACCCGGGGCTGATCAACACCGAGGCCCCCGGGGCCAACGAGGCCCCCAGCGCCAAGCTCGACATGCTGATCCCGTCGATCTCCGAGATCGTCGAGGAGGGGCACAAGGTCCTGGTCTTCTCCCAGTTCACGAGCTTCCTGTCGATCGTCCGCGAGCGGCTCGACCAGGAGAAGCTGACCTACGAGTACCTCGACGGCCGGACCCGCAACCGGGCCGCCAAGGTGGAGCGGTTCCAGACCGACGCCGAGTGCCCGATCTTCCTGATCAGCCTCAAGGCCGGCGGCCTCGGCCTGAATTTAACCGCGGCCGAATACGTCTACCTGCTCGATCCCTGGTGGAACCCCGCCGTCGAGGCCCAGGCCATCGACCGCTCGCACCGGATCGGCCAGACCCAGCACGTCTTCGCCTACCGCCTCATCTGCCGCGACACCGTCGAGGAGAAGATCCTCGAGCTCCAGCAGAAGAAGCGCGACCTGGCCGACGCCATCCTCAACGCCGACAACCGCGTGATCAGCACCCTCACCCGCGAGGACCTGGAGTTCCTGCTTTCGTAAGACGGGACGGGAACCAACCACAGAGGCACGGAGGCACAGAGAGGGAGAGTGAAGAGATTTGTGGGAGCCGGCTCCGCCCGGCGACCGGGCGAGCCATGGCCGCGAGCGACGAGGGAAGATGCCTCCACTCACCACAGCAGACGGACCGGATACCGGGCGATGAGGTGATCCGCCGAGACCAGTTCCGCCCCTTCCGCGATGGCCTGGGCAATCAGCAGTCGGTCGAACGGATCCTTGTGGATAGGCGGCAACCCATCCATCGCCAGCGAATGCGGCAGGGTGACGGTCAGGATCTGAACGCCGTTGGCTTGCTGCTGGGCGATGATTTCGGCCAGGGGGAGGCGCACGCTCAACTTGCCGAGATGGGCCTTGATCAGGATCTCCCAGACGGTGACGACGCTGAGCCAGACCGTATTCGCCGGGTCGCGGAGGGCCGCCAGAGCCGTGGTCGAGAGCCGCGCCGGGTCGCTACCCCATCAGATGAAGACATGAGTGTCGAGCAGCCGTTTCACGGTCGCCCGATCCAGAACTCATCCGGCAGCGGATCGTCCAGGTCCGGTGCCGCCTGGAAGGCGCCGGCATGCAGGCCCTCGACGCGGGTACGCGGGGGTTCGCACGGGACGATCCGGGCGCGAGGGGCGGCGCCGTCGGCCAGGATCACCTCGCCGCCGGAGGCTTCGTAGAGCCCTTCGCTGCTCAGGGCGGAATGAGGCAACGACACCCAGCAATCGCTGGCGGCCCGGATCAACCGTCGCTCCCGCTCATCGCCAGGATGGATCGCTGCCGCGGCCCCGCCAAGGAATCGCGCGCGCAGGACATCCCGCGCCAGGGCTTCCGGGGGTATGCCCAGGCGTCGGGCCGAGTCGGTCAGGGCCGCCTCGAGGTCGGGATCGAGATGGATCACCATGCCGCGATCCTACCAGACATCGCCCCGGCGATCCGCCTCCGCGGCATCGCAGGGCGGCAGGGGGCGATCAGAGGAGCCAGGCGCGGACCGGTCGCATGCCGGGCCTCAGGCCGGGGTCCGGGATCGGCACCGCGACGCCCGGCCCGACGCACCAGCCTTCGCACACGTCGCGAGGATGGAGCGGGGCGGTCCACGCCTTGACCTCGTCCAGGGGGGCCGAGGTGACGATGAAGGCCACGCAGGCCACCGGCCAGATGTCGGCATCCGCCTCGTCGTCGGGATCGGGGACCTCGGTCAGCTCCAGGAAGACGCCCTGGACGTCGGGGCGCTCGCGGATGTCGAACAGGACGCGACGAAACTCGGCCAGGCCGGGGTGCCGATCGGCGAGCAGGTTGACGCCGATCGATTGCTCGTCGGTGTTGCCGTCGAAGAAGTCTTCCAGCGAGACGGCGGGGAGCTCGGCGTCCCCTTCCATCATGGCCAGCACCTTCTCGATGAGCCGCCTGCGTGCCTGCGAATCCATCGGAACTCTCCCTTGCCTGATGCCCATGATGGCCGAGGCGCCCCGTCGGGTCGTCGAGTGGACTCGACGGATCGGGACCCCATCGCCCATTCCTGGGGCCTCCCCCCTGTCCGCGTCGAGGGGTTTAGAATACCGGTCCATCCGGCCGAAGCGTGCGCCGGATGAGCGGCGGGGCAGTTCACCTCCCCCCAGGGAGTCTCTCCTCAGGGTGAGACCGTCCTTTGTAGGGTGCGTCAAGCGGAGCGCAGACGCACCGGATCGGATCGGCACCAGGATGGCGAGGATTCCCCATTTGGGCAAGGCACAGGGACCTCAGATCGCTCGCTCGTCCACCATGCCCCGGCGGTCCGGTGCGTCTGCGCTCCGCTTGACGCACCCTACGAAAGGCTCATCCGGCGGAAGCGCGCGCGGGCTCCAGGACGAGGCCAAATCCGGCTCTCCCCCTTGGTAAGCTCTGCTTTACCCACAAGTGGAAGTCGAGCGAGGTCGCACGTCGAGCAGGGCGAGCCATTCC
>NZ_JAALJH010000154.1 GCF_011064615.1 Aquisphaera insulae | reverse complement strand
TGGGCTGTTACATCCAGGACAAATGTAGATGCGATCTTCGCTCCCCTGCTGCCAGTAGCCCATGTTTGAGGACACATGCGTCCCGCAGAATCCGCAGACGTAGCTTTGCGGCTCTATCACCTTCGCATCTTTCCAAGGCATCGGGTTATCTCGTAGGGAGGAATAACGGATCGGTCGGACTCAGGCCAACAGCAGCTCATTCGTCGATCTTAATGGTCAATGGTTCACGTGTCCAGTATAGTGGACCCCGGAAATCGGACCCTTCGGTAAGTTATCCTGGAGGGTGACTCATCGAGGGCACGACATGGGACAGATCCGCAAGGGGCACTCGGCGGCGTTCAAGGCCAAAGGAGGGAATCAAGCAATCAAGCGGCCATGCACTCAACTCAGAGAAACCAGGCAACGCGGGCAACGAAGGTCAGGGGGCAACGGGGGGCATCGAAGGCCAGGGGGGGGCAAGGGGGGCATCGAAGGCTACGGGCATCGAAGGCCAGGCACCCAAGGAGGGTGGTCTGGGGAATGCAGAGAGGGAAGCTGGGATATCCAGTCGGGATTCAGGGCGGTCCGGGGAGTTCGGCGGCCGGCTCGAGGTTCAACGAGACAAGTCCCACCGCGACATTCTGACTATCCACGGCAATCTGGGCAATCTGACCCCTGGACGCCTCGCCCACACCGTCTTACCTCTCCGGCCCGTCTTCGCACTCCGGGACCTTCAGAGACTCGGTGCGTCGGAACACGGGACCATCGCGACTCGATGGTCCCTCGCCAGGCTGCCGATGCGCAGCAAGAGCATCCGCTGGGTGCGACGAGCTTCTCGGTCCAATTCGCGGGCTTCCGCCAGGCTGACCGGTTGAAAGCCGATACGCTCGCCGGGTCGGAGCTGGGCCAGGCGATCGAGGTCCGCGGAGACGACGTGGGCGACGTGTGGGTAGCCGCCCATGGTGCCGGCGGCGACGCCAAGCACGATAAGCTGACCGCCGGCGACCTGGATGGCACCGGGCGCGACGGGCGCGGAGAGGCGATCGGCGGGAGAGCTCAGGTCGAGCGGCGGACCCTCGAGCCTCAGCCCCATCCGGTTGCTCCGAGACCCGACGCGGAACTCGCCGCGCCTCCAGTACGAGGCCAGCCCGCCCGCGGGCACGTCCGGGCCGGGGATGATGCGGAACGGCGATCCGGCGGCGTCCACGGCGGGGACCTCGCCGGGATAGCGGGCGGCGATCGTCCCCTCACGCGTCCGCAGGAAGTCCCCCCGCCGGAGCGGGTGCTCGGTGGATCGAGAGCCGAGCCGGGCGAGCGACTGGATCCCCCCGCGGACGGCCAGGTAGGTCCTGGCACCGTCGAGCGTGCGTCCCAGCGCGATCCGATCGCCGGCGTGGAGGGTGAAGCTCGACGGCGTCCGGACCCGTCGGTTCTCGCCGTCCAGGCCCACCAGCCAGGCCTCGATGGAGGCCCCCGCCAGCGAACATCCCAGGCTACCGAGCGCCTCGTACGTCCCGCCTCGAAGCGTGATCTCGAGCAGGGCGGCATCCCGCCCGTTGCCGACCAGGGCGTTGGCCATCTCCGCGGAGCCGCGATCGAAGGCGCCTCCCACCGGCACGCCCCATTCGCGGTGGCCGGCCACGCCCGAGTCCTGCACGGTCGTCCAGAAACCCGGCTCGATGACCATCAAGCTCATGGATGAGGCCCGCCGCGTGGAAAGGAGCCGCCCGCAAGAAATCAGCCCATGACACTTCGAATCGCAACGCCCGACCGTTCCAGTGCATCCCTCACGGCCTCGGCATTGGCGACCGCGGCGGGTTCGTCGCCGTGGATGCAGAGAGTCTGCACCCGCCCCGACCGGACCAGCCTCAGCGCCTGGTCGGCGATCTCCGCGGGACGATGGAGGATCGCCCCGGGCTCGCCGCGAGGAAGGAGCGTCCCATCCGCGCGATAGCCGCGGTCGGGGAACCCTTCCGGGATGAAGCCTACGCCTCGATCGGCCGCGAGCATGGCCAGGCCTGATTCCGGCAGGCCCACGAGCGGCAAGCGCAATCGCTCCGCCGCGGCGACGACACCCAGGCCGATCGCGTCTTCACGCTGGGCCTGGTTGTAGAGGGCGCCGTGGGGCTTGAGGAACCGAATCTCGAGCCCCTGCTCGCGGGCGAGCTCCCAGAGAACTTCCGTTTGCTCGACGATCAACCTCTCCACCTCCGCGGCCGACGCCGGCCGCTCGCGGCGGCCGAAGCTCTCACGGTCGGGGTAGCCCGGGTGGGCGCCCACCACGGCCCGCGCCTCGCGAGCGGCGTGGAGCGTCTCGCCGATGGTGGTCACGTCCCCCGCGTGGAAGCCGCAGCAGACGCTGGCCGACGAGACGAGCCGCAGCAGGTCCCGGTCGTTCGGGAAGCCTTCCCCCAGGTCGGCGCTGAGGTCGATTCGGGTCGTCAGCTCGAGATTCGACGGCTCAGAGTCGCGCATCGCGGAGGTCCTCGAATTCCTCGGTGCCGATCGACCGGAAGCGGATACGGTCGCCCGCCCGGATCGGGAAATACCCTTCGTCTGGCAGGGCGATCCGAATCGGAGTCCGGCCCAGCAGGTGCCAGCCTCCCGGCGATTCGCGGGGGTAGATCCCCGTCTGCCGGCCCGCGATCGCCACCGAGCCCGCGGGCACCTTGAGGCGAGGCTCCGCCCTTCGGGGCAGTCGGCCCAACGAGGGGGGCAGATACCCTGCATAGGGGAAGCCCTGGAGGAACCCGAGCGCGAAGACGTCATAGGTCTCGCCGCAGTGTCGTGCCGCGACCTCGTCCGGCGTGACGGAGAGACGCGCCGCGACCGGGCCGAGATCGGGGCCGTCGTAAAGGACCGGGACGACGTGGAGCCGCGACGGCAATCCCCCTTCCGCCGATGGCCGGAACGACGAGAGCACCCCCTCGAGCTCGTCCAGGTCCGCGCGATCGGGGTCGGCGAAGACGGCCGCCGAGCGATAGGCGAGGACCACGTCGGTGACCCCGTCCAGGTGAGCCGTCCGGACGGCGGTGGCCCAACGCGCCGCACCTTGCTCGTCGGCGAAGTGGGCCAGGAAGGCGCGGTCTCCGAGCGGCTCGATCGCGACCATTGCCGTGCCTCCGATCTCCGCCGGCGGGTTTCGGCCGCGAGGCGGAGGATGACCACGCGCCGCGGTCTAACGGCCTGTTCCAGGCTCACGGACCTGCTAGAATCATACCATCGAATTCCAGTCGATCCCGGAATCTCCCGGACTCACCGGAGGGGGCGCACCGTGTTCCCCGGCATGATCCTCCTCGCCGCCGCGCTCGCCGGCTTCCAGAAGCAGCCTCCGCCGCCGGTCAATCCCCATGCCTCCGAACGGGTCCTCCTCCAGGACGGCTCGATGGTCCGGGGCGTGATCACCGACGTCCTGCCCGGCTCCCGGGGCGGGGTCGAGATGCTCGTGCGACGGGAGTGGGCGGAGAAGAACCTCAAGCCCTGGTTCGGCCGGTGGGACAGGGCCCTGGCCGCCGGCAGCAAGGCGGCGGCCCGGCAACGGCTCGAACGGCTCCGCGGCTGGCGAAAGGACCGGGCCGCCGCGGTGAAGGTCGCGGCCGACGACCGCATCCTCGGCTGGATCGATCGCGAGGTGAAGCGACTCGAGGATCCGAGCTCGAACGCGACCCCCTCGGTCCTGATGCCCGTCACGCTCGCGAAGGCCGATGTCCGCTCGTTCAATTGCCAGTCACCCGCGAATGTCCGCCTGATGCTCCTGGGCTGGAGCAGTCGGATCCCCGACGTCGAGACGATGAAGGTGGATGGCCTCAAGGACGCCGTCGAGGCTCGCGGCTTCGCCCCGGACGGCGAGAACGTTCCGCCGATCGCCGGGATGCTGCCGCTCGTCCCCGAGCCCGAGATCCGCTGGCTGGCCCGCCGCGCCGCCACCGAGCTGGCCGTGGACGACGACCTTCGCTTCGTCCGCTACCAGGACATGATCCGGCCCGATGCGCCCGCCGGGGCGGGGGCTGCGGCCGGAGACATCCTCGGGACGATGGACCTCTCCTCGGCCCTGAGCTCGCTGGCGAAGCTCCTCGACCTGGACCCGGGGCAGGGGAGGGAAGATCCCCTGGTGAAGGTCTTCCGCAAGATCGGCGACCGAGGCCGCGTGGGGGCGGTCGTGACTCGCCTGGAGGTCCCTCCCGACCTCTCTCGAGCCAACGTGGAGACCACCCTCTGGGTCCGGGCGGCCGCCGAGCGGTGGATCCCGTTCGTCGTGAAGTCCTCCTCGGTTCGCCCGGAGGACATCGCCGCCGGCGAGGGGGACGATATCGCCGCCGACCCGCAGGTGCAGAAGGCCTTCTCGCTCGCGGAGTCGCTCGGGCTGGGCCAGGTGACGCCCGAGATCAAGGCCCGGGCCCTCCGCATGGGCACCGCCACCCGCAAGGCCCTGGGGGCCTCGCGGGGAGAGATGGCCCGGGCGCTCAACGACCTGATGCTCCCCGTCCTGGAGCCGCCTCGAGACGATAGACCCGCAGCCCCGGGAATTCTCCCGCCGGCTCCCACCGTCCGCCCGGCGGAGCCGGCGGCACGACCACAGTAGCGTTCCCCTTCACGCCGATCGTCAGGAGGGTCTCTTCCATCCCGGTGGGGATGGGTACGCTCCCCGACGGATCGAAGGGCGAGATCAGACAGGACGTCGGCAGGTAGTAGCGAGCGGTCTCCACCTCGACGTTGTGCGCCGGATCGGTGGACGTCACCTCGACGACGATCCGCCGGGAGGGCTCCGACTCGAGGCGACTCCGGACGTTGGCCGCGAACCCCCGCCAGTCCGCCTTCTGCGTCGGATCCCGAACGATCGAAAGAAGTCCCGGCTGGACCAGGAACCAGACGGCTAGCGCCGCGACGATCCTGGGAAGGCGCGGCAGGGCGGCGATCCCCTGCGCGACCAGCACGAGGTACGCCGGCGCGACGAAGAGCGTGTACCGCGCCGGGCCGAACACCGGGTTGCGGAACCGCGAGTAGGCATAGAGGAGCACGGGTGGCAGGATCAGCCAGACCGCCAGGCAGACGGGCCAGGCCCACCGGCCCGCCCCGAGCGCGTCGAGCGTCAGGTCTCGCCTTCGACTCCGGAGTCCCCAAACGACCAGGAATGTCGCCGCCCCCAGGACCAGGAAATTGCCGCCGAGGAACCCGATCGGCGTCCCGAGCAGCGACTTCAGCGGCAAGGTCCCGGAAAGGAATTCCGGCGAATGGTCGAAGTAGTGCGGCAGCCAGGGCAACGCCGGGACGAGTCCCGCGGCGTGGACCAGGAGCCATCGTCGCCACGAGCCGAAGAGCGGTCGCGCGAAGATCAGCGAGCCCAGCCCCAGCGCCGCCGCCATGAGCATCCCCAGGGGATGCGAGTAGAGCAGTCCCGTCAGCCCCATCGCATAGCCGGCGCGCGCGAGCCGTCGCCGCCGGGCGGGGACGAGCCATGCGCCCTCGGCCTGTTCGAACAGCAGCCACCAGCAGCAGCAGGTGACCAGGACCAGCCACGCGTACATCCGCGCCTCGCGGGAGTAGGCCACGAGGGGCGGCGAGATCGCCGCCAGCCAGGCGGCGAGGAGTCCGGTCGAACGGCCGAAAGCCCTCCGGCCGATCAGCCCGACCAGCCCGATCGTCGCCATCCCGCAGGCCAGGCTGAGCGACCGCCCGGCGACCTCGGACTCGCCGAAGATCCGTAGCCAACCCTGGAGCAAGAGCGGATGGAGCGGGGCACGCGTCGCGTCGATCCGGAAGAGCAGGTCGATCAGCGCCGCCGGCGTCGCCGCCCTCGCCAGCCGCATCGTGACGACCTCGTCATACCAGAAGCTCAGCAGGCCGAGGTCCCAGCCGCGGAGGAGCCCCCCCAGGACCACGCAGGCCGTGATCCCCGTGATCCACCAGGCGTCCGGACGCGGTGCGTGATTCACGGGACATCCTTCATCGATCGGCATGGGAAGGGTCGATTCGTCCAGGAGGAGCCGGCTTCGTCCGGCGGCCGGTCGAGAACCGGCGCGAGGGTCAGCCTTTCGGGTTACGGAAGGATACCGCATTCGGACTCGGGGTTGGCTCCCGTCGGAACGGACACATCGACGCGGCGGGCAATCGACTGACGCCGCCGACCGGTGCTATAGTCCGAATATCGTCGCCGTCGCGATCCGGGGCTTCGACGCGACCACGAACGGTCACGCAAGGAACACGTCCATGCCGACCACGGTCAACGGGATTGGGACGCAATACTACGGCCGCAGGAACCTCTCCCAGAGGAACGGAGTCTGCCAGTCTTGCCGGCAATACGGGAGCCTCGTCTCGTATGACACCCGGCTCTGGTTCGTGGTCATCTTCATCCCGATCATTCCTCTGGGTCGGAAGCGGATCATGGACGAGTGCTCGAGGTGCCGCCGGCACTTCGTGGCCGACGCCGACAAGTACGAGGCGAACAAGCAGCTCCAGATCTCCGGCAGCTTGGACGAATATCGTCGCTCGCCGTCGCCGGAGAACGCCCTGCAGACTCACGCGGGCCTGCTCGCATTCCGCGACTTCGACCAGGCCGAACATTTCCGGCAGGCGGCCTCGGCGAAGTTCCCTGAGCATGCCGCCCTCCACGCCGGACTTGCGGACCAGCTCGAGCAGTTCGCCGGCTATCACGAAGCGACCCCCTTCTATGAGAAAGCCCTGGCGATCGACCCCGATCTTTACGCGGCCCGTGTCGGCGTCGCCCGGCGGCGGATGGTGGAAGGGAAGCTCGACGAGGCTCGCGAGCTCCTCGATTTCCTGGAAGTCCCGGGCGCGGGGCAGCAGCACTCGCTCGGTCCGCTCGACATCCTTGCCGGCAACTACCAGAGGGCGGGCCGGCACGAGGAGGCCCTGGAGCTGGCCTCGCACCTGCTCAGCGAGCTACCGGACGTCGGCCAGCAATACACCTTCCGGGCCTTCGTGAAGAAGTCGGAGAAGGCCCTCGGAGCCGAGGAGTCGATCCTCCCTCCCGTCGAGGGAGCGGTGCGTGGCCTCTTCCGAGGGACGGATTCCCCGCACCCGGGGTGGGTTCGCACGCTCTTCTGGACGGGCGTGGTGTCCGGGCTGATCCTGGCCGGATTGTTCGCCAGCAGCGAGTTCATCCGCCGCAACCGCACGATCCACATCGTGAACGCCACCGGGAAGGCCGTCCAGGTCCGGCTGGATGACGCCCCGCCGACCACCGTCGACGCCGGCCTTGGCAAGCTGACCGCGGCCGAGGGCCGCCACCGCGTGGAGATCTCCGGACCGGTCCACGAGACGGTCGACCTCGACATGGCCGCGGGGTTCTTCGACCGCTTCTTGAGCAAGCCCGCCTGGGTGATCAACCCGGGGAGCCAGGCCGTCCTCGACGACATGACCGTGCATTACGCGGCGAACCCACAGCCCAACGAGCATCGCCTCGTCGCCGGCGAGTCGGTCACCGCGATCCCGCACGTCGATTACCTGTTCGAGGATCCGCCCAACAAGATGAGGGTCAAGGGGCGGAACACCGTGATCAACAAGCGGGCCCTCAACTGGGTCCAGGCTCCGGCCGCGGAGCTCTTCGAGATGCTCCTGGCGGAAGGAGGACGGCCGGCGGCCCTGACCTTCGCCGAGGGCCAGCTCCGCAGCAACCCGGGGGATCAGAATTTCCTCCGGCAATATGTCCAGCAGGTGGCCTTGGGCGACGCCGAGCGGGTGGCCAAGTTCCTCGAGACCGGCCTGGACCGGCGACCCCTGGACATCCCCTGGCACCGCGCCTACGAGTCCACCGTACTGGCCGCCGGCCACGACACCGGCGACCTGGTCGCTCGCTACGACCGGGCCCTCGCCGAGGAGCCGGGAAATGCCGGGCTGCTCTATCTCCGCGGGCGGCTCGAGCCCAACTTCGCTCGCCGCGAGCCCTATTACAAGAAGGCCGTGCAGGCCGACCCGAAGCAGCCCTGGCCCTGGTTCGCGCTCGGGATGCAGGCGAACACCGAGGGACGATGGCAAGAAGGACTCGTCCAGATGAGGAAGGCGAGGGAACTCGGAATCCCGGAGGATGAGTTCCGCGACGCCTTCCACGTCGCCCGGCTCGCCCTGGGCGAGGCGAAGACCCTGGTCGGCGAATACAGGTCCGCCCTGACGACGAACCCGATGAACATGGTCTCCTTCGTCCGTCTTTGTGACGCCCTCGTGATCGCCGGCGAGCCCGATCAGATCGCGTCGGAGCTCAACGCCTGGATTCCGCGGCTCCCTTCCGAGGTTCAGGGGCAACTCTGGCAGCCGATGCGGAGCCTCGGCCATTACCAGTCTGGGAAGCTCTCGCTCGCGGAGGACCTGCTGCGGAACCACCCCGAGGTGGCGGCCAGCAGCATCGGCCTGCAGATCCGCCTGGCGGCCGGCAAGGCGAAGCAGGCGGTCACGGAACCGGCCTACCAGAAGCTCTGGGGAAACCCCTGGAATGCCCTGGCGGCGGCCGTTGCGCTCCGCCTGGAGGGCGCGGAGCCGCAGGCGAGCGAGCTCCTGGAGCGCACTCGACGGGCGATGGCCGGCTTCGGGAAGCTCTTCGCGGACGAACGCTCGTTCCTGAACGCGACCGAGCCGCCGCCGGTCTCGGAGGTGATCCGGACCAGCATCGATCCCGAGGAAAAGACCCTGGTCCTCTGCGAACTCGCCCAGCGCTTCCCCGCGAAGCGGGCCGAATACCTGGACGCCGCGGGCAAGTTCAATATCTCCCGCAAGCCCCCGTACCTGCTCGTGAAGCGGGTGATGGATCAGAAGCCCGCCGCGAAGAAGCCATGAAGCGAGAGGCCTTCGACGACCTGGTGAAGTGGGTCGAGGCCCGTTACTCCGGGCAGCCCGGGGCCCTCGAACAGGCCGTCGCGCGCTGGCTCCGGATCGGGAGGGCCGCCCTGCTCGCCTGGATCTTCGGCCTCGCCCTGGCGGGCGTGGCGCTTTGCATCGCCGGGTTCCTCATGCTTTCCGAGCCCCGCGCGGCGATGGTCCTGCTGGTCCTGGGCGTCCTGCTGCTCGCCTATGGACTCTCCCAGGTCGGTTTCCTGCTCTTCTCGGAGCCAATCCGCCCGGAGGGTCGCCTGCTCGGACCGGGCGAGGCTCCCGAGCTGCGGGCCCTGCTGGACGAGCTTGGACGAAGGCTCGACTGCCGCCGCTTCGACGAGGTCCGGGTCTCGCTCGCCTTCAACGCGGGCGTCACCGACGTGCCTCGTCTCATGGGGGGGCTGGGCCGGTCGACTCTCGACATCGGCCTCCCGCTGGCGATGATGGTCACGCCGGAAGAACTGCGGGCGATTCTCGCCCACGAGTTCGCGCATCTCTCCGGGCGGCACGGCGTGGGGAGCAATCGGATCTATCGCCTCCTTCGCGCATGGTCCCAGGTCGTGGCGCGGATGCAGGCCCCGATCACGGGGACCGTCGACGGCACGGTTCGCGGTGCGATCCTGCGGTTCCTCGGTTGGTACTGGCCCCGGCTCCATGCGCGGGCGGTCGTGCTGTCACGTCTCCATGAGTTCCATGCCGATTCGGTCGGTGCCGAGGTCGCCGGCCCGGCCACGATGGCCGCGGCGCTCTGGCGGACGGAGTGCCGGTCCGCCTGGATCTTCGAACGGTTCTGGCCGACTTTTCATGGGTTGGCGGACGAGCAGCCGGAGCCTCCCGAAGACCTCTTCGAGCGGTTGCGGCAGGCCGTCGAGGTCCCGCCCGATTCCGCCGAGTCGATGCGCTGGATCGATCGATCCCTCGGCCAGTTGACGGACAATGACAGCAGCCACCCGGTGCTCCCGGAACGACTCATCGCCCTGGGCCAGACGCCCGCGAGCCTTCGCGCGGCTGGCTTCCCGGGGGCGGCCAGCCCGTCCGCCGCGTCGCTCCTCGGCCCGAGCTTGCCCCTGATCGAGCGCGAGCTGGCCGAGAAGTGGCGTCAATCGGCGCGTGCCTCCTGGCGAGAGCGGAACCGATGGGCGGCCGCGCAGGCTCGCCGCTCGGCGAAGCCGTCGGCCGGGGAACATCCCGTCGCGTCCTCGCACGACGCCGACGCCGACGCCGACGCCGACGTTCCCGCCGTCTGGAATGTGGACGACGAGGCCGAGGCGACCGAACCGACCGCGGCCCCGCCATTCTCGCCCGCGGAGGTCGCGGCGCTCTGGGATCGCGCCCGCGAGACGGCCGAGCATCGCGGCCCCGAGGCCGCGGAGCCCATTCTGAACGAACTCCTGAGCCGGGCTCCGGATCATGTGGGCGGCACCGTCATGCTGGGACATTGCAAGCTCCGCCGGGGCGATCTCGATGGCGAACGCCTGCTCCTGGGCGTCGTCGACCTGGCCGATGAAACCTGGATGCGTCCGGCCTGTGACCTGCTGGCCGCCCACTACCGCGAGACCGGCCGGGCCGACCGCCTTCGCGAGGTGCGGGCCCGCATGGACGCCCACGAGAATGCCGTCGAGAATTCCCGCCGCGAGCGGACCTCGGTCGAGCATTCCGACGACTTCCTGCCCCACGGACAGGATGACAGGACCCTGGAACCGCTGCGTACCCTCCTCGCGTCGCAGCCCGAGTGCACCGGAGCCTGGCTCGTCCGCAAGAAGCTGCGGTTCCTCCCGCGACGACCACTATTCGTCCTCTGCCTCAGCGGCAAGACCTCGCGCTGGGGCCTCCCCGGAGATGAGCGTGGTCAGCTCCTGGTCTCACGCCTCACCCCGCGCATCGAGCTTCCGGGCCAGGTCCTGGTCATCGCTCGAAACGGCGGATTCCGCAAACTGGCCGCACGGGTCATGTCATTGCCGGGGTCACGGATCTATCCGGAGAAGTCCATCTAGGGCGGCGAAGGCGGGATCGCATGCTGGCGGGGCCGGTCCATCGCAAGCTGGTTCGTCACGTTCGGCTTTCGGCTCGCCCGTCGTCAGAGCGAATGCTACGATCGGCAAGGTCATCGACTTCTCCCGAGCTGATCTCACACCTGGCCCGGCCTCAGCTCGGTGATGGAAGGCGGCACGAAGCTCTACACGGGGCGCCTCTACGCCGTGGGCAACCGCATGTACACGATTCAGGCTGAGCACCCCAAAGGGCAGGACCACTCCGCCGACATCGACAGGTTCTTCAGTTCATTCACCGTG
>NZ_JAALJH010000153.1 GCF_011064615.1 Aquisphaera insulae | reverse complement strand
CCAGAGGTAATCGTAGACCTTCAAGCCGCCGGTCAGGGGCTGGTTCGAGTAGTCCGCGTGGACCTTGTAGATGCCGCCGCGACGCTTGATCTCGGTGTAGATCAGATGCAGGAGGTCCGCCTCGGCGCCGTCGAGCTGGGGTGTCTCCGGGAAGGCGTCCACCGCATCCGGAGCGGGGGCCGTGATCTTGCGATCGGCGTTGGGGATGTACCCCCAGTCGTTGTAGAGGCCGTCGACCTCGTAATCATCCAGGATCCGGAGCATCCGGGGCAGGAAGTAGGCCCGCCAGCCGGGGCTGGCCGGCGAGCAGCGGACGAGGTCCCACCACCCGAAGAGCCCATCGCCGGGACGGGACCACGCCTTGCGATAGTCCGGGTCGGTGCTGTTGAAGTAGCCGCTCGATGCATACGCGAGGATCTTGATCCCGCGGGCATGGACCATCTTCACGAACCGTCGGAAACCGTCCGGGTTCACCGCCGTGAGCTTGTTCCGGCCGAACAGCCCGTAGCGGTCGTTCCATTCGTCCATGACGTGGATCAACTGGATGCCGTGGTCCTTGAGCCGGTCGAGCTCCTGCTCGTCGTATTCGGAGTGCTCCCAGGGCGAACGGCTGGGATACTCGCCCATGTTGTACACGCACTGGCCGGGCAGGTAATCCGCGATCGGGTGTCGCCGCACGCACTTCCGGATCTTCTGATGGCAGAGGCCGATGTTCCGAAGGCGGCGCCGGTGGTCGTCCTCGGTGAAGGTGGCGAGGACCGAGGGGGCCGGGGCGGCGACGTGCGCGTCCGCGATCGCGCTCGATTCTGCACTAACGACCGGGTTCGAGGGAATCGAGGCCGCCACGCTGGTGGCGGCGGCGGTCCTGAAGAAGTCTCGGCGATCCATGGTCGATTCCTGGCGAGAGGGGTCGATCCGCGGGAGGACGCCGGGATCGATCGGGGACGCATCAATCCTCCATACTCCGAGATATCAGACCGTTCGCCGTCGAGCGAGGGGGCAGGGGGAGGGACCGAATTGGCTCGGGGAGAGGCGCCGGCGGCCGAACCTGTCATAATGGCTGCTGCCGATGGATCCACGCCGGGCCCCGGCCGGAGGGACTGATGGAGTTTCTGCATTTTCGAGAGCCGGTCAACGCCTGGAGCCATTGCGTCTGGATGCTGCTCGCCCTGCCGGGGCTGGTGCTGCTCTGGAGGCGCGGGCGAGGGAGCGCGGCGATGCGGACGACGCTCCTGATTTACGGCCTCAGCCTGGTCTTCTGCTCCGGCGTGAGCACGCTCTTCCACGGGGTCCGCCACGCCCCCGCGACGATCCGCTTCCTGGACTCGCTCGATCACATCGGCATCTATCTGCTCATCGCCGGCACCTACACGCCGATCACGTGGACCTTGTTGCGGCGCAGGTGGCGTCGGGTGATGCTGGCCACGGTCTGGACCTGGGCGATTGCGGGGATCGTCCTGCAACTGGCGTGGCCGCAGGCGCCGAGGTGGCTATCGACCGGCCTCTACCTGGGGATGGGCTGGCTCGCCATCCTCTGCTACCTCGAGATCGCCCGACGGGTCTCGCACCGTGCGCTGACGCCGGTCTGGCTTGGCGGGGTTCTCTACAGCCTCGGGGCTGTGTTCAACCTCGTTCACTTCCCCGTGATCTGGCCGGGCGTCTTCCAGGCGCACGAGCTCTTCCACGTCCTGGTGGTCGCGGCGAGCGTCTGCCATTTCCACTTCATCGCCACCATGGCCAAGGCCGCGATGCGGGACCTTGATCGCGAGCCGCGGGGTCCGGTGCCCGTCCCGGCGGGAGGCTGAGCGGGCGCGATGGAAGGAGGCCGAAACGACGTCGAAGTCGTTGGCGCCACAATTGCCTTCACCGTTGTCCCCACGCCCAACGGAAGAGGTTCCGCGCGTCGGCGTAGCGGCCGTCGTTGCTGGTTGAGCCCAGGATCACCACGACCCGATGGCGGTCGCCGCGTCGGCCGCTCGCCACCAGGCAACTCCCGGCGCCGTTGGTGGTGCCGGTCTTCACTCCGTCGTAGCCCTCGGTGGCCAGGAGTTGGTTCGAGTTCGACCAGGCGACGTTCCGGGTCTTGCCGTCCGGTCCGTGCAGGGTCGTCCCGTGCTTCGAGGTGGCGACGACCTTCGCGAGCGTCGGATCGGCGACGACCGCCGCCCCGAGGAGGGCCAGGTCGCGGGCGCTCGCGTGGTGATCCTTCGCCGGCAGGCCATGCGGGTTGGCGAAGCGGGTGTGCTCCATGCCGAGCGACCTCGCCACGCGGTTCATCTCGGCGACGAACCGTGGCAGCGGATCGGACTCGCCGGGCGAGCTTTCGGGAGGTGCGAACCGGCCGCCGAAGTGCTCCGCGAATGCCGTGGCCGCGTCGTTGCCGGAGGGGAGCATCAGGCCGTAGAGGAGTTCGCCGACCGTCAGGGATTCTCCCTCCTTCACGCCCGAGGTCGAGCCGAAGGTCCGGTCGGCCCGCCGGCTGAAGACGATCGTCTCGCCGAGGACATTAGGCTCGTGGGCGACGAGCCGCGCCACGAGGAGCGCCGTCATCATCTTGGTGGTGCTGGCCATCTCCAGGGGCGTCTCGGCCTCGTGCCCGGCGACCAGGTGGCCGGTCTTGCCGTCGAGGATGGCCCATGCCTTGGCCGTGGTGAAGGGGGGGCCGTCAAGGGCGTCGGCCGGCTGCTTCGCGATCTTTTCCGCGTTGATGATATCGGGCGCCGGCACCGGCGGATCGGCGAGCTCAGCGGCCGTCAGCGTGCCCAGCGCCGACCAGGTCTTCGGGTCGGTCCGGCCCGTCTCCGGCAGCCCCTTTTCACGCTGAAATCGCTTCAAGGCCGACTGCGTCCCGTTGCCGAAATCGCCGTCGACGTCCAGCCCCGGCGATGGCCTGAGCCGGGTATTCAACAACCGCTGGAGTCTCTCGACGGCCTCGCCCTCGTCGTCGAGCCGGAGCGTGGGCGTCTGGCTGTACGCGGATGAAGGACTGTGAAGGAGGAAGGCGGCGGATGCCGCGAGGACGAGGGATATGCGGATGCTCGCCGATCGTTGCATGGAAAGTCTGCCTCTGTCGCGTCGAACAAGTCCGGGCTGGACCTCCGAGTGTAGCGAGCTCGGCTGGGACGAGGTAGACGCTCGGGGTCGGGCCGGGCCGCGAAGGCCGGATGTCAATCCACCGGCCTTCCGGCCTTCAGGTTGGCGATCTGCCTGGCGGCCTCGAGCCGTCTCCACGTCAGGCGGATCTGCTTGAAGGGCGGTAAGAGCACGAGAGTGACGAGGAATGCCCCTTTCCAGGTGATGCGATAGACGCCGGCCATCTCGTCGGCGTACATGTATCCGCGGGCGATGAAATGGGCATATGGGGCTTCGCAGTTGACTCGCCTGAGGTAGGCGTCCGGATCGTCGCCGATCGGATCGACGGGTGTCAGTCCGGCCGCCAGGTTGGCGACCCGGGCGCGATGGAGATCGAGGAGGAGGTCAACGTCACGGACCTGAGGGAAGGTGCGGCCGTGAAACGGGGGCCTGCGAGGCGGGAGAGTCGTCGGGCTCGCCATGTTCGCCGTAACCACCTCTGTCCCGTCGGAGAACTCGGAGCCGAAGATCACGAACGAGGTCGCGACCCGAAATCGGCCCCTGGTAGCAACTACGGTTTGCACCCTGGCCGTTTCCCCGGAGTGGACATCGCCGAAGAGAAGCGTGGACCCCTGCGTGTTCGGGGACATCTGCTTCATCAGATAATATCGCTCGGGCGAGTAGCCCAGCCGCTCGAGGTCCGCCGCGGTCTCGGCGAAATGGGATCGAAGCTCCTCCTGCGACGCCGGCCCTTCCGGGTCGAAGGGGACCAGGCTCGGATCCATGGGGTTCCAGGTCGTGCGATGGGTCTGGATCGTGGCGAGGAACAGCACCTCGAGAAACAGGAACGCGAACACCCCGGCCGTCATCGCCGGACTCAGGATGCCCTGAAGGCCGACGAATCCGATGAAGACCAGGATGGGCAGGAGCAGAAGATCCCTGGTCATCCATCCGCGCGAGACCATCCGAGGCTGCCTCCACATCGTTCGCGCAAAGGTCGCCGGGCATCGTAGCCCTCGATTCAGCCACAACGTCCGGGCGGCTCCCGCCCAGTCTCCCATCCCGGCCCGGAGAAATCCATCGGCTCGGGCAATGCACGCGATCGCCGCGTCATCCGGCTTGAACCTACCGCGGTGGTTCCGTGTCCGACCACCATCGGCCCTTATTCTTCCCGCCCGGAGCCCGGTCATGTTCGCCCGCAGATTGGAACTACCCACCGCGCCCGCCCGCTTCGGCACCTGAAGGGATGGGCTCACCCTGGGACGGCCCACGCCGTGGTGAGGGGACGCATCGTCGCCCCTTCACGGCCGCGTCGATTCCCCACGTCCCCAGGGAGCCTCGTTCATGCGCCCCATTTCCTCGGCCGCCGATCCACGCAGGAATCGGGCGGCGAAGTCCGGCATCGACCGGATCGTTCACCGTGCTCTCGGCCTTGTCGTCGACCGCGACGACGAGGAGAGGAACGCCTTCCTATGCCTGCTTCACCAGGTCCAGTCGAGGTCGAACCTGCTGAGACCTCCGATTTCCCGACGCCTCGCGGAACGGCTCGAACCCATCGGCGTGCACTCGGCCCTGATCTCGGGACTCCGCTCGCTGGCGGCTTTCCACCGCCAATGGCTCCGGCCGGTCGAGAGCTGGAGCCCCGCGGAGACGAACCCCCGGCCGCAGTTCGTGTCCCTTGCTCGCCACCTGCTGGCCGCCTACGACGTCCCTGGCTTCCTGACCTCGGTCTGGCTCGAGGGCTCAACGGCGGAAGCCCGTCGCCACCAGGGTTGGTTCGTCGACGTCGGCTCGGGACGGAACATCCGCAATTCCGACCTGCCGTTGCGGTTGAGCAAGATGATGGCCCATCACTTCCTCCTGGTCCCCGACCACTTCAAGGTGGACGCGGCCCTGCGCTGGGGGCAAGTCCGCGGCCTCGGCGGGTCTGAGAGTCTCGCCCGGGCCGTGATCGCCACCCGGCTGGGGCGGTCGTTCGAGGCCCCGGACTTCTGGGAGACCGTCATCCGGTTCTTCGTGAACCACCCAGAACTCGACCTCGCCAAGGTCGATCCGATCATCGAATACCTGTATGACCGGCGATTCGTCCCTCAGCCGTGGCTCGATTTGCCAGAGGGCGAGGGCGAATGGCGTCCGCCCCAGCCCGATCTCATGATGAAGGGCCGGACTCTACGTTCACTCTGGCGGAATGCCCTCGCCTGGCAGCAAGACCGAGGAATGCAGGGCCGGAGGCCGTTCAAGCGATGGCCGCGGAGCGAGATCGGCGAGTTCCGGCTCGTCGAAGCGGGCATCGCCGACCGACCGGCTCGAAGCTGGGCGATCCGCGAGTTGCTCACGAGCCGGGAGCTTCAGATCGAAGGCAGCGCAATGCACCACTGCGTCGGGACCTGCTATCTGGACCTCTGCCTGACCCGACGAGCATCGATATGGTCGATGTCGGTCGAGGACGTCGATGGACGCCGCAGGGTCCTGACCATCGAGGTGAATCCGGACACGATGACCGTCGTGCAGGCGAAGCGCTGTTGCAATGCCAGGCCGAGACCCAAGGATCTTCAGATCTTGGGGCTCTGGGCGGAACGCCAGGGGTTGACGGTGGAAATCTGATCGTTTCGATGGCGCCGCTGTGCGATTTCGATGGTCCTGAGGGCGTTTCGGCGAGGGGTTCGATGTGTCCAGCCCGGGCTTGGCTCGTGAAATCACGCCAAGGCTCGACGACCAGCCACATCGGCGACCGCAGAAGTCGCAACGGAAACCGTCGCGTCGTGGTCGACATCGCGGGAGAGAACGGTGAGCGCGGTGGGGATTGAGAGAACCTCAGCCCGTGTGCTTCTTCGCCATCTCGCGACACATGGTCTCGCACTCTCGGCACTTCTCCGCGCAGGCCTTCATCACGTCGTCAGTGCCCTTCTCGCACTCGGCGGCGCAGGCGTGGCAGGCTTCGGCACAGGACTGGTGCGCATACACGACGAGCGGGCTGTGCCGCACCATCAGGCGGGCGGCGAGGACGCAGAATTCCTGGCAATCGAGCGCGAGCTCATGAGCCATCGCGTGATGCTCTCGATGCTCCGACTGGGACTTCTTCAGCTCCTCCAGGCAGTGGTGAGACGCTTCGTTGCAGGCGCGGATGCAGTCTCCCAGGATTCGAAGGTGTTCGTCGTGGTGATGACCTTCGTGCTGGTCGTCATGGGCCCTTGCGGCGTTGCCGCCGAGCGTCAAGAGCCCCGTCGAGCCTGCCGCGGCCAGGCCCAGGATTTGTCTGCGGTCCATGATGGTCTCCCCCAGTTGACGTTGATCGGTTGCCCACGCGGCGCATTCGTCCTAATGCCTTGCAACTCACGCGCCGCAGCGAGCCGCCTGTCGAAGGCCACGTGATGAAGGATGGAACGCGAGGCACTGCCGGCACGCTCTGGAATCGACTATGGTGGAAGGAACTCATGGTCCGGGCGCCGTGGCCCGGGTGGCCGAGGTCGCCGAGCGAGGACTCTTCCATGCGTTTCTGGTCGCCGATTCTCGTCACGTTCGTCGTGGCAGGTTGGGCAAGGGCCGAGGATACCATCCCGCGCGAGACCCTCTCGCGAATCAAGGCGTGCACCGTCTTCGTGAAGGCGGCGATGGGCGCCGCCGAGGCGACCGGATCCGGTTTCGTCATCCGGGTGGACGGCAACGTCGCCTACGTCGCGACGAACCACCACGTGGTCCATCCGAGGGAGGACATCCCGCGGGCGCGAGCGGCCCTGACGCTCGTCTTCGACAGCGGCACCCGGAACGAACGCTCCGCCCGCGGGGAGCTCCTCGCCTCCGACCCGGAGAGGGACCTTGCCATCGTGAAGGTGAGCGGGGTGACCAACCTACCGAAGCCGATCGACCCGGCGAAGCCCGCGGAGATCGTCGAGACGATGCCCGTGGTCACCTTCGGCTTCCCGTTCGGAAAAATGCTCGCGACGAGCCGGAAGAACCCGGCGATCACGGTGGGCCGGGGGACGGTCTCCAGCCTCCGCTCCGACGACCAGGGCGAGCTGGCCGTCGTGCAGATCGACGGGGCGCTCAACCCGGGCAACAGCGGCGGCCCGGTCGTCGACGTCAACGGAAAGCTCGTCGGGATCGCCGTGGCGACGATCCGAGGCGCCCAGCAGATCGGGCTGGTGATCCCGCAGGAGCAGCTCGTGAAGATGCTCGCGGGCCGAGTCAGCGCATCGGGCATCCGCATCGTGAAGGCCGATGGCGACAAGGTGGAGCTCGACGTCGAAGTCGAGCTGATCGACCCCCTCAACCGGATCACCGACGTCGCGATCCTTTACCTCGTCGGCGACACGACGTCGATCCTCGCCCGCCACGTCGCCGGCGAGAAATGGAATCCGCTCGACGGTTCCCAACGCGTGCCGCTGACCGTCTCGGGGGCGAAGGCGACGGGCCGGTTGAGCCTGACCCTTCCGTCCTTTGGCCCCCGGCGTGTGACCTATCAGGTGGTCTACACCAACGGCACGGGGACGGTGGCATATCTTCAGCCGGCCCTGCAGCCCATCTCCCAGGCCGGGCCCACGCGAAACGACCGGGCCAGGGCGATGGCCGCGATGCCGCCGAGGAGATTGCCGGGCGGAGCGCCGTCGCGGATCGCGCGGGGCGCACCCTACGCCGCGATGCGAAAATCGGCGAAGCTCGACGTGTTCATGGGGGCGGCCGTCGATCCCAAGGCGAAGGTCGCGTTCACCTCGACCCCTCAGGGTTTTCTCAAGCAATACTCCTATCCCGATTTCGAGCTGAGCGGATCGTTCAAGCTGCCGGGACCTGCCACGAGTCTCGCACTCGACGCGGCTCGGGGCCGACTCTATGCGATCGTCACGACGGTCGCCGAACTCAAGTTCGACCACCCGACCCGCGATCCCGGCGGGAAGGGGGACCTCCACGTCTATCACGTCGAGTCGCTCTTGAAGGGGAATGCCGCCGGGACCACCGAGCTTGCTCCCGCGTCGACGATCTCCCTGGGACAGAACGTCGTGCGGATGCTCCTCTCGCCGGACGGCCGGTATCTGTACCTCCTCGAGGCCCTCACCGACGCGCAAAAGGCTCCCGCCAGGCTCGTGCGGATCGATATCGAGAAGGGGGCCGCTGACCTTGAGCTCGACCTGAATCAGGGCGCCGAGGCCATCAGCATGCCGCCCGCTGGCGGTTCCCTGTACGTGGCGATTTCCCCCCGCGGTCATGACGCCTACGCTTTCAACACCCCGGAGGAAGGGACGATCTACGCGGTCAACCCCGAGACCTTCGAGGTGGCCACGAAGGCCCTGATCGAGATCGACCCCGCCGACATCCAGGCGAACGACCAGGGCCAGGTCTACGTCTGCGGCGGGAGCAACCAGCACACGGCCATCGCGGTGGTCGACATGAAGAAGTCACGGGCGATCACCAACCGCTGGCCGGGCGTCTACATGGGAGCGTCCATCCGCCTTTCGCACGACCAGAAGCGGCTCTACGTCGCCACCCGCCGTCTCTCGCCCGCCACGGTCAACTGCTGGGATTTGCCGGCGCGGGCGGACGACGCCCCGACCGTGACCGAGGTCAGCACCGGCATCGACACCGCTCTCGGCGGCGAGATCTTCCTCACGCCCGACGACGACTTCGTGCTGACCCGCTTCGGAGCGGTCGTTCCCCTTGGCACCCACAACGAGGCCGGGACGAAGGAGCCGGAAACGCCCCGGCCCCGACGCCTCTCGCCCCGATGAGGTCCGTTGATCCCGTGCCTGGCGCCCGCCATGATGAGGGGATCATCACGGACAGTTCACGCTCGAGGTTCGAGGTCCATCCATGGCGAAGACGAAGGGCACGACGCGGGAAGACCTGGGCTCCATCCTCGAGACGGCGGCCGAGGTCCTGGATGAGGTCCGGACGAAGGCCGACGGACCCGGCGGATCGCTGCCGCTCACGGATGAGATGCTCCGATCCTGGCCCTCGGGCGATCTCTTCGCCCTCAGCCAGAACGCCGGCATGGGCTGGAGTGCGCCCGACGTGGCGCGCGATCCGTACCTGATCCTGAGCACGCAGGGAGGCCTGCGGGCACCCGACGGCTCGCCGATCGCGCTCGGCTACCACACCGGGCACTGGGAGATTTCGCTCCTCGTGCAGGAAGCGGCGGAGGAGCTGAAATATCTCGGCGTCGTCCCGTTCGCCGGCATGGTGTCGGACCCTTGCGACGGCCGGACGCAGGGAACCGCCGGCATGATGGACAGCCTTCCCTATCGCAACGACGCCGCGATCGTCTTCCGCCGCCTGGCACGGTCGCTCCCCAGGCGGAAGGGGATCCTCGGCGTGGCCACCTGCGACAAGGGCGTGCCGGCGATGGCCATGGCGCTCGCCGGCCTCCGAGATCTCCCCTCGGTGATGGTCCCCGGTGGGGTCACGCTGCCGCCTCGCGAGGGGGAGGACGCCGGCAAGATCCAGACCATCGGCGCCCGCTACGCCCACGGCGAGATCAGCCTGGAAGAAGCCGCCGCGCTCGGCTGCAAGGCGTGCGCCTCCCCGGGCGGCGGCTGCCAGTTCCTGGGTACGGCGGCGACCTCGCAGGTGGTCGTCGAGGCCCTGGGCATGGCCTTGCCCCATTCCGCGCTCGTCCCCTCGGGACAGCGGGTCTGGAAGGACCTCGCGCGGCGGTCGGCCCGGGCGCTCGTGGGCCTGGCCGCACGCGGCCTGGCGTCGAGGGACGTCCTGACCGACGCCGCGATCCGCAATGCGATGACCGTTCACGCCGCGTTCGGCGGCTCCACGAACCTGCTGCTCCACATCCCGGCGATCGCCCACGCCGCGGGCCTGAGGCGCCCGGCGGTCGAGGACTGGCACGCCGTGAACCTGAAGGTCCCGCGGCTCGTCAGCGTCCTGCCCAACGGGCCCCAGTATCACCCGACCATTCGGGCCTACCTCGCCGGGGGCGTGCCCGAGGTGATGCTCCATCTTCGGGCCCTCGGGCTCCTCGATGAGTCGGCCCTCACCGTCACCGGCGAGCCCCTGGCGCGGACGCTCGACTGGTGGCAAGATTCCGACCGCCGCCAACGCCTCCGCGACCTGCTCCATCGCGAGGATGGCGTCGATCCGGACGACGTGATCATGAGCCCGGCCCGGGCCCGCGAGAAGGGGCTGACGAGCACCGTGACGTTCCCCCGGGGCAACCTCGCGCCGCTCGGCTCGGTGATCAAGAGCACGGCCATCGACCCGACCGTGGTGGATGAGGACGGCGTCTATCGCAAGGTCGGGCCCGCACGCGTCTTCACCCGCGAGCACGCGGCCATCGAGGCCATCAAGGGGCACGGTCCCCATCCCATCCGTCCGGGTGACGTCCTCGTCCTGATGGGCCGCGGCCCCATGGGGGCCGGGATGGAAGAAATCTATGAGATCACCGCCGCCCTGCGCCATTTATCCTTCGGCAAACACGTGGCCGTCCTGACCGACGCGCGGTTCTCCGGCGTTTCCACGGGAGCGTGCATCGGCCACGTCAGCCCGGAGGCCCTGGCCGGCGGGCCACTCGGCAAGATCCGCGACGGCGATACGATCCGGATCGTCGTCGATCGGATTCGACTCGAAGGCTCGATCGACCTCATCGGCGAGGCCGGGGATTCGTCGACGCCCGAGGACGGCACGCGGATCCTCGCCGGCCGGCCCCCCCATCCCGATCTCTCGCCCGATCCCGGCCTGCCCGAGGACGTCCGCCTCTGGGCGGCCCTCCAGAACGTCGCGGGGGGGACGTGGGGCGGGTGCGTCTACGACCCGGATCTGATCATCGCGGCCCTCGATCGCAAGTGAGGGTCGAAGGACGAGGTGCGAGCAAGCAAAGGGGTGGCTGTGGAGGAGCGAAGTGTCACGCGCCACAGTTGTTTGCCGGCAATTCGGCCAGAGTTGTTTTCCGCCCTCGCGACCGGGGGCCGGGGCGATGCCGATGGTTGCTGACATCCAGGCCGGTGATCCGCTCCGTGGTCAGCTCGTCGGCCTCCAGCCGGTGGTAGCAGACCCCGTCCTTGTCGTGAACCAGCCAGGCGATATCGTATGGGTCCAGCGACACGAAGACCCGCTTCTTCTTCAGCCGCGAGCCCACGTAGCGGCTCCGGCTGCACAGCGAGATGCACCCCCCCTCGTCCACGTCTCGCCTCACGCAGTAGGTGGCCAGGTGGGCCAGCGCCGCGGGCGGGCTCCAGGTCGCCGCCTCATCCTCCGCCCGATATCGCCGGCCCGAGTGCCGCAGCTTCGGGAACGCCTCCATCCGGCTCGCC
>NZ_JAALJH010000152.1 GCF_011064615.1 Aquisphaera insulae | reverse complement strand
CCGTGTGGGGGAGGGTTAGGGACAATACCGTTCAACGAAGACTCGTCTCGTCTCGCATCGCGAAGGCGGAACGTGAACATCCTGGCAGGCAAGGAGTGTCTTCGGGTGGCCGTGGTGGAACACCACGGGACCGCCGTGGCCTCCAGGCGAAGCCCGTTGGGCGCAACAGCTTGCCGCACCGTGGTGTTCCACCACGGCCACCCAGGCTCAGCTCGTAGCCGACGTGACGTTGACCTCGGTCTCGTACCATCGCGGTTTGAGACCCTGCCGAAGCCCGTGTGCCCCTACCCTTCGTTGAACGGTATTGGGGTTAGGGAGAGGGGGCTACCGCGTCCGACACGCGTCCTTCGACCCTGACCTCAGCCTCGTCTCTCTGGGGGCTTGATGGAGCAGGCAACAGCTCCTGTTCGATGGCCTCCAGTACAGACTCGGTTTCGGTCAGGGCTAGGTTGTTCCAGAACCGAAGGACGCGATATCCCTGGCCCTCGAGCCATCGAGTTCGATCAATATCGTACTCCGCGCGTTCGGCATGCTGACCTCCGTCGAGCTCGATGATCAGCCGCGATCGATGCGAGACGAAATCGACGACATAATCGCCCATGGGTTCCTGTCGGCGAAACTTCTCCCGAGCGAAGCGGCGAGCGCGGAGGTGCCTCCACATGAGGCGTTCCGCGTCGGTCATCTCACGGCGGAGATGGCGGGCGAAATCGCGGGGGATCCGGGAACTCACTCGGGATGCTCCATGAATCGGAGGAGCTTGCAAGGGTTGATGAGAGAGTCTCTACGGATGTGATAAGGCCGGAGGAGATCAGGAGCAAGGGTTGCCTGATCCGATCGCCTGGATACATCTCCGGCGGATGTTTTAGCCCCCTCTCCCTAACCCTCCCCCACACGGGGGGGAGGGGACCGGAAGGGGCTCGTATCTCAGGTCTGTCCGGACGTCGCGCCCCCTTTTCGCGGCACTCGGCGGTGGCGTCGGCGGGGCGGGGGCACTACTATCGGGGGGATTCCCACCTTTCAGACGGAGAGAACGCGAGAATCCGCCATGAATCGACGATCCCCCCGGCGCGCCTACGCGCCCCTGCTCGTGGTCGCCGCGGCGATCCCGGCGATCGCCTCACGGCCGGTCCGGCGGCCTGGCTTCCAGGCGTGCCCGGGCCGCGGCCGTCATCTCGCGGAGCTTCCGCTCGAGGAGTCGACGGGACGGTAATTCCGTCAGATAGGTCGCGACCCGGATGCCGCTCCGGTCGAGCTGGAGCAGCTCGACATGCTTCTCCGATTTGCCGGCGCACAGGATCAGGCCCAGCGGGCTCTCCTCGCCGGGCTCCTTCTCATACTCGTCCAGCCAGCGGAGGTAGAGGTCCATCTGGCCCTTGTCCGCCGCCCGGAACGCATCGAGCTTGAGTTCTACCGCCACGAGCCTGCGGAGCTTGCGGTGAAAGAATAACAGGTCAAGATAATAGTCTTCGTTATCTATTGCAATCCGTTTCTGTCGCGCCACGAACGTGAAGCCGACGCCCAATTCCAGGATGAACGCCTCGATCTCCCGCAGGATCGCCGCCTCGAGGTCCTTCTCGCTGTAGCTGTCCTGCAGTTGCAGGAAGTCGAGCACGTACGGGTCGCGGAAGACCAGATCGGGCGTGAGCCGGTCCTCCTCGCGCAGCCGCATCAGCTCCTCGCGCGCGAGCCGCTCGGGCTTGCGGGACAACGCCGTCCTCTCGAAGAGCATGCCGCCGATCTTCTTCTGCAGCGTCCGCGTATTCCACCGTTCGATCCGGCACATCTCCGCGCAGAAGTCGCGCCTGAGCGGGTCGTCGAGGTAGATCAGGGAGCGAAACTGGGTCCAGCTCAATTGTCTACTCAGTGCGTAGACAATCTCCCGATCGGGGAAGGCTTCGGCGAACCGGATCATATGCCGAAGGTTCTTGTCGGTGAAGCCCCGGCCGAATTCGGCCGTCAGGCGCGCCGCGACCGCCGCGACGATCCGCTCCCCGTAGCCGGCCCGCTTGGCGCCGAGGACCTCGGTACGCAGCCGGTGCCCGAGTTGCCAGTAGAGCACGACCTGGCCGGAGTTGAGGGCCTGCGCGACCGCGCCGCGGGCGGCGCGGATCAGGTCGCGCAGCTCCTTGAGCAGCTTCCCGGGAGCGGGCACACCACCCGGACGCGGCGCGGGCGGGCCTTCGGCCTTTGCTGGTTTCTTCGCCATGAGCCAAGGTTACTGCATGGCGCCGTCAAGTCCAGCGGAGAACGGATGATGGATGCAGCGGCCGGCCGCACGCGGGCCAGGTCCTGGCGGGAGACCGCCCCCCCCGGTCGCTCCGCTCCACGCGGGGGAGGGGACCGGAAGGCTCGGCCTTGGCTCGTGGATCGATCGCCGCTCCGCGGCCGCGCGAGTGCAACCCGCCCGCTTTTCGCGGCACTCGGCGGTGGCATCGGCGGGGCGGGGGCACTACTATCGGGGGGATTCCCACCTTTCAGATGAAGAGAACGCGAGAATCCGCCATGAATCGACGATCCCCCCGGCGCGCCTTCGCGCCCCTGCTCGTGGTCGCCGCGGCGATCGCGGCGGGCTCGATCACGACGAGCCCGGCGGTTGCCGACGACCCGTATCCGCTGGCCCCGGCCGGCTTCCGGCCGCCGTCGGTGCCGCTGATCACGCACGACCCGTATTTCAGCGTCTGGTCGGCCGCCGACCGCGCCACCGACGACGTCACCCGCCACTGGACCGGCACCCCCATGCCGCTGGCGAGCCTCGTCCGGATCGACGGCCAGGCCTACCGCGTGCTGGGCCCGGAGCCGAAATCCGTGCCGGCCTTGCCGCAGGTCTCCGTGGACGTCCGCCCCACGCGGACCATCTACACGTTCGCAAATGACTCCGTGACGATCGAGCTCACGTTCCTGGAGCTGGCCGTCCCCACCAACCTGGACATGCTCGCCAGCCCGATCACCTACGTGATCTGGAAGGCCCGCGCCAGGGACGGCAAGCCGCACGAGGTCTCCGCCTTCCTGAGCGCCGGGGCCCAGTTCGCGGTCCACTCCGACGACCAGGAGGTCGCCTGGTCGCGCGAGGACTCCGGGCCGATCCGGGCGCTCAAGCTCGGCAGCACGGAGCAGCCGATCCTCCAGCGCCGGGGGGACGCCACCCGGATCGACTGGGGCTACCTCTACCTGGCCACAGGCGACCCGAAGGGGACGCTCGCCGCGGCCTCGGCGAACGTCGCGGCCGAGTCCTTCGCGAGGTCCGGCGCCCTGCCGGAGAAGGACGACGACCGCCAGCCCCGCAAGGCCGGCGACGCCGCCCCGTCGATCTCCCTGGCGATCCCGCTGGCCGCGGCCGAGGCCCCGGCCGAGGCCGGGGTGACCTCCGCGGTGGCCATGCTCGGATATGACGACATCTACGCCATCGACTACATGGGCGACTGGCTCAAGAGCTACTGGAAGTCCAAGGACTCGGGCCGGACCTTCGGCCTGGTCCTGCTCAAGCACCACCTCAGCCTGGCCACCTTCGACAGCTTCTGCGCCTTCTTCGACCGCCAGCTCGCCCAGGTCGCGACCCAGGCCGGCGGCGAGAAGTACGCCCGCCTGCTGGCGCTGGCGCATCGCCAGTCGCTGGGCGGCAGCAAGCTCGTGGCCGACGCCAAGGGGATGCCGCTCTGGTTCCCCAAGGAGAACTCCAGCAACGGCTGCATCGGCACCGTGGACGTGATCTACCCGCAGTTCCCGCACCTGCTGCTGTACAACCTCGCCCTGGCCAAGGCGTCGATCGTGCCGGTGCTCGACTACGCGGCCTCGCCGCGGTGGAAGTTCCCGTTCGCCCCGCACGACGTCGGCACGTATCCCGCGGCCACCGGCCAGGTCTACGGCGGCGGCGAGCGGACCGACGTGGACCAGATGCCCGTCGAGGAGAGCGGCAACATGCTGATCCTCGTCGCGGCCATCGCCCAGGCGGAGAAGTCCGCCGATTTCGCCAGCAAGTACTGGCCCCAGCTCACGCAGTGGGCGAAGTACTGCGAGGACCACGGCTTCGACCCGACCAACCAGCTCTGCACCGACGACTTCGCCGGCCACCTGGCGCGGAACGCGAATCTCTCGATCAAGGCGATCCTCGGCCTGGCCTGCTACGGCCGGATGGCCGCCCTCCGCGGCGACCAGGCCACGGCCGACCGCTACGCCGAGCTCGCCCGCGGCCTCGCCGTCAAGTGGACGGAGATGGCCGGCGAGGGGGACCACTACCGCCTCACGTTCGACCCCAAGGCGAGCTGGAGCCAGAAGTACAACCTCGTCTGGGACAAGATCCTCGACCTGAAGGTCTTCCCGGAGGAGGTGGCGCGGAAGGAGCTGGCCTTCTACGCGGGCGTGACCGAGAAGTACGGCCTGCCCCTGGACTCGCGCAAGAAGTTCACCAAGGGGGACTGGCTGGTCTGGACGGCCACCCTCACCCCCGACCGCGCCGCGTTCGAGAAGTTCATCGACCCGCTCTACGCGTTCGCGAACGAGACGACCGACCGCGTGGCCTTCTCCGACTGGTACTGGACCGACAGCGCCAAGGAGGCGGGCTTCCGGGCCCGGCCGGTGATCGGCGGCCTGTTCATCCGGCTGCTCACCGAGGCGAAGCCGTACTGGCAGACCTCCATCGACACCGCCCGCAAGAACGCGCCGGAGGTCGGCAACGACTGGGCGCCGCTGCCGGCGGTCCGCAAGCTGCTGACCCTGGTGCCGACGGCGCGCGACGGGGCGAACACCTGGCGGTACAGCCTGGAGAAGCCCGCGGGCAACTGGCCGGCGCGCGACTTCGACGACCGCGAGTGGAAGCCCGCGGCCGCCGGCTTCGGCACCCGGGGGACGCCCGGCGCCGAGGTCCGCACCGTCTGGAACACCCCCGAGATCTGGATCCGCCGCGACTTCGAGCTGCCGGCGGAGGGCCTGCAAGGCGACCCCTCGGCGCTCCGGCTGGTGGTCCACCACGACGAGGACGCGGAGATCTACGTCAACGGCGTCCTCGCCGCCACGGCCGGCGGCTTCACGGGCGACTACGCCGCCGTCCGGCTCCGGCCGGAGGCGCTCAAGGTCCTCAAGCCCGGCCGCAACACCCTGGCCGTCCACTGCCGCCAGACCACCGGCGGCCAGTACATCGACGTCGGCCTCGGCCGGATGGAGGCCCTCACGCCGTGAGGGGCCGGCAAACGCGGGCATGGAGCTTCGCCCCCCTATGATCAGGGAGGGCGAGGCTCCTGCCGAGCCGCGCCGGCCTGAGCAAGCCGGCCCCGCGAGGTAACCTCCCGGGGCGATGAACTCGACTCTCGTGATGAAGATGAAGGGGTATCGGGCTCGGCAGAGCCCCCGCCCGGCTCGGCAGGAGCCTCGCCCTCCCGGCCGGAGCCCGGCCGGCGTCCTCGCCCCAACCCTCTCCCCTCCCCCCGTCGCAGAGGTGGTCCCGACCATGTGGCTGCTCGACTCTCCCGAACCCCTGGACCGGGCCCGCGGCAAGGCGTACCTGCGGCTCTTGCCGCTGCTCTTCCTGGGCTACGTCATCGCCTACGTGGACCGCACGAACGTCAGCTTCGCCAAGCTCGACATGCAGAAGGACCTGGGCCCGATCGGCTTCACGGAGGGGGCCTTCGGCTTCGGCATGGGGATCTTCTTCGTCGGCTACCTGCTGCTGGAGATCCCCGGCACGCTCGCGGTGGAGCGGTGGAGCGCCCGCAAGTGGTTCTGCCGGATCATGGTCTCCTGGGGCCTGATCGCGGCCCTGACGGCGTTCGTCCACTATGACGTCCCCTACGCGACGGCCGCGGCGGCGGCGTGCGCCCGCGGCCTCTCGCGGGCCTGCGGTGCCCTCGGCTTCGACACGCTGGCGGCCAACCTGGGCGGCCCGGGGGGGCGGTATGTCTTCCAGTTCTGGGGCGTGCGGTTCCTGCTGGGGCTGGCGGAGGCGGGCTTCTACCCCGGCGTGATCGTCTACCTGACCCACTGGTTCCCCCTCCGCGACCGCTCGCGGGCCCTCGCCTGGTTCTTCATCGGCGGGCCGATCTCCCAGATCCTGGGCCCCCCCGTCTGCGCCCGGATCATGGCCATCGGGGCCGCCGGCGGCTCCACGCCGCTGGGCCTGGCCGGCTGGCAATGGGTCTTCATCTTCTGGGGCATCCCGGCGGTGATCCTCGGCGCCATCATCCTCTTCCTCCTGCCGGACTGGCCCCGCGACGCGGCCTGGCTCAGCGACGAGGAGCGTGCGGCCCTGGAAGACGAGCTGGCGCGCGAGAAGAAGGCGCAGGCCTCCCACGACGGCCACATGTCCATCCTCTCCGCCTTCGGCCACCCCAAGGTCCTGGCGCTGGCGGCGGCGTACTTCTTCGTCGTGACGGGGAACTACGGCGTCGAGTTCTTCATGGCTTCGATCGTCAAGGACTGGTATCAGCTCGAGGTCGGCAAGGTCGCCTACCTGATCATCATCCCGCCGCTCGGCTCGGTGATCGGCCAGGCGTTCATCGGCTGGAACTCCGACCGCACCGGCGAGCGGCGATGGCACGCGGTGCTCCCCATCCTCTTCGGCGCCGCGGCCCTGGCCCTGGCGCCCGCCAGCAAGGGGACGCTCTGGCTCACCGTGCTCCTCTTCACCTGCGCCCTGACCGGCCTGAAGGCGTACATGCCGGCCTTCTGGTCGCTGCCGAGCCTGCTGATGACCGAGTCGGCCGCCGCGGTCAGCATCGGCCTGATCAACTCGTTCGGCAACCTCGGCGGCTGGGTCGGTCCCACCATCCTCGGCGTCCTCAAGGAGAAGACCGACTCCTACCAGGTCGGCCTCTGGGTCCTCTCCGGCTCCATGGTGATCGCCGCCATGGTCATCTTCGCCATGGGCATCGGCCGCCGCATGACGGACCCGAAGCCGAAACCGGCCCCGGACCTGGCCGAGCTCGCCTGAATCGCTTCCGGTCTGTAGTGGTCAGTCCGCCCTGCCGTCGATGGCCCAGATGCCGCGGACGCCGCGGACGGTGGCGCCGGAGATGGCCGTGATCGTGTGCTCATCCTTGACGAAGAGCGAGTTCCACAACTGGCCGGTCCCCGGGTCGCCGTCGATCGGGTAGCTCACGTGGGTGAAGCCCCGAGCGGACGCATCCCCCACGCAGACGGCCATCCGGCAGCCGCGCATGTCGCCCGATCTCCCCTCCTGGTACGAGAGGATCGTGAAGCCCGACGGCAGCCGCCGCAGGTAGGGCGCCCCGGCATACCACGACGGATCGAGCGGCGGATCGAGCGCCCCCCGGCGGCCCGGGCCGTCGCCGCCGATCACCGGGCCACGGCCGCCGGCGCCGGGCCCGCGGCGGAGGATCGACGGCTTGAATCGCCCGCCGCCGCCGGGGAGGCCGTTGTCCTCGATCGCCACCGCGAGGCCGCCGTCGGCCAGGAGCGCGGGCACGGGCATGCCGTCGCGATGCTTCGGGCGGAACGCGAAGGTCTCCGCCTTGCCCTCGCCCCAGGTCTCGCCGCCGTCGGGCGACCGGAGCACGGAGATCTCCTGCTCGTCGGTCCTCGTGTACGGCGCCTCGTTGGCGAAGAAGACGAGGATCTCGCCGGAGGGGAGCTCGATCGGCGAGGGCTCCCAGCAGCCGTCCTCGAAGGTGCAGCCGGCCGTGTAGAGCGTCCGCGGCCTCGACCAGGTCCGGCCGTGGTCCGTGCTCTTCGCCATCCGGATCAAGAACGGCCGGGTCAGCTCGCCGGGCCGCGACGGCTTGCCCTGCATCCGCACGGCCTGCCGCGGCCGTTCGTCCCAGAAGTAGAGCAGGGCCCCCCCGCGGGTGACCAGGAGCTCGGCGTTGGTCAGCCAGCAATCCGGATCCGCGTCCACGAGCGCCGGGGCCTCCCAGGTCATCCCCCGGTCCTCGCTCCGGCGGAGATAGAGCTTGCCGCCGCGGTCGTACCCGCAGGCGATGCGGCCGTCCCCGAGGCGGACCATCCGCGCGTAGTCCCCCCCGCGCTCCACCAGCCGGAGCGTCCGAGGATCCCATCGAATCGTCGGCACGTCCGACCCGGCCGCGACGATCGCCGCGGCCATGATCGTCACCACCGTCGCCATCGCACGTCCCCCACGCGAGACCCGGCCATCGAGGCCCGTCGCTCGGCCCCGGGCATTCTATTACCCCGGCAAGGAAGTTGATCAAGCTCACGGATATCGAACGGCCTCCTGAATCCCCCCACGCTCGGGGACGCGAAATCCGGCTCTCCCCCTTACGAAGGGGGAGTCGGAGGGGGTGCTTGGTGCCGGCCAGGGCGATCGAATTCACCCCCCTGAATCCCCCCTTCGTAAGGGGGGAAGTGAATGCGGGCCGGCTTCCCTGTCAGCGGTAAGAGCCCCATCAGGGTGATCTTCTTCCTTGCCGAGGTAATACGTCGCGAAATCCGGGGGCCGCCAGCATCGACTTTTCGCGATCCCGCCGGCCCGCGCCTTTCCTTGCGGGCCGCTCGCAGGCGATGATGAGGAAAGGGGCGAGAGGCGAGGGGCGAGGGGCGAGGGAATACAGGGAAAAGCAATTCGGACCGTTCCCCCCGTCCTCCTCTTCCCTCGTCCCTCGTCCCTTCCGCCCCTCGTCCCCCGCCCCTTCCATGGAGGCACGTCGATGCGCCGATCTCGGTCTGACGCCTTGATCCTGCCGGTGCGCCTGCTCGCGTTCGCCGCCCTGGTCGTCGGACGGCCGTGCGCGCCCACCCTGGCGCAGCAGGCCCCGCCTGCAGCCCCCACACCGGCGCCGGCCCCGGCGCCGGCACGGGGTCCGATCATGGCCCTGGAGCCGGGGCACAGCAAGGCGCCGCTGCGGCAGAAGATCATCTCGGTCCAGACGATCATGAACGCGGATCCCTGGGTGACGGGCAAGTACGTCTTCCTGTCGCGGCACGAGATCCCGGAGTGTCCGACCGCCTACTCGGTGCGGAAGTTCCGCTACTTCGGCGGCAAGCAGGAGATCCTGGACGTGATCTGGATCGAGAGCGGCAAGCTCCAGATCGCGGTGCTGCCGACCCGGGGGATGGGGATCAAGACGGTGCTGCTGGACGGCGTGCCGGTCTTCAACTGGGACTCGCCCGTCAAGGAGACGGTGCACCCGAGCCTGATCAACCTCCACGACCGCGGCGGTACGGGCTGGCTGGACGGCTTCAGCGAGTGGTTCTGCCGCTGCGGCCTCGAGTGGAACGGGCTCCCCGGCACCGATCGCTTCCAGGAGATCAATGGCCGCGAGCGGACGATGGACCTGACCCTCCACGGCCGGATCGCGTACCTGCCGTCCCAGGAGGTCGTCCTGATCGCCGAGCGCGAGCCCCCCTATCGCGTGACGATCCGCGGCGAGGTCCACGAGCGGTCGTTCGACGGCCCCAACCTGCTGCTGGCCTCGGAGGTCTCGATCGTCCCGGGCGAGCGGTCGTTCCGAATCGGCGACACGGTGACCAACCTCGGCGGCTCGCGGCAGGAGTTCCAGATGCTCTACCGCAGTTGCTTCGGCCCGCCGATCCTGGACGAGGGGGCGAAGATCCTGGCCCCGGTGGAGATGGCCAGCCCGTTCGACGACGTCTCCGCGAAGGACACCGCGCGGTACGACCAGGTCGACGGCCCGCGGCTCGGCTTCGCCGAGCAGACCTACTGCGTGAGGCCCCTGGCCGACGCGTCGCACAGGACCCTGCTGATGCTCCGCAACAAGCGGTCGGACCTGGCCGCGGCCGTCCGCTACGACGTCCGCGAGCTGCCCTATCTATCCCTCTGGAAGCACACCGCCGCCCCGGAGGACGGCTACGTGGTGGGCATCCAGCCGGGGACGAATTACCCCTACACCCGCCGGTACGAGCGCGACCACGGCCGCGTCCCGAGCCTCTCCCCGGGCGCCAGCCACTCCATGACCCTGGATTTCAGCCTCCTGATGGGGACCACCGAGGTGAACGCCGCCGCCGCCGAGATCGGCCGCATCCAGGGGGACCGCAAGCCGCTGATCGCGGACAGGCCGGAGCCGTGAGGGGGACCTGGACCGGGTATAATGGAGACGAAGGCGGGACGGAAACCAGCCGCCGGGTCGAGGGAGCCGGCGTCGGTCGTTGAGAACGAAAGGTGCCCATGGACCTCAGGAGCATACTCACTGAGATCGCGACCTGGCCCGAAGAGGATCGGCTCCGCCTCATCGAGCAGATTCAAAGCGGGCTGCCCGATCGGAATACGGCCTCTGAACCGACGGCGACCGGGGACGCCAGCCCGGATCGAGGTCGAGCGCCTTCTCCGCGCCGATCGAGCCCCGTCGGTGGCATGCGCGACGATGCCGACCTCCTCGAGCAGGTCACCCGGGATGTCATGGAGAGCCGTCGGGGGCGGACTCTGAGGCAGGTATCGGATGTGTAAGGCCCTCCTGGACACCGATATCCTCTCCGAAGTCCTCCGCGGCGTGAACGCGACGGTGGTCGATCATGCCGATGGTTATCGGATGGTGTTTGAACGGTTCACGATCTCCGTCATCACCCTCATGGAGATGGCGAAGGGATACCAGAAGGCCCGAAGGCCGGAGAAGATCGCGACCCTGCTCGCCCTCCTCGCCGATGAAGAGTTCCTCGATTTCGACCGGCCGGCCGCGGACCAGGCGGGCCGCATCTGGGGCGACCTCGAGCGTACCGGCCGGCCCATCGGCGTGGCCGATCCCATGATCGCGGCACTCGCCTTGCAGCACGATTTGGAGTTGGTGACGGGAAACACCGCACATTATCAGCGGATCCAGGAACTCGGCTAGCCGCTCGTGCTGGCGAACTGGCGGATGCGAACCCGGACCGATCGACGGATACCCTCGAACATCAACCCTCCGGAAGGGAGACGCCCACCATGCGACGAACGATCACCCTCGCGGCCGTGGTCCTTGGCCTGGTCTGCCTCGCGGCCGCGTCCCGGGGCCTCGCGGGGCGGCCGGCCCAGGCGGCGCCGGAATCGTGGGCGGGGTTCATCCACGCCGAGGGCGAGCCCTGGTTCATCAACCCGAGCAACATCGCTTACGTCCAGACGCTCACCGAAGGCCCCGAGAAGGCCCCCCACGTCGAGATCCACTTCGTCGGCACCGAGAAGCCCCTGCGGCTGCAAGGGGCCTCGGCGAAGGCGATGCTCGACTCGATCACGCGGCATTAAGACCCCTCGCATCGCGAGCCGCTCCCATGCAATCCGCACCTCCGCGGCGGACGGGCCGATTCCTGCGCGTCGCGGTCCTTCTCCTCGCCGCCGGCTATGTCCCGAGCAGCGGGCCGGTCCTCGCCACCGCCTTCTGGCTGAGGGAGAGGACCGGACGGGATGAGTTCTACGCGGCGATATGGCCGTACTTGCCCCTGCTGCGACCGGCCGGCTCGCCGGTGAAGGACTACGTCGAGTGGTGGGTCATCCGGTTCGGCACCGTGGGGCCGGGTTAGC
>NZ_JAALJH010000151.1 GCF_011064615.1 Aquisphaera insulae | reverse complement strand
GCCTCTCCCCCTCCGGATAATCCGCGTCCGAAACAGTCGCCCCATCAGGCTGACCGAATCGCTGCTCGCACTTGGTAAGGTTGCGTTCTGCGATCTCTTGGAGGCTCAGCCCGAACTTCGTCGCGACGTTCGTCAGATACCAGAGCATGTCGCCCAGTTCTTCGACGAAACGCTCCCGAAATAGCAGGTGCGTATCGCCGTCGCGCAGATATTTCTTGTACTCGCTCAGCAACTCGCCGGCCTCACCAGCCAGACCGAGGAGTGGAATCATCATAGCCTTTTGGTCCGTCGGCTCCTCCGCCGGGTTGCGGTCCGTCTTCTTAGCCCGTTCTTGGTACTCAGTGAAGTTCATCTCCGCCTCCGGCCTCGCTGAGGATGTGGTTGTCGCAGCGGACGAACCACCTTTTGGATGAGCCGCCACCGCCTCGTTTATCCCCCACTTCGGGGGATACCAGTACTCGATCGGTTCCGGGTTCGCTCGAAACTTCTGCTTGATCCGGGTGCGCCCCGTTACCCCGGCGATCTCCGGGTGCATGACGCGCGCATATTTGTCGACTTCACAGAACAGGTTCTGGCAATCGATGAGCTGGAGGCGACGGCCCCAGAGCGAACGAAATTCGAGGCCCAGCCGCGCGAACTCCACCTCCTGCCGGTCGGCCATGAACCGGATCACATCCGGTTCGCTCATGCGTTCCGTGCTGGAGAAGCACTTACGAATTCCATCAATCGAGCCGGGGCCGGGCACGACGAACTCCGTCTCGGTGAAGTCGGTGACCGTGCTGTAGTTGATGTCAGTGACGTACTGGTAAGCGAGGAAGTCGCCAATCGTAGGGTACGACCGGATCAGTTCGAAGGCCCGCGCCATCGATCCCGCCTCGGCCAGCCGGGCGGGCAGCTCGGCCTTCAACATTTGCTCGATCAGCGTCAGATGGTTGCGGTGCTTGCGGTCGTGGCCGAGTGACCCGGCCGAGGGCATGATGTACGCAGCCGAATAGATTCGAGTGCCGCGGTCCATCGCCCTGCTCAGAACCCGGTCATACCGCTTGAACGAATACTCGGCGTAGGTCAGTGGCCCGACGCTTTTCTCCAGCATCTCCCAGGTTTCGATTCGGTTGAACAGCTTGAACAGCAGGATTCGGAATACCGTCTCCGCAGGGTCACCCGGCAGATCGTCGCGATAGATCACGCGCCGAATCAGGTATTGGCTGACCCTATCCGACGCCCTGAAGGCGTTGGTGAATTTATGCGCGAGCAGGACGGGATCGTCGGTCCACGGCGGCGACAATCGCTCCAGCCGCCGGAAGAAGACCTGTTGCCTTTCTGCCGCGAATCGCCAGTAGGAGTTGTAAACGGCCGTCGGCTTGAGCGGAGCTATGTCCGGGAGCCGCCCCGGCTCGGCGCGCACCGGCTCGCTTGCCGAAAATAGACCAGCCGATTCAGGTTTCTCCCCTTTGCGTTTGCCCATGCCCCGCCCCCTGGCAATAGCGAGCGCGCCTCCGAAAACCGTAGACACTCGCCGCGAGATTCACGATCCGATCAGTTTGTCACGGCCTGCTCGGCGAAGATGCCGGCGGCCTCCTGAATCAAGGCCCGCGCCTTGACGATGCCCCACCGGTTCTCCCTGACTTTGTCGTCACCCTTGTCGATCTCGGCATGCGTCGAGATGCAAGTCAGCGGGCCGACCGTCAGGTCCGCCTGCTTTGCGACGAACGCCTGAAGACGGCCGAGGCCGATCAGGTTGCCGAGGCAGCGGGTGATGTACGTGTGGTTGCGGTACGTCACCGTCAGGCTCAGTCGCCGGTCGGAATGGCGCTTAAAGCTCAGAAAGCTGAGGCACGGCGCATCTCGGTATTTCCTGCGGTCGGAATCCGGGTTGTAGATCGGAAGCTCGTATGCGGCCTTGTACGGCGTGCGGGCGGTGTTCTGCTTCTTGAGTTTCTCGATGATCTTTCCGAGAGGATCATATACCGTGCCGTCGCTGTCGACGCGGCGAGTCATCCGGTCGAAATAGCGCCCCCATCTCTGGGTCGTCAGCCTGTCATAGACCTTGCGGTATTCGGCGACCAGATTATCCGCGCCGGACCTGCGATAGATCGCCGACGGGAAGATCGTATTCACGACCGTTGAAATGGGAGCCTGCTTGTGCTCCCGGAGGAACGCGTCGACCAACTTGACCACCCGGTTGTCTTGGGCGTCGAATTTGAGCGGGTCGTCGACGCCGATGATGACGTTGTAACCCTCCCCGGACCTCGCGATCGCGGAGGCAGCAGCGACCCACGCGCGGGCGCAGCTCGGTTGCGACTCAAGGTCGATGTGCACGTCGATTCCCTCAGTTGATAGTGACCATCTCCATGATCCTAACCTTCATGTACGGCTCGGCGATCCATGCGTATCCGGCCAGTCCCCACCCGGTTCCCCAGCTATTCCTGACCATCAAGAACCTCGCCCCGGCCGATTCGCCCGTCGCGACCGCGATGACCGCATGCCGCCGGGTGGTGTCGACGGCCTCTTTCGAGTCCACCACTCCGGCCTTCGGATTGTAGAAGGCATTCGAGATGGACATGCCGATCAGGACAGGCGTCCCGGCGTTCACCCTCTGCCACGCCCGGCCGAATTTGCCCTTGAGCATCCTCGAAGCCCGGCGGAATACGGTCCCGACTTTCGCTGGCGGCTTCCAGGGGGTCGAGACAGCCCGCAGATAGGGCCACCCGGCCTCCAGCGGCTGGCCGTCTTGATCCAGCGCGTCGCGGATCGAAGGGATGTTCGACCCGGACGCGTGGCTCGCCCCTTGCCGCTGGATCGCGTGGTAGAACAGGTACTCGCACGAGAGGTCGGCCCACGTCGTGTCCCGCACCGACGCGTGCGAGTCGCTCGTCGCGAACGCCAAACAGGTCGGACGAAGTCCCTGCTCGCGGGCCGGTCCGAACTGGCCGCGAAGATCGCGAACGATGATAATGGAACTCATGCGACTCCCAGCAGGGCCTCCCGTTGCGCCTGTAGGAGCCCCGCGGGAACCGGTCCCGTGAAGTCCAATTCGAGGTTGAGCGAGCGGAGCGGTTCGGATTCCATCCAGGGCCGGATTTCGCTCAGGTTGACGTGTCCGATAGCCCCCGTTCTGGACTCGGCGACCACCTTGCGGAAGACCATGCCCCCGACCGTGTCTTTCTCATGGGGATCGGTGCGCCCATCCTTCACGACGGCCAGCCCCACCGCGGCGAGGTCTTCGATCCGCCACAGGTAGCCCGAGCCGCTATGCTCCAGCACGTTGATCACCACGAGGTCCGACCGGCTCCCTTCGAGGAGCAATCCGTCGTCGCGCTCGGTGATCAGCCAGACGTCGCCCCGGTAGTTTTCAGGTTCATAGGGGGCCAGCAACCGTCGCTTGATATCCCTCGGCTTCACCGCCAGCAGGTCATCGTAAGCCGACCCGTCGATGCTCCGCCCGGAGAGCAGCGAGTGACACGTCGCCGAATAGCTCGCACCGAGGCGGAGCGAGAGCTGATAAACCGTGTCCGGCTCGATCAGATTCTCCGGCTTCCAACCCTGCCTGCGAACATGCTTCGCAAGAAGCCATCTGGGGAGAAGCAACTGGGACGCGAAGGCGTTGGCCTGAATATCCTGCAGGTCGTAACCGCCGGCGATTTTGGCCCCAAACGGTGATCGCATCAGGACGTCTTCGGGGTCGAGGCTGGGCGTGTGTCCCATCACCGCATGCCCCAGCTCGTGCGCGGCCGTGAATCGCTGGACCGGGAGCTGCCTCTGCGTGGTGATGATGACTCCGGGCGCGCCTTCGTTCAGATAGGCGCCGAGGAGCTTATCCAACGGGCGGAACATGACCGGCAGGTCGCGCTTCGCCATCATGCCGAAGACGTCGATCCGGCCTTCATCGCCGTCGGTGTAGCTCTTGGTTTCGAACTCCTTATGGAGCCGATCCGCCGCCTGGGCGGCCCTCAGGATGGCAGTCCGCATATCGGCCACGGCCTAGCCCTCCTTTTGCTGCTTCCTCGCCCGCAGGAAATCCGCAAATCGACCAAGCTCGGCGCGGTCGTCGGCCGACAGCTCGGACGCCTTCCGCGCCAGATGGGCGATGTCCTCACCGTAGGTCGGGTCATGAGCTTCGTCGCCGGTGAAATGGCTGACGGGCCGCTTGTAGAGTGTCGCGAGCTTTTTCAGCTCAAGCGCATCAACCTTCCGCTGACCCGATTCGATGTTCGAAAGCGCGGACCGCGATACGTCGAGGTATTTGGCGACCTCCTCCTGGGAAAACCCCAGGTATTCGCGAGCTTCGCGGAGCCGCTCGCCCAGGGTCTTCCGATCGTCATCCTTGACGTCCGGCTTTTTGCCCCGGTCCTTGCTCATGAGCGCCCTCCAGATCGGTAATTGTCGTCCCACAGCCGACGCAACTGGCCGGACATATGCTCGAAGGCGTCGTCTTCACTCGTGTAACCACCGCGCCGAACGAGCTTCTCCGGAGGGAGGGGGAAGTCGAATAGATCTTCCAGCGACACCAGCACCGAAACCATCCTCAGCGAATCGAGCAGAGGCTCCCATTCGCCACGCAGGTCCTCGCCTTCCTCGGCGGCTTCCCGGATGCCTTCCCGGAGCCGGCTCTGGACGTCGGCAATCGGGTAGACCGCGTCGGCGGTCGCGGGTTTTTCGGGAGCCTCAACCAACATAGGTGCTGCCTCCTTAGGGCCTTACCGTCCCCCTCCTGCAATCATCCTACGAGCCGTCCGTCTGAAAATCAAGCAGCATGGACGGATTTTGTCCGATTTTCAGACAATTGGCGCGGTTTTTCGGCGCAACCTGAATCAGGACAGTCAGTTTGGGACGAGCCCTGAATGAGCAGGCAGTGATTCGCCGACCGGTCGGGGTTATTGTCAGCAATGTCAGGCACGCCCCGGACACTGAGCTGCCGATCAGAGAGGGTGCCCGACACATCCTGCGGGCTATGCGACCGAAGGAGAGCCAGCGATGATCCACGACCTGACCATCGGCCATCTCGATCCCGCGGCCATCTGCGACCGGCAGGCGGTTGCCTTCCAGCCGCTCGACTCGGCGACGGTGGCTCGCGCCCTGGCCGGCTTCCCCGGCCTCAAGATCGAGGAGTGCGACGGCTATGTCATCGCCCCGTGGCACGGCCGCGAGGACGCTGAGAGGGGAGAGGCGTTCGCCGCTCGCCTACAGGCCGAAACCGGCTGCTTGGTCGCCGACCGGAGGAACGGGCGGATCATCGAGATGGGGCAGGTGGCGGGCCGTGCGGCGGGCTGATTCTCACGACGCAGGTTGGATTCATCCTGCCTCCAACTCCCATCCCTAGACTCAGCCACCTCGGGCCAACCCCAGCATCTGCCGTTTGACGTAAGGCGTCAGGAGGGGAGGAGGTTCGCACAAATCGCTTGCGCCCTGCTGATATCCGCGCTAGCCTCTGGGCCGTATGGAGATACGGCTGACACAGGGCAAGGTGGCCCACATCGATGACGAGGACTTGCCCTTGGTCGCGCCCTACCGCTGGTACGCCAAGCTCGACCGATCCACTGGCCGCTTTTACGCTTACAACAGAAGCCACCGCCTGATCATGCATCGCGTGATTTTCGGTGCCAAGAAGGGCGATCCGATGGTCGACCATATCGATCAGGACGGGCTCAATAACCGGCGAGGCAATCTTCGCTCTTCGAACGATCACCTCAACCAGATTAACCGCGGGAAGAAGAAGAACTCGGTGTCGAGGTACAAAGGGGTCTCGTGGAACACCCGGAAGCAAAGGTGGGTCGTCCGCTTCAGCTGGCTCGGTAAGGACCACTACGTCGGGGCGTTCAAGGACGAACGGATCGCCGCCCAGGCCTACAACGAGGCCGTTCTCCCGCTGGCTGGAGAGCACGCTCGACTCAACGTCATTGACTGGTCAGCCGAAGGATCTGGGCCCGCGCTTCATCCGATAGTTTCGGCCAAACGACGACCAGCCGCATGAGCTCGACGGCATGTCCACCCACCGTGCAGGCAATGTGCAGGCAGCGAGTACACGGAAATTCGCAAACCGTTTCGGCGTCGAAACTTGTAACCTGCTGGATTCTCTTGCAATTCCCGCCGCCTCCACTCTTTCGGCACCGGGAGCCCCTGTCTCCACGTTCCAGAACGCGATGCGACGCGAAGCCCCCGCTGCGGGGCTTCGCTCATTTCTGGACCGTGACCCAGGTCGAACCGGGCCGGGTTGCCGCGATAGTCCGATCGATTTCGCCCCTCCCTCGATGGACAGCCCCCGGCAATCCCGGGGGCACGCCGATGGAGGTCTTCCGCGGCTTCCCGTCGTCTGCGCGGGAGGGCTTCCCGTTCGACTTGGTTCTGCCCGCGGGGCCGTTCCATGGCTCGAGAAACGAACCCTGGGTCGGTGAGGACGAGGCAAGGCGGATGTGATTGCGACGAGGCGACCTTCCCCACCTCACGCCTTCATTCCCCCCAGTTCTCCGGGAAATTGTATCCCGCGAACTTCCGGTCGGCGTATTCCTTGAAGGACGGACTCTTCAAGGCGGCGACGATGTCGGCGACGAACGGCTTGCCGACATCCTCTGTCCGGACGACCGCCCAGTTCACGTGCTCCTTGCCCTTCTCGCGGGCGAGGGCGGCGCTCAGCTTCATGCCCGAGGTGACGACATAGTTCCCGTTGATGATCGCGTAATCGACATCCTGTGCCGACCGGGGGAGCTGCGCGGCCTCGAGCTGGACGATCTCGACGTGCTTCGGGTTCGACGTGATGTCCTTCGGGGAGATGTGGAACGGGTCGGCACCCTCCGGCAAGGCGATCCAACCGAGGTCGGCCAGGATGCGGAGCGCCCGCGCCAGGTTGGTCGGGTCGTTCGGGACCGCGACGCGGATGCCGTCCGTCGCCTCCGCGAGCGTCTTCCTCTTCCCCGCGTAGAGGCCAAGAGGTGCGGTCGGCACCTGCGCGACCGGGGTCAGCTTCAGGCCCTTCTGCGCGACGAACTCGTCGAGGTAGGGCTTGTGCTGGAAGATGTTGGCGTCCAGCCGCCTCTCCGCCAGCGCGATGTTCGGCTGCACGTAATCGGAGAACTGGACCAACTGCACCCGGTAGCCCTTCGCCTCCAGTTGGGGTTTCAGGCTCTGCGAGACGATGTCGGAGAAATCTCCGGCGGTGGCCCCGAAGGTGATCGACTTCGTGTCGGTCGCGGCGTTGCAGCCCGAGAACACGACAAAGGCGGCGACCGGGATCAGCCAGGTTCCGACCGCCGAGAGGGAGCGAGGCTTCATGGCATTTTCCCGATGGGCTAACGCATGTCGATGCGTCGTGAGATGAAATTCCCGAGCGTCTGGACGGCCTGCACGAACAGGACCAGCCCGAGCACGGTGACGAACATCACATCCGTCTGGAATCGATAGTAGCCGTAGCGGATGGCCAGGTCGCCGACGCCCCCGCCGCCGATGATGCCCGCGGCGGCGGAGTAGCTCAGGTAGCTGACGCTCAGGCTGGTGAAGCCCAGGACGAGCCCGGAGCGGGCCTCCCGAAGCAGCACCTTGAAGACGATGTCCGTCGTCGACGCGCCGAAGGCCAGCGCAGCCTCGATGACGCCCCCCGGGACGTCCGAGAGCGACAGCTCCACCAGCCGGGCGAAGTAGGCGGTCCCGGCGATGGCCAGCGGGACGGAGGCGGCGATCGGGCCGATCGTGGTGCCGGCAAGCGTCCGGGCCAGGGGCGCCGACGCGATCATCAGGATCACGAAGGGGAACGAGCGGACGACGTTGATCAGTCCGCCGACGATCGCGTAGAGGGTGGGCCTGTTCAGCAGGCGTTCATCCCGCCAGAGGAAGAGCGTCGTCCCCAGCGCGGCTCCCAGCAGGCCCGAGAGCGTCAGGCCGATGCCCAGCATGATGCCCGTTTCCTTCACGGCCTGCCACAGCTCCGGCAGGAGGTTGATCACGCCCTCCATCAATCCTCCTCCACGAACTGCCGCCCGAACTCACTCCGCGGCCGGATCGTGCCGTCCTCGACCTCCAGCTCCTCCACCACCTCGCCCGCCTTGAACAGGGAGACCCGGTGGCAAAGGCGTCGGATCACCCGCATCTCGTGGGCGGCGATGATGATGGTCAGGCCCAGCCGGCGATTGAGGTCCGAGAGGCAGGCGAGGATGTCGTTCTTGATCAGCGGGTCCAGGGCGCTGGTCGGCTCGTCGGCCAGCAGCACCCTGGGGTGGTTGGCGATGCTCCGCGCGATGGCGACGCGCTGCTTCTGCCCGCCCGAGAGGTTCGCCGGGTACGCGTTCGCCTTCTCGGCGATCTGCATCAGCTCCAGCATCTCGGCCACACGGGGGCGGATGTCCGGGGGCCTCCAGCCGGCCACCTCCAGCGGGAACGCGACGTTGCCGGCCACCGTGCGGTTGGCCAGCAGGTTGAAATGCTGGAAGATCATCCCGATCCGCTGCCGGGTCTGCCGTAGCTCGTGCGGTCGCTTCGCGAGCAAGTCCTCGCCGTCGATCAGCACCCGGCCGTCGTCGGGACGCTCCAGGAGGTTGATCGCCCGCAGGGCCGTGGACTTCCCCGCGCCGGAGAGGCCGATCAGCCCGTGGACCTCGCCCTCCGACACCTGAAAGCTGACGTCTCGCAACGCCGCGATGGTGCCGTGCGGGGTGTGATACCGCTTGGAGATGGATTCGACCCGTATCATGCCGTTCTCACACGTGGCGGGCGGACGCAGGGCGGCGTCCCTACCTGGACGCTTCCCCCTCGCCCGCGTCTCCGCGTCCGTATACCGCTCGTTCCTTCTCCTCCGAGTAGGGGCCCCGGACGACGCGACCCTTGATCGCCTGTGAGTTCTTCAGCATGTTGTAGATCGGGCAGACCGCCTCGACGGACCGCTGCAACGCCTCGATCGTCTCCCTGGGCTCGGGCGAGCCGATCTTGACCGTGTAGCGGACGTCCTTGAGGCTGGGCGGGGCGGACGTGTTCCCGAGGCGGGTCGTCAGCGTCCCCTCGACGTCCAACTCCAGCGCGTCGAGCGCCACGCGCTTCTTGGCGGCCTCGATCTCGTAGATATGGGTCAGGCAGGTGATCATCGTCCCGAGGATGTGCTCCTCCGGGGTCGGGCCCAGATTGTGGCCCGCCAGGTGACGGGGATTGTCGTGGATGACCTGGAAGTTCCTGACGTCGGTGCGGATGTGCCGGATGCCCGTCCCGCCCTCGATCTTGACATGGGCGCGGAGCGGCGGCCTGGCGTCGTCGCGGGGCCTGGCGGAGTCGCCGCGGACGTCCGGCGGCTTCACCCCCTGGGCGGCGGCGTACTTGTCCTCCAGGAACTCGCGGAGGCCGCCGAGCGTCTTCCCCTCGCGCGAGGTCGGTGTGTAGATCAACCGACCGTGCTCGATGTCCTGGGGATGGCTCACCAGGTTGAGCACGGGGGAGAGCCGCTCCACCGTCGCGCGCAACGCCTCCAGCTCCGCGTCCGAGGCCGGGGATTCAACGAAGACGGTGTATTCCAGGGCCTGGGGGTAAACGACGCGAGTCCCCCGAGCTTGCGAGGCCCCCGGCCGCGCGGTGAAGACCACCTCCAGGGTGTCGATGGGTGTCCCGCGGATCGCGGCCTGGGCCAGGAAGTCGCCGGCCACGGCGCTGCCCAGCACGCCGACGAGGCTCGGCCACGAGCCCGCCCCCAGCTCGAACTCGGCGGTCTCGCGCCCGCCGTCGCTGAGGATCTGGAAGTCGCGGATACTCAGGCGGCGGATGCCCGTGCGGCCCTCCGCGGTGACACGCGCCGACAGTGGCAACGGCCGATTCTGTTCGGGCCGGTCTTTCAGGAGGAAGAGCGAGGATCGCAGGCGTGCCTGGAAATCCCTCAAGGAATCGCTCGCGTCGAACCCATCGGGCGATTGAGCCCAGTCCCGCGAGGTATGGGTCGCCTGCGCCTGGGCGGATGGGGAGATCGCCAAGAGCAATCCCAGGGCGGCCGGGATGTACGCGACCGCCCGGCGTGTCGGCTCTTGCATGATGGATATCCTCGAGATGAGACCGCTCCACGCCGGGATGAGTCCCCGACGAGAAGAGCAACCGTGCAACGCCTCGCATCTCGGCCAGGCCGAACCCCTCAAGTCTTGCCCGCGGCACTCTTGAAGATCTTACCGGCACCGCGTTTAATGTCAACAATTCCTATCGAGATTACGGACTAATGCTTGATTTGTCCGATCGAAGCTGTAGTTTATACCCAACGGAAACCGTTCGGATCGACCGTTGCTATCGAGGATGACCGCAGAATCCATCCGGAGCTGAAAGCCATGTCCCATTCGCCCCGAGACCCCGAGTCCTCGGAACGGGTCGCCCAGGACGCCGTCGAACGGGTCGTCCGAAACACCGAGATCGATCAGCGATGGGCCGACTGGCTGGCCCCGACGCGTCGCGGCATCTTGCGCGGGGCCGGGGTCGCCGCGGCCGGGTTGGCCTTCGGCGGCCTCGGGGCCGAGGCGTCCGATGGCCTCGACTCCGGATTCACACCCATCGTGCCCCCGAAGGATCAAGGCGTCAGCCCCTGGGGGCTGGATACGGCCAAGGAGCCGACCCCGAGACCGAAGAGCCTCTGGCCGGGCCATCCCGACAGGCTGCCGGAGAAGCCGCGACCTTACACCGACATCAAGAGTTATCACGCCCACTTCTACTTCGATGAGGACAGCTACGAGAAGGCCGCCCTTCTCCGCAAGTGGTCGGCGGAGCGCTTCCCCGTCGAGCTGGGCAACTGGAACCTGGAGCCGCGCGGCCCGCACGTCACGCCGTCCTTCTACTTCGGCTTCACCAACGACCTGCTGCCGATCATCGTCCCCTGGCTGCAGCTCAACAGCCTGGGCCTGACCATCCTGCTCCACCCCAACACCGACGACCCGCGTGCGGACCACCTCTACTACACGCTCTGGGTGAATCGCTCGCAGCCCGTGAATGCCTACGGGATGAAGCGGGCGGGCACTCCCGACGCGCCGGTCATCGAGAAGATCCTCCCGAACATCAAGCCGACGGTGAAGCTGGAAGTGTGAGCGGCCGGAGGGTCCCGGGGGCGTCATGCGAGTGTTCATGGCGGCCGTCGTCCCGGCGGCGTCGCCGAACCTCCCGGCCGCCGGGACCTGCCGGGGCCGGGCGAATCCGGCGTCGGATCGATCGCGAGGACATCCCGGACTTCGGCTCGATGCCGGTGCGTACCGAGACCGACAACGCGATGGCACATCCGGTGAACGGGCTCCCCATTCTGGACACGGCCTAGATCGAGTCTCCGGGCGACCGACGAGCCGACTTGCGGTTCACTCGACCCCATCGATGAGAACGAAGGTCACCCGATCGCACTCCGTGACGTCCTCGCCCGGGTGGCCGCATACGGCGAGCCCAGATCCCCCTCCCCGCTCGCCATCGCCTCGGCTGACTCGCCTGCATGTGCTCTCTG
>NZ_JAALJH010000150.1 GCF_011064615.1 Aquisphaera insulae | reverse complement strand
GCAGATCTCGGCGGAGGTCGTCAACGCCGGGCACATCCGGATCTCGACCGGGGTGACGATCGGGCGAGCCGGGGCGAACCACGTGAATAACGGGGTGATCCAGATCCTCGGCACGACGGCGACGTTCACGGGGGCGTCGTTCACGAACGAGGAGGGAGGGCTCGTCGGCGGGGCGGGCACGCTGAACACGTCGGGGCTGGCGGTGACGAACAAGGGGCTCATCGACCTCTCGCCGCCGAGCGTGATCGACGTGGCGTTGCAGCCGTCGGCGGTGGTGGTGACGTATTATGACTCGGCGGGGATGGACGCGGCGTCGGTCACGGATCCGACGCACTACGCGATCCTGGCCAGCGGCGGGGATGGGATCTTCGGGAACGGGAATGACGTCGACCTGTCGTCGCGGATCGATCAGATCCTCTTCGATGCCCCCTCGCGGACGGCGGTCATCCACCTGGCCCAGTCACTACCGAACGACACGCTGCGGCTGGTGATCCATGGGACGCTCGTCAAGAACACGGCCGGGACGCCGCTGTTCGGCGGGGACGCGGCGCTGACGATCCTCCCGGACCTGACGCCGCCGACGGTCACGCTCGCCCTCCAGGCGGCCAGCGATTCGGGCGCGTCGCACGCCGACCGGATCACCAACGTCGTGACCCCAAGCTTCGACGTCGCCGTGAGCAAGGCCGGGACCATCCGACTGGATTTCGACGGCGACGGCGTGGACGACGTCACCCGCGTGGTGGGCGTCGGCGGGACGTACTCGTTCACCGCCCCCGCGCTGGCCGATGGCGTTCACACGGTCCGCGCCACGTTCGTGCCGGTGGTCGGGTCCACGGTCGCGACCACGCTGAGCGTCATCATCGACACCCACGGCCCGCGGCTTCTGCCGGGCTCCGCGACCGCCCAGGCCCCGCTCTACGGCCGTTCGCTCACGTTCAACGAGGCCCTGGACTCCAGCTCGTTCCGGGCGTCCAGTCTGGCCTTCACCGGGCCGGGCGGCGAGGCCATCTCGGTTGCGTCGGCGACCGGCTCCGGTGCATCGTACGCGATCGCGTTCAACCCGCTCATCACGGCGGGAGCCTATGACCTGGCCGTCGGCCTGGGCGTCACGGACCTCGCCGGGAACCCGCTGGACCAGGACGGAGACAACACCAACGGCGAGGCCGATGACCTCGCGCACGATGCCTTCACGCTCGTGGCCGACACCACGCCGCCACAGGTCGTCTCTCTGAGCCCAACCGGACTGCTGAACCGCGCCGTCTCCGCCATCCGGGTTCGGTTCAGCGAGGCCATCCTGACCTCCTCCTTCACCGCGGCCGACGTGACCCTCGATGGGCCACCGAACGCCGTGGATCACGCGTCGATCGTCGTGACGCCCTTCGACGCGACGACCTTCGACATCACCTTCACTCCGCTCACCGCGGACGGCAGCTACACCGTCTCGATCGGCCCGGACATCACCGACCTGTCGGGCAATGCGCTCACGGCGGCGTATGCAGGTTCGTTCACGATCGACCGGACCGGCGCGGCGGTCGTCGGGATGGCGCCGACGGGCTCGAACTTCGGGACGATCGACCACATCGACGTCACGTTCACCGAGCCGATCCGGCTCGTCTCGCTCAACGGCTCGACCGTGACCCTGACGGGGCCGGCGGGCGGCGTCACGATTGGCGTGGCGAGCCTGGTGTCGGGGACGACGGCGACGTACCGGATCCCGTTCGCGGCCCAGGACGCGCCGGGCGACTACACGCTGAAGGTCGGGCCCGGCGTCCTGGACCTGGCCGGCAACGCGATGGATCAGGACGGCGACGGCACGCCCGGCGAAGCGGCCGATGCGTTCACCGGTTCGCTCCGGATCCTCGTCCAGGCCCTCTCGCTGTCGCTCTCGGTCTCCTCGATCCGCGAGGACGCGACCAACCCGGCGGCGGTGGGGACGATCGCGCGGACGGGAGACACGAGCAACCCGCTGGTCGTCGCCCTCCAGAGCAGCTCGCCCGGCCTGGTCGTGCCTGCGACCGTGACCATCCCGGCGGGAGCCGCCTCGGTCGATTTCAACCTCCAGGTCGTCCGCGACGGCCTGGTGACCGGCGACCGCCTCGCCACCCTCACCGCCTCCGCCCCCAACGCCGCCGGCGCCAGCGGCCAGGTCACGATCCGGGACGTGGACGTCCCCACGCTGACGATCGTGCCGGGCGCCTCGCAGGTGACCGAGGGGGGATCGATCACCGCCGTCATCACCCGCAACGCGGGGCTCGACCAGGCGCTGACGGTGGCGCTCTCGGAGAGCAACATCCGCTCGACGCTTCCGCAGTTCTTGCTCCCCACGGTGGTTTTCGCGGCGGGTGAGGCATCGGTCACGGTCACGCTGGAGACGGTCGATGATGCCATCATTGAGAAGGCAAAGCAGGTCACGGTCACGGCCGTGGCGGCCGGCTACACGTCCGGCGCGGGCCTGGTGGACGTGCTGGACGACGACGTGCCGACCCTATCGTTGACGGTCGCTCCTTCCGCATTCAGCGAGGGCGCCGGGGCTTCGGCCGCGACCGGGACCGTGACGCGGGACGTCGTGACCGACCAGCCCTTAACCGTAAAGCTCGCCAGCGGCACGACGAGCAAGGCGACGGTCCCGGCCACGGTGGTCATCCCGGCCGGCCAGGCGTCGGTCACGTTCGCCGTCGCCGCGGTGGACAACGCGACGGTCGACGGGACGATCGCCGTCTCGATTACGGCCAATGGCACCTTTCCGGAATGCGGGTGCACGATCCAGCAAGGGAGCGCCTCGACCGTCGTCCAGGTCGTCGACGACGAGGTGCCGTCGTTGTCGCTCTCGCTGCCGGACGCACAGGTCCGTGAGGACGCGGGCGCCACGGCGATGCGGGCTGTCATCGCCCGCCAGGGCGACCTGTCGTCGGCCCTGACCGTGAACCTGGTGTCGAACCTCACCTGGGTTGGAGTGCCCTCAACAGTCACGATCCCGGCGGGGCAAGCGGCGGTGGCGTTCTGGGTGGGCGTGACGAGAGATCCGGCGGTCACCGGCCCCAGGGACGCCACGATCACGGCCTCGGCCGCAGGCTTCGCGGGGGCCGCGCGCGAGTTGACACTGATCGACGTCGACCGGCCCACGCTGACCCTGAGCCTGAATGCCGCCCAGCTCGTCGAGGGGGCCTCGGCCAGCGCCACCGTGACGCGAGACCTCGTCACGACGACATCGCTGGTCGTGAGCCTGACGGCGTCGCGGACCGGGCAGGTCACGATGCCCGCGACGGTGACAATCCCCGCGGGGGCATCGTCCGTCTCGTTCACCGTCCAGGCGACCGACGACGGCGTCCCCGAGGAGGAGCTGTCGGTGACGCTGACCGCCGCGGCGAGCGGGACCAATAGCGGGGCGACGACGCTGGCGATCCTCGACGACGACCTGCCGACGATCTCGCTCGAGCTGCCCGGGACGTCGATCTCGGAGTCGGCCGGATCGCAGGCCATGACGGGGACGGTCCGCCGGTCCGGTTCGACCTCGGCGGCCCTGACCGTGAACCTGTCCAGCAGCAACAAGGCCAAAGCCCTTGTGCCCTCCCAGGTCGTCATCCCGGCCGGCCAGGAGACGGTTTCGTTCATGATCGCCGCCGTGGACAACGCGCTGGTCGACGGCTCAAAGGTCGTCACGATCACGGCCGTGGGTACGCTGCCAGACTGCGGCTGCTCCTTGCCCAATGCAACCGGGACGGCCGTCGCGACCCTGACGGTGACCGACGATGACGGCCCGACCCTGACGATCGCCGTGGACAAGGCGCTCGTGCGCGAGGGGGTGGCAGGGGCGGCGGTGTTGACGATCTCCCGGAACACCGCGACGACCGAGGCGCTGACGGTCGCGCTGGCCTCGGACCATCCAGGCAAGCTCGCGGTGTCCTCGGCCGCGACCATCCCTGCGGGGGCGTCATCGGTCCAGGTCCTGCTCGATACGATCCGCGACGGCATCTCCGACGGCAGCGTCTCCGTGGTCGTGACGGCCGCTGCGGGCGGGTACACGTCCGGCGCCGCGACGATCGTGGTGACGGATGCCGACGTGCCCGACCTGGCGCTCAGCCTGCTGGAGCCGGACAGCTCGACCCTCACGGAGCAGTATTTCAACGTCCGCTACCGGGTCACGAACGACGGGTTGGTCGCGGCCGACGGGACCATCCAGCCGTGGGTCGACCGGATCTACCTGTCGCCCGATCCGTACATCGGCGACGACACCCTGCTGGGCAGCTACACGTTCTCCGGGAAGGTGGACGCAAACGGCTACTACGAGCGGATCGTCCCGGTCCGCGCCCCGCTCCGGGCGGGGACGTACTGGATCATCGCCACCACCGACCTGAACCAGGTCACCGGCTCGATCTCGACGACCAACAATACGCGCATCAGCGCCAGCCCGGTCACGATCAACCCGGCCTACTCGGCGACCGTGTCGACGGATGCGGACATCGAGCCGACCGGCACGCCGATCCTCCTGACCGGTCAGGCGATCGCCGCCGGTTCGACGGCCGGGGCGCCTTACGCCATGGTCAACATCCACCTGCAGGTCCGGGGGACGGAGCGGATCATCTCCGCGCTCGCCGATGATCGCGGCCGTTTCCAGGCCACGTTCCGGCCCTTGCCGGGCGAGGCGGGGCATTACCGCATCTTCGCGACCCATCCGGGAGTGGACTCGGCCGCTGTCCAGGATGAGTTCGTGCTCCTCGGCCTGAAGGCCGAACCGACGGGTGCCAGCCTCACCGTGATCGACGGGGCCTCGAACTCGGGCCAGATCGCGGTGCGGAATCTCGCCGACGTGCCGCTCAGCGGGCTCTCGGTGCAGGTCCTGAACGCGCCCGCCGACCTCACCGTGACCGCCTCCCTGTCCGGCGGAAGCCTGGGCGCCCTGGCCACCACCTCGCTGATCTATCAGGTCGCCACCGCGTCCACCGATCTTCACCAGGCCGATCTGACCCTCCGAATCACCTCGGCGGAAGGCGCCACGCTCGACGTGCCGCTTCACGTCGAGGTGCTCCAGTTGCACTCGAAGCTGACCGCCGGCGTCCCCTCCCTGGTCGCGTCCGCGGTGCGCGGCGGGCAGCGCGTGGTCGAATTCCGCGTCACCAACGAGGGCGGCGCATCGAGCGGCGCGATCACGGTCGATCTCCCCGCACTCTCCTGGCTGTCGCTCTCCACCCCCGCGACCTTGCCGGCGCTCGCCCCGGGCGAATCGGCGGCGGTGACCCTCGTGCTGACTCCCGCGGCGGACGCAGTGCTCACCGCCTACAACGGCAACCTCGTCCTGCACGTCGCGGATGGCGGCCCCGACCTGTCCGTGCCGTTCGCATTCCGCGTCGTCTCCGAGGGCAAGGGGGATCTGGCCGTCACCGCCGTGGACGAGCTCTACTATCAGACCCAGGAGGCCCCGCGACTCGCCGGCGCCACGGCCATCCTCCAGGACGCCGTCAGCGGGGAGACCGTCGCGACCGGCACGACCGACGCCCAGGGCCAGGTGTCCTTCCACGACATCCGCGAGGGATACTACGTGCTGGACGTCCGCGCCAGCTCGCATGACACCTATCGCGAGACGATCTTCATCAACGCGGGCGAGACCGGACGCGTGGTCGCCTTCCTGTCGCGTCAGGCGGTGCGCTACATCTGGACCGTGACGCCGACGGGGATCGAGGACCGCACCCGGATCGACATCGAGACGATCTTCGAAACGAACGTCCCGGTTCCGGTCGTCACCGTCTCGCCCGCGGTCATCGACCTCGCTCCGCTCACGGCCGTCGGGCAGAAGATCCAGGTTGACCTGACGCTCACCAACCACGGCTGGATCACGGCAATGAATACCGCCCTGATCTTCGGCTCCCACTCGATGTATCGGTTCACCCCGCTGGTGGATGACATCGGGGACCTGCCGGCCCGCAGCTCGATCGTGATCCCCGTCATCATCGAACGCCTCCTGGCCGGCGACGAGGATGACAGCTCCGGCGGTGGCTTCGTCGCCACCGATGCCGGTTCCCTTCAGTGCACCGTTCCAGCAAACCTGAACTGGACGTACATCTGCGGCCCGGTCGTCGTCAAGAAGAGCATCCCCATTTACATCACGAACATCGACGTCGACTGTCCGGTTATACCCGGAGTCGAAGTCGGAAGAGGAGGCGGAGGCGGAGGCGGCGAAGGGACCGGAGTGTACGTTGCACCCGTCGCGCCCTCGCAGCCGACGTGCGATCCCTGCCTCAGGCCGATTATCGACCTGGTCATCTGCTTCGTGCCAATGCCCGAGAACTGCGCCTACAGCGGCCCCATCAACTGCGGGATCAACTCCACGGAGGATCTGCTCGAAGGCAAGGACCCGACCATCAACGATTGTCTCAAAGAAATAGTCAAGGGCTGCATACTCAACGCGATTGACAAGATTGCCAAGAATACACCCGTCGGCAAGATCTGGTGCGTCGTTGAGAACACCTGCAAGTTTCTGGATTGCATTGGCGCGTTCGATGGCGGCGGCAGCAACCTCAAGGCGATCACGAAGTCGGTCTGCGAGATCATCGCCGGAGGATATAAAGGCCCCCAGAGCAGTCAGAGCTTGTCCGACATCCTGACGACCGCCGACGGAGGGAGTCTCGCCATCCCTTATCGGGGACTCGTCGGCGCGGCGATCCAGGATTATCTGGCATGGTTCGACCGCTTCATGACGACGATGGATCCGATCTTCTATGCCCTCGGTAATTTCGATTGGATCCTCAGCGGCGGGAATCCCTCGGCAGTTCTGGACCTCTATGTAGATGCGATCGGATCGACGTCAAGCGGCGGGGGTCACATCGATGGTGGAGAGCGACAGCTCCTCCTGGCCGCGGCGGCTACAAACCAGATCGACACCGCGACGATCGACTCGGTGATCAGCCGCTGGAACCGCTCCCTTGATTACTGGGCCGCGGGCTACACCAGCGCGGACAAGCTGCCCGAGGGCTTCAATACGGACTTCATCGACGCCAAGGTCTGGCTCGACAAGTGGCAGGCCGCGGCGGGTGCCGATTCCGAGGCCCTGGCGGCGGGCTTCGTCAACGTCTTCCAGGGTTTCAACGCATCGGTCGCGGCGCTCGACACCGCGATGGACACGCTCGACTCATCGGACGGCGTCTGCGCCCAGGTTCGCATCCAGATCAGCCAGGACGCGGTGATGACCCGCGACGCCTTCGACGCCCGCCTGGAGATGATCAACACGACCGGCGATGCTCTCTCCGGAGTCGACGTCGACATCGTCATCGTCGATGCGAGCGGCGTGGTCGTCACGGACCTCTTCGGGATCTATCCGCCGACGTACACCGGCTTCAGCGCGGTAGACGGCACGGGCGTCCTGGCAGCCGATTCGACCGGCGAATCCCGGTGGATCATCGTCCCGACGACGGAGGCGGCCGTCACCGAGGCCACCCAGTATTTCGTCGGCGGCACGCTCCGATACGTCGAGAATGGGATCGAGATCACCGCCACGCTGACCCCGGTCGCCATCACCGTGTATCCGCAGGCCGAGCTCGAGTTGACCTACTTCCATCAGCGGGACGTGCTGGCCGACGACCCGTGGACCGAAGACGTCACCGAGCCTTCCCAGCCCTTCGCCCTGGCCGTGATGGTCCAGAACAAGGGGGCAGGAACCGCTCGCGACCTGACGATCACCTCCGCCCAGCCCCAGATCATCGAGAACGAAAAGGGCCTGCTGGTCGATTTCAAGATCATCGCCACGGAGGTCGCAGGCCAAAACCTCACCCCCTCGCTCCTGGCGGACTTCGGCGACGTCGCCCCCGGAGAGGTGGAGATCGGGACGTGGTGGCTGACCTCGACCCTGCAAGGCCAGTTCGTCAGCTACAAGGCGACCTTCGAGAACATCAATCCGCTCGGCGATCAGCGGCTGTCGCTCATCAAGAAGGTGTCGATCCACGAGTTGATCCACATCGTCCAGGCGACGGGGACGCTCTCCGACGGCAAGCCGGATTTCCTGGTCAACGACATCCTCGACGCCGGCGACAATCCGGATACGCTCTACCTCTCGGACGGATCGGTCGCCATTGTGGGGCTCGGCTCCAACGCGAGCGTCGACCGTGCGGTGGACCCTAAGCACCTGGTCGTCCACCTCGATGCCCAGATGGGCGGCGGCTGGAGCTACCTGCGGATGGTCGGCAACGACCCCGGCGGCTCGGAATACCGGCTCGTCCGCGTGGTCCGGTCGGACGGCACCGAGGTGCCGACCAGCAACTTCTGGCAGACCGACCGCACCTTCATCGGCCTGGGGAGGCGGCCCACCCTGGAGAACAGCCTCCACCTCCTGGATCGCGACAGCACGGGCTCCTACACGCTCTACTACGAGCCCATCGACCAGGTCGGCCCCACGGTCGTGACCGTCGCGACGAGCGGTACGACGCCGGACAGCGTCCTCGTCGGATTCAGCGAGGTCATCGACCCGAGCAGCTTCGACTGGCGGGACCTCTCCCTGTCCCGCGACGGCGGACCGAACCTGATCACGGGGCCGGTGACGATCGTCGCCGCCGCGGATGGGTCGCACTTCACCATCTCCGGCCTGGATGGCCTGACGGACCAGGACGGCGATTACACGCTCACGATCAGCGCCTCGGGCATCACCGACCGCTTCCTCAACGCCGGTACCGGCTCGAAGGTCCTGCAGTGGACCCGCGGCACGGCGCGACCGGCGGTCGAATCGCTCTCGGGCGTGGACTCGGTCCCCCGCAACACGCCGGTCAACTCGGTCGACGTCACCTTCACCATCGCCGTCGATCGGGCGACCTTCACGGCGGACGACCTGGCCCTCTCGCGAGACGGCAGGACGGTCACTCTCGATGGCGGCGTCACCGTGACGCCGACCGGCGAGCGGAGTTTCCATGTCGACGGGCTCGCCGGCTTCACGGCCCTCGACGGGTCCTACGTGTTCACGGTCAAGGCCGCGGGCCTCGCCGGCCTCGACGGCCGCGCGGGCGTCGGCAGCCGGTCCGTCTCCTGGGTCATGGACACCGTCGCCCCGTCGGTCGCCTCGGCCGTCGCCGACCGCGGATCGCCGGCGAACTCGCCCGTCGATCGGGTGGACGTCACGTTCTCCGAGGCCATCGTCGCGTCCTCGTTCGGCGCCGGGGCTCTGTCGCTCTTCCACGACGGCATGCTCTTGACGCTCCCGGCGAGCGTGCAGGTGACGAGACTCTCGGCCACGACCTTCCGCGTCACGGGGCTGGCCGCCGCCGCGGCGGGCGACGGCACCTACCTCCTGCGGATCGACACGGCCGGCGTGCTCGACCTCGCCGGCAATCGCGGCGGCCAGGTTGGGACAAGCTCCTGGGTGCTCGACACGATGGCCCCGAGCGTCGTCGGCGGCCTATCCATCGGCCCGGACACGGGCACCGTCGGCGACGGCCGCACCAACCTCCCGACGCTGACGGTCTCCGGTCTCCTCTCCGAGCCGGGCGCGACCGTCTCGCTGTATGACGCCACGACGCTCGCCGACCTCGGCCTGGCGACGGTGACCGGCTCGTCCTTCTCCAGGAACGTCACGCTCCTCTCGCCGGGCACCCACCGGATCGTGGCGCGGGTTGTCGACGCGGCCGGCAACAGGTCCGAGGCCGAGGCGACCGTCTTCATCGATCAGACCAGCCCCGACGTCCAGCAGATCTCGGCGGTCCCCGCCGTCGATGGCGGCGTCGCCTCGGTCCGCGTCGTCTTCGGCGAGGCGATGAACCTGGACGCCCTCATCGCCAACGGTTCGATCACGTCCGCCGTCGCGATCCGGTCGGCCACGAACGGGACGATCGCCCTGACGCCCGATCGATTCACCTATGATCCCGCGACGAACACGCTCACGATCGAGCTCGGCAGCGATGCCCGGGGGCTGAACGGTGCCTGGACGCTGACGCTCGACGGCAGCCGGCTGGCGGACGTCGCCGGCAATCCGCTCCGCGGCGGCTCGGCGAGCGTCGCCGCGACGTCCCCGTCCTTCTCGTTCGCCGGCCTCGTCCAGGCCGCCGGGGCGACGCTCCAGGTCGATGCCAATGCCGTCCCCGCCGTCGTGGACTGGAACGACGACGGGCTGCCCGACCTGCTGGTGGGCGAGATGACGGCGGGCGTGGGCAAGGTCCGGCTCTACCTGGGTCAGGGGCGGCGGACCGCGACGACCTACGACTCGTTCACCTACGTCCAGGCCGCCGGGGCCGACCTCACGGTCCCCGCGGCGGGCTGCCTGGGCGTCTATCCTCGCGTGTTCGACTGGAACGGCGACGGCCGCAAGGACCTGCTGCTCGGGTATGCCGACGGCCGGATCGCGGTCCTCCTCAATCAGCACACCGACGCGGCGCCCGAGTTCGGGTCGCCCGCGTTCGTGGAGGTCGGCGAGCCGGGCGCGAAGGCCGCGCTCGACGTCGGCGACCGGGCGGCGTTCGACGTCGCCGACTGGGACGGCGACGGCGCGTTCGACCTCGTCGTGGGGGCGCTCGACGGCAAGGTCCGCGTGCTCCTCAACCGGGCGACGGCCGGCGGCACGCCCGACTTCCGCTCGATCCTCATCGTCCGCGACGGCATCGACGACCTGGCCGTGCCGACCGGCCGGGCGAGCGTGGCGATGGTGGACCTCAACGGCGACGGCCTCAAGGACCTGCTGGTCGGCAACACGGAAGGGCAACTGCTCCTCTACGCGAACGTCGGCACGGCGACCGCCCCGGCCTTCTCCGGCTACCGGGCCCTCGCGGCCGACGGCGCCACGATCGACCTGGCCGGCACGCCGAGGTCCCGCCCGTTCGTCGCCGACGTCAACCGCGACGGCATCCCGGACCTCCTCGTCGGCGCCACCGACGGGCTCGTCCGCCTCTACCTGGGCAAGGCCCAGGCCACGTCGACCGCCATCGTCCCGGGCGAGGCCGGCGGCCTCTTCACCTATGGCTACACGCCGGCCGCCGCCCCCGCGGCGGGGATCACCGTCACGCCCATTTCGGAGCTCGCCACCACGACGGGCACGACCGCCACGTTCCACGTCGTGCTCGACTCCAAGCCCGAGGCGGACGTCGTGGTGACGCTCGCCAGCAGCAACCCGTCCGCCGGGACCGTCGGCGTTTCCAGCCTGACCTTCACGCCGGACAACTGGGACATCCCCCAGGCCGTGATCATCACGGGGGGCACGGCCGGGACGACCGACGTCTCCTACTCCATCCTCACCGCCGCGGCCACGAGCGCCGACGCCCGCTACCAGGGCCTGGACCCGGCGGACGTCCAGGTCGTGAACCTCGGCAACGGCCCCGCGCCAGACGTGACCCCGCCCACCAGCGCCGTGCTGCCGCTGCCGGAGGTCTCCACCTCGACGAGCTTCCTCGTCTCCTGGTCGGGAACCGACGCGGGGGGATCGGGGATCGCCTCGTACGACGTCTTCGTCTCGATCGACGGCGGCCCCTTCGGGCCGTGGCTCACGGCGACGACCGCCACCTCGGCCCTCTTCACGGGGAGCGACGGCCACAGCTACGGCTTCTACAGCGTCGCCACCGACGCCGCCGGCAACCGCGAGGCCGATCCCTCGGCCGCGGACGCCACGACGACCGTGGCCCTGCCCGACGTCCTCGCCCCCACCAGCTCCGTCACCGCGCTGCCGGCGATCACCCGCGCGGAGTCGTTCCTGGTCGAGTGGTCCGGGCAGGACAATGCGGGGGGATCGGGGATCGCGGCGTATGACATCTTGGTCTCGGTGGATGGCGGGGCGTTCAGCCCGTGGCTCACCGGGACGACGAGCACGTCGGCGACGTACCTCGGGGCGCAGGGGCATGCGTATGGGTTCTATAGCGTGGCCACGGACAGGGCCGGGAACCGAGAGGCTTCGCCAGGGACGGCGGATGCCTCGACGCAGATTCCGGAGCTGGTGCCGCCGACGGTGAAAGCC
>NZ_JAALJH010000015.1 GCF_011064615.1 Aquisphaera insulae | reverse complement strand
CCCGCCGCGGATGGGGAGCCACGGATGGGGACAGGAATCGAGCCACAGATGAACAAGGAGCCGCGGATGGGGAGCCACGGATGGGGAGAGGAATCTAGCCACAGATGAACACAGATAAACACAGATTCAATAAGACGATCGAGAGAGCGTTTGGCAGCCATGCCGAGGGCATAGAGCCATGATAAATTTCACCTTGAGTCGATCAACTGCCGAATTGGCGGTCTCGGTTGGCTGTTCAAACAGTCTGACAAGGACCCTCATTGAATTTTTTTGTTCCTCGTCTTATCTGTGTTTCTCTGTGTTCATCAGTGGCTAGATTCCTCTCCCCATCTGTGGCGAGACTCCTCGGTGGCGGCCTCCGCCTTGACCGGCTGTCGGGTTTGCTCGATGATCGCCGCGTTCCGGTTCGGGGTCTCTGGTGCAAGGATGCATTGACATGGGGCCTGGCGTGAGGGCATGGGGGCTGGCGGGGCTCCTGGTGTTGACGGCGCTGGCGGTCGGGCCGGGGCTGGGGGGCTCGTCGCGGCTGACCTACCACGAGGCGTTCGTGGCGGAGGGGGCGCGGGAGATCATCCTGTCGGGGAGCTGGTGGGAGCCTCGGATCGGCGGGCTCCCCTGGCTGGAGAAGCCCCCCTTGCCGTTCTGGCTGGTCGCCGCCGCGGGGTCCTGCCGCGGCGGGATCGACGCGACCGTGGCGCGGCTGCCGTCGGCCCTGGCGACCTTCGCCCTGGTCCTGGGCGTGGTCCTGCTGGCGACCCGGCGCCACGGCCGGGCCGTCGGCCTGCTCGCCGGCGCGATCCAGGCGACCACCGCCTGGACCGTCCTCCGCGGCCGGCTCGCCGAGGCCGACATCCTCCTCGCCGCCCTCGTCACCTGGACCTTCATCGCCTTCGATGGCTTGCGCGGCGTGGCGGATGGGCGCGAGGCGAACGGGGCAAACCCGAGATCATCCCGTTTACGGGAATGGCGATTAGCCTTCTTTGGCTTGATGGGGCTGACGACGCTCGTGAAGGGGACGGGCTTCGGTGCGGCGCTGGTGGCGGTGGCGGTGGCGGGGGTGCTGCTCTGGGACCGGGACCGGCGGACGGCGGATCGGCTCCGGTACGCGCCGGGCTGGATCCTGGCGGGGGCGATGGCCCTGGGCTGGCCGCTGGCGATGGTGGTCCGCCACGGCCCGGGGGTGGCCTGGCTCTGGTTCCTGCACGTCGCCGGCCGGTTCGGCGGGGGTGAGGCCCACGGGCCGTTCGCCGGCGAGTCGTGGTGGGCCTACGTGCCCGGCGTGCTCGCCCAGGCGTTGCCGTGGACGCCCCTGGCGGCGGCGGGCGCCGGGCCGTCGCTGGCCCGGGCCCTGCGGGGGGATCGCGGCGACCGCCTGCTCTGGTGCTGGGCGGCCCTGCCGATGGTGCTGGTCTCGGCGGCGAGCGCCCGCCAGGCGCACTATGCGATCCACGCGATGGTCCCCTGGTCGATCTGGTCGGCGCACGGGGTCATCCGGATGGGGCGGCGGCTGGCCGATCGCGGCTGGTCGCGGCCCCGGCTCTTGCGCCTGGGCGTGGGCGGCCTGGCGGGCCTGGCGGCGGCCTGGGGGCTCGGCTTCTGGCTGGTCGGCCCGTGGGCGGACCGCCGGGGTGCGGAGTGGGCCTTCTACGAGTCCGCCGGCCGGGCCGCGGGGGCCTCGGAGCCGGTCGCCTTCCTCTACGACGACTGGGACCGCGACCCGTACCCCACGCCGTTCGGCCCGATCCCCCACGACCTGGGCGTCCGCCTCTTCTACCTGGGCCGCCCGGCGACCTGGCACTTCGACCGAGACTCCCTGGCGAAGGTCGTCGATCGTCCCCCGTCCCTCGAGGCCGATGCCGGCGAATTCCCCTCCACCGTCCTGATCGCCCGCGCCCGCGACCTCCCGGCCCTGGAAGCGATGGGCCGGGTCGACGTCCTGACCCGCGACGCCGGCACCCGCTGGGACCGCACCTACCTCCTCGCCCGGATCCGCCCGACCGCCGAGGCCGCTCCGGCCGTCGGTGCCTCGGAGGCGGACGCGGTGCGGCGTTGAGGCCCGGCGGTCCGAGGGGCGGTCCGGCGCGGTCCTCCTGGATCGGTCCTGGTGGGTTGACTAGAATGGAGCGGTCGCGGGAACGCACCGGAGCAAGTGGAATGATCGATGCTCAAGCACATTGACATCAAGAACTTCCGTTCGTGCTATTCGACGTCCGTCGGTTGTGGCGAGAGCGTGTGCGGCCTCGTCGGCAAGAACGGCGTCGGCAAGACCAACGTGCTGAAGTGCATCGACTGGGTGGCCTCGTCTTCCATCTCGACCGAACCCATCAGGATTGCGCAGGCGGGCAATGCCTCGCAGGGTCTTGATGAGGTCGCCGCCACGCTCGTCCTGGAACTCGGCGATGATCGCTATGAGTATGGCCTGACGGTTCCCTTCCCGCACGCCAGGGGGATGGGAAGGGCGGATTCCCCGCGCGACAGCCTGACCGTGCTCGACGATGGGGAGCGAACCGACGTCTTCCGACGCGATGGCGAGACGATCCGGGTTGGCGGCCGGCCCGGGCCGATCCGGGTTCCGCGGTCGACGCCGTCGCTTGCCGCGCTGCTCTCGCTCCTGCCGGAGGACGATGCCCTTCGGGCGCCGCTTCAAGCCGTCGCGTCCTTCTTCGCGGGCGTCCGTTACTATGCCTTCGAGGAACCGGCGGAGTTCCGGGATTCTGTCACGGAGGAGCAATACAACGAGTGGCTGGCCACGTTTCAGGCCGGGGGATTTCCCACCCGATCGATCGCGCTGCGCCTCCTTTACATGTGGCTTGAGGAGAGGGATCGATTCGACGAGGTGGGCGCGATCCTGGGGCCGGACGGACTGGGGCTGTTTGAGCAATTCCACATTTTGAAATTTGAAAGCACCATTGATCCCACGTCGTTAAAGGAGATCAAGTCGGCGAACAAAACGATCTATCTCCCGGTCTTCACACCGTCCCCGCAGATGGGTGGCGCCGGCAAGCCCTTCCCCCTCTCCGACCTCTCGGTCGGGACGCGCCGGGTTATCGGGATGGTGACGTCCCTCCTCTTCGACGGGCGATCGCTGATGTTGATGGAGCAGCCGGAGGACTCGGTCCATCCGGGGCTCTTGCGCAAGCTGATCGACCTGCTGAGGTCGTATTCGGACCGTTCGCAGATCCTCTTCACCACGCACTCCTCGGACGTGCTCGACATCCTCCGCCCGGAAGAGGTTCTGATGGCGACGGCCCACCACGGCGCAACCTCGGTACGGCCGCTCTCCCCGGATGAGATCACGCGGGCCCGGCGGTTCCTCAAAGACGAGGGATCGCTCTCCGATTTCCTCGAACCTTTCGACTGATGAGCCATGACGATGTTTGCTGTCCTGGCCGAGGATCGATCCGACGTCGAGTCGCTGGTGGTCCTGATCAGGCGCATCAGCGGGACGGAGAATGCGACCATCCAGAGGAAAGGCTTCAGCGGCTGCGGCGAGCTCTGCCGCAAGGCGGGGAGCCACATCCGCGATTTTGCCGAGAAGGGCGCGACGCACTTCATCGTCTGCCACGACTCCGACGGCAATCCCCCGGCCGACGTGAGGAAGAAGGTCAGGGAGAGCATCGAGGCCCGGTTCGACATGCCGAAGGACTGCTGCATCGTCGTGCCGGTCGAGGAGCTGGAAGCCTGGATCATCGCCGACGAGGAGGCGATCCGAAAGGCGATACCGACACTCGTGATCGGGCAGGTCGCACGCCCCGAGGCCGTGCCGAGCCCCAAGGAATGGCTCGTCGATGAGTCGCGGCGGGGCCGATCCCGGCCGCTCTACGTGCCGACCATCCACAACGCGAAGGTCGCGGAGCATCTGGATCTGAAGAAGGTCGAACAGAAGTGCCCGTCCTTTGGCGAGCTGGTCCAGTTCGTCAGGAAGGCCCCGTGAGACCACCTTCGCCGGACGATCGAATGGCATCGGCTCTCGCCGGCGCGGACCCGTCCGGCGCTGTAAAGGACCTCGCCCGGCGGCTCCGCGACGAAGGTATGTCCCAGGCGGATCTCCTCTCGCTCTACGACCGATTTCGCGAGTTGCATGCCCTCGACGTTGACGAGGGACGTTATGATGCCGTTCTGGACGCGATGGATGGGATCGTCGGCTATTGCTCGCCCGATCGGAAGTTATTCCCCGATCCTGAGCCAACACCTTGAGGTCGTGCCGCGGCCGTCATGGACATCCTGCTGATCCCATCGCTGATGGCCCTGCTCATCTGGGCCAACGTCGCCATCGTCCGGATGTTCCGGAGTAGGGACGTTCCCGGTCGCTGGCGGATCGTCCTTTCGATCGCCTGGCTGGTCGGGGCGGGGCTCGGAGTTTGGGGCGGCTTCTGCTTCGAGTATCAACCCGCATCGAAGCTCCGCGTGATCGGGGCGCCCGTGCCGACGGCGTTCTTCGTCCTGGAAGGGCCGCCGGGAGAGGAGCACTGGATCGACTACATCACGCCGGTTCCGACCCTGCTGGCGTCGTCGAACGTCGTGATCCTGTCGCTCCTGGCCGGCTGTTTGGTTGGCCTGGTATTCCGGCTGTCGCGGCGAGGCGCCACGCGACCGACGCCGGGTTGGCGGCTGCCCGCGGAGCGATGACGACATGGACGCGATCCGCAGCCCGATCGTCTACGTGATCGGCGGGCCGAACGGCGCGGGGAAGACGACGTTCGCCACCGAGTACCTGCCCGGGTTCGTGGATTGCCGCGAGTTCGTGAACGCCGACCTGATCGCCGCGGGCCTCTCCCCGTTCGCGCCCGAGACCCAGGCGATCCGGGCCGGCCGGCTGATGCTCTCGCGGATCGCGGAGCTAAGGGAGGATCGCCGCGACTTCGGCTTCGAGACGACCCTCGCCGGGCGTGCCCACATCAAGCTCCTCGCCGACCTGAAGCAAACGGGCTATCGGGTGGTCCTCTTCTTCCTCTGGCTCCCCGACGCCGATATTGCCGTCCGTCGCGTGGCCAACCGCGTCCTCGAAGGGGGCCACAACGTCCCCGAGGCCACGATCCGCCGCCGCTTCGAGGCCGGGCTCCGGAACTTCTTCCGCGAATACGCGCCGCGGTCGGATGCGTGGTCTCTGTATGATGGAACTGCGATGCCTCCGGCCCGGATCGCGAGCCACGACGCAGGCTCGCTGCAGGTCTTCCGGCCCGAATCGTACCGGGCGATCCTCGACCGCTGGGGAGGCGGAGCCGATGCCTGAAATCGAGACCGAACCCGATCGCCAACCGCTGTTCGTTCTCGCCGACGCCGCCTTCCGCCGGGCCGCCGCCCAGGTCGTCCGTCGCGCCCGCCAGTTCGGCACGCCGATCCTGCTCTGGAAGGATGGCAAGGTCGTCGAGGTCTCACCCGACGAGATCGTGCTCCCGCCGGAGCCCGGAGAGGCCGTTCGCGAAGGACAGGAATAGGATAGGACGGGTGGAGTTGCAGGGTGCGGCGGAGGAGCCTCAGGCCCGGACCGACGGCCGCGGCGCCGGTGCCCCGCGGAGCAGGCCCTCGGAGCTGAGGTCCTCGTCGACGTCGGGCCAGTGGATGCCATACCCGCCCCCGGCGATCTTCCAGTTCCCTCGCTCCTGGGCCGTGGCGCGGAGCAGCCGGGGATACCAGGCCAGGGGGACGGTGATCGTCCGGCCGTCGAGCAGGGCCACCTTCAGCTCGTCCTCGGCCACTTCCACGTCGGTGATCTTCACGGCCGGTATGCGGCCTCCACTCGCGAAGGGTATCGAGGGCGTCGCCATCACCCCACCGATCCTACCGGCGACGCCGATCCCCCGACAGATCGGCTCGTCCTCCCGGTCGGCCCGGGTCATCCGCTGAGCCGCCACATGGTGTAGTAATGGGCCCAGTGAGAAGGGCCTCGGAAGAGCTTCCGATCGACGAGGTTGAGCGGCTCGTAGAAGAACGCCCAGGCGTCTTGCTGGGCCCAGGACCGGATGTCGGGCATGTCGCGACAGGACACGTAGAGGAGACCGGGAAAGCCGTATTCGGCGGCTTCCCGCTTCCCCCTCCATTTCGCATGTTCATAGCTGGCGACGTAGGCCAGCGCGACCGCCAGCAAGGCGACTACGGCCAGGGCCGTCCGGATCCGGATGCGGAGATGGAATCGACGCGTCATCGGGAGTTCCCTCGGGCCGATGTCCCGATGATACCTCGCGGGGGGGGCAGCGACGAAGGGGCGAGCGGGCTCCCGAGTCGGGCGGTCGGCCCCGCCGCTTGTTGGCGATCGCAGGCCGGGCTAGATTGATGACATGGAGATCGTCTACGTCGAGACATCCGTCATCAGCCATGCGACCGCCTGGCCGAGCACCAACCCGGCCGTACTCGTGTTGCAGCAGCAAGCGAGGGATTGGTGGGCCAAGGAACGGAGCAGGTATTCTCTCGTGACGTCTCAACTGGTCCTGGATGAGGCCGCGCTCGGCGATCCCGCCGCCGCGGCCGAACGTTTGAAATGGCTCGCGGACATCCCGCTGATCGCGGCCGACCGCCGGGTGGAGGTGGTCGCCAATGAGCTGGTCGCTCGATCATTGATCCCCGCGAAGGCTCGGCTCGACGCCTTGCACGTCGCCTTCGCCGCGGTGGGCGCGGCTCAGTTCCTGTTGACCCAGAATTGCCGGCACATCGCGAACGCGCATACCTTGCCGCGTGTCTACAGGGCCTTGGAGGATCTCGGCTTCCCGGGCCTCTTGATTTACACGCCCGCGGAATTCCTGGGGGGGACCGACGATGACGAATAACCCGATCCTCGACGAACTCTACGCGATCCGCGAACGACTCCTGGCCGAAGCCGGCGGGGATCTGCACAGGTTCCTGGACGGCCTCCGCGACCGCGAGGCGGTGTCCGATCGCCTGCTGGTGCGGGAGGGAGGGGAGCCGGACCGCGCCGAGCTGCCGATCGCGGGGAGTTCGCCCCCGCGGGCCGCGAAGCCCCGGCGTTAGGTCGTCGTGACGTCCCGCGACCGTTGGCGAAGGTATTTCACAAGGTCGTAGCACGACTCGTCGGGCACGCCGCACTCGGCGAGCAGCGGGCGATGGGCGCGACGCCACGCCGGGCACTCGGCACCGACGTCGGGCTTGCGGTGGTGACTCACAGCGGGCGAGTCCGCCCGGCCCTGTGCTCCTCGAGCGCCCTGTCGATCAGGGAGTCGAGCCGGCCCGACCTCTCGTCACGCTCGATCTGCTCGTCCCAGCGCCGCTCGGCAAACTCCGCCAGCCAGGCGCGGATGCGGGCCACGTCCTGGGCGGAGAGCCGTTCGATCGCGGCCGTGATCTCCTCGACGGTACTCATCGTCAACTCCCGTCCGGGCAGTCGCCCTACCCTCGATCATCCTATCGGCCGCGCGCCTCGCCCGGCAACCGGCCGCACCTTCGCTCTCACTGTTCCCCGCCTCCATCAACCCTCCGCAATTTGTTAAACAAGTATTGTAGATCGCTCCCCGGCCGGTTATAAGCGCGGCATGGCACCGATCGGCAACTGGAGGCACACGGCCATGTTTCACCTCACGCGAGGATCGGCCCGCGATTGCGACGGGGTCTCCCGGCGGGAGTTCCTGCGGGTCGGCGGGCTCGGGCTGGCGGGGCTCTCGCTGGCGGACATGCTGCGGATGGAGGGCCACGCCGCGGCCTCGACGCCGACGCGGGGCGCGCCCTCGGCCTTGAAGAAGAAGGCCCGCGCGCGGAGCGTGATCCTGCTCTGGATGCAGGGGGGGGCGTCGCACATCGACACGTTCGACCCCAAGCCGGAGGCCCCGCCGGAGATCCGCGGCGAGTTCGGCGTGATCCCGACGGCCCTGCCCGGGGTGCAGATCTGCGAGCACCTGCCGCGGATGGCCCAGCACCTGGACCGGACGACGGTGATCCGGTCGGGCTACTCGTACAACGCCGGGCACGGGATCGCCGACGCGTACATGCTCTCCGGCTGGCGGTTCTCGCCGGCGACCGTGTATCCGTCCATGGGCTCGGTCGTCGCCCGGGAGCTGCCGGCGAACCCCGGGATGCCGCCATACATGCAGCTCGGGACTCATGTCGATGCGAAGCAGGGGGGCGGGCTCGCCGGCTACGTCGGCGGCGAGTACAACCCGTTCGTGATGACGTCGGACCCGAACGCGAAGGCGTTCAGCGTCGACGGCATCACCCTGCCGAACGGCCTGACGGCCGACCGGTTCGCCCGGCGGCGGAAGATGCTCGACCGGTTCGACCGCTGGCAGCAGACGGTCGAGGCGCAGGCCGGCGAGTCCCGGGCGATGGACCGGTTCTACGAGAAGGCCTTCGGCGTGGTCACGTCGCCGCAGGCGAAGCGCGCGTTCGACCTCTCGGAGGAGGCCCCCGCGCTCCGCGACCGGTACGGGCGGAACACGTTCGGCCAGTCGTGCCTGCTGGCCCGCCGGCTGGTGGAGGCCGGCGTCCGGTTCGTCACGGTCTCCTACGGCGGCTGGGACACGCACCAGAACAACTTCGCCAGCCTGAAGGGGTCCCTGCTCCCCCGGCTCGACGCCGGCTATGCGTCGCTCCTGGCCGACCTGGACCAGCGCGGGCTGCTCGACGAGACGATCGTCGCCTGGATGGGCGACTTCGGCCGGACCCCCAAGATCAACTCGGCCGCGGGCCGCGACCACTGGGCCGGCTCGATGGTCTTCTGCCTGGGGGGCGGCGGGATCCGCGTGGGCGAGGTCCTGGGCAAGACCGACCGCCAGGCCGAGCAGCCGACGACGAAAATGGTCCAGGCGGAGGACATCGCCGCGACGGTCTTCGACCGCCTGGGCATTCCCCTGGACACCCACTACCTCGCCCCCGACGGCCGCCCCTTCCCGATCAATCCCGGCGGCCGGGTGATCGAGGAGCTGTGCGCGTGACGCAAGGTGGACCTTCCTCCCCCCCGGCTCATTTTTGCCCACGGGTGAGGAGGCCAATTCCGGTCCCCTCGGACCGGATCACGCGCCCTCATGTGGTGGGTGAAGCCAAGGCCGGTTGGGGGGGAGAGCCCGATCCACTCGCTTGACGAGGTCACATGAAAATATCGACGGCCTTACCGATCATCCTCGCCGGGATTTACCCCCTCACCCTCGCGCCCGCGGCCCGCGCCGGCGAGGGGAAGGTCTCGTTCGCGACCGACGTGCAGCCGATCCTGACGAGGCTGGGCTGCAACCAGGGGGCCTGCCACGGGGCGCAGCACGGAAAGGGGAGCTTCAAGCTCTCGCTCCGCGGCTTCGACGACGCGGCCGACCACCGCGAGATCGTCGTCGCCGCGTTCGGCCGCCGGCTGGCCCCGATCGACCCGGCCGACAGCCTGCTGCTCCGCAAGCCGACGCTCGGCGTCCCCCACGAGGGGGGCCGTCGGCTCGCCGAGGGCTCCGCGGCCCATGCGACGCTCGTCCGCTGGATCCGGCAGGGTGCGCCCGGGCCGGCCCCCTCGGACCGGAAGCTGAAGACGCTGGTCGTGGAGCCGAGGGAGATCGTGCTGCCGCCCGGCGGCTCGGCCCGGATCGTCGCGAAGGCCGTCTACGAGGACGGCTCGTCGGAGAGCCTGGAGGAGAAGGCCGCGTTCGACAGCCAGTCCCCGGCCGTGGCGCAGGTGGCCGCGGACGGCGCGATCCGGGCCGGGGCCGAGGCCCGCGGCGAGGCGGCGGTCCTGGTCCGCTACCTCGGCTCGGTCGCCGCCACCCGCGTGATCGTCCCGTACGGGCCGCCGCCGCCGCTCGATTCGTTCAGGCCGAATAACCTCATCGACACGCTCTGGGCCGACGCCTGGCGGAAGGTCGGGCTGGCGCCGGCGCCGGCGTGCGACGACGCGGAGTTCTTCCGCCGGATCCACCTGGGCACGCTGGCCACGCTGCCGCGCCCGGAGGACGTGCGGGCCTTCCTGGCGGACAAGGGCCCGGACAAGCGGGAGAAGGCCATCGACGCCGTGCTCGCCAGGCCGGAGTACGCGGCGGCCTGGGCGCACAAGTGGGGCGACCTGCTGCTGAACAGCTCGCAGGCGGTCGGCAAGAAGGGGATGTGGTCGCTGCACAACTGGCTGCTGGCGTCGTTCCGGGCCAACCGGCCGATGGACGAGCTGGTGACGGAGCTGCTCACGGCCGTGGGCAGCCCGTACCAGAACGGGCCGGCGAACTTCTACAAGACGGGCGGCCCCGACGAGTGGACCGAGACCGCCTCGCAGGTCTTCCTGGGCCTGCGGCTCCAGTGCGCCAAGTGCCACAACCATCCGTACGAGAGCCTGCTCCAATCGGACTACTACGCGATGAAGGCGTACTTCGGCCGGGTCGGCACGAAGGGGAGCCAGGAGTTCGGCCTCGGCGGCGGCGACACCGTGGTCTTCGTCCGGGACGGCGGCGAGGTCCGGCATCCCCGGACCGGGCAGGTGATGAAGCCGAAGCCCGTGGGGGGCGCCCCGGCGGACGACCCGATCGATCGCCGCCGGGCCCTGGCCGCCTGGATCACCGCCAAGGACAACCGGGCGCTCGCCCGCAACCTGGTGAACCGGTACTGGGGCTACTACTTCGGCCGCGGCCTGGTGAACCCGATCGACGACATGAGGGCGACGAACCCGGCGTCCAACCCCCAGCTCCTGGATGCGCTCGCGGATGACCTGGTGGCCCATCGTTACGACATCAAGCACCTGATGCGGACGATCATGCGATCGCGCGTCTATCAGCTCGATGCCGTCGCCCCGCCGGCCAGCCGGGCCGACGTCGACAATCGCTACGTCACCCACTTCGCGCCGACGCGGCTGGGGGCCGAGGCCCTGCTGGACGCCGTGGACTCCGCCTGCGGGACGCGGGAGAAGTTCGCGGGCCTGCCGTCGGGCTACCGGGCGATCGACCTGCCGGATTCGGACTACGCGTCGGACTTCCTGGACACCTTCGGCCGCCCCCGCCGCGCCGTGCCCTGCGAGTGCGAGCGGAGCGAGGCCCCCACCATGACCCAGGCCCTGCTGATGATCAGCGGCGGCCTCCTCAACCGCAAGGTCGCCGATCCGAAGGGGCGGGCCGCGACCCTCGCCGCGGCCAAGACCCCCGCGGATAAGGCCGTGGAGGAGGTCTTCCTCTGCACGGTCTCCCGCCCGCCGACCGCCGAGGAGTCGAAGGAGGCCGTCGCCGACATCGCCGCCGCCCCCAGCCCGAAGGAGGGGCTCGAGGACCTGCTCTGGACGCTCCTGAACACGCGGGAATTCCAGTTCAATCACTGAGGCCGGGGGCCGGTTGATGAAGAGAAGTAGCCATCGCCGGGGCGGATGCCCTATGCCGAATTCGGTACGCGAGATTGTGGGCCTTCCTGGCGATCCGACGGCTCGCCCGGGGCTCGGCAGGAGCCTCGCCCTCCCTTCCGAAGAAGACCCGCCCTCAGCCCGGGAGGGCGAGGCTCCTGCCGAGCCCGGCGCTGGCTGGTGATCGCGTCGAGGCCTGTTCTCAACTCCCGTCTCCTCCCTCCCCGCCGAGGACCGCCCCATGTCGCCTGCATCGCCCCTCCGCTCCCTCGCGGCGTCCCTGCTCCTGGCCGCATCCGCATCCGCGCCGGCCCTCGCCCAGACGCCCTACCCGGAGATCAGCCACGTCCTGCCCGGCGCGGTCCAGCGCGGCACGACGAGCGACGTGACGGTCTACTCGCGCGAGGCCGGCCGCGGCTTCGAGACGGCCCGCCAGGTCTTCTTCGGCGGCGGCGGCCTCCGCGCGGAGGTCCCGCCCCGCGCGGCGAACCAGCCGGCCCAGCAGGGGACGATCCGCGTGACCGCCGCGGCCGACGCCGAGCCCGGCCTGCACGAGCTCCGGGTGGCGACCGGCAGCGGGACGTCGTCCCTGGCCGAGATCCTGGTCGTCGACGACCCGGTCGTCGCCGAGCTGCCCAAGGCCCACGGCACGCCCGAGGCGGCCCAGCCGGTGGAGGTCAACCGCGTCGTCTGCGGGGCAATCTCCAGGAAGGAGGAGGTCGACGTCTATCGGTTCCGGGCGAGGGCCGGCCAGGAGGTCACCTTCGCCCTGATGGGCCAGCGCCTGCTCTTCAAGCGGCACTACCACCAGTCGGGGGACCTCGATCCCATGATCATCCTCTCGGATGCGAAGGGGACCGAGATCGCCTCCGACGACGACCACGACATCGGCGACCCGCTGCTCCACCATCGGTTCGAGAAGGAGGGCGATTACCTTGTCACCGTCCGCGACGTCGACTTCGACGGCGTCGCCCACTACACCTACGCGCTGACGATCACCGATCGCCCGTTCGTCACGTCGGCCTATCCGCTCGTCGTCCCGGCGGCCGGCCCGCGGTCCGCCTGCGCCGAGGGCTTCGGTATCCCCGACGGCCCGCTCGCGCTCGCCGGCCCGGCCGGCCCGGCGAAGCCCGGCGTCCACCAGTGGCCCCTGCTCGCCAACGGGAACGCCACGAACCCGGCGACGTTCGTCGCGACCGAGCGGCCGATCCTCGCGGAGGCGGAGCCGAACGACGACCGCGGGCATGCGACGCCGGTGCCGCGGCTCGGGATGATCCTGGCCGGGCGGGCGAACCGGCCCAACGACGTCGACCTGTTCGCGTTCGCCCTCAAGGCGGGACGCCCCGTCCGGTTCGAGGTCCACGCGCGGCGGCTCGGATCGAGCCTCGATTCGCGGCTCCGGGTGCTCGACGACAAGGGGGCGGCGGTGGCCTCCGGCGACGACTCGCCCGGGTCGAAGGACGCCGTCCTGACGTTCAAGCCCCCCCGCGACGGCGCCTACACGCTGGAGGTGACGGACCTGGTCCATCGCGGCGGGCCGGGCTTCGCCTACGGCGTGGAGGCGGTCGAGGACGAGCCCGACTTCGCGGTCACCTGCGACGACGACAAGCTCGGCGTCGGACCCGGGGGCGCCGCCCCCTGGTTCGTGCGGGCGACCCGGCTGGCGGGCTTCGAGGGCCCCATCGAGGTCCGCGTCGAGGGCCTGCCGCCGGGGCTCTCGGCCGCGCCCGCGACGATCCCCGCCGGCGTGAAAGATGGCTGCCTGGTCGTCCGGGCCGCCCCCGACGCCAAGCCCGCGGCGGGCCCGGTGACCGTGATCGCCGCCGCCATGGTCAAGGACCTGGACGGGAAGACGCGGAAGCTCGAGCACCCGGCCCAGCCGCTCCAGGAGGTCTACCTCGCCGGCGGCGGCCGCGCCGTCTGGCCGGTGGAGACGCAGATCGCCCAGGTCGTGGAGAAGGACGACATCGCCGCCGTCCACGTCTCGCCGGACGCCGTCGCGCTCAAGCCCGGCCAGCAGGTGGCCCTCGACGTCGAGGTCGTCCGCCGCCCCGGGTTCAAGGGGCGGGTCACGCTGGACATCGAGCTCCAGCACCTGGGCTCCGTCTTCGGCAACCCGCTGCCGCCGGGCGTGACCGCGGTCGAGGCCGGCGCCAAGCTCTCGCTGGCCCCCGAGGAATCGAAGGGCCGGGTCCTCCTGAAGGCGGCCCCCGACGCGAAGCCCGCGGAGAAGGTCACGATCGCCGTCGTCGCCTACGTGTCGATCGACTTCGTCACCAAGCGGGCCTACTCCAGCCCCCCCATCCCGGTGACCATCGCCGCGCCGGCGGTGGCGGTGCGGTGAGACGAGACGAGACGAGATGAGATGAGGCGCGGTGAGGCCGGATCCGCGGCCGTCGCCCCGGCCGCCGGGCCGCCCCCGCCCCCGCCCCCGCATCCGCTCAGAGCGCCACGGCGAAGCCCATCAGGGCGATGGTCCGCGGGGCGCCTTCGGTCACGCCGAAGTTGTAGCTGCCGAAGAGGGCCAGGCGGTCGGTCACGGTCCAGATGCCGCCGCCGCCGAGGACCGTGACCTGGGGGATGGACAGGCCGGGCCCCCCCTGGAACTGGAGGAGCCGCGGCAGCGCGGCGGCGTTGTAGAAGCCGTGGAAGAAGACGTCGAAGCCCTCGACGACCTCGTGCTGCAAGGACCACTGGTAGCCGAACTGGTAGGTGATCTGCCCCTGGCCGTTCTGCACGCCGGCCATGCCGAAGTTGTACTCGAGGTCGAAGCCCAGCGGCAGGCTCTGGTCGAACAGCAGGTTGAGCGAGGGCTGCGTCCCGGCGGCCAGCGACTGCGAGCCGAGCGTGGTCTGGAGGTACACCTCGAAGCCCATCGCCGGGATGTGGTAGCGGGTGTTCTCCTCCCAGCAGTTCGCCTTGAGGTCGAACGTCAGGGGGGAGTAGCCGAAGATCGGGGCATTCCCGCGCTCCCGGGCCTGGTAGGTCAGGCCGTTGGAGAAGATCCGCAGCTCCAGGTTGTCGGTCAGGCCGTACCGGAGCAGGTAATCCCACTGGTAGATCCGCGCCTGGAGGCCGTCGGGGCTGGCCGAGTAGAGGCCCAGCGGGGAGTTCTCGATGTAGACCCTCCCCTTGGCGATCGTGTACGCGCTGTTGGGGAAATTGGCCGTGTCGGGGGCGGGGTCGCGGATGTCGGCCTTGAGCCGGCGGCTCATCCGGTTGCGGACCGCCGTGGCCGGGTCGCGCTCGTTGAGGAGCCAGCGGTCTTCGAAGATCAGGTTCACCAGCCGGGGGAAGAGGAACCGGTCGGGATCCTCGCGGGTCGCGCCGTAGCGGTCGCGGTAGATCTCCGCGGGATCGTCGTGCACGTCCGGATAGCGGAACGCCGGCGCCTCGCCGGAGAGCGCCGTGTCCTCGAGCCGCTCGCGGAGGGCCGGGCCGACGTCTCCCGCGGCCGCCGGATCCTGGGCGTGGGCGGCCCGGGGCATGCCCAGGACCAGGGCGATGCCGCAGGCGATCGTCGCGAACCCCCGCCCGATCTTGCAGGCCCGATCGATCAAGGGTTCCGCTCCGAGAAAGTCGCGGCGGCGCCGGCCGTCGCGCCCCGATCCTTCTCGGAGTATCGGCCGTGCGACCGATGAAATCGACAAAATCGGCAAGGTATTACCTCGGCAAGGAAGAAGATCACCGTAATAGGGCTCTTACCGCCGACAGGGAAGCCGGCCCGCACTCACTTCCCCCCTTACGAAGGGGGGATTCAGGGGGGTGAATTCGATCGCCCTGGCCGGCACAAAGCACCCCCTCCAACTCCCCCTTCGTAAGGGGGAGAGCCGGATTTCGCGTCCCCGAGCGTGGGGGGATTCAGGAGGCCGTTCGATATCCGTGAGCTTGATCAACTTCCTTGCCGGGGTAATGAGCCCGGATTCCCCGGCCGCCCGCCCGCCCCGACCGGGATCAGATGCCGGTCACGACCTCGCCGGAGGACTTCCTCTTCACGATCCTGTCGGCGTTCGCCCCGCTCACCTGGGCGAAGTACCAGTCCGTGCCGGAGCCGCCGTAGAGCAGGTCGATGGCCGTGTCGGTGTGGACCGTGCTGGCGTCGAGCCGGTAGGTCACGCCGCCGGAGGTGAAGCCGCCGCCGATGCGGGCGACCCGCGCCGCGTACTTCAGGTCGGCCCGGCCCCACTCGGCGGCCAGGGCGGCCAGGGCGATCTCGCCGGCGTCGTAGTCGGTGGTGCCGGCGATCAGGATGTCGTCATCTCCCCGGTCGGCCAGGAGATCGGCGCCGGTGCCGCCGATCAGGAGGTCCCGGCCGAGGCCGCCGACGAGGTCGTCGTCGCCCGCCCCGCCGACGAGCACGGAGTCGCCGCCGCCGGCCCAGAGCGTGTCGTTGCCGTCGCCGCCGAAGAGGAGGGCCGGCTGCTTGACCGAGTCGGACACCACGATCACGTCATTCCCCGACTGGCCGTAGGCGATCAGGCGGCCGGTCGGGTAGAAGGTGCCCTTCGAGACCAGGTTCACGAGGACCTGGACGCCGCCCGCCCGGGTGTTGAAGGTGATGAGGTCATTGCCCGTCGTGCCTCCGACCACCAGCGCGGTCCGGGACGGGTCGGTCGGGTCGGGCTCCAGGACCACGTCCTGGACGCTCTGCGTCAGCGTGGCCGAGCTGGGCGTGCCGTTGCCGTCGGCGGCGGAGAAGCTCGCCGTGATGACGGGAGAGCCGCTCGAGGTGAACACGGTCGTGAGGCTCGCCCGGGCCACGCCGCCGACGACCGTCAGCGCGACGGTGCCCAGGACGGTCGAGCCGCTCCGGAAGGTCACGCTCCCGACCGGCGTGCCCACGCCCGGGGAGGTCCAGGCGACGACGGCCGTGAACGTGACCGACTGCCCCCGGGCCGCCGGGTTGACCGACGACGCCAGGCTCGTCGTCGTGGCGGCGGCCGTGACCGTGAGGGTCCCCACGTTGGCCAGGTTGGAGTCGATGACGTAGTTCGCCGCCAGCGTGCCGGAGCCGCCGTCGGAGAGGGTCGCCGCGATGGCGTAGTTGCCCGCGATGGCCGCGGCGGCATCCCCCGCGCTGCTGTAGGTGGCGGTGATGGCGTCGCCCTGAACGATGCCGCCGATGGTGCCGACGTAGCTCGAGGCGTTGAAGGCCTGGCCGAAGACCTTGCTGGCCGGGGCGACCGAGACGGTGAGGTGCGCCCGGCTCACCGCCTGGCTGAGCGTGCCGAAGCTCCCCTGGAGGGTGCTGCCGGCGGCCGGCGTGAAGACGGCGCGGATGGCGTGGGTCGTCGCCGACAGGGAGGAGGTCGTGAACGTGGAGGTGGCGGAGCCGCCCGTCCCGGTCAGCACGGTCCCCGCGCCGAGGTCGATCGCGCCGTCGTAGAACTCGACCGTGCCGGCGGGGGTGACGCCCGACGAGCCGGCCGGGGAGACGGTGGCCGTGAAGGTGACCGACTGGCCGTACACGGGCGTCGCGGCCGGGCCGGTGACGCTCGTCGTGGTGGCATCGGAGACAACCTGGGTGAGGTGGTCCGAGCTGGGGGCGAGCGCCCCGGTCGTCGGCAGGTAGGTGGCGTAGATCGCGTCGCCGGCCGTGACCGTGCTGAAGGAGGCCCCGATCGAGGCCGTCCCGTTGGTCACCGTCGCGAAGCCGAGGATGACGCCGGTCGTGTTGTCGAAGAACTCGACCCGGCCGTCGGTGGCGGGCACGCCGCCGGCCGTGACCGTGGCCGTGTAGGTGATCGACTGCCCCGGCGTCGCGACCGGGACCGACGAGGCGAGCACGATCGCGGTGCCGGTCGCGGCCTGGCTCGTGAAGTCGTCGTTGACCACGTAGAAGGTGTTGCCCGGCGCGACGATCACCTTGCCCGTGGCGGCGACGTTCACGAACGGGGCCGAGCCAAACACCGCCAGGCGGTTGGGCGTGGTGGCGCCCAGGATCAGCGTCCCGCCGATCACGTCGAGGAGCGGCTGGTTGCCGGTCGGCGTGCCGGTGATGATGTTGTCGTCCAGGTTCAGGGAGCCCCCCTTGACGATGACGGTGGACGAGTCGGTCGCGGTCCCCATGAGCGAGTCGGACCAGGAGACCTTGCCCTGGCCGACGACCAGCGCCGGGGACGCCCCCAGCGAGATGTAGGCCGCCGTGGTCACCACGCCGGTGGCGACGCCCGCCCCGGTGGCGATGCCGATGCTGGCCGTGGTGATCCCGGCCAGTCCGATCGCGTTCGGCAGGTAGCCTCCCAGGCCGGAGGTGGTGGCATACTCCGCGAAATCGGTCGCCGCCACGCCGCCGAAGGCCCCGAGCGCCGACCCGCCGATCACCGCCAGGGCCACGATGGTGGCGATGGTCGCCACCCCCTGCTGCGACTCGCCGCCGAACACGTTGTTCACGTCGAAGAGCGACTCCAACGGCCCGCCGACGCCTCCCGAGACGTTCACCACGGCGTTCGGGCTGGTCGGGTTGATCTCGGTGTGGACGAGCGGGACCGCGCTGGACACCGTGAGGTTGAGGGCGCTCTTCCAGGTCGCTTCCGGGGCCGTGGTGATGAGCTGCTCGGCGATCGACTGATCGTCGAGCGTGGAAAGATTGATGGTGACCGTGTCGCCGGTCGCGATCAGGGTGGTGAAGCCATTGGCGTTGAGGCTGGAGACGACGACCGGCGCCGGGAGCACCGCCCGGGCGCTCGCCCGGTCGTGCGCGTCGAGCGCGGAGACCCTGGGCGTGTAGGACCCCGCGGCGGCGTAGGCGTGGCTCACCAGCAACTGGTAGGGGCCCGAGACGACCTGGACGTCGGTGCCGTCGCCGTTCCAGTCGATCGTGTAGGTGAACGTGCCGGCCTGGTCGGCGGGGCTCGGGTCGTCGGCCCGGATGACGAAGGTCGTCGCGACCAGGGTGGTGGCGGTCGAGGGCCCGGTGATCGTGACCGAGGGCGGGGCACCCTGGTACTGGAAGGCCCCGGCGTCCGCGTTCGGCGCGTCCAGCGGGAGGCCGCGCTGGTCGGTGGTGAGCGTGGTCGCGCCGGCGGCGAGCAGGCCCAGGGCCGGGCTGCCGGGGAGGATCGCCATGGTCGGCGTGGGCCCGCCGTTCCAGGACAGGGGGGCGAGCTTCGGATCGGTCACGCCGAGCTTGTTGTTCGAGCCGGCCACCGATCCGGTGCCGATCACGTTGTTCGAGCCCGAGGCCGATCCGGTCCCGCCGATGTCGCTGGCCCCCAGCGGGCCGGCGTTGCCCGCGACGATCGAGTTGGCGATCGAGTTGGCGCTGCCGGAGAGGTAGACGCCGGCGACGAAGCCGGAGCTCGTCGCCGTGTTGCCGCTGATCGTGGAGGCGAGGATCGAATTGGTGCCGCCGACCAGGGCGAGCCCGGCGACCACCGGGGCCGTGTTCCCGCTCACCGTGCAGTTCGTCAGGGAGAGCGTCCCGGAGAGGCTGTACAGGGCCCCGGCGGCGGTCGAGGCCGAGTTGCCCGAGAGCGTGCAGCCGATCAGCGTGGCCGTGCCCGAGTTGTACAGGCCGCCGCCGATCCTGGCGGTGTTGCCGGAAAGCGTGCAGGCGGTCAGCGAGAGCGTGCCGCCCCGATTCAGGATGGCGCCGCCGTAGACGTCGCCGCGGCCGTGCACCAGGCTCAGGCCGGAGATCGCGACGTTGGCGGTGGACGTGAGCCAGAAGATCCGGCTCGTCCCCAGCCCGTCGATCGCCAGCACGTTGGCCCCCGGCCCCTGGATCGTCATCGCCGTCGAGATCGTCGGCAGGGCACCCAGGCTGAGGTTGATCGAGCCCTTCAGGAGCGGCGAGAAGGCGATCGTGTCGCCGCCGCCGGGGTCGGTGTTGGCGAAGTTGATCGCCTCGCGGAGCGACGTCCCGCCGCCGGAGAAGGGGTTGATCGTCCCGTTGTCCTCGTCCGCGAGGGTCGTGACGACGATCGTGGCCACGCCGCCTTCCACCGCGCCGATGTCCACGTGGGCCCCGCGGATCCGCCACGAGCCCCGCTGGTCGGTGGTCACGCCGGCGGGGACCAGGGAGTCGGAGCCGGCGTCGATGGCCGGACTGCCGGCGAGGGGCCGCATCGACGGGGTCGATCCGCCGTTGCTCGCGAGCGGGCCGAGCTTCGGGTCGACGCCCACGATGTTGCCGTTCACGCCGTTGATCAGGCCCCCGGCGTACGCCGCGTCCTGGATCAGGTTGTTGCTCCCGGTGACCGTGCCCGTGACGTCGATGGTGGAGTTCCCCGGCGATCCGGTGATGATCGTGTTCGTCAGCGTCGCCGTCCCCCCCGCGAGGTTTGCGAGGCCGCTGGCTAATAACTGAACCGAGTTGCCCGCGACCGTGCAGCTCTGGAGCGTCAGCACGCCGGAGTAGGCGTTGTAGAGTCCGCCGCCGTTGAAGGCGGAGTTGTTCACCACGGTGGAGTTGATGAGGGTCGCCGTCCCCAGGTTGAGCAGGCCGCCCCCCACGCCGTTCGAGGCGGTTGTGTTGCCGGTGATGGTCGAGGCGGTCAGCCAGAGGGTGCTGCCTTTGTCATTGCCGATGCCGCCGCCGAAGCGGCCGCTGTTGCCGGTGACGACGCAGCCGGTCATCGCCAGCGAGCCCAGGTTGGCGACGCCGCCGCCCCAGTTGGAGCGGCCGCCGGTGAGCGTCAGCCCGAGGAGGACGACGCTGGAGCCGGCGCCGATCGTGAGGACCGATCCCAGGGACCGGGCGTCGATCGTCAGCAGGTTGGCCCCCGGGCCGGCGATCGCGAGGTTGCCGGCGATGGTTGGCAGCGCCCCCTGCGTCAGGGCGATGGTGCCGGCGAGCCCGGCCTTGAAGGCGATCGTGACGCCGCCGGTCGGGTCGATGTCGTTGACGTATTCGATGGCCTCGCGGAGCGTCGTGCCGGCCGAATCCAGGTCGGACAGCGTGTCCACCACGAGGACCGACGCCCCGGCCTCGAAGGCGCCGATGTCCACGGACTTGTCCTTCACGCGGAGCGCGCCCCGCTGGTCCGTCGTGGCCGAGATCAGGCCGCCATTGCCGGCGTCCAGGGCCGGGCTGCCGGCGAGCAGGGCCATGGTCCGGGTCTGGCCGCCGTTGTACGCGAGCGGGCCAAGCTTCGGGTCGACGCCCACGATGTTGCCGTTCACGCCGTTGGCCAGGTCGCCGGGGTTGGCCGCGAACTGGATCAGGTTGTTCCGGCCGGTGACCGTGCCGGAGCCCATGATGTCCCGGCCGGCGCTGAAGCCGAACATGTCCGTGTTGCCGTTGCCGGCCACGATGGTGTTGTTGAGGACGATCGCCCCGGTGTTCTCGAGGCCGCCGCCGCCGTTCACGGCCGAGTTGCCGGCGACGGTGGAGTTGGTGAGCGTCAGCGTGCCGCCGGAGTTGTTGATGCCGCCGCCGCCGCCGGATCCCCCCGCGTTGCCGGCGACGGTGGAGTTGGTGAGCGTCATCGTCCCGAGATTGAGGGCGCCGCCGCCGGCTCCGAAGCCGACGCGATTCCCCGAGATCGTGACGCCGATCAGCGTCATGTTGCCGCGGTTCAGGATGCCGGCCCCCCGGTTCGCGGTATTGTCCGCGATGGCGACGTCGGCGAGCGTCAACGTCCCGGCGTTCAACACGGCGCCCCCCTCGGAGGCGGAGCCGTGGGTGAGCGTCAGGCCGGAGACGGTGGCGATCCCGCCGGCCGGGACGGAGAGGATGCCGGATGCCCCCTGGCCGTCGATCGCCACCAGGCGGGCGCCGGGGCCGGCGATCGAGACCGTGGCGGTGAGCGCCGGCAGGATGCCGAGCGAGAGCGCGAGCGTCCCTTGCAGCCCGGCGGCGAAGGTGATCGTGTCGCCGCCGGCCGGGTCGGCGTTGGCGAGGTTGATCGCCTCGCGGAGCGACGTGCCGGACCCGAGCGCCGGGTCGGTCCAGCCGTTGTCCTCGTCGGCCAGCGTGGTGACGACGATCGTCGATCCGGACTGGTACGCGCCGATGTCCACCCTGCCGCCGCGGAGGCGCGAATAGCCGCGCTGGTCGGTGATGATCCCCGCGGGGACGAGCGCGGGATTGCCGGCCCCCACGGCGGGGCTGTCGGCGAAGAGGGCCACGGTCCTGGTCGGCCCGCCGTAATCCCCGGGCGGGCGGAGGCGGAGGCTGCTGCTCAGGATGTTGCCGTTGGCGGCCGAGAGCCCGCCGGCGGCCGCGGCGTCGTCGATGAGGTTGTTGTTGCCGGAGACGAGCCCGGCGATGTTCCCGCCGTAGCCGGCGCCGTAGGCGACGATGCTGTTGTTGAGCGTGAGGCTCTTGCCGGCGTAGTTGAAGAGATTGGCCCCGAGGCCGCCGGTGTTGGGCAGGAAGCTCGCGTGGTTGCTGCCCACCGTGCAGTTCGTCAGGGTCGCCGTCCCGTAGTTCCAGACGCCGCCGCCGATCCCGGGGGTCGAGCCGTCGTACGACGTGTTGTCGAACACGGTGCAGTTGGTCATGGCCAGCGAGCCGTTGTTCCTGACGCCGCCGCCCTGGCCGCCCACCGCGTGGTTCCCGGAGATCGTGCTGCCGATCAGGGTCGCCGTCCCGAAGTTCAAGATGCCGCCGCCGGAGACGGCCGTGTTGCCGGAGATGGTGCTGTCCCGGACGCTGAGCTGGCCCCTGGCGTAGATGCCGCTGGCGGTGTTCCCCGAGACGGTGCACAGCATCAGCGACAGCGACGAGGGGCTGTAGATCCCGCCGGCGAGGGCGGACGCGTTCGCCTTGTTGTCCGAGACCGTGGAGCGGATCAGCGAGAGGCTCCCCTGGACGTTGAGGCCGGCCGCCCCCCCCGCGGTGTTGCCGGAGACCGTGCAGCCGTCCAGGGCGGCCGTCCCCTTGCCGTAGACGCCGCCGCCCTGGTTCGAGCTGTTGCCCCGGATCGCGACGCCCGTGAGCTGGACGGGGCCCAGGCCGTACAGGCCGCCGCCGCGGCCGGGGCTCGTGTTCCCGGAGATGCTGCCGCCGGTCATCGTCAGGCTGGCGGCGGCGGTCATCAGGGCGATGCCGCCGCCGTCTGCCGACGGGGCTCCGCCGGGGCTGCCCGCCGCGTTCGTGTCGACCGTGCAATTCACGAGCTGGGCCGAGCTCCGCAGGTAGAGGCCGCCCCCCTGGGCCGTGCTGCTGTTGCCCGTGATGACGCAGCCGGTCAGCGACGCCGTCCCGGCGTAGACCTTGATCCCGCCGCCGTCGGTGGCCGTGTTGCCGGAGATCGTGGTCCCCGTGATCGTCACGTCCCGGTTGGTGAAGATGCCGCCGCCGTGGAGCGCGCGGTTGCCGCTGACGGTGGAGTTCTTCAGGGTGAGCGACCCGCCCCCGACGCTGTCGATGCCGCCGCCGTTGGTGGCGGCCACGTTGTTCGTGATGACGCACGCGTCCACGGTGAGCGTGCCGCTGCTGAGGATCCCGCCGCCGCCCACGTCCGCCAGGCCGCCGGTCAGCGTCAGGCCGGAGATCGAGGCGACGGCGCCGGCCAGGACCTGGAGGACCCGGCCCTTCGACCGCGCGTCGACGGTCAGCGTGCCGGCGCCGGGGCCCACGATCGTGGCCGTCTTCGCGATCGCCGGCAGGCCGCTCGAGGCCAGCGCGATCGTGCCGGTCAGCCCGGCGGCGAAGGTGATCGTCGCGACGCCGCTGGGCTCGCCGTTCGCGAAGGCGAGGGCCTCGCGGAGCGACGTCCCGGACCCGACCGCCGGGTCGGCCGTCCCGTTGTCCTCGTCGGCGAGCGTGGTCACGACGACGCCAACCGGGCCGCTCTCGTAGGCCCCGATGTCCACGGTCCCCCCGCCGATCCGCGCGGCGCCTCGCTGGTCCACGGCCAGCCCGGCGGGGATCAGCGCGTTGTCGCCCGCGTCGATGGCCGGGCTGCCGGCCAAAGGCGCCATCGTCTGGGTGGGCCCGCCGTTGTACGCCAGCGCGGCGAGCTTCGGGTCGCCGCCCAGGATGTTGCGGCTCCCCGCGAGCGAGCCCGAGTAGTCACCCCCCGCGTTGCCCGCCAGGATCGAGTTGTTGATCGTCAGGTGGTTGTTGCCGATGATCCCGCCGGTGGAGGGCGCGGTGTTGCCCACGATCGTCGAGTTGAAGACCGACAGCGAGCCCGCGCTGTTGAAGACGGCGCCGCCGGCGGTGGCGGCCGTGTTGCCGGTGACGGTCGCGTCGATGAGCGTCATCGACCCGTAATTGATGAGGCCGGCCCCCGCCGAGCGGGTCGTCGTGTTGCCCGAGACGGTGCTGCCGACCAGGGTCAGGACCCCGGTCGACTGGTTCGAGATCCCGGCCCCGTTCCAGGCCGTGTTGCCGGTGACGGCGCAGTCCCGGATCGTCAGCGGGCCGGCATTGATGATCGCCCCGCCGAGGCTGTTCAGGACGGCATTGGAGACGGTCAGGCCGGAGAGGATCGCCCCCGCCGGCCGGACGCCGGGGGCGGCCACGTTGAAGACCGTCCGGGCCGAGTTCCCGCTGATCGTCAGCAGGTTCGCGCCGGGGCCCTGGATCGTGACGTCCCTGGTGACGCTGAGGGTGCTGCTCGTCAGGGTGATGGTCCGCGCGGTGCTGAAGACCGCGGGGTCGAAGACGATCGTGTCGTTGTTGCCCGCCAGCGCGATCTGGGCGCGGAGCGAGCCCGAGCCGGAGTCGTTCGTGTTCGTCACGCTGAACGTCGCCATCAGCGTCCGATCCTCCAGGGCCATCAGGCCGGGCCGGAGCCGGCGGCGGGCGCGGAGGGTCCACGGGTGCGTTCGCTTGCGGCTGTTCATCGTGCGAGATCCTTGGTGCTGGGGAATCCGTGATCGGGCCCGGTGTGCGTGCGTGTGTCCGGCTCAGGCCGAGAGGGCCGGCCGGCCGCGGACGGTCTCGGCGACGTCGGCGAGCGCCTCGGTCGGGACGACGAACGAGTCGGCCAGCAGGGCGTCGTCGTCGTTGATCAGGTCCGGGAAGCGGCGGGGCAGGACCGCGACGGCGAAGATCTCCTGCACGGCGCCGTCGAACCGGAGCAGGCCGACGACCTCGCCGGCGACGACGTCCACCACGGCGACCCCGCAGGTCCGCTCGTGCTCGGCCAGCCGCTCGGTGATCGGGATGCCGCTGAAGACGGCGGACTCGCGGACCTGGGAGAGCCCCACGAAGGCGAACCGGCCGGCGAAGTCGAGCCCCCGCGTGAACCCGGGGACCGCCGCGACGGGCTCGTGGATCCCGGTCGCCGGGTCGACCACGCCGAGCGTCCCCGCGCCCGACTCGCAGACCCAGAGCCGGCCGCCGTGGATCCGGGGGGAATGGGGCATCGACAGCCCGGAGGCGACCACCTCGCCCGACTCCACCTCCAGCAGCACCCCGCCGCGGGCCTTGTCCTTCCGCCAGCCGGCCGGCTCGTCGGCCGTCCCCAGCGCCGTGACGTATCGCGGCATGCCCCCGTGCATCGCCAGGCCGTTGAGGTGGCAGCGGTCCGAGGGCTCCAGCCGGGAGACGAACGGGGGCCGCCATCGCGGGGCGAAGCTGGCCGAGGCGTCGATCGTCGCCAGGCAGGAGAAGCGGGTGTTCACGAACCAGAGCTCGCCGCCGCGGCCGTAGGCCATCTCGTGGACCAGGACGTTGCCGGTCACGTGGGCGGAGCGGGGCAGGAAGCACGCGTCGTGGCTCCCCCGCGGCTCCACCCGGGCGGCCACGTCGGGCACGTCGTGGAACTCCCAGACCTGGAGCGTCGTGCCCACGGCCAGCCGCGCGGCCGTCGGGTCGAGGGCCAGCCCCATGGGGGCCGGGAAGCTCCGGAAATGGGTGTTCAGGCGATCCCCCTCGGCGCGGACGATCACCAGCTTGCCCGCCTGGTAGGTCGTCACCAGGAGCGAGACGCCGAGGCCGTCGAGCAATTGCGGGAAGCCCGGCGTGTGCGCGCTGCGGAACGGTTCGGGCTCCGCGACGTCGGGAGCGGCGGCACGAGCCGTGATCTCGGGCGGCGGGCCGGATGGGTCCATGGTGCGGTACCTTGGTGAAGAGGAGCGGCATCACGCCCGGCCTGCGCGCAACCTCCCCCCACCTCGCCCGGACGGCGCCGGGCGTCGATCGAATCGGAGGGGGGGCTTCGCGTCGCACGGGACGCCTCGGGGCGTCGTCTCCATCGCCGGACGCAACGAATCGCCGATACCCCCTCACATGCGCGGAGGGGCCATTCCGGGACAGGGATCTTCAAAATAGAAACGGCACCAGACCGATCCATCCTTCACGGCGATGGATGCGCATGTCCTCCGCTTCGGACAATTCCCCACGCGACGACGTCGCCCGATCTGGCTCTGCCCCTGTACGAAGCTCTGCTTTACCCACAAGTGAAGCGGCCCATTCTGGTCTCCTCCCCCTGGTGGGGGAGGGGACCGGAAGGCCCGCCCCGCCCGCCATGTCCGCCTCCTCAGCCAGGGTTTTCTTGCACTCGTGGGTGACGATGAGCCAAGGGGGAGCGGAGCATCGGTCGACTTGTCCATATCCCCTCCTCTTCAAGTGTTCAGGGGGCAGTTTTAGTGTCGCCGAGGGGGGTCAGTTTTAGTGTCGCCTGACACCGGCACACGGCGGCCCCGCGCGAGCCGTCCGGCTTCGTCGGCGTTCACGGGCCGAGAGTGACAGCCGTCCAGGAGCGAGCTCACCGCGGTCGCATCAAGGCCGATCGAGCCGTCGCAGGGCCAAAGGGGGCTCCGCAACGTGGCGTCGGTATGGCGGACCGAAGCAGTCAAGGCGTGGTGGAAGGCACTCCCGCCCGCGTGGTTACTCCTGGGAAGGAGGGCGCAGTATCGCCCCCGGGCGGCCTGGACCGTCGCAGTGACCGCAGCACCGCCTCTGGTGGAAGATCGACCTCTTGACGCGACATGCCCGAGCGACCCCTCGTCGCGGGCCGTGACGTCGCGTCCTCGTCGACGGAACTGGCGCCGTCGTTCGGCGTGGCGGCCATGCCACAGACGACCGCGGGCCCGTCCGTGCCGACCCGGTGCGCCCAGGCCCGTCCCCGGCGCCTCGTTGCATCCGGGCCGGCCCGGCCATCGCTCCGACCGCGGAGGCCTCACTTGCCGTTGAAGAGGTCGTTGCGTGCGGTGCTAACCCTGTTGCCCTTTACCTTGGTGGTGCCCAGGAGGGACGGGGCGGAGTCGAAGGCGTAGATCCCTCTGTCGCCCGCAGCGGAGTTCTTCGCCTGGTCGCCGTTGCCTCGATTGTCGGGGCCGTTGTCCTTATCGCCGGTGCTGAACCGCATCGCCACGGCGTTCGATGTGCCTGCTCCGGCCGTACCCGCCAGGATGGGTACCGCCAGGAACTTGTTGCCGTTGACGGCGGCCACTCCCTGATAATCGCCGATGAAGTAGCCGCGGCCTTCGCACTGCGGCGCCTACTCCAGGTCGAACGAGTCGGAGCTCAACCGGCTCTCGCTTCCCCAATTCCTCCGCTTCCGTCGCCTCGGACGGTCGAGGCGTCGCCGGCCACGGACGATTCGAGGCACAGTCCCGGTACAGCCGGCCGGCGGTGGGTCGAGACAGGTTTCGCGAAAGAACCTCCAGGTCGCCAGAAAGCGGAGGCGCCTGGTCTACCAAGGAAAAATGCTCCGAGATCGGTGGGATCCTGTCGCGAGGATGTTGCGGCGGGCAGTACACGTCATAAGATGTCAGACATGTCGCCACCACCTGGTCAGGTGCCCGAACTCGTCGCGCGCATCGCCGCGGGCGACCGCGAGGCGATCGTCGAGCTACTCGCCCGCTACCGCTCCCGCCTGCGCCGCATGGTGGCGCTGAGGCTCGATCCGAGGCTGCAGGGCCGCGTCGATGCCTCGGACGTCATCCAGGAGGGCTACCTGGACGCCATCCGGCGGCTCGACGAGTACACCCGCGACCCGTCCGTGCCGTTCTACATCTGGCTGCGGTTCCTCGTCGGGCAGCGCGTGGCCGAGTGCCACCGCCGCCACCTTACCCGGCCCGGCCGCGACGTCGGGCGCGAGGTCTCGATCTACCGCGGCGCCATGCCGGGCGTCAGCTCCGGGGCCCTGGCGGCCCGGCTGCTGGGCAAGCTGACCAGCCCGCTTCAGGCGGCGATGCGGGCCGAGCGCAAGCTGCAGCTCCAGGAGGCCCTCAACAGCATGGACCCGATCGACCGGGAGGTCCTGGTGCTGCGGCACTATGAGCAGATGAGCAACGGCGACGCCGCCGCGGCGCTCGGGCTGGAGAAGGCGGCGGCGAGCAAGCGGTACACGCGGGCGCTGGAGCGGCTTCAGCAGATCCTGGGGGACCTCCCGGGGGGCGTCGACGGAGACGCGACATGAACGACTTCACATCCGACCGGGACCCCTTCGAGGTCGTCGCCGAGTCGTTCCTGGCGCGGTATCGGGCCGGCGAGCGGCCGAGCATCGACGAGCTGGCCGACCGCCACCCCGAGCTCGCCGGCCAGATCCGCAGGCTGCTGCCCGCCATGGTGCGGGTCGAGGACGACCTGACCATCGACCCCGAGCCGGGACCCGCCGCGAGGGCCATGCCGCGGGCGTCCCCCGGCCCGAGCCGGCAGCTCGGCGACTACCGGATCCTGGGCGAGATCGGCCGGGGCGGCATGGGGACGGTCTACGAGGCCGAGCAGGTCTCCCTGGGCCGCCGCGTGGCCCTGAAGGTCCTCCCCGGCCACGCCGTGGGCGACCGGAGCGCGGAGGACCGCTTCCGCCGCGAGGCCAAGGCGGCGGCGCGGCTGCACCACACCAACATCGTGCCGGTCTTCGAGGTCGGGCGCGAGGGCGACGTGGATTACTACGCCATGCAGCTGATCGCCGGCCAGGGGCTCGACCAGGTCATCGAGGAGCTGAAGCGGCTCCGAGAGCCCGATCGAGGGCCCCGCTCGGTGGGCCCCGGCCCTGCCCATGCCACCACGTCGAAGGTGGCCGCGGCTCGGGCTCGCAGCCTGATCGCCGAATCGCTCCTCGGCGGCCGCCTGGCCACCGAGGGGCCGGGATCGCTCGTGCGCGAAGTGCATGAGGCGGATGACCCGGCCCCGGCCGAACGGCTCGGACCGGACGCGACCCTGGGTCCTGAGCCGCCCTGGCCGGACGGCGACGGTCCGCCGGCCTGGCGTCCAACCGATCCCTCGAGCTCGGCGGTCTTGCCGGGCGGGACGCACGCCTCGGAGGTCGACACGTCCGGCCACCGCCGGCCGTTCTTCCGGAGCGTCGCCCAGATCGGCCGCCAGGTGGCGCAGGGGCTGGCTTATGCCCACGCCCGCGGGGTCGTCCACCGCGACATCAAGCCATCGAACCTGCTGCTGGACACCGCCGCGGTCGTCTGGATCACCGACTTCGGGCTGGCCAAGGCGGAGGAGGACGGCCTGACGGCCACGGGCGACATCCTGGGCACGCTCCGCTACATGCCGCCGGAGCGGTTTCGCGGCGAGGGGGACGCCCGCGCCGACATCTATGCCCTGGGCATGACCCTCTACGAGCTGCTGACGCTTCGCCCGGCGTTCAGCTCGTCCGACCGCCTGAAGCTCATCGAACAGATCAAGAACGAGGAGCCGACCCGGCCCCGGTCGCTCGACAGCCGGATCCCGCGCGACCTGGAGACGATCGTCCTGAAGGCGCTGGACAAGCTTCCGGAGCGGCGCTACCCGACGGCCGAGGCGATGGCCGAGGACCTGCGGCGGTTCCTGGCCGACGAGCCGATCAAGGCCCGGAAGATCAGCACCTCGGAGCGCTACTGGCGGTGGGCCAGGCGGAACCCGGTCGTCGCGGCCCTGGGCGGAGTGCTGACGGCGGTCCTGGTGATGTTCACGATAGGCTCATTCCTGACTGCGGTGCAGTTCGCCGATCTGGCGCGGCGTCAGGGGGACTCGGCGGCGGCGGAACGGTCGGCGCGACGGGAGGCGGACCAGGCCCGCGCGACGGCGGAAACGGCACGCGTCGCGGCCCAGGCCGAGACCTACCGCGCCGTGCTCAGCGAGGTGAAGGCCCTGCGGGCCGGACATCCGCCCGGCTGGCGCGATGACGCCCTCGGGAGCCTCGCCCAGTTGACCACGATGCCGACGCCGGGCCGCGACCTCGTCGAGCTCCGGAACGAGGCCGTGGCCAGCCTCGTCGAGTCCGACGTCGTCGAAGTGGCCCGGCTCGAAGGGCACCGAAGCTCGATCTTCTCGCTCGATTTCAGCCCCGACTCCCGGGCCCTGGCCACGGCCAGCCACAACGGGGACCTCCATGTCTGGGACGTTGCACGGCGGCAGCATGCGTGGCTGGTCCCCGACCCGGCGGGAAAGATCAGGGAATTCGGATGGCCGGCGGCGGGGGACCCGAGCATCCAGGCCCGGTTCCTGCCCGACGGCGGGCTGGCCAGGATCGCGTGGGACCGACGCGTCGAGTTCCTCGACTCCTCGGGCCGGCCCTCGGCCCGTCCCCCCATCGGCGGCGGGAAGGCGCAGGCGGTCGGGCTGGAAGTCGATCGCCGGGGTCGTTGGCTGGCGGTGGGCTGGGACGACGGGCGGGTCGAGCTCCGCGATGCCGCCACCGGCGCGCTGAGGCGGTCCATCCGCGACAATCCCAGGTCCTTCGCACTGAGCCCCGACGGCCGGTGGATCGCGTTCGCCGGACCGAACGATGCGGTCCGGATCCATCCGACGGACGCGGACGGCCCGCCCATGACGCTGGGGCGGCAGCGTGGGCGCATCCGATCGCTCACCTTCAGCCCGGACGGGACGACCCTGGGCGTTGCGTCGCAGGACCACACCGCGACGCTCTGGGACGTGGCTCGACGCGAGGAACAGGTCACCCTCCGCGGGCACAAGGAAGCGGTCGTCGATATCGCCTTCAGCCCGGATGGCAACTGGGTCGCGACCGCGAGCACGGACTTCACCACGCGGATCTGGGACGTCCGGAACGGGCAGACCCTGGCGGTCCTTCCGGCCCCCGGGGCTAACCATTCCGTGGCGTTCAGCCCGGACGGTCACTTCCTGGCGGTGTCGACGTCGGCGGCGACCGGAAGGCTGGTGGTGAGCCTTTATCAGATCCAGGGCAGGCGCGAGCGGCGATTGCTGGTCGGCCATCGCAACGGCACGCAGTTCCTGGCCTTCCATCCCCGCTCGGCCCGGTTGGCTTCGGGGGCCGATGATCACGACGTCATCGTCTGGGACGCGGAATCGGCCCGTCCGTTAAGGCGATGGTCGGCCCACACCTCCTACGTCACCACGCTGGCGTTCAGCCCGGATGGCTCGCTCCTGGCCACCGGTTGCGGCGGCGATGATGTCCGACTTTGGGACGCCGAGAACGGCGCTCCACGCCACGTCCTCCCCGGCCACCGGGCGGCCGTGCGGGCCATCGCCTTCGACCCCACTGGCCGACGGCTCGCGACCGGGGACACCAGCGGAGTCCTCCTCATCTGGGACGTGGGCACCGGGCAGCTCCTGCGGCGCGAGACCGTGGGGCCGTCGTGGATCTGGTCCATCGCCTTCGTCGACGGGGGCCGCCGCCTCGTCACCGAGGTCACGTCCGGACCGCTCGTCGTGTTCGACCTGGAAGGAACCGATCCGCCCCGACGGGTCGCCGTGCCGGGAGGGATGTTCCGGTTCGTGGTCGATCGCGCCCGCGACGAACTGATCGTAACGGGGGACGACGCCAATCTGAGCCGGATTTCGCTCCGCGACTTCGCCGTCGTCCGCCACATCCGGAAGGGGCATGAAGATGGCGGGATCCAGTCCCTCGCCCTCCAGCCCGGCGGGCGGCTGCTGGCCACGGGCGGGGGCGTCGATCGCAAGATCATCCTCCGCGATGCGGCCACGCTCGAGCCGCTGGCGACCTTGCTCGGCTGGACCGGTATCATCAAGGATCTCGCCTTCGACTCCACCGGCCGGTGGCTGGCGATCACCGGGGCCAGTTCGGACGTCGGGCTCTGGGACCTCGGCCTGATCCGCGACGAGCTGGCCGCCGTGGGACTCGCCTGGGACCAGGCCGTGCCGCCCGTCGCCTCGACGACGGGTCTCGCCCCGGCGGGCGAACGAACCCGGCCCCCGATCCCCGTCATCCGACCCGGGGCGGTCGGTCCGGCCGAATTCGAGAAGGCTCGGGGCCTGGTGCAGTCCGGCGTGGTGGCCTACCAGCAGGGACGTCTCGCGGACGCCGTCGTGGATCTCCAACAGGCCGGCGAGCGACTCCAGGCCTTGCGACGGTCCCGCCCGGCCGATCCGCTGCTGGCTCGCCTGCACGGCACCAGCCTCGGAGTCCTGGCGGGCTCCTTGCGCGACCTGAAGCGTCCGGGCGAGGCCCTGGCCCGCTTCCGAGAATCCCTCGCCGCCTACGAATCGCTCGGCGACCCGAACCCGGGCGACCTCTACAACATGGCCCGCGTCGTCGCCATGGTCTCGGCGCTAGATGGCCGGCTCTCGCCGGAGGACCGCGAGAGGCTCGAGGCGCGGGCCGTGGGCTACCTTCGGCGAACCATCGAGGCCGGCCAGCCCCGCATCGTGCCGATGATACCCCACGACCACGACCTCGATCCGCTCCGCGACCGAACCGACTTCCGCGCCATGATGACCGACGCGGGCTTCCCGCGCGATCCCTTCGCCCGCTGAGGCGGCCCCGGATCCGGCGCCGGCCGGATCGGCATGTTCGACCGATCGGTTACCCGCTTCGGTGTGGTCGGCCGAAGGTGCTCCGGCATCCCGGACCGAAGCACCTTAGGGGTCGTGGTGGTCCCGGCGTCGCTTCCAGGCGGAGCCGGTCGAGGCCGCGCCCGGAGCGAAAGGATGGCCTTCGACCGCGAGGAGGGGCCGAGCGAATCGCCGGGCTGGCCTCGAACCCCGGCCTCGCCACCGAGACGCCGCAAGGAAGCGGTCGGCATCGGCTGCCGTGGCGGCGACCCGGGCGGCTCGCGACGGCGGGGGTTCAGAGGTAGGAGAGCCAACCCCCGGGATGGCGCGCCTTGACCCCGGCGAACCAGCGGCACGGCAGGTACAGGACGCCCAGCACGGCGGCCCAGGCGACGTAGACGCCCGGCAGCCCCAGCGGCCAGCCCTCGGGAGGTGGGCCCAGGGCCGCCGGCGAGAACAGCCAGGCGACCGGCGATCCCCGCGCCAGCCCCGTGAGCACGGCGAGGCCGTGGATGACGTACCACGACAGCAGGTAATAGAAGAGCGGGACGCGGCCGAGCGTCGCCAGGGCGCCGACGATCGGGCCCCGGGCCCCCAGGCGATCGATCGCCGCCAGGGCCGTTAACGCCGGGCCGAGCGTCATCAGGACGAAGAGCGGCGAGGGGGGTTGCTTGGTGCAGTTGAGGAACGAGAGCCCGGTCAGGAGCGGGCTCGCCTGCGGCGTCCATGGGCGCGGGTCGCCCCAGGCGTTCCACGCCCGCAGGAGCACGAAGGTCAGGATCGCGCCGACGCCCACGACCCACATCACCCGCCGCCTCCGACCCGGCTCCAGCCGCTGGACCTCGCCGAAGCCGTAGCCCATGGCGACCACCCCCAGCCACGGCAGGAGCGGGTAGGCGACGAGCACGTTCACCCCGCCGGGCAGCGGCAACAACCCGGGTCGGAGCAGTCGCTCGGCAACGGCCTGCGAACCGGCGCCACCGGGGCCCGGCGAGGGGCCGCCGATCATGCCGTGCGCCGCCACCAGCAGGACCCCGATCGCACCGACCGCCCGGCTGGGCACGAAGGCCAGCCCCGCCAGCACGATGAACGAGGCGCCGATCGACCACAGGACCGTCAGCAACACCGGGGCGGACACGAAGTCGAAGAAGAGGCCGACCCGGACGACGGTCAGCTCGAGGAAGATCAGCCAGAGCCCCCGGGTGGCGAGGAACGCCGCGAGGTTGCCCCGCGATCGTCCCCCGGAGCCCGCCAGGTAGGCGCCCGTCCCCGCGAGGAAGGCGAACACCGGAGCGCAGAAGTGGGTCACCCACCTCGTGAGGAACAGCGCCGGGGCCGCCCGGGACAGGTCCGTGGGGTTCAGGGAGGCGTCCCCGAAGTAATCGCGCGTGTGGTCGAGCACCATCAACACCATCACGGCCCCGCGGAGGACGTCGACGGACGCGACGCGCCGGGCGGGCGGCGACGCCGCGACCGTCGCCGCCACGAGGGGCGAGGCCTGGTCCGCCGACGCGGTCGGATCGATCGACATGCAAGGACTCCTCTCGCGAGGGACGGGGCGTCGAGCGGCTCCGTCCGATGGCGCCGCTCTCGGCTCAACGACCAGGCCTGGACCGACTTGGCACCCCGGCGATCCGGCCTCGTCACGACCTGCCCGCCCTCTCGGACGACGGCGGGACTTCGCCCAGGAGCCTCATCCGTGCCGGCCCATGGACGAGGATACCCGATTTCCCGCCGGCGACTGCGCCGGATGGGACGGCACCGTCCCAAATACAGAAGCCTCAGCTTGACAGTCTTGCGCGAGCTTTTCGGACAGATGACCACCCGCGTGAGCGGGTGGCTCGGACGGGGCGCAGCCCACCAGCCTCCGGCGTAAGCCGGACCGCCTTCGAGCGAGCGACAGCGTGCCCCGCGGATCGCACTGACGTGCGAGGCTGGAGGCTTCGCCCGTCCGAGCCACGATCTGACGATCGTGGTCACCCAGGCTTGCAGGGCCGTGCCGACTGTCAACCCTCGGGAGCCGAATCCTCCCCATCTCGGGACGATGCCGATGGGACTCACTGGCCGGAGGCGGGGACGTCGTCCTGCGCATTTGGACGCGACAGAATACCGCGGCGACCGATGATACGGTTCGAGACGGAGCCCCGGATTACCGCCATCGGCCTGGTGCAGGCGGGCCCGGCCGCGTCGAGCGGCGCCCCGGGGCTGCATGGCCTCCTCGTCCCGCGCGGCGGCGCGGGGGCGCCGCCGCCGGCCGGGCGAGGGCTCATCCGCGCGAGTCGGCCGCGTGGCAACACGAGCCGGCATCGTTCGGAGTCGCGTCGTACTCGTCGTGACGCCGCCACCAGATGCCCGTCTCGTTGCGCCCCCGGGGGGCACGGTCGAGCCACTGGTACATGCCCCAGAGGCCGTCCAGCCCCCGCGCGTACGCGGAATAGGTGTGGTAGACGACGCCGTCCTCGATCGCGAACGCGCTCATCCCCGGCCTGTCGCGCGAGTACGTGGGGGCGTCGGTCCCGCACGTTGCCGCCAACTGGACGACGGGCTCCGGGGCCGGCGTCCGGTCCATCGCATGGCCCCCGCGCCGGTAGTTGTATTCGACGGCCCCCTCGCGTTGTTGCTCCTCGGTGAACGCGACGTTGAAGTCGAAGTTGAAGTCGCCGGCGAGCGACGACGCCCTGGGGAACCTCCACCCCATCCGCCGCTTGTAGGCCTGAAGCTTCGCGAGCGGCGCCCGCGACACGGCCATGAGCGTGACGTCGTGGTTGGCCAGGTGGACGGCGACGCCGTCGAAGCCGTCGGCGATCGTCGAGCAGGACGGGCACCCCGCCTCGTAGTCGGGCCCGAACATGAAGTGGTAGACGAGGAGCTGCGAGCGCCCCCCGAAGAGGTCCGCCAGCGAGGCGCCGCCCGCATCGGTCTCGAATCGGTACTCTTCCTCGACCCGGACCCACGGCAATTCCCGGCGTCGTCGCGCCAGCTCGTCGCTCCTCCGCGTCAGCGCCTTCTCCTCCTCGAGCAGCCCGGTCCGGGCCGCGAGCCATTCCTCCCGGCTAGCGACTTGATGCTCCATGATTCGGTCCCCCTCTGAGGTGACGGGAGTCGGCCCCGATGCGGAGCAGACGTCCCAGGATGAGGTAGAGCCACGTGGCGACGCAGAGGATCAGCAGCCCCCCCCGCAGGAAGGCCGCCGCCGGGAGCGACAGGCCCAGCCCGGTCCAGAGGGCGACGTGCGCCGCCAGGCAGGCGGGGCACTTCGGGACCGATACCAGGATGGCGCCGGGGACGGCCCAGGCGATCACCCCTCGGGCCCTCCGCGCCGGCGTCGGGGCCTTCCGGTCGCCGGCGACGACGCAGCACTCGCTCATCGATGCGATTCCTCCCGGCTCTTTCCTTCCCCCCGCGCCCGGATGCGATCCAGCCAGTACTCCCACCCCTTGTGCAGGCCGGCGCGAAAATCGGGAGTGATGGCCCCGATGGCGCGGTGCGAGAACTCGAGGCGGGTCACGCCCGCCTCCGCCTTCAGGCGGTATTGCAGGTGGTTCATCGCCGGGTAGGACATCATCAGCGGGCCGCAGATCTCCAGGAGCGTCGGCGGCTTGATGACCTGCACGTGGCCCCAGAGGTGCCCGGCATCGCCGCCGAGGTCGCGATACCAGCGGCCGCCCGGCCTCGCCTCGAGCACCATCGGGAACGGCTTGCCGCCCGGCATCTCGCAGCCCGGGCCGACCTGCTCGAGGATCGCCTCGAACGCGATCTCGATCGGCGCGGCGATCACGACCTCCCTGGAGATGGTGAGGCTCTGGACTTCCTGCTCGACTTCGCTGATCGACATGGTCAGTCCTCCTTGGGGGACGGGTCTGGTGCCGCGGGCCGCTCGCTCGCCTTGCGCTCGGCGCGCTCCTTGATGCGATCGAGCTGGCGATCCCAGAACGGCTCGAAGGTCGCGACCCAGTCGTGGATCGCCTTGAGTCGCTCGGCGTGCAGTTGATACAGCCTCTGCTGGCCCGAGCCCCGGACGGTGACGAGCCCGACCTCCCTCAGGACGCGCAGGTGCTTGGAGACCTGCGGCTGGGCGAGGCCGAGCGCGGCGACGAGGTCGTTCACCGGCCGCTCGCCACGGGCGAGGATCTCGAGGATCTGGCGCCGTCGCGGCTCGGCGACGGCGTTGAACGCATCCGAGGTCGTGGGCGCTCGTGCCATGCCAGATAATATACCCTAATGGGAATATGTCAAGCGGCGCGTCGGGCGGACGTGACGGGCGGCGCGCCGGGAGGGCGGAGGGGGCGGCCCGCGGCCCCTGGGTCCCACTCCGCCGGGACGGCGTCCCCGACCGAGGGCAAGCGGGGGATTGTCGCAATACGCGATGGCGGACGTTGACAGCCTTTGCTCCGACGCAGACCCTCCGGGTGGCCGTGGTGGAACACCACGGGACCGCCTCGGCCTTGGTGAAGAGCCGGTCCACCCACTCGGCCTGCCCCCCGTGGTGTTCCACCACGGCCACCCAGTGCCATCTCTCAATCTCTCCGCGTCCTAAACCCCCCGCCGTTTGCGACGATCCCGCGAGCGGCCGGCCCACGCGTCCCGCGACGACTGTGTCGCGGCACGCTTCGGTGGCGTCGACCGAGGGCTCCAGCGACGAATCGACCTCGGCATCGCGGGCCGATGCGGCGCGACGCGAGCCGGCAGCGGGCCGCGATGGCGGGGGCTGTAACCCGGCAATTCCGGCGTGAGGTTGTGGTCGGATCCGTGGGCAGGTACGCTCGTGTTCGAGACTCCTGTTTCCGCCCCGGAGGCCCCATGAGAGTCGCCTTCCTCGCAGCCCCCATCCTCCTGCTGGCCTGCCGGGCGATGGCCCTGGATGGCCAGGTCCGCATTCACGACCCCTCGACGGTCGTCCAGTGTCAGGGCAAGTATTACACCTGGGGCACGGGTGGCGGGTGCCTGGTCTCCGACGACGGCTGGACCTGGCGTCGGGGCGTCAGGGCCTCTCGGAGCGGCATGGCCCCCGACCTCATTCACGTCGGGGACCGCTTCTTCATGTATGTCGCGGCGAACGTCGGGGCGCAACCGAGGGCGGCCATCAATCTGATCTCGAACCGGACCCTCGACCCGGGTTCTCCGGACTACAAATGGGAAGAGGGTGGCGTCGTCGCCTCGTCGGACGGCGTGGAGGACTGCAACGCCATCGACCCGGGTGCATTCCTCGACCCCACCACCGGCAGGTTCTGGCTGACGTATGGCTCCTACTTCGGCTTCATCCGCCTCGTGGAGCTCGATCCCGGGACGGGAAAGCGCCTGAAACCCGACGACCCGCCCATCAACCTCGCGATCAACTGCGAGGCCTCGATCATCATCCACCACGATGGCTGGTACTACCTGCTGGCGACGCACGGCAGTTGCTGTCGCGGCGCCGACTCCGGCTACAACATTCGCGCCGGCCGCTCGCGGAAGGTCACCGGCCCGTACGTCGACCACATGGGCATCGACATGATCAAGGGCGGCGGCAAGCTCTTCGTCGGCTCGGGGGGGCGGGTCGTCGGGCCCGGCCATTTCGGCCTGATCGACCTCGGCGACGGCGTGCAGAAGTTCTCCTGCCATTACGAGGCGGACCTGGACCGGGGCGGCGCCAGCGTGCTGGACGTCCGCCCGCTGCTCTGGAAAGACGGCTGGCCGCTGGCCGGCGACAACGTGAAGGAAGGCACCTTCGAGATCGAGTCGGTGCGAACGGGCACCGCGGTGGAGCTGGCCGTCGAGGGCGAGCCGGTCGGCGGCCGGCGATCTCGCGGCCCCCGGGGTCCGGCTCCCGCCGCCCCGGCACCGGGCGGGGGCCCGCCACCGGCCAACCCGCCCGCCTCGAGCGACGGCGGGATCTTCGGAGGGGGCCCCGGAGCGATCCCCGACCAGGATGCGGCGAAGGTCTCGCAGCGATGGCCCGCCGGCAAGATCGACATTCGCATGTCCAACTACCAGCTCCAGGCGCAGCAGAAGTGGACGATCACGCCGGTCCCCGGCGCGGGGGGCTATCCGGGCTCGCCGTTCTTCAAGATCATCGTCGCCGGGACGGGCCGGGCGCTGGCGGCGACGGAGGACGCCGAGCTGGTCGCCCTGCCGGCCTTCACCGGCGGGCCGGAACAGCTCTGGCGCATCGACCAGCTCGGCGACGGCACGTATCGGATCATGCCCAAGTCCGTCCCCGGTTCCCGGGAGCCGCTCGCCCTCTCGGCGATCGGCAGCAGCTTCGCCACCCTCGCCAGGTTCGAGCCCGGGAGCGACCGGCAGCGTTGGCACCTGAAGGCCCCGTGAGCCGCGGAATCCGGGTGAGAGACGCGGCATCGAGCCGCCCCCTCGGATGTTCGGGACCACGTCGCTCGGAGACGTTCGATGAGACAGCATGCCGTTTCCCTGGCGATTGCCCTCGCCACGCTGGCCGCCGTGCTGGAGCTCGCCGCGGCCGATGAGCGCGGCGGCCGCGCGGGGGACGACGCGGGCCCCCCCGCATCGACGCTGAACAGGCCCACGACCCCCGCCACCGCGCCGGACGCCGAGGGGTTCATCCGGCGCTGGCTGGTCCTCGAGCCGATCCCGGCCGTCGGCCTGACGCAGGACGCCGTCCGGACGGCCATCAAGCCCGAATCCTCCCCGAACCAGCTCACGGTCATCCCGAAGGATGGCGACTCCGTGGACGTGGAGGGATCGCGGTTGACCTGGCACGCCGAGGAGACGACCGAGTACAACCTCAACCTCTATCATTTCGCCCGCTCGCTGAAGCGGCGGACGTCCAACGCCCTGTTCTGGGCCGTCACGGTCGTCCATTGCCCCGCCGAGATGAAGGACGTCCGCCTGGCCATCGGCTCCAACGCGGCCTCCGTGTGGTGGGTCAATGGCCGGGAAGTCATCGGCATCTATGGCGATCGCCAGACCGTCATCGATGACGGCGTCTCGAAGCGGCTGACGCTCAGGAAAGGGCCGAACGTCGTGCGCTGCGCGGTCGTCAACGGCGCCGGTGCGACCGACTTCTGCGCGAGGTTCCTGGACCCGAGTGGCGCACCCGTCCGAGGATTCACGGTGAGCCTGGGCGATGGTGCCCAGTAGAAGCGGCCGCCGCCCGGCCGGGCGCCCCCCCGCTCGCGATCTCCAGGGTTTCCGGGTACATGCCGAGCGATGCCGCCGCGGGGGCCTTCGCCTCGAGGCCGAGGCATTTCAGCATCCGGATCGCATACCGCTTGCCAAGCTCGCGGAAGCCGGCCGCCGAGAAGTGGAAGCCATCGCGGATTCCCTTACACCCCCTGGAAGAAATGATGTACGCGTTGGGGACGACCCTGGGCAGGTTCGCCAGGACCGCGCTGTTGAACCCCGCGCAGCGGCCGCCCTCCTCCGCACTCTTGAGCTCGCCGGCGAGCAGGGGCACGTCCTCGGGTTTCAGGCCCAGGTCCTTCATCAGGTTGTCGTAGATGCCCTTCACCTTCTTGCACCAATCCTCGTCGTTGGGATTCGACTCGCCCTGGTGCAGCAGGACTCCCTTGATCACGCCGTCCTGCTGGGCGATCTTCGCCATCTCGACCAGGCGCTTGTAGGGATTGTCCCCGTACTGCTTGCAGATGTTCTTCATCCACGGCGGGGCCTTCTCGAGGTAGCTCGCGTAGGAGTCCTTCTCCCAGAGCTCGATCCTGGCCCCGGCCACCGACACGTTGATCACGCCCACGCGGTACTCACGGGGCAGGTTCGCCACCATCGTGCGGCCGAAGAAGTCCACCGGGCCCATGCCATTCTCGGGGCGATTGAGCGGCGGCGTGGCGACATACCAGCGGCCCATCTGCCGATTGAGCTTCGGCATGTCCACCGTCGCCAGCATCCGGAACCGCTCGTCCACCGGCCCCTTGTCTTGCTCTTCGGGCCTGGCCCCGGCCTCCATGTTCGACTGCCCGAAGCAGAGGAAGATGTAGAACTTCGGATCCGGCTTCTTCTCCTGGGCGAAGGCCCTCGCCGAGAGGAGGAGCGTGGCGGCCGCAAGGATCGTCGTTTTCTTCATGGTCATGCTCGTCATCTGGTTGCGACTCCTCCCGACGTCGTGCACCTGGGACCGTGGCGATGGACGGTCACAGGCGCACGTCCTCGTCGATCTTCCGCCCGCGTGCGACGAATCGCCCGGGTGTGATCGTATACCATGGGCGGCCTCGGTGCTGCCCATCTCCGTGCGGGAGAGGCGGCTTCTGTCTCGACTCCTGAACGGCCATCTGGCTTCCGCCACGGCTCCCGGCGCGAAGGATGCGCACGCCGCGCGATCGGCGCGGAGTCATCAGCGGGCGAAGGGATCGGCCGGGAAGGCGCGGTCGAGGAGGAGGCCCCGCGCCCGATCGACGGACAGGCCGCGGACCGTCATCAGGGCCTCGACGGCCACATCCCGGGCCGCCTCGTCGGTCGGGTTCATCCCGGGCCGCCCGAGGGCGCGATCGCAGGCGGTCCGGGCCTCGTCGGGGCGGCCGAGCTGATGGCACGCGAGGGCCAGGAGGAAGCCGTCCAGGGCGGGGGAGCCGGGCCTGGCGGCGGAGCGCGCCAGCACCGCGGCGGCGGCCTCGCGGTCGCCGAGGAGGAGATGGGCCGCGCCCAGCCGGGTGCGCCCGTCCCGCTCGGCATCGGCCCGGATGGTCCGCAGGCTCGCCGGGAAGTAGGGGTTCGGGCGATCCGTGACCGACAGGCGGAACCGCCCCAGCGTGTCCCGATAAGGCAGCCCGAGCCCGGAGGTCAGCTCCACGCGGAGCCGCTTTCCTCGACCCGGGCCGGCCGGCGGGTCGGCCAGGAAAACGGCCCGATGGGGCCGTCCCGGCAGCGGCTCCTGCGACCAGACGCTCTCCATGGCCGTCCCGTTGGCCTTGCTCCGGACGGGAGAGGGGAACCCGGGCCCCCAGTGGTCGGCGCGGGCGTCGGCCAGGCGGATCGGGACCGGGGCGGAGGGCGAGGCGAGGTCGTCCATGCGGATCGACCTGATGGAGAAGAGGCCGCCGTCATGCGGCCCCGGCTGTCGCCCGGGGCCGCCCCCCGGCAGGTCCGGGTGGGTGAGCGCCTCGAGCTGCACCGCCGTGATCCCGGGCCGGCCCCCCGTCGCCTCGATCGTGCAGGTGTCGGCGGGCGGGCTCGGGCCGCCGGCCAGGATCGAGCCGTCGGGCAGCAGGGTCAACGTGGCGCCGGCCGCCGAGGTCATGACGTCGGGCCTTAGGACGGTCCAGCCCGCCACGGCGTCGGCGTCCGGGAGCAGCTCGGCCAGGGCCGCGGCGGCGGCCTCGTCGTCGGGGGCCCGGGAGAGCGTCCGCTCGCAGAGGGATCGCGCCTGCTGCAGGACGGTCGTCGAGCCCTCCGCCCAGCCGAGCTGCCCGAGCATCCGGCCCAGGTCGATCCACCGCCCTGGGTCGTCGTCGAGGGCCGCCGTGGCCCGCGAGAGGGCCTCTCGCGCCCGGGCGGGATCGCCGCGGCGATGGAGCCAAACGGCGTGCTCGATCCAGGGCGAGGGCTCATCGGCCCTTAGGTCGCGGGCCCGCGCCGAGGCGGCTTCGAAGCCCGCGGCGTCGCCCCGCTCCGCCAGGGCGCGGCCGCGACGGAGCCAGCCGGCGACGTCGCCGGCACCCGGCTCGCTCGCCGGGGTCGCGGACGGCCCGAGGTCCCAGAGGTGGAGGTCGAGGCCGGACGAATTGGCGACGATGCAGGAGCCGTCCGGGCTGACGGCCAGGCGGGGGGTGTAGCCCCGGCCGCCGACGGGCGGGCCGGAGCCGCGGAGCACCAGGATCTCCTGGCCGGTCCGGGCGTCGGCCAGGTGGACGTCGCCCTCGTATCCGAGCGAGGCCAGCCGCTCGCCGTCCGGCAGGAACCGCACGCAACTGACGCCCTTCGGGCCGGGATTCACGATCCGGGCGTCCGCGGCGAGGTCCCAGAGGTGGACCTTCACCTCGGTGAAGTCGGCGATGGCGATCCGGTTCCCGTCCGGGTGGAAGGCCAGGGAGGTGACCCACCCCAGGCCATCGAGGGATCCGAGCACGGCGCCCGTCTCCGCGTCCCAGGCGATGACCCAGAACGGCTCGCCCGGGCGATATCCGCCGCCCGCCACGAGCCGTCGGCCGTCGCCGCTGACGGCGAGGGCCTGGACCAGGCCCGGCCCCGCCTCGAAGTCCCGGAGCCGCCGGCCGGAGGCCACGTCCCAGAGGGTCACGATCGGCCGCCCCTTCGCCGGGTCGACCGCGGCCGATGCCAGCGACCCCCCGCGGGGGCCCAACGCGACCGCCGAGACCGCCCCGGCCGATCCCCGCAGCGTGGCGACCGGCCGCCCGATCGCGGCGTCCCAGACCCCGACGACGGACCGGTCGCCTCGCTGCGGCGCCGCGAGCCGCCGGCCATCGTCGCTGAAGGCGAAGTCGTCGCGGGGCCACCGCGGGCGATTGGTCGCGGGGATGAGCCGATCGACCCGCCCTCCGCCGTCGAGCGGATCGGTGGAGAAGAGCATGCCGGCCGACCACTCGATCCCCCGGATCCGGATGCCGCCCCGGTCGAGCCAGAGGGCCGCGACATGGGCGGACCCGCTGGCGACCCGGCGGCCTCCGGGCTCGCGGAGGGCATCGAGGACCTTCACCCCGCCCATCCCCCAGCCGGCCGCATAGAGCCGGCGGCCGTCGCGGCTGAACGCCAGGCCGCTGACCTGCGTGGCCCCGGTGAACAGGGCGGCTCGAAGCCGGCCGTTCGACGCGTCGAACACCTGGACGACCTCGGCGTCGCCGCCCGTCGCCAGCCACGTGCCGTCGGGGCTGAAGACGATCGGCTTCAGCTCCGCGGCCCCCTCCACCCGGAAGAGATCCGCGCCGCTCGCGGTGTCGCGGACGATCAGCCGCGTCCCGAGCAGGCTCGCTTCGGGGGCGGTCCAGGTCGCGGCCAGCCGGCGGCCGTCGGGCGACCAGGCGAGCGTGTGGACCCGGCCGGGTTGCGCCAGGGCCGGGCCTTGCGGCCGCTCGGCCCGCGGATCCCACCGGCGGACCTCCAGCCCGCGGCCCTCGGGCAAGCCCACGGCGATCCGGGCCCCGTCCGGGCTCCAGGCCAGGGCCCCGGCCTCCCCCGTGATCTCGAACGTCTCTCGCCCGGTCTCGGGATCCCAGATCCGCAGGGGGGCGCCCTCCGCGACCACGGCGATCCGGGTCCCGTCCGGGCTCCAGGCCAGCTCCGGCGAGCGGATCGTGCCGGCCGGGTCCACGCGGAGGGTCCTGAGCAGCCGGCCGTCTTCGGTGTCCCAGATCCGCACGTCCTCCCCGCCGTCGAGGGTCGCCAGGCGTCTCCCGTCGGGGCGGAAGGCGACGGCGTGGACGATCACCTCGTGCCCGGCCAGCTCGTGCCGGATCCGCCCGTCCGGCAGGCCGATCAGGTAGGCCGGGACCGGCCCGGCCTTCCTGGCATTCACCGCGTCGGGGTCCCAGCATCCGACGGCCAGCGTGCGGCCGTCGGGGCTGATCGCCAGGCAGCGGGCCTGGGCGGCGGTGGGCAGGGCGATGGTCCCCGATTCGGGCCGGCACCACTGGTCCAGGTAGGACCACTCCCAGCCGCGCCGGTCCGGCTCGCCGGGCCGGGGGCGGCACGCATCCAGCAGGCCCCTCGCCGTGGCGGGATCCCGCAGGCGGATCGCGCTCTCGGCCTGGCCGATGCGGGCGGTGTAGAGGTGCTGCTCGGCCCGCTCGCGCTGGAGGTCGGCCTGCTCGCGCGCCGCCACCGCGTCCAGCTTCGCCTCGCGCTCGCTCCTGGCCGTGTCCTGGTTGACCTTCGCCAGCGCCGCCATCCGCCGGGCGACCAGCACGGAGGAGGCCGTTGCCGCCAGCAGCACCGCCGTCAGCACCCCCCCCAGGATCGCGATCACGGGGTTGCGCCTCGCCCATCGCGCGTACCGTTCCGGCACGCCCACCCGCCGCGCCCGGATCGGCTGATCGTCGAGGAACCGCTGCAGGTCCTCGGCCATGGCCTCGGCGGTGGCGTAGCGGTCCGCCGGGTCCTTCTCGATCGCCTTGAGGACGATCGTCTCCAGGTCGCGGGGGATCCGCGGGTCTTTCGACCGGGGCCGGTCCGGCTCCATGACCCGGATCTGCTCGCTGAGCGCCACGCGATCCGGCGAATCGAACGCGGGCCGCAGGACCAGCAGCTCATAGAGGGTCAACCCCAGCGAGTAGACGTCGGCCCGGGCGTCGCCCCGGCCGCGGAACCGCTCCGGGGCCATGTAGCGGAGCGTGCCCAGGATGTCGCCGGTCCGCGTCAGCTCGTCGTCGTCGACCTTGGCCAGGCCGAAGTCGCTGACCCAGACCACCCCCTCGGTGTCGAGCAGGAGGTTCGACGGCTTGATGTCGCGGTGGAGGATGCCGCGGGCGTGGGCGTGCGCCAGCGCCGAGGCGACCTGGCGGCCGACGTGGGCCACGCCCCGGTGGAACGTCCGGTGCCGCGATTCCGCGGCCGAGAGCTGCGTGCCGCCCGGCATCACCGCCGATCGATCGGGGGCCGCCGCGGGGCCCCGGCCGGGCGCGGCGGCTGGGGCCGCGCCGTCGCCGTCGCCGTCGCCCTCGCCGGGGTGGGCCGTCGCGGGGCCCTGGCGGAACCGGCCCGTCAGCAGCGAGAGGGCGACGCTGGCCTCTGCCGCCATCCGGTGGGTCCGATCGGCCCTCGGCCGGTCGTCCTCGCCGCCCGCCGCGGGCGTCCCGTCGCGATCGCGATCGCGGTCGCGTCCGGATCGCGACACGTCCCGCAGCCGGCGCAGCTCGCGGATGACCGCGTCCAGGCTCTGCCCCTGGATGAACTGCATCGCGTAGTAGCGGACGTCCCCGTCCTGGCCCACGTCGAAGACCGGGACGATGTTGGTGTGGTGCAGCCGGGCCGAGGCGCGGGCCTCGCGGCGGAACCGGGCGAGCGTCATCGCGTCCCGGGCCGACGGCGACGGCAGGACCTTCAGCGCCACCCGGCGGCCGAGCGAGACCTGCTCGGCCTCGTAGACGATCCCCATGCCGCCGCGGCCGATCTCGCGGAGGATGCGATAGTCCCCCACCTGCGACGGGGGCGCGGAGTCGGCCGCGCCCTCGCGATCCCAGTCCTGGCAGATCTCCTTGGCCCGCTCCACCTGGGCCATCGCCGGGAAGACCTCGCGGATCTCGTCGGCGAGCTCCGGGTAGCGGTCGGCGTATTCCTTCAGCGCCGGCCGCTCGCCGCGCCGGAGCCGCGCGGCGAACTCCTCGGCGAGCCGGTCGAGCAGGTCGTCTCGCTCCGATTCCTCGAAGGCCATGGCTCAATGCCCCTCGGCCCCGCCCGGCCGCGACTCCAGGACCGCCTTCAACCTCCGCAGGGCCCGGATGTAGCGCTTGGCGCCGGCCTCCTCGGTGATCCCCAGCACCTGCGCCATCTCCGCCCGGCTGAGCTCCTCGAACTGCCGCAGCGCGATCGCCTCGCGGTCGATCGGGTCCAGGGCGTTGAGGGCCTCCTGGACCCGGAGCACCTGCTCGGCCCGGATCGCCGCGTTCGAGGGCGAGGTGAGCCGGCCCAGCAGCATCGAGGCGAGCGCCGCCGAGCTCGCCTGGGGCGTGGCGTCGCGATGCAGCGAGATCTCCTGGGAGACGTCGCGCATCTTGGTGCCGCGGTGCCGCCGGTGGCAGATCGCCAGCCGCTGGCTCACCACGCATCGCAGCCAGAGGAACGGCGGCAGGTCGGTGCCGCGGAGATAGGCGTCCAGGTGGCTGGCGGCGTCGAGGAACGCATCCTGGAGGACGTCGCTGGCGTCGATTCGCCCCTGGAGGCGCGCGTCCAGGCGGAGCTCGACCATCCGCCGCAGCCGGGCCCGGTGGCGCTGGAAGAGGTCCGTGAGCGCCTGCCTGTCGCCCCCGCGGAGCCGCTCGAGGAGATGCCCGGTATCGCTCGGATCGTTCGTCATGGCCATGGTCCTTACCCCTAATATGCGCCGCGGGGTGAATCCGGGACAACCTGGCGACCCCCCGGGAGAACGGGATCCCGGCCGGGCGAGCCGTTGCGTCGGGCGGCCCGCCATGCCATGCTGCGCCGGTCGACGCCCGAGCCGGCCTAGCCGCGGCGACGGACGTCGCGCGGGGGGGGGCCGGCCATGGAGATCGACGTGACGCGGGTGTCGGGCGACGAGGTGCGGGCCCTCCGGGACCTGCACCGCCGCGAGATGGACTGCCAGATCATCCTGGACTCCTGGCTCGGCCGCGGCTGGGCCGACCCGTACCTGCTGCGCCTCGACGGCCGCGTCGCGGGCTACGGCCTCGCCGGGGGCATCCGCGAGCAGCCCCGGGAGCTCGTCATCGAGTTCTACGTCCTCCCCGACCACCGGGCCGGGGCCCTGCCGCTCTTCCGCCGGTTCGTCGAGGTCAGCGGGGCGAAATCCGTGGAGGCGCAGTCGAACGACCTGCTGCTCACGCTCATGCTCTACGATGCCGCCGAGGCGATCGAATCCCCCGTGATCCTCTTCCAGGACGCGACGACGACCGGGCTGGCCGTCCCGGGCGCCGCCTGCCGCGAGGCGACCGAGGCCGACCGCGACCGGCTGGCCGCCCACGGCCTGGACACCGACGCGGGCTGGGTCGTCGAGGTCGGCGGCGGCGAAGGTGAAGGTGAAGGCGAGATCGTCGCCGCCGGCGGCCTGCTCTTCCACTACAACGTGCCCTATGGCGACATCTACATGGCGGTGGCCGACGCCCACCGCCGCCGCGGCTACGGCAGCTTCCTGGTCCAGGAGCTGAAGCGGGCCTGCTACGAGATGGGCCGGATCCCCTCGGCTCGCTGCAACGCGACCAACGTGGCCTCGCGGGCCACCCTCCAGAAGGCGGGCATGCTGCCGTGCGCCCGGGTCCTCACGGGCACCCTGCGGGGGACAGGGGCTGTCTCATAAGCGCGGCGCCGCGGATCACGCCAGGAACCGGAATCCGCTTCCCCCCTTACCAAGGGGGGATACAGGGGGGTTCTTCGATCGCCTCGGCCCGCGCCAACCACCCCCTCCAACTCCCCCTTGGTAAGGGGGAGAGCCGGATTTCGCTTTCCTCATCGAAGGGTCCTGATCATGAAATACCTGTCCGCGGCGATGCTGGCCGTGATGGTCGTCTGCTCTCCGTCGGCCGCGTCGGCCGCGCCCTGGGATCCGACGAGCCCTGATTACGCGGGCCGGCGCGGGGTGACGATCCACGTCTCTCGCGAGGGGGACAACACCGACGGGCGGAGCTGGAAGACCGCCTTCCGGACGATCCAGGCGGCGCTCGACGCCGTCCCCGACGACCGCGGCGGCCATACCATCCTGGTCCGGCCCGGGACGTACGTGGAGGCCAATCTCTCGCCCTCGAAGAAGGGGGCGGCCGGCGCCTACAACGCGATCGTCTGCGACTTCGACGGTGCGCTCGGCTCCGGCGCCACGGGCTGGGCCCTGATCGACTCGGGCGACCCGGCGAAGGGCTTCAAGAGCTGGGACTGGTGGGGGCCCATCCGCGCCTCGGACGCCCACTGGCCGACCGGCAACAACCGCGAGACGTTCTCGAGCATCGTCTGGGACCGCTGGCTGCTCCGTCGGCTCTACACGGCGGGGGGCGACGCCGGCCTCTTCTGGGACCTGACCAGCCGCAGCGGCGAGGGCTTCACCGTGGTCGTCGAGGACTGCGTCGGCACCGGCCGCGCCTTCGGCGGCGGCGTGGTCTATCCGACCGTCCGGCCCGCCGAGCCCAGCGTCTTCCGCCGCTGCTACTTCCTGGCCCTCGACTTCGTCGGCGACACCGCCGCCGTCCTGATGGGGGGCTGGGAGGACGCGATGCCCGAGGCCCCCCACGCGGTCTTCGAGGACTGCACCCTGGTCCATCCCGACAACGCCGTCGCCCTCTCGTACGCGAGCAAGTGTGCCCGGGCCAGATTCGTGAACTGCCGCCTGATCGTCCTCAACTTCACCCAGCCGGAGATGGGCGGCAAGAGCACCGGGATCCTCTGCACCGAGCACCACGGCCCCAAGGGGAAGCTCCACGTCGACCTCGAGAATTCCACCCTGGCCGGCTACAGCCTCTTCACCCCCGGCCCCGAGGGCGCGGCGGCGACCGCCTCCCTCCGCGGCGAGGTCTCCGCCTACGTCCAGTTCAAGCAGCCGGTCCCGCCCGGCTGGAAGCGCCTGGGTGCCTGGCCCGGCGACCTCTTCGCCCGGATCGCGCCCCCCTCGCCCGACGGCCGCGGCTGGCCCGGCGGAGGATCCGACGGGGCAGGGGGGGCGCACTCGCGGCCCCGGCTGACCAAGCTCCCGTTCGCCATCGCCGACGCGATGGAGAGCACCCCCGTCGTCTTCCAGGGCCGCCCGCTACTGGTCCACAACGTGCGGGATGACACAAAGGTGAACACCGATGCCTATGCGGGGTCCATGCACCTGTTGATCCGGGACCTCGTCACCGGCAAGGAGGTCGCGCGGTTCGGCCAGGGCCACTCGTTGGCCTCGGCGATCGTCGCCGGGCCGGAGCTGAACGTCTTCGCCAGCGAGGGGGGCAAGGACTGGTTCCGGGATATTTACCGGTTCTCCTCCGCCGACCTGAAGACCTGGAAGCGCGAGCCCGCGTTGAAGCGCGACGGCGGCGAGGCCCTGCTGAATGTCTCGGTCTGCCGCGACGACCGGGGCTACCTGATGGCGTACGAGTCGAACAAGCCCGTGGGCTTCTGCTTCAAGTTCGCGCGGTCGAAGGACCTGTCCGCCTGGGAGAAGGTCCCCGGCCTGATCTTCGCGGGGACGGGCAACGAGTACAGCGCCTGCCCGGTGATCCGGTATGTCGCCCCGTTCTACTACGTGATCTATCTCCACGCCGCGACGCCCGGCCACAAGGGCTGGATCTCCTACCTGGCCCGATCGAGGGACCTGACCGAATGGGAGCTGAGCCCCCTGAATCCGATCCTGGAGGCCGCCGACGGCGAGGGCCTGAACAACTCCGACGTGGACATCCTGGAGCGCGACGGCAAGACGTACCTCTACTACGCCACCGGCGACCAGTCGACCTGGAGCGCCCTCCGCGTGGCCGAGTTCGACGGCCCCCTCCCCGAGCTCTTCCGCGCATTCTTCCCGCCCGGCCACCCGACCGTCCGCGTCCGGGCGGATGGCACGCGGTGAGGCTCGCGGGGTGTGGGCCGGGTTGAATCGTTGGCAAGGAGGACTTCATCCCCATATGACCTGTAAATCTATGGCCCATGGGTGGACTCGGAAAAGCGCATGGCCGGAAACTCCGACTTGTGGTAACCGACGTCACCGTCCTGTAAAATCGGAAGAAATCCGGTTTTATCGGCGTTTTGCGCGGAGTTTCCTCGCTCGACTGCCCTGGATCGGTTTTTCAGAGGAAAGAAGGGGCCGCCATGCTCATCGAGTTTCGCGTCGAGAATCACCGCTCGATCCGCGATGAGCAAGTGCTCTCGATGGAAGCGGCCCGGATCGGCGATGAGTGCGATGGTCGACCGCGCGAAGTTGGGAGCCACGGAGCGAAGATCCTCCCGGTCGTCGCGATCTACGGAGCTAACGGGAGCGGCAAGAGCAACGTCCTGGCGGCGCTCGCGTATGTGAAAGACGCGGTAAGTCTCTCCCATCGATTGTGGGGGCCTGACGAAGGGGTTCCCAGGGATCCGTTCGCCTGGGGGGAGAAGCGAGATGAGCCCTCGCTGTACGAAGTCGAGATGATCATCGAAGGGATCCGTTATCAGTACGGGTTCACGTGCAACGATGATGCGTTCCTCGAGGAATGGATCTACGCCTGGCCCAACGGCAAGAAGCAGACCTGGCTCGAACGCGAGGGCAAGAGCTTCAAGTTCGGCGAGAACCTCCGGGGCGAGAATAAGGTCATTGAGGGATTGACCCGGCCGAACGCCCTCTACCTGTCGGCTGCCGCGCAGCTCAAACATCCGCAGCTATCGCCGCTCTTCTCGTGGTTCGGCTCCATCCACGCGATCAACCTGGCCGTCAGCCCCTCCTCATCCCGCCGGCTCTATCCGAACCAGCACCGCTTCGAACGAGAACTCGCCTCCATGCTCGAAGAGCCCGGCGAGATCCGACAGCCCAGCTTCCTCGAGGAGGAAAGGCCGGAATCGATGCTTGAGCCTTTCAAGGCGATGCTCCAGGCCGCCGACATCGGCATCGTCGACTTGAGGCTTGGCCGAGACGAGGCGCCGGGTGCGGGGAGGATGCTACGCGGCGCTCGTTTCGAGTTGAAGCACAGGTGCGAGTCGGATGACGCATGGCTGCCGCTCGAGGAGGAGTCCCGGGGCACCAGGACCCTCTTCCGCCTCGCCCTGCCCGTCCTCCGGTCCATCCGCTCCGGGGCTCCGCTGCTTGTGGACGAGCTTGAAGCGAGCATGCATCCGATGCTCGCGGACTTGATTGTCAGGCAGTATAACGACCCGGAGATCAACAGGCGGAACGCCCAACTCATCTTCTCCACCCACGACACGAACCTGCTCGGGACGCTGGTCGGGGAGCCGGCCCTGCGGCGAGATCAGGTATGGCTGACCGAGAAGGACCCGCGTGCGGCGACCGTCCTCTACCCGCTGACGGACTTCAAACCGCGCAAGGACGAGAACATCGAACGCGGGTACATCCAGGGGAGATATGGGGCTATCCCGTTCCTGGGCGATTTCCGGGTCCCCGGCGGAGAGGGCACATGAGCGGCCGCAACCGCCATCGGAGGCCGGGGCGGAGGGATCCGTTCCGCGACCCCCGGCCCATCGTGCTCATCGTCTGCGAGGGGGCGGAGACGGAGAAGCAGTACTTCGAGAAGTTCGCGCTCCATCACAAGAACGCACGAGTCCGCGTGGAGGTCGCGGATCAAGCGGGCGTGCCATTCTCCCTGGTCGAATTCGCGAAGCGGCGGAAGCGCGCAGGGCGATTGCACCATAAGTTATGATCCAGTTAGTACTTTCTCCATATAGCGATCATTGCAAGCGGCGGCGAGTCGCTTGTTCTTGATGCCGATCTTCTCGGACGTCTCATTCTTGAGCAGGCCCAGCGCGGCGCGGCGGACGACGCTCAGGTTGGCGTCGGCCAGGCCCCGGCGGACGCGACATGCGTCCTCCCCGAAGGTCACATCGAGTTGCCAATGCAGCGAATTCTCGATCGTCCAGTGGGCCCGGACCGCATCGGCGAACTCCTTCGCCCCCAGCGAGCGGCTGAGGATGTAGTAGCGCACCGCGTCGCTCTCCTTCCCGTCGCGGGTCGATATGTTGATCGCCACGCCGATCGCCTCCAGGCCCCTCCATCGCCCGCGGTCGGGCAGGTCGGCCGGCGCGGCGCAGACGTAGTACGCCCGGTGCTCGACGCGGCCGTGGCCCTTCTCCTTCGTCTCGTGCCGGCTCACCGCGACGCTCGCGAAGTCGTCCTCCATCCGGCCTATGAAGTAGTCCTGGATCCCGCGATGCAGCGTCGGCTGGTTGTCCTTCACCGCCAGGACGTAGTCGGCCTCGCGGGCGAGGATCGCCTCGGCGATCGCCGTCTGGCAGCCCATCGCGTCGATCGTCACCAGGCAGCCCTCGAGCTCCAGCAGCCTCAGCAGCGCCGGGATCGCCGTGATCTCGTTCGACTTCCCATCGACGACCACTTGCCCGAGGCTCAGGCGGTTGGCCGTCGCCCAGGCCGAGACCATGTGGATCGCCGACTTGCCCGAGGCCCGGTCGAAGCTCCCGCGCAACGTCTTGCCGTCGATGGCCACGACCTGGCCGGCGGTCGCCTCGTGGAGCTCGGCGATCCAGCCCAGCAGGCACTCCTCGAAGGCCGCGGGGTCCAACGCCTGGAAGATCGCGTTGAAGCGGTCGTGCGACGGGATCCCCGCCTCGAGGTCGAGGATCGTCGCCAGCCAGTCCCGCTTCGCCCGCCCCCAGGTGGCGATGGCGACGAAGTCGTCGGCCCCGCAGATCACGGCGCAGACGGCGATGGTGACGATGTTCACCAGCGGATAGGTCACCTTGCGCCGGCGCGGGTCGGTCAGGCCGGCGAAGTGGTCCTGAAGGCGGACCGAACGAGGTGCGGGAGCGGGCTCGGGAGACGGCTGCGACGACATGGCGGAAAGCCTCGGCCGCCGGCCCCCGCGCCGGGCTCCTGCCCGGCCGCCAAAGGGCCAGTCGTCAGCATCTTCGCAGATTACCCATGATGGCGCAATCGCCCTGCGGAAGCGCGCGATCGACAGGGAAGCCAGGCGCCAGAAGGATCCGAATATCGCTTATGATTCGGTGTGGTGCGTCTTCGACGTCGACGAGCATCCGCGCCTCGGCGACGCCAAGGTCATGGCGGCTGCACATGACATCAACCTGGCGATCTCGAATCCCTGCTTCGAGCTCTGGCTCATCCTGCACCTGCGAGAAAGCCCGGGCATGCAGCATCGACACGCCATGCAAGACCTCCTGGAGAGTCTCGTCCCCGGGTACGAGAAGCACGTCGATTTCCCGCGATACGCGCCAGGATATCCCCTGGCGGTGAGACGGGCCATGCGGCTCGACGCCCTCGCAAACGATGTCGGCACGCCCGGGCATAACCCGACGTCCAACGTCTACGAGCTGACAGAACTGATCCTCAAGGGTAGGGGTGAAGGGCAAGCGGAGCCGTCAACCCCCGAGCCGACCGAGGAGACGCAGCCCGCACCCGATGCAGGAGACTCGCCGGCGGAATCAGTTGACGGTTGATCTGCGCGAGGCGATTTCCTCTTCTGGGACTGAGCCGGGCGGTCGGGTGGCCGTGGTGGGACTCCACAGGACCGCCTCGGCCCGCGAGCATGGTCCGTCCGGCGCGACGGGCCGCCTTGTGTGGTGTTCCACCACGGCCAGCCTGTCGGCCTCACCGCGGCGGGCCCGGGGCAGAAGGAGGGCCGACGGCCGCGCTCACGGCCTCCCGCAGGGCCTCGCCGCGCAGGCCCGTGGCCAGGACCTTGCCGTCGGGGGCGATGAGGAACGTGGCGGGGATCGAGGTCGCGCCGTACGCGGCGACGGCCGGCGACTCGGGGCCGACGTGGGCCTGCCGCCACGACCATTTCTCAACCTTCGCCATGTACGCCGGCTGGGCCGGCCTGTCGTCGAGGCTCACCGAGAGCAGGACGAAGCGGGGATCGGGGCCGTACGCCCGCTGGATCGCCGCCAGGTTCGGCATCTCGGCGACGCAGGGGGCGCACCAGGTCGCCCAGAAGTCCAGCAGCACGACCTTGCCGCGGAGGTCGGATCGCTTCGCCTCCTTGCCGTCGAGCGTCCGGAAGGCGAAGTCCGGCGCGGGGTCTCCGACCGCGAGCGCCCGCCCGGCCACCTCGACCGGCCGCAGCGTGCCCAGGTCGAGCGGATGATCGTCCGCATCCCGTGCGATCGTGAAGCCATGGTCATACGAGGCGATCAATCGCCCCCAGCCGCAGGCGTCACCCGGCGGTGGCTCGTGGAGCGCGATCCGGAGCCGATAATCGCCGGGCGGCAGGTCCTGGGCCCGGATCCGGCCGTCGGGCAGGACCTCGACGCCGCGGAGGACCGGATCCTTGTTCGCGTCATGATCCTTCGCCACGATCTCCGCCTTGCGGATCATCCAGGCGCCGCGGCCGCCGCCGGGGATCTCGAGCCGGCCGGCGAGCTTCCGGCCGCTCCGGCCGATGGCCAGGTCGTAGGTCTTGCCGGCCTCGACGTCGATCGTCGTCATGGCGGTGAACCAGATCCGGCGCTCCAGGCCGTTGGGCGCCCACCGCCCGAGGCGGAGCCGGCCCGGCAGGACGCGCGGGAAATCGAAACGGCCCTCGGCATCGGTCCGGATGTAATACCGGGTCTCGATGCGAGGCTCGCCCGGGATCGGCACGGGCTCGTCGAGGTCCTGAGACTGCATGACGAGGTTGGCCGCCGGCTTGCCGTCGAGCGTCACCGTACCGGAGACGCGGGCCCAGGGACGGAGCCGGAGCGTGGGCTCGCCCTGGATCTCGCGGCGAGGCACGATCGCGGACCCGGCGTCGCAGAGGGCCACGAGGGCGAAGTTCCCCCGCTGCGGCGGCAGCGTGAACCGGCCGTCGGGGCCGATCCTCGCGGTCTCCTCGGCCGTGCGGGCGCGGTCGCGGATCGCGCCGTTGTCGATCCGGAGATATTCGATCGTGTCCTCTTCCTCCGGCGGCACGAGGTACACGAGGCCCTCGGTGGCCGGCGAGCCGTCCGGTCGCGTGACGGCGCCGCGGATCGGCTCGCCGCGATGGAGCCGGAACGTGAAGGTGTGCGGCGTGCCCTCGATCGAGAACCGCCCCGTCTCCTCCGGGAGATAGCCCTCGGCGGAGACGCGGAGGACCTGCCGATGCGACGGCGAGGCGAAGGCGTATTCGAAGGCCCCGGGCGACTTCTTCGCGTCCCGATCGATGTCATCACCTCGCTGCCAGATGAGGGGGACGTCGGGGTTCGACACCGAGCCACAAGAGACGGTGAACCGGGGGATCGGCCGGCCGGTCTCGGCGTCGACCACGGTGCCCGTCACGAGGGTCGGCGGCGTGAGGACGATCTCGTGCTCGTGCTCGGTCCCGGCCTCGACGACCCGGCCGGGATCGGCGGCGAACCCGCGGGCCCCGGCGCTCACCCGGATGCCCCCGGCCGGGGCTTCCTTCCAGGTGAATCGGCCGTCGGCGTCCGTGATCAGGCTCGCGGCGATCGCCTGGCTACCTCGATCCTCGCCCGGCCGGGTCGCCGGGCCGCTCCACGAGACCTGGACCGAGGCGGCGGCGATCGGCCTTCGGGCGGTGTCGAGGACCGTCCCCGTCAGCACGCGGGGCGGGGGGAGCGTCAGGTCGACGCGGAGCGGCCTGTCTCCCACGCGGATCGACTCCAGCACCGGGCCGAGGCGGGGAGCCCGGGCGATCAGGCTGGAGGTCGTTCCGGGTTTGATCCCGAGCATCAATCGCCCCCGACTGTCCGTCTTCGCCGGCGGGATTGCGTTGCCGTAGCCGCGGCCGAGTCCGTAGAAGACCTCGGCATTCGGGACGGGCTGGCCCGACGTCGATCGGACCGTGACCTCGACGGGCGTCCCGCGATGAAGGCGGAGGATTGCCGAGCCGTCCCGGAGCGCGGAGAGCGGCCTGAAATCCTCCGTCTCGTTGAAGAAGTTGGACTCCGTGAGATAACCGTGGTGGTAGGTCCCGAGCCGGATCGATCCCGCCTCCGCCGGCACGCCCGAGAACGACCATCGGCCGTCCGTGCCGGTCCGGATCTCTTCCCAGCGGGTGTCGATCCACTGCCTGGACCGAGGATAGTTCTTGGAAACGTTGATGATGACGGCGGCGCCGGCCACCGGGCGGTCATCCTGGTCGATGACCCGGCCGCTCACGGTCGTGGCCTTCTCCATCTGGAAGAGGAAGCGGTCCGGCGGCGCGGGAGACGCGGCGTCGCGGATCCAACTGAGGGACAGGGGGACGAAGCCGGGACGCCGGGCGTTCAGCCGCAGATACCGGGCGTCGCCCGAGAGCGCGTACCGGGTGACGCCCGGGGCCGCGGCCTCGGTCGTGAAATCCAGATTCGATCCCGAGCCGTCCTCCGCCTTCAGCTCGATGCGGGCCTCCGGCATGGGCGCGTCGGTGGCCAGGTCGCGGGCCTCCACGATGAAATGGGTCGGACGACCGCCCTCCGGTGCGGCCGTATGGCCCGCGGCCCGGGGCGGCGGAGGCGGCGCCTCGACCGGGCCCGGCGGCCGCTCCTTGCCCGCGACCACGACCCCCGCGGAAATCACCGAGCAGGCCGCCAGCCCCGCGACCACCATCATCCTGATCCGCGACAGGAACAGGCTCCCGATCAGGGAATGGGCCAGGGCGGCCGCCGCCGGAGAGGCCGCGCCGCCGGCCGCGGCGGCGAGGACGGCGGACGTCCACGACGCGGGCACGGCGGCCGTCGCCGAGGCCCGCGCGGATTCCATCGCGACGCCCGCCGCGGCGGCCGTCAAGCCGCGGCGGATGAGATGATTGCGGAGCCGCGTCCGGCCCTTCGCGAGTCGATGATAGAGGGCCGGCGCGGTGCATCGCAGGCGCGCGGCGGCCTGCTCGTAGGTCAGGCCCTCCAGGTCGCAGAGGACGACCGGCAGCCGCAGGGCATCCGGCAGGCGGTCGAGCTCCTGGTGGAGGATCGAGCACGCCTCGACGTCCGGGATCGTGGCGGAGCGGTCGGGGATCTCCATCGCGGGCACCTCCGCCTCGGTCCGCCGCCGCCGCTCGACCTCGATCCGCCGCTCCACGGCCGCCCGGTACGCCACCCGATGCAGCCAGCCGCCTAGGGCCTCCCCGGCGCGGACGGAGCCGGCCTTGCGGGCGAGGACCAGGAACGCGGCCTGGAAGGCGTCCTCGGCGTCGTGGTGGTCGCGGAGGACCGCCCGGCAGGTCGCCGCGACCATCGGCCCGTGCCGCGCCACCAGCGCCGCGAACGCCGCTTCGTCCCGCGACCCGGCGTACCGCCGGAGCAGCTCCGCGTCGTTGATCCCGATGGCCGTCCCGCCCCCGAACAGGTCGCGGAGCGGCATCGGACTGACCCCCACTGTCCCGCCGGCCATGACCCGCCTCCCTCCGAGGAGCGTTCGGTTGCCTTGCCTCCCTGGAGTGTAAGAGGGGAGGACCGGCCGGCGCGCACCGATTTTTCGGGGAGGGGGGCTTATGGACCGTCCGGGAGCCGATTCCACCCGTCCCGGCCGCTTTTCCCGGGCGAGGCGAGCGGGCGGGCTCAAGCGGGCGTAAGCTGCCTGGCCAGGGCATCGTACCAGGTCCGGACGCGATCGATGATCTCGCCGACCGTGGCGGGAGTGAGGGAGCGGAAGGTCCCGACCTCGTGGGACCGGAGCGTGGCCCCCTTCGGCTCGACCATGGGCTCGGCCGCCCAGGCGTAGAAGGCCCTGTTCTCCCGGACGTCCACCACGAAGACGCACACCGGGACATGGGGCGGACTGGCATGGCCGTGGAAGAGGGCCTCGACGCCGGGCCTCCAGTCCCCGGGATCCGAGGACGTCGTCCCCTTGACGCGCACCACGAAGAGCTGCAGGGAAAGGGGGGCCTCGCCGCGGATCTCGGCCACGAGGTCCAGCGAGCCGTCGCGACCTCGTTCCTCACGGACCCGGACGTCCTCGCTCGTTGTCAGCAAGGCCGCGGCCAGGGCCTCGCTCCGCTCCGTCACGAACCAGGGCTCGGTTTCGGTCGCCATGCTCGGTTGCTACTCCCGGAAGTGCGAACCCGCGAGGGTCATGTCCCGGCTCGACCAGAATTCGATGACCTCGTCCCTAAGCCGTTCGAGGACGCCACAGTCGATCCGAAACCTCGTGGTGAGGCTCGCCACGCCACCGCGTGGTTCGTTCACGGACAGCAGGAACCCGACGCCGATCTCGTTGACGTCGATGCCGACCACGTATGCCGGCACCGGACAGGCCACCATCCGATCGACGTCGTCCTGGATCACCTGCACTCGGAGACGGTTCCCCTCCGTGGTGTAGCCCAGCCGTGTTCCCTTGACTTGCACGAAGAAGAAGTAAGACGGCCGGTCTACCACCTCCACGATGTAATCGAACGTCGGATACTTGTCGCCCAGGAACCGAGGCCTGAAGAACGGAGTGTCGCGGCCACAGAACTCGGTCATGAGAAGGCTGAAAAGCCATTGCCCACGCTCTCCGATGTCCTCTCTGGCCACGGATGCACCTGATCCCGAGCCTGGAAGTATCCCAATCCAGTGTAGCTCTTGCTCGTCCCGGAGTTAAGAGAGGCGGCCGCCCCAGAAGTTACACCCACCCCTCCCTTGCATCCCGATCACCACCCGACCGGTCTTCTCCCCCGGGAGATTGCCTGAGACGCGGCATCGCCTCATCCCGTCCCCGCGCCCGCCGGTTGACGCTGCTCGTCCCGGGCCGTTACGATCCAGGCTGATAACGGCCCCGGATCGGGGCCATGGCCCCGCGATGAGATGATCGGCTCGGCAACGATGCACATACTCCTGACGAACGATGACGGCGTCTTCGCCCCGGGGCTGCGGGCACTCCGCAAGGAGCTCCTCAAGCTCGGCGAGGTCACGGTGGTGGCGCCGGCCCTGGAGCAGAGCGGGGTGGCCCACACCATCACGCTGCTCAACCCCCTGGTCGTCAAGCAGGTGGACGCGGAGGACGGCACGAACCTCGGCTGGTCGGTCGAGGGCTCGCCCGCCGACTGCGTCAAGCTCGCCATCTGCGAGCTGCTGTCCAGGCCCCCGGACCTGATCGTCTCCGGGATCAACTCCGGATCCAATGCCGGCATCAACGTGCTCTATTCGGGCACCGTGGCGGCGGCCGTCGAGGGGGCCTTCTTCAAGATCACCAGCGTCGCCGTCTCGCTCGAGCTGGCCGAGCACTTCGACTACCCCTACGCCGCCAAGCACGCGGTCAAGATCATCGAGAAGATCCTGGCCAGCAAGCCCGCCAACGGCTCGCTCTTCAACGTGAACATCCCGGCGCACTCGCGGGGCGAGGCCAAGGGCGTGAAGGTCGTCCCCATGGGCCTGGGCCGCTACGGCGAGGGCTTCGAGCGGCGGCAGGACCCGCGCGGGCGCACCTACTACTGGATGACGTACAACCCCCCGTACAACATCCAGGGCCCGGAGACCGACGTCACCAGCCTCTCCGAGGGCTACATCACGGTCACCCCGCTCCACTTCGACCTCACCCGCCACGACCTCCTCGGCCAGCTCCGCGATTGGAAGTGGGGCGAGTGACCGGGTGAGGCGAGGGCAGGGCCCCTGATGTTGTTCCTTGAGCCGGGAGGGCGAGGCTCCTGCCGAGCCCCCACGCGGCTCGGCAGGAGCCTCGCCCTCCCGATCGGTTGCGAGCGATCGTGATTCACCGATCCCAGCACCGAAATCCGACCGAGCACTCGCCGACTCCCTTCGATCAATAGGCCGTGCGTCTCCAGCCCGGAGGAGCTCCGATGCATCCGCGACCGCCAGCGACCGGTTTCCTCTTCGACCTCCGCCGGGCCTCCGCGGCGACGGCCTCCGCGCTGGCCGTCGCCCTGATCGCCGCCGCCGGCTGCCAGGAGGATGGGAACGTCGAGCAGAAGGCCCCCGCCCCGAAGGCGGGCGCGGCCGCCCCGGCGCCGGCGAAGAAGCCCGAGCCCGAGTTCATCGTGGGCAAGCGGACCCAGGTCATCAAGAACGCCGGCGTCGAGCTCGAGAAGGGGGCCAAGGAGGCCACCACCAAGATCACGGCCAAGGACCCGATCACCCTCCAGGGCAACGCCTACGTCACGGCCATCGGCAGGACGTCGATCCTCAACATCCAGCACGCGATGGACCTCTATCACGCCGAGAACGACAAGTATCCCAAGGATTACCAGGAGTTCATGGACGTGATCATCAAGGCCAACAACATCGCCCTGCCCAAGCTGCCGGTCTACCAGGACTACGGCTACGACGAGAAGGAACACAAGCTGATCATCCTGGAATACCCCGACCGGCGGTGAGGGCCTGTGCCGTTAGCCTTCTGGCAAGGCATCGAGAGCTGAAATCTTGCTCTCCCCCTTACCAAGCTCTGCTTTACCCACGAGTGGAAGTCGAGAGAGGTCGCACGTCGAGCAGGGCGAGCCATTCCGGTCCCCTCCCCCCTGTGTGGGGGAGGGTTAGGGTGGGATGTTGGAAAGTGGGTCCTGGCGGCCCGGAGGCGGGGTCGGGACTCGACCGTTTCTGTTGCGCCTTCCGAGGCCCGTGATGCGGCTGGGAACACGGCCCGGGCGCGGACGGCAGCTCGCGCCGGGCTCGGCAGGAGCCTCGCCCTCCCGGGCCGGGGCCGCCTCCCTTCGGGAGGGCGAGGCTCCTGCCGAGCCCCGGGCAGGCTCCGGATGTTCAAGGAAGCCTCGATCCCGCGCAACAGATCCGGGATAGGCCTCGGCCGTCGTGAAGACCAACTTTCCAACACCCCAGGGTTAGGGAGAGGGGGCAACCGCCGATGACTTACGAACCAGGCACTGATCGCACGAGATAGTCTCGATTCTCGGTCTCTCGCGAGCTCAACGGCCTGCCCGATCCACCCCCTCTCCCTAACCCTCCCCCACGAAGGGGGGAGGGGACCAGAGGGTCCGCCTCGCTCAACATGCACCCTCGCTTGGTCTCGGGCTTCTCGCACTTGTGGGTCATGCTAAGCATACCAAGGGTGAGTTGGAGGGGGGGGGTTGTGCTGGCCGAGGCGATCGAATTCACCCCCCTGAATCCCCCCTTTGTAAGGGGGGAAGCGATGATCGGCCTCCCTGCTGCCCTGGATGCGTCTCGAATCCGAGGGCGGTGACCTGGGGGGCAGGCTCTGGGCTCGCCCCGTCTTCTTGCGCAATCCTGGTATTTTTCTGCGTGATCTCGGCCCTTGCGAGCGTCTCGGCTCGCCGCCTATCGTTGCCCGGTGCGACCCATCGTGGCGTCCGGAAACGATCGTGCGAACAGGCGACCTCGGCCCCGGCGGCAGCCGGGCGGCGGCCGCGACACGGAGAGAAATCGATGAGAGGAACGATCCGACCCCATTGGAGCTGGACCCCTTGGCTCGCGATCGCGGCGGCCTGCGCGGGCGTCTTCACGGCCGTAGCGCCGGCCCGAGCCGACGCGCCGGCCACGCTCGAGGTGGAGGTCAACAGGCCCGGCGTGGCCATCCCGGCGGACTCCTTCGGGCTGATGACCGAGGAGATCAACCACGCGTACGACGGCGGCCTCTTCGCCGAGCTGATCCAGAACCGCACCTTCCAGGACCAGGGCGCGCGGGGCGGCCTGCCGGTCCACTGGTCGGTGATCGGCGCGGGCAAGGCGGCGGCGGACCACGCCGACCCGGTGAACCCGGCGCTGCCGGTCAGCCTGAAGCTGGACCTGGACGGCGGCGAATCGGGCGTCGCCAATGACGGCTACTGGGGCATCCCGGTGAGGCCCAACACCACCTACACCGCGGCCTTCTACGCCAAGGCATCCGGCGGCTTTGCCGGGCCGATCGCGGCGTCGATCCGGCTCGACGACGGCGGCAAGGTCGTCGCCGGGGCCGACACGCCGCCGATCACCGGGGGCTGGATGAAGTACACCGTGACGCTGAAGACCGGCGCGGACGCCCCGACCACGTCGAAGGCGAAATTCGTGCTCGCCGCCAAGGGCACCGGCGGCGTCGCGTTCAGCATGGTCTCGCTCTTCCCGCCGACGTATCAGAATAAGCCGAACGGATTGCGGGTGGACCTGATGGAGCTCCTCGCCGAGCTGCGGCCGAAGTTCATCCGCCTGCCGGGGGGGAACTACCTGGAGGGGAACCGGTTCTCCGACCGCTTCAACTGGAAGGAGATGATCGGCCCGGCCGACACCCGGCCCGGCCACGCGGGCTGCTGGGGCTATCGGTCGTCGGACGGCTTCGGCCTGCCCGAGTTCCTGCTCTGGTGCAAGCAGCTCGGCGCCGAGCCGGTGCTGGGCGTCTTCGCCGGGTACGTGCTCAACGGCGACTACTTCAAGGCCGGCACCCCGGAGATGGCCCTCTACACGCAGGAGGCGCTCGACGAGATCGAGTACGTCAGCGGCCCGGCCGACAGCGTCTGGGGGAGCAAGCGGGCGGCCGACGGCTTCCCCGAGCCGTTCCCGCTCCGCTACGTCGAGATCGGCAACGAGGACTGGTTCGACCGCTCCGGCAGCTACGACGGCCGGTTCACCCAGATGGCCGCGGCCATCCGCGCGAGGTATCCGCACCTGAAGATCATCGCGAGCGCCCCGGTGACGAGCTCCACGCCGGACCTCTACGACGACCACTTCTACCGGAGCGCCCGCGAGCTGACCCGGATGAGCACGATGTACGACGAGCCCAAGGGCACGCCGAAGCCGCTCCGCTTCAACGGCGGCGGCTTCAACGGGCGGCAGCCCGGCGGGATCAAGACGTTCGTCGGCGAGTGGGCGACGCAGGAGGGCCGGCCGACGCCGACGCTCAACGCGGGGCTCGCCGACGCCGCCTTCGTGATGGGCCTGGAGCGGAACTCCGACGCGGTGGTCATGCAGTGCTACGCCCCGCTGTTCGTGAACGTGAACCCGGCCGACGCGGCGAAGGGCTACCCCCGGGCCTGGCAGTGGGGGACGAACCTGATCGGCTACGACGCGCTCCATAGCTTCGGCTCGCCGAGCTATCACGCCCAGGTGATGCTCGCCCAGAACAAGGGGGACGTCGTCCTGCCGGCGCGGCTCGACGCCGCGCCCGTGGCCCCGAAGGCCGAGACGCCGAAGGGCAAGGTCGGCCTCGGCTCGTGGCACACGCCGGTCGAGTACGCGGACTTCACCGTGACCGCCCCGGACGGCCGCGTGCTCCTCTCCGCCGATCAGGCGAAGGACCTGAAGGGCTGGCAGTTCACCGGCGGCTCGTGGCAGGTCCGGGGCGACGCGATCGCCCCGGCGGAGCGCGACGGCGAGACCTGGGCGATCGTCGGCGACCCGGGCTGGACGGATTACACGATCCACGTGAAGGCCCGCAAGCGGGGGGGCCGCGAGGGGTTCGTGGTGATCTGGCACGCGGCCGACGGCGACAACTACCGCTGGTGGAACGTCGGCGGCTGGGGCAACACCGTCGTCCAGTGCGAGGCCGCGGAGTCCGGCGGCCGCAACCCCTACGGGCCGAGCACCCCGATCACCGTCGAGTCGGGCCGCTGGTACGACCTGAAGCTCGAGGTCGCCGGCCGACGCGTCAAGGGCTACATCGACGGCAAGCTCGTGACCGAGACCGCCGACGAGGCCCCCGCGGCTCATATCCCGGCCGTCGCCACGGCGACCTACGCCCAGGCCGATCGGACCGTGATCGTCAAGGTCGTGAACACCGGGGCGGAGGCGATCGACGCGAAGATCAACCTCCGCGGCGCCGGCCGGGTCGAGCCGAGCGGCACGGCGATCGTCCTCTCGGGCGAGCCCGGCGCGGTCAACACGATCGAGGAGCCGAGGAAGGTCGCGCCCAGGCAGGAGGCCATCACCGACGTCGCCGAGTCGTTCCGCCGGGTCTTCCCGCCCCACTCGTTCACGATCCTGCGGCTGAAGGCGACGGCCCCATGAGGGACTAACTGACCACGGAGGCACGGAGAAGAGGACGCGAAGGAGGCCTTCGGCCGAGAGCGATTCCATCGTGAATTCGGCGTGACGAGCAGGCGGAATCTCAGCGCCCCGGTGCAATGCCCAGGCGGGGGTGTGAGAATTGGGGGGACGGGCATTCTGGCCCGTCCCTCAGCCGGCCTGAGGATCGTCCCGGAGAAGGATCGACCGATGACCTCACCTCGCTATCCCTCGCTCTATCAGATCAACACGCGTCCCTGGCTGGCGCGGCGATCTCGCAAGCTCGGCCGGGGCGCGACCCTGGACGACATCCCCGACGCCGAGCTCGACCGGATCGCCGGGCTCGGCTTCGACTGGGCCTGGTTCCTGAGCGTCTGGCAGACCGGGCCGGCCAGCCGGCAGGTCTCGCGGACGCGCCCCGAATGGCGGCGCGCGTTCGAGGCCGCGCTGCCCGGCCTGACCGACGACGACATCCCGGGCTCCGGATTCGCCATCACCGCCTACGAGGCTCACGAGGCCCTCGGCGGCGACGAGGCCCTCGCGCGGCTGCGCTCGCGATTGCACGCCCGCGGCCTGAAATTGATGCTCGACTTCGTGCCCAACCACACGGCGCTCGATCACCCGTGGGTCGAGGAGCATCCCGAGTATTACATCGGCGGCACGGAGGAGGACCTCGCCCGCGCCCCGCGGAACTACATCAAGGTCCGTCGCCGCGACGGCGACGGCGTGTTCGCCCTGGGGCGCGACCCGTACTTCGACGGCTGGCCGGACGTGCTCCAGCTCGACTACGGCAACCCGGCGGTGCAGGAGGCCATGGCCGGCGAGCTCCTCGAGATCGCCGGCCGGTGCGACGGCGTCCGCTGCGACATGGCGATGCTCGTCCTGCCGGAGGTCTTCGAGCGGACCTGGGGCATCCCGTCCCAACCCTTCTGGCCCGACGCGATCCGCCGCGTCCGGGAGCAAACCCAGGGCTTCTGCTTCCTGGCCGAGGTCTACTGGGATTACGAGTGGGCCTTGCAGCAGCAGGGCTTCGATTACGCGTACGACAAGCGACTCTACGACCGGCTCCGCGAACGCCACGCGCGGCCGGTCCGCGAGCACCTGCGTGCGGAGATCGACTACCAGGATCGGCTCGCCCGCTTCCTGGAGAACCACGACGAGCCGCGGGCCGCCGCGACCTTCCCGCCCGGCGTCCACGAGGCCGCCGCCCTGATCACGTATCTCTCCCCGGGCCTCCGCTTCCTCCAGGAGGGCCAGCTTCAGGGCCGCCGGGTGCACATCCCGCCACACCTCGGCCGCGAGCCGGACGAGCCGGCCGACGAGCAACTGGAGCGGTTCTACGAGAAGCTCCTGACCCTCCTGCGGACGTCGACCCTGCGGGAAGGCCGGTGGCGGTTGCTGGAGTGCTCGCCCGCCTGGGAGGGGAACTGGACCGCCGACGGCTTCCTCGCGTTCGCCTGGCAGGGCCCCGACGGCGGCCGCCTGCTGGCCGTCGTCAATTACGCCGACAACCAGGGCCAGTGCCACGTCCACCTCCCCTTCGAGGACCTCGGCGGCCGGACCTGGCGGCTGAAGGACCGGATGGGCGGCCCTTCCTACACCCGCAAGGGGGACGAGCTGCGGGACCGGGGCCTGTTCGTGGACCTCGGGCCGTATGGTTATCATGTCTTTGACATGAAGGAAGCGTGATCATTCCCATGGGAGCCGACTCCGCCCGGCCCCGCGGGACGACGCAGCCGTCTCGCATCCGGGGGGCGCCCTGGTGCTCTGTCAACGCTCCGAATTCGGGCAGCAGGACAGACAGGAATGTCTGTCCCCCGGGTTTACAGCCAGGTGTGTTGGGGATTCCGGAGGACAGGCATTCCTGCCTGTCCCGCTGCCAGCCCGAGAATCAAGCCGTGACGAAGCACCAGGAGGGACGGAGATTCCGGAGGACAGGCATTCCTGCCTGTCCTGCTTCCAGCCCGAAAATCAAGCCGTGACGAAGCCCTAGTCCCAATACCGTTCAACGAAGGGTAGGGGCACACGGGCTTCGGCAGGGTCTCAAACCGCGATGGTACGAGACCGAGGTCGACGTCACGTCGGCTCCGAGCTGAGCCTGGGTGGCCGTGGTGGAACACCACGGTGCGGCAAGCTGTCGCGCCCAACGGGCTTCGCCTGGAGGCCACGGCGGTCCCGTGGTGTTCCACCACGGCCACCCGGAGACACTCCTTGCCTGCCGGGATGTTCACGTTCCGCCTTCGCGATGCGAGACGAGACAAGCCTTCGTTGAACGGCATTGGCCCTAGGCCGGGACGAGGGGCCCCGAGAAGAGCGAGTGCAGCCCCTCGGACATCGTCGGGTGGGCGATGATCGCGTCGCGGAAGACGGTGCACGGGAGGCCGCCGAGCATGGCGGTCTGGACCGCGGTGAGGAGCTCGCTCGCCTCGGCGCCGAAGGCGGTGAAGCCGAGGATCCGGTCGTCGGGCGCCGCGGCGACCACGGCCTTGAGGAAGCCGCGGGGTGCGGAGATGGTCCGCGTCCGGAGGATGGCCGCCATCGGCAGCTTCGCCAGCCGGTAGGGGATGTCCCTCGCCTTCGCCTCGGCCTCGGAGAGGCCCACGTGGGCGAGCTCCGGGTCGGTGAAGAGGCAGTAGGGGATCAGCCGGCCGGCGGTCGTCCGCGAGCCTCCCTCGAGGTTGGCGAGCACGACGCGGAAGTCGTCGAACGAGGCGTGGGTGAACTTCGGGCTGCCGGCGCAGTCGCCCATCGCCCAGACCGCCTCCGCGGTCGTCTCCAGGCGTTCGTTTACGCGAACATATCCATGTTCGACCAGCTCGACTCCCCCCGCCGCCGCGTCGAGCGAGTCCGTGTTGGGCACCCGCCCGGCGGCGACCAGGAGGTGCGAGGCCTCGATGACGCCGCCCCCCCGGAGCGTGATCGCCACCCCCTCGCCGGAGGTGCCGGAGACGGACGCCACGGCCGCGCCGGTGCCCACGGCGATCCCCTCGTCGGTCATGAGCTGCGTGAGGGCCTCGGAGACGTCCGGGTCCTCGCGGTCGAGGAGCCGCGATCGCTGGAGGATCGTCACCCGGCTGCCGAACCGCCGGATTGCCTGGGCGAACTCGAGCCCGACGTAGCCGCCGCCGAGGACGACCAGATGGTCGGGGAGGCTCTCCAGCTCCAGGGCCTCCACGTGGGTGAGCGGCCGCGCCTCGGCCAGGCCGGGGACGTCCGGCAGGCTCGCCCGCGAGCCGACGTCGAGGAAGACGCGGTCGGCCTTGAGGACCCGCTCGCCCCCGCCGCTCAGGGCGACGCGGATCGTCCGGGGGCCGACGAACGAGCCCTCGCCCATGATGATCTCCGCGCCGCTGGCGGCGAACTTCTCCGCGTGCAGGGCCTGGAGGCCCTGGACCATCGCCCGCTTGCGGGCCGTCACCGCGGCCATGTCCACCGTCGCCGGCCCGACGCGGATGCCGTAGCTCCCCGCCTCGCGGACGAAGGCGGCGACCTTCGCCCCGTGGATCACGTTCTTGGTCGGCAGGCAGGCCACGTTCGGGCACGCCCCGCCGACCTTCCACCGCTCGACGACGGCCGTCCTCTGCCCCTTCGTCGCCAGGGTCCAGGCCAGGAACTTCCCCGCCTCGCCGCTGCCGATCACCGCGTTCTCATAATGTTCTTCGACCATGGATGTGCTCCTGTCGTCGTGTCGAGGACCGCGGCGCCGGTCATTGGGAGCGGACGGCCCGGACGATGTCGATCCCGGCGAACCATGATACGGATCCCGGGAAGCGGGAGCGATCGCTCGAGCTCTTCCGCTCGGGACGTCCCCGTCCTACCATGGAAGGACAGGAGTGGAGGCACCGCGACCATGAGCGAGACCGTGATGCTGGTGATTCCCGACGAGCTGGCCAGGCGTGCCCGCGAGGTCGCCTCGGCGACGCATCGCCGGTTCGAGGACGTCGTCCTGGACGGGCTGCGACGGGCTGTCGAGGAACCGGATGTGGAGGCCATGTCCGATGTCTCCCTGCTCTCGCTCGCCGAGGCGACCATGAACCCGGCGGATCAGGACGCTCTCGGTGCCTTGCTGGCCATCCATCGCGAGGGGAGGCTCACCGAGGGGGAGTCGGCCCGGCTTGATGCCCTCATGGCGGATTACCGCCGTGGCCTGGTCCTCAAGGCTCGTGCCCTCAAGGAGGCCGTGGCCCGCGGGCTTCGCCCGCCCCTGGCCGACGATGCCGCGTGATTATCTCCCCGTCGATCTTGTTCGCCGGGTCCGCGAAGCGGCCGGGAATCGGTGTGGCTACTGCTTGAGCCCACAACGGCTCGTCATGGCCCGGCTCGAAGTGGAGCATGTCATCCCCAGGTCTCGCGGCGGCACGGATGAGGAATCGAACCTATGGCTGAGCTGTCCCCTGTGCAATCGGTCGAAGTCCGATCGGATCTCGGCGCCCGATCCGAAGACTGGAGATGAGGAATCCCTGTTCCATCCGCGCCGACAACGATGGGCCGACCATTTCCGCTGGTCCGAGGATGGCCTGCGGATTCTCGGACTGACGCCGACCGGACGGGCGACCGTCGCTGCACTCCACCTGGACAGCGACCCTGACGCGATCCTGGTCCGCTCCTACTGGATCCTCGCCGGATGGCACCCGCCGGTTGACGTTTGAGTCCCGCGGCGATGGCGCCGCATCGCCAGACCCTCAACGTACGCATTCATGGGCTGAGGGCGACGATCGTTCGGGCGCGAACTCGCCACGGTCGCATCAAGGCCGATCCAGCCGCCATAGGGCCAGATGGGGCCCTGTAGCGTGAGTCGGCAGGACGGACCGACGCACGCTACGAGGCTCGATTTGTCGGGGAGAGGGAGAGTTCCCGATGGATGGGGGCCGGTCCTCTCGCTCGGCATGCGCTGAGCTCGACTTGTGCAGTTTCTACGCCCCCTACGCAGCCGGGGCGAGTGCGGCGTAGAGGATTTCGCGGATGGGGGCCGGGAGTTTCTGGATGGACGGGCCGTCGGGGGCGTGTGCGAAAACCCCTTCGGCCCAGATCCAGCGGCGGACGGCCGACATGGTGTCCGAGAAGGTAACGACCGTCTTGCCCGGCCAGCCGACGGCCCCGACACTGCGCCCGCGCGGCAGGGAGGCGTAGAGCATCGCCACGACCGAGTACAGCCCGAACAGGCACGGGACGGTCCGCAGGACCGTCGGCTTGCTCCAGCCCCGCGTCGTCTGGATATGGAGCTCGGAACGCGCCTCCTGGAAGGTGGTCTCGATGCTCCAGCGGCCGGTGTAGGTCTCGACGATCCGCCGCGCGGCGAACGCCGGATCCGTCGCGTAGAAGTACTCGTCGCGGTGCGTGCCATCGCGGTCATGGACGAAGGCCCAGCGGATCGGGACCAGGCCCTCGCCCTTCTTGTACCAGGAACCGGCCCCGGTCCTCGTCTCGACGCGTCGAGTCCCGCCGCCGTACCAGGCGACCGTCATCCGCCGGCGTCGGCCCCCTTCGGCGACGGCCTGGCGAGGCTTCGGCAGCCTCGCCCCCTTGATCCGCGGGCGGCCCGGTCCTCGATAGGGGGGCGGGGTCTCGAAGAGGTTGGCCTCCGGGTGGATCTTGCTCACCAGCACCAGCGGCCTGCGATGGCGATGGCAGAAGCGGTCCATCTCGTGCATCCCGTAGGCCGAATCGCCGACGAAGACGAAGTGGCGGCCGGGGGACCAGCGGATCATCAGCCACAGCAGCCGGATCGCCTGCTGGGCCGGCGTGCGATGACGACGCGCCTCGCGGCGGTCATCGGCCGCGTCGCGGTAGAGGGCGACCAGCACCGGCAGGGCTCACGGGCGAATGGCGAACGGGAAGCGGACCAAGACGGCGAGCACGACCCAGTTGTGGCCGTACCGCCAGGCGGTGAAGGCGTGCGACGAGCGGACCGGGTCGCGATGCCGGGCCTTGCCGAAGACGTGCTTGCCCGGGTGGGAGAAGACCGTATCGTCGGCGACCACGACGACCTCGGCGTCGGCCGGCAAGAGGGCGACGACGCGCCGGGCCAGGACCTCGGCCAACCGCAACGGCGACCATCGCGCCTGCGAGAAGACGCGGCGGTAGCTGGGGGATGCGCCGGCGACGAGTGATCCGGCCGTCCGCGGCAGATTCACCACCGTGCGACGCCCGACAGTCAGGATCGCTGAACCCACGAGGGCCAGGATTCGGCGGAAGGTGGGCCGGGTGAAGATCAGGATGAAATCGTCCCAGAAGCCACGCGGTGTCTCGGGTAGAATGGCCATGAGTCCGTCCTCGGCCGGAGTGATGGGGAAGTCGTTGCAACCCTCATCCTACCGTCCGAGGCGGGATCAAGAAATTAACAAGGCGATATAAGAACATGGCACAGGCGCATCGCACAGCAGACCACAGCCTGTGGTTCAACCAAGCCAATTCCCGGGAGTCACCTGGTGAAGGGCTGCTCAACGTTCTGAGGGCCCTGACGGCCGGCCAGGAAATCTCGCTGCTGCTCGGCGGCGTGCAGACGCGGTGGGCGCGTTTCGCCGGCGGCCAGTTTGCCCTCCGCGCTGCCGACGCCGCCACACGTCAAGCGTGGGATGCGATTGCCCCTGGGACATGGGTGGCGGTGTCGCTGGTGTTGGCCGACGCCGCTCCCGCGCCCCTCGTCGGGCAAGGGGCGGCCACCGAGGAGCCACAGGCTCCGCCAACGGCGTCCCCGGTCCGAAGCCTTCAATCGGCACCCCAAGGTGAGGCGGACGAGCGACCCGGCCGACTATTCGACACCTACCTGTTCATCGACTGGAGCGCCACCAATGGCCGCGCCACTGCGCCGTCTGCAGACCAAGTCTGGTTGTGCGAAATGGCAGCCGGAGCGTCACCAGCCGAACAGTGGTTCCCCGGAAGGCGGGAGTGTGCCGCCCACGTCGAGGCCCGCCTCCTGCGGCACGTTGCCGCCGGCCGTCGCGTCCTCGTCGGGTTCGACTTCGCCTACGGCTACCCCCGCGGGTTCGCCGACGCAGCGGGCTTGCCGACTCCATCCGGCAAGTGGCTAGCGGTGTGGGCCGCGCTCTCTGCCCTGCTGCGCGACGAGGAGAACCGATCGAACCGCTTCGACGTCGCTTCCGCCCTTAACGCGATGATGACCACGGCGGGCGCGGCGCCGGGCCCGTTCTGGAACACGCCGACGCCCGGCGCAGTCCTGGCTGCCACGTCCCCCGCCTTCCCCTTCGTTGCCCGCAACGGAGTGACTCTCTCCGCGTGGCGGGCCACCGAGGAGCGCCTCCGGCAGGCCGGCATGCAGCCGCAGTCGGCGTTCAAGCTCTTCACCCCCGGCAGCGTGGGGAGCCAGGCGCTGACGGGCATCCCCGTCGTCCACTACCTGCGCCGCCATCCGCTCCTTGCTGGCGTCAGTCTGGTGTGGCCGTTCGAGACAGGCTTCACGGCGGAACTCGCTCCTGGCCGACGGCCGTTCGTCCTGCACACCGAGATCTGGCCGGGCGTCGTGAAGCAGATGGCCGAGCAGTTCATCGCCGCAGACCCACTGCTCATCAAGGACCAGGCGCAGGTGCGGGCCATGTGCCTCTGGGCGGACGGGCACGATGGGGCTGGGACTCTCGCCCCCTTCTTCTCGGCCCCGGCCGACCTATCGTGGTCTGCTGTCGAGCGCTGCATCTGCGAGGAGGGCTGGGTGCTCGGTACAGTGTGACGATAATGCAGAATATTCCAACCTTAAAGGGGGGGGTGAGGGCTTACTCTGCCCGACGGGCGCGGTCCTGGTTGGCTGGCCAGCTCATCAGAACCTGCTTCGTCCTGGTCGCCCGAAGCAGGGGAAGTCGATTGGCGGCTCGATGGCCTTCTCCACCCTTGTTGCCCTCCACCCGTGGACGGCGACCCCTCAGCTATTCGACGGCAGGTCCCGGCGGTGGAAGACGGCGAAGGCCAGGATGACGCCCGTCGCGGCCACGATGCCGAGGCCGGTCGCGTGGGGGGCGAAGGTCTCGCCGGTGACGGCGACCTCCACCGGGTCGAAGGCCTTGAAGACGGAGAACCGGCCGATCCATTCCCAGTCGGACAGGGTCGGGAACGTGGAGGCCACGCCGGCGACGAAGCCGGCGATCGTGAGGGTGGCGGCGAACAGGTTGGGCCGCCAGCGGACGACGTCCCACGAGCCGAGCAGCAGCGAGTAGCCATAGACGGCCAGGCCGACCATCGCCAGGTTCGCCGCCGGCATGATCAGGGCCATCGCCGAGGGCGGGTCCGAGACCTTGTTGTAGAGCCCGCCGATCCGGTTGCCGATCACCAGCGCCGCGGCCAGGACCAGGAAGCCGAGGACCGCGACCAGGACCTGCGTGGCCAGGTACTCCCAGCGCGAGACCGGGCGGGACAGGGTCACGTCGAGCGTGCCGCGCTCGATCTCCCCGGCCACCGCCGCGGACCCGCGCGAGATCGCCCAGGTGCAGACGATCAGGAAGACGAACGGATGGCTCCAGAACATGACCTGGAAGGCGAGCGAGGAGAAATCCATCGCCTTCCCCCCCATCCCCCGGGTGAACTGGGTGAACCGCTCGGCGTCCTCGCCGGTCACCTCGCGGAACCTCCGCTCGACCCGGCAGGCGATGAACGCGGAGAGCCAGCCCAGGCCGAAGAGGGCGGACGCCGCCAGGCCCAGGAACCATCGCGATTCGCCGAGCTGGCGGCGGAGCATCGTGCCGAACGCGGTCATGACAGCTCCTCCTCGTCCTCTTGCTCCCGGTCGTCCCTCGCCTCGGTGCCGTGGAAGCGGTCGTAGAGGCTCCGCAGGTCCTCGGTGCCGACGGCGAGATCCACGATCGGCTCCGCGCCGATCCAGGTCGCCAGCGGAGAGACCGGCCCGCGGTGCTCCCAGAGGATCGTCTGCCCCTTCCGCTCGCGGACGACCAGGCCGAGCTCCTCCGGGAACCGGTCCGGGAGTTCTCCCTCGTAGCGGGCCAGGACCAGCCGCAGGCCGCGGCGGTCACGCATGTCCTCGATGTGCATCAGCCGGCCCCTTCGCATGATCGCGACCCGATCGGCCACGGCCTCCACCTCGGAGAGGACGTGCCCGGAGAAGACCACCGTCTGGCCGGCGTCGCGCGCCTGGTGGACCAGGTTGACGACGTCGTTCCGCACCGTCGGATCGAGCGCGGACGTGGGCTCGTCGAGGATCAGGATGTCGACCGGATCGGCGAACGCCTGCGCCAGGGCGAGCTTCTGCTTCATGCCCGTGGAGTACGCCCGGACCCTGCGGTTGAGGTCGAGCTTGAGCACCCGCTCGGCGATGGCGACGGCCCGCTCCAGGGCCTCGCCGCCGCGGAGGTCGCTCATGTAGCAGAGCATCTTGAAGCCGGTCAGGTGGCCGAACAGGCGGATCTCGCCGGGCAGGTAAGAGACCCGCCGGCGCATCTCCCGGCCGTCGCGCCACGGGTCGAGGCCGGCCACGCTGGCGGTGCCGGCCGTCGGCCGGAGCATCCCCAGCAGCAGCCGGATCAGGGTCGTCTTGCCCGCCCCGTTGGGCCCGAGCAGGCCCAGGACCTCCCCCTTGCGGACCTCCAGGCTCATGTCGGACAGGGCCGCGAAGCGGCCGTAGTGCTTCGTCAGCCCCAGGGTGGCGATCACCGGCTCGGCCATCAATGCTCCTCGCTCGTCTCGTCGTGGACCGCGGCCATCCGGCCCGAGATGTTACCCGATTTCGCGGGCGAGGGTCTCGGGATTCTCGGCGCCGTCGAGCCCGTTCCGCTCATTTCCGCCCCTCCGTCGACGTCCGCAAGGGCGGGACGGGGACCACGTCCCTGCCCTGGAAGTGGAGCGTCCCTTCCTGGTTGTACTCCCAGCCCTCCGGCCAGAAGTCCGCCGGCCACCGCGAGTCGACCGGGCGGGCGAAGTAGTAGCTGAGGAAGCTGTGAAAGGCGCCGTGGAGCTGGAGCCGCGCCGGCACCCCCTCGGCCGGCGCCCTGTATTGCCACCCCTCCGGCACGGCGGCGAGGTAATCGGGGACCAGGTCCTCCAGCCTCTCGGGGTAGAGCCCCACGTCGCTCCGATAGGCGTAGACGGCCTGCACGAGGGGCCGGCCCTTCTCGATGTTGCGCGCGAAGACCCCGGGGTAGGCGTGGACCCCGTAGAACACATTGAGGATGACCAGGAGCGGGACGCCGAGGACGACGGCGACGACGCCAAGGACGATGAGGTTACCGATCCGGGACGTCTTCCCCATGGCCGCCTCCTCCCGAGCCTGGGGTGAGGGTCACTTCGTAGAGCGCCCGGAACCAGTCGACGAACCGCCCCGCGATCGGGCCGTCGTGGCGGAAGGACCGCGCCTTGACCGCCAGCCCGTAGGGCCGGCCCGGGACGTCCTGCCAGGCGAGCCACGCGTGGATCAGGGCCTTCAGGCGGTCCTGGGGCGGGAAGCCCGCGCCGAGGTCTTTCGCCCGATCCGTGGCCGACTCCGCATGGCCGATGATCGGGTCCTGATCGGCGACGAGGTCCCGGAGGAACTCCTCGAGCGTCCCATCGCGGACGTTGTCCGGCATGAGCCAGACGCCGACGCGGGAATGGTAGGCCGAGACGCCGATGAAGCCGCCGGCGGGGATCTGCTCGGGGACGTCCTCAACTCTCGCGTTCACGAGGTGCTGGCGGACCGAGGCCCAGCGGGCGGCGATCGGCGAGTCGGCGTCGAGGCGAAGCCGACCGCCCTGCCGCCGGCCAACTCCACGGCGGTTTCTATCGTCTTCAGGAGCTTCTCCACGCCGATGACCTTCTCGATCTCCGGTGCTGAAGCGTTCGTCCTGTAGTCGATGCCATGGGCCTCGACCAGGTTGGCGATCGCGTGGAGATCGTCGGTGCCTTCCACGTAGAGCCTCGACCGGGCGGAAATCGCGGGCATCATCGCACCTCGATGGCCTGCTCAACGGCGATCTGAAGCTTCTCGGAGTCGAGGTCGATGGATTCGTCGAGGTCCGGGTCGATCTTCTGCACCGAGACGTCAACCCCCAGGTCCGGATGCCGCTCGCAGAGCCAGGCCAGGCCGCGGATGCAGTCCTGGCTGTGGGTGGTGGCGAAGACCTGGACGTCGTACGCCTTCGCCGCGTTGACCAGCATCAGCCACATGTCCCCGAGGATCGAATAGTGCAGCCCCGTGTCGATCTCATCGACGAGCAGGATCCCGCCCCGGGCCTGGTCCAGCGAGAGGGCCAGGGCCAGCATTCTCCGGATCCCCTCGCCGAAGTTGCCCAGCGGCACGCGCTTCCGCTTCGGATCCTCGAAGGCGACGAGGATCCCGCCGCGGCCGTTCCGGGAGGCCCGTTCGCCGCTCAGGAAGAAGACGTTGGAAATCTCCGGCTCCAGGATCTTGAGCGCCCGGATGACGTCGGCCTCGCGGCCCTCGGTGAGGACCGCGTCCCACATCGAGGCCATCGCACGGGGGGGGAGGGACTCCGTCGTGATGAGCTGGATGTTGACGGCATCCGCCGGCTCGCCGACGCCGAAGAAACTGGGCTCCAGGAGGAGGGCCCCGCTGTCGGAAGCGGGGATGAGCGGCCAGAGTGGCCGGTGCTCGCCTCCCGTGATCTCGACGAAGAGGTGATTCCCGAGCTGCACCGCGACCTCCTCCACCGAGGCTCCGCGTCGAAGGGTGACCCCGCTCGGGTGAGCGAATTGCAGTTGCCTCGTCTTTTCGATCTCCGAGAGCCGGGCGACCTTCAGTTCGAGGTGGCCGCAGCCAATCTCCCCGTGCAGCGAGAGGGACTTGCCCGAGCCGAATTCATATCCATGAAAGAAGGGCGATACGTCCGCATAAGAGTTCTCGCTTGCGTCGCCGGCGGCAATCCTCTCGCCGCGCCGGGTCGCGATCTCGGCCAGGACCCTCGGATCCCCCTGCGCGGCCAGGATCCGCACCGCCTCCAGGATCGACGTCTTCCCGCAGTTGTTCTTGCCGACGAGCAGGTTGACCCGGGCCAGGCCGTCCAGGCGGTATCGCCGGAACCCTCGGTAATTCTCGAGCTGGAGACTCTTGAGCATCGCGCAGGCACCCCTGTCGCGGGACACGAATCATCCCCTGAAGGTTAGCACAGACCCCGCCGCGGCGGCAGTCCGCCCATCAATCCTCCCTCACCGCGCCGCCTCGTACCGCTCCTGGAACCGCCGGACGACCTCGGCCAGGGGCTCGTCGAGGATCTCGAGGACCGGCTCGGAGATCTCCGCGGGGACGCCGCGGTGGAAGGCGTGCGCGATGCCGCCGGCGATGCAGGCCTGGGTGTCGGCGTCGCCCCCCAGCGAGATGGCCAGGCGGACGGCGTGCTCGAAATCGGTGGACTCCAGGAACGCCAGGATCGCCTCCGGGACCGAGCCCTGGCAGGTCACGTCGAAGGCATACCGCGGGCGGATCTCGTCGAGCGTCCGGTCCAGGTCGTAGTCGAACGTTTTCGCCACGTAGTCGCGGATCTCGTCCTTGGTGCTGCCGGTGCGGGCCAGGAAGATCGACGCGGCGACGGCCTGGGCCCCCTTGATCCCCTCCGGGTGGTTGTGGGTGACCTCGGCGCTCTCGCGGGCCCGGTCGAGGACCTCGTCGAGCGAGTCATACGCGAAGCCGACCGGCGAGACCCGCATCGCGGAGCCGTTGCCGAAGCTGTTGTACGGCTCGGCCCCCGGCGCGAGCGCCCAGTGGTGGAAGGAACCCCCGAAGCCGGCCTTCGGATAGCGCCGGTAGTACGACTTCAGCAGCGAGACGTACGGCGTCCCCTCCAGGATGCTCTCCGCCAGGGCCACCGTCAGCACCGTGTCGTCGGTGAACCGGCAGCGGTCGTGGAAGAGGGGGAAGAACGTCGCCTTGATCGGGTTGGCCTCGAAGACCGAGCCGATGACGTCGCCGGCGATCGCGCCGAGCATGGCGGTGTACCTCCCCGACGGCGACAGGGACGGCGAACCGTTCTTACGTCCCTTGTCGCTCCTCTCCCATGATCTTACGATGAACGGGGCGGCGACGGCCAGGAGCGGCCGGCGGGCGACGAGCCGGGTCGAGGGTTCGAAAACAATCCTTGCGGGATACACGACGATGCGCGACGGGATACGCGGGTGGGGCGGCAGGGGGCTGGCGGCGGTCCTGGCCGGCCTGGTCATCGTCGGGATGGCGGTGGCGCAGCAGCCGAAGCCGCCCGGTCGCGCCCGGGTGAGGAACCAGGGCGGGGCGCCGCTGAAGAAGGCCCGGCCCGAGGCCGCCGACCCGCTCAACCCGGCCAACGCCAGGGCCGTCGAGAAGGCCGCGGAGAAGTCGGCGGCCGGGACGTACCATTTCACCTTCCGCCTCCGCTCGTTCGACGGCACCCCGCTGGCCGCCTCGTACTACCCGTCCAAGCTCGCCACCGGCGCGGCGGTCGTCATGCTCGTGCACGAGGGCGGCCGGGCGCGCAAGGACTTCGAGGATCCGGTCTCCGACCTGAAGGGCAAGGGGCTGGCCGAGCACCTCCAGCAGGAAGGCTACGCGGTGCTCTCCCTGGACCTCCGCGGCCAGGGCCAGAACGCCCGCCGCGAGCTCACCCAGGGGGACCGCCAGCAGCTCGCCGAGGACCTCCAGGCCGCCTACATCTTCCTCCTGGACCGCCACAACCGCGGGGACCTGAACATCGCCAAGCTCGGCGTCCTGGGCGTGGGAGAGGGGGCGAACCTCGCCGCCGCCTGGGCCTACCAGCCCGGCGCCGCGGTCTCCACCGACGGCCGCGCCAGCGACCTCAACGGCCTGATCCTGATCTCCCCCATGCCCGCGGGCTACGGATACGCGCTGAAATCCCTGGTCCCCTCGCTGGCCCCGCGCGTCCCCCTGGCCCTCCTCGCCGGCGCCAAGGACGCCCCCTCCAAGGACACCGTCGAGGCCGTCCGCGGCGTCGTCGAGCGCGTCCGGCTCAACCGGATCGAGCTCTTCCCCTCCTCGCTCCACGGCTACAAGCTCCTCCGCCTGGAGCCCAAGGTCAGCGAGGCCATCACCCGCTTCCTGGAGAACAGCGTCAAGCTCCGCCCCACCGAGTGGGAGCCCCGCTACAACCTCATCCCCGTCACCGTCTCCGAGATCGTCACCGTCCGCCACAAGGAGCCGGAAAAGAAGCCTGAGGCCGAAAAGAAGGCCGCCGAGAAGAAGGACGACGCCGAGAAGAAGGACGACGCCGAGAAGAAGGACGACGCCGAGAAGAAGGACCGGCCCTGACCCGAGCGGAATTCCCTCGGCTGGCCCCTTCCCACGCGCCGGAAGGCCGATAGAATGACCATCGTCTGACACATGTCATAGAGGGGCGGCTCGGCGGAGCCCAGTTCCGGTCCTGGAGAGGGGAGGAGCCCGATGACGGTCCTGGCGGAAGATCCGACGTACCTGGCGGTCGGGTTGGTCCTGGCGGCGGCGGCCTGCTTCGTGGCGGTGCGGGTCACGCAGCAGGGGAAGTTCCTGATGTGGGCGATGGGGGCGCTCGGGGTGGCGGGCCTGCTGGTGCTGGTGGACTACCTGTGGGTGACGGACAACGAGCGGATCGAGCGGGTGGTCTACGACCTGAGGGGGGCGGTCCTGGCGAGCGACGCCGACCGGGTGCTGGCGAACCTGACGCCGGACGTGGAGTACGTCCAGAACGAGATGGCGATCTCCGGCGAGGCGACGCGCGAGCTGATCCGCGCGAATCTGAGGAACGCGACCTTCGATTTCGTCCACCTGCGCGACCTCCAGGCCAGCGCGGGGCGGCGGACCCGCCGGGGCAAGGCGGAGTTCCGCGTCTACGCGCGGGGGACGCTGAAGACGTCGCTGGGGGGCTCGTACAACGTGGGGACGGTCAACACGACGTGGTCCCTGGGATTCCAGGAGACCGCGCCGGGGGTCTGGCAGGTGAACCGGATCACGCCCGTGGTGGTGCCCGACGGCGCGATCCAGACCCCCATGCCGGCCATCCCCGACATCGGGCTGCGAGGGAGGCCCGGGCCCGGGCGGGTCTGGTCCGGGCCGTTCCGCCCGCCGCCGGAGGGGGCCCCAGACCCCGCCCGGCGGCCCCCGCACAACCGACGGCCCGGCGGCCCCCGCGCGGGCGTCTCCGACGCGAATGAGGGGGGAGAGCATCACCCCTCGCGGCCCGGGGAAAGCGCCGGCGATCCCCCGAAGGAGAAGCGATCCCGGAGGGAAGCGGTCGTCGATTAGGGCGCGGGACGAACGGCCCGACGCCCGAATCCCCCCCGGAAGCAGGGGGCGCATGTCCGGCTCTCCCCCTCTGACCAAGGGGCAGTTGGAGGGGGTGAATGGCGCGAGCCATCGCGATCGAAATCACCCCCCTGAATCCCCCCTTCGTAAGGGGGGAAGCGAACGAGTCGCGGCGAAAGCGACGGCTGGGTGGCTCACGACGCATCCGGCGGCGGGGCGGTCGCGGGCGTGCCCGAATGGTGGTGGTGGCCCGGGTGGCGGGCCGCGATGCCCCTCAGCCGGAGGGCCAGCATGATCCAGGTCCAGCCGCTGAAGAGCATGTCGATGCCCACGAACAGGCCGATCACCCAGAGCGACGAGCCCGGCCACTCCATCCAGATGAGGATGCCCAGGAAGAGATTCAGGAGCCCGCCCAGCAGGACCCAGCCCCACTGCGGGAACCGGTACGCCAGCGCGACGATGATCCGGAAGAGGCCCCCCACCATCAGGGCGCAGGCGAGCAGCAGGGTGAGCGCGGCGGCCGCCTGGACGGGCTGGCGGATGAAGAGAATGCCGAGGACCGCGTAGAGGACGCCCATCAGCAGGACCAGGAAGAATCCGCTCCAGTCCCGCGTCCAGAAGGCGCCCACGAGCTGCGCCCCGCCGCCGATCAGGAGCAGCACGCCGATGGTCAGCGACGTGGCCAGCGTGGCCACCAGGGGCAGGCCCATGGCCAGCGTGCCGGAGATCACCAGGATGATCCCCAGGGCCAGCAGCCACGGCCAGTTGCCGCGGATCGCCTCCAGCTCGTGGCGGAGCACCCGCCGCATGACGACGGCATCGGGGGTTGCATTGCCGAGACTCATGACGTCCCTCCCAGGGCCGAGATTCCGGTGCGGTCATTCCTGAACGATCGCTCAGGACGGATCGCCCGTGCGAAACCCGCGCCGCCCGCGCGGCGGGGGTCGCGACGACGAGGCCATCCCGCGGATCCTACCGGATCGGCGAGGCCGTCGCGAGCCACCCGCCCGCGCGGCGAGGGCTTGCCGGGCCGGTCCGCCGGATATAGAGTCCAGGAAGAGGGAGCGGGCCCGCGGCCCTCGCAAACAGCCTCGACGCGCCGCCGGCCGCCCGCGCCACCGACAGGAAGATCCCCCCCTTGAACACGGAACAGGACCGCGAGGTCTCCACGCCGGCCTCGGGCGCGGCGGGCATTCCCCCATCCGCGACGCGCAAGGACGCCCCCGGCGACGCCCCCGAGGCGTCGCCCCCGACGGAGCATGCCCCCCCGTCGAGGCCGTCGCACCCGGGCGGCAGGCGGCTGCTGATCGGCCTGGTGCTGGTGGCGGCGATCGCGACCGCGGTCGCCTGGTCCTGGCCGCGGCTCGTCGTCCTGTGGAACTCGGAGCACACCGACGACGCGTACGTCGCCGGGCACGTCACGTACGTCGCCCCGCGCGTGGCGGGCACGATCCTGGAGATCCGCGTCGACGACAACGACTTCGTCAAGAAGGGGGACCTCCTCGTCGAGCTCGACCCGGAGCTCTACCGCGTGGCGGAGGGCCGCGCGGCCGCCGCGGTGGCGGTGGCGGAGGCCCAGCTCGTGCAGGCGCGGTCCCAGGCGAAGGCCGTCGTGGCGGGCCTCCGCGCCGCGTTCAACAACCTGATCCTCACCACCGACGGGGTCGTCGAGGGGATCGCCAAGCTCAAGGCCAGCCTGGCGACCCAGGCCAAGGCCGCCGCCCAGCGGTCGCTCGCCGAGGCCGAGCTCCGCCGGGCGCGGAACCTGCTCCAGTCCAACAGCGGGACGCAGCAGGTCGTCGACCAGCGCGAGGCGTCCTACCAGGTCGCCGCGGCCACCGAGCTGGAGGCCCAGGAGCAGGTCCACCTGGCGCGGGCCGCCCTCGGATTGCCCTCGATCCCGCCGGCCGGCCAGGCCCCGGGCGACGTCCCCGCCGACTGGATCGGCCGCGCCCCGGCCGTCCGCGCGTCGCTCGCGGAGCTGATCAACGTGGCCGTCAAGCTCGGCATCGAGGTGCCCCCCATCGAGGAGGATCCGAAGACCGTCATCGAGAACTTCCGCAAGAAGGCCCCCGGCGGCGACCAGGACGCCTACCTGAATCAACTGGCCGAGGACTCCCCCCCGGTCCGGCTGGCGAAGGCCGGCATCGAGCAGGCGAGCCGGGCGCTCGACCAGGCGCGGATCGACCTCCGCGACACCAGGATCCACGCCGAGTTCGACGGCATCATCGGCCGCCGGGTCGCCAACCCGGGCAACCGCGTGCAGGCGGGCCAGGGGCTGATGATGCTCCGGTCGCTCGACGAGATCTGGATCGACGCCAACTTCAAGGAGACCCAGATCGCCGAGATCGCGATCGGCCAGCCGGTCGAGATTGCGGCCGACGCCTACCCCGGCCGGACCTATCGCGGCCGGGTCTCCGGCTTCGCCCCGGGGACCGGCGCCGCGACCGCGCTCCTGCCGCCGGAGAACGCGACGGGGAACTTCGTGAAGGTCGTCCAGCGGCTCCCCGTCCGGATCGACCTGGTGGACGGCAACCCCGCGGAGGCCCCGCTGTTCGTCGGCCTGTCGGTCGAGCCGCGGGTCCTGATCCGCGCGACGCCGACCGGCCCGTTCGCCGGCCGGAAGCTCCGCCGGCCCGTCGCGGAGGAAGCCCGGGCGACGGCCCCGGAGCCGTCGCGATGACGGCCGCCGCGGCGGATCGCGCGACCAATCCGTGGCTGGTGGCCCTCACGGTGACGATCGCCACGTTCATGGAGGTGCTCGACACGAGCATCGCCAACGTGGCGTTGCCGCACATCGCGGGGGACCTCGGGGCCTCCACCGACGACGCCAACTGGGTGCTGACCGGCTACCTCGTCGCCAACGCGATGATCATCCCGCTGTCGAGCTGGCTCTCCGCGGCGATGGGCCGGAAGGCCTATTACATGGCCTGCGTGGCGATGTTCACGGTCACGTCGGCCCTCTGCGGGCTGGCCCACACCCTGCCGATCCTGATCCTCTGGCGGGTCCTGCAGGGGATCGCCGGCGGCGGCCTCCAGCCGGTCTCGCAGGCGATCCTGCTGGACACCTTCCCCGCGAGCCGGCGGGCCGCGGGCATGGCCGTCTACGGCGTCGCCGCGCTCACCGCCCCGGTGCTCGGCCCGACGCTCGGCGGCTGGATCACCGACAATTACTCATGGCGGTGGATCTTCTACATCAACATCCCCGCCGGCATCCTCTCGCTGATCCTCAACGAGCTGCTCGTGGAGGACCCGGCCTACCTGAAGGCCGAGCGCGCGGCCATGCGGGAGAAGGGCCTGCGGATCGATCACGTCGGCATCGGCCTGATCGCGCTGGGCCTGGGCTGCCTGGAGGTCGTCCTGGACAAGGGGCAGGAGTGGGACTGGCTCGGCTCGCCGGCCATCCGGATCATGGTGATCCTCACGGCCATCGGCCTGGCCGGCGGCTTCTTCTGGGAATGGCGGCATCCCGCGCCGTTCATCAACCTGCGGCTGCTCCGCGACCGCAGCTTCTTCTTCGGCTGCGCCATCGTGGCCTCGACGTATGCCGTGCTCTATGGCAGCATCCTGCTGCTGCCGCAGATGATGCAGGGCCTGATGGGCTACGACGCCACGAATGCCGGGCTCGTGCTCTCGCCGGCCGGGTTCTTCTCGATGGTCACGATGATCCTCAGCGCCCTGGTCCTGCGCAAGGGGGCCGACGCGCGCTGGCTGATCTCGCTGGGCGGGGCCGTGATGGCCCTCGGCTCGTACTGGCTGGTGACCCTGAACCTCCAGGCCGGCCCGATGCAGCTCGTCTGGCCCCGCGTCGTGCAGATGGCCGGCGCCGGGCTGATGTTCGCGCCGCTCGCCGCGGCGGCCGTCCTCTACCTGCCGAAGACCGAGATGAACAACGCGAGCGGCCTGTTCAACATGCTCCGCAACGAGGGCTCGAGCGTGGGCATCGGCCTGTCCACCGCGGTCTTCCAGCGGAGGCTCCAGTTCCACACGTTCCGCCTGACCGAGGCCCTCCAGCCCCTCAGCGACGCCACGGGCGCCGCGCTCCAGGCCACCGGCCGGTTCTTCACCGCCGTCACCGGCGACCCCGCCCGCGGCGACCTGATGGGCCTCCGCGCCATCCGCCTGGTCCGCGACCAGCAGGCCTACGCCATGGCCTTCCTCGACTGCTTCTGGGTCTTCACCCTCATCGCCCTCGCCACCGTCCCCCTGGCCTGGCTCATGAAGCGATCCGTCGCCGAGGGCGATGTCCACCTTGGAGAATGAAGAGAAGAAAGGAGGAAACTAACCACAGAGGCACGGAGGCACGGAGAAGAGAGCAAGAACAATGTCGCGACGTCGATGCCGTCCTTGACTTCAATTCCGAGTCGAGGTTCGTCTCCGGTGATCGATCCTTCGACGCCCTCTCTCCTTCCATTCCGTTCCCTTCTCTCTCTCTCTCTCTCTCTCTCTCTCTTCTCCGCCCTTCTTTCTCTCCCCCCGGTCTTCTCCGTGTCTCTGTGCCTCTGTGGTTAGTTCGTCTTCGGTTCCCATACGTGATTCTTGCGAGCCTCCAGGAAGCCCTGGTTGGTCGGCTCGATCTTCCAGGTTTCCAGCGACTTGACGGCGGTGGGCGCGCCCACGCTGAAGCCCGAGAGTGTGGGCTTGCCGCGGTAGTCGGCGAACGAGGCGATCATGGCCTGGCGATCGTTGGCGAAGACCTCGACCAGGTACTTGTCCACGTAGATGCGGAGCGTGAGGTCCTCGCCCGGGGGGAGGCTCGAGACGGAGAAGGGGGCCTCGGCGGTGCCCACGCGGAGGGTGCCGTTCTCCGGCCGGAGCATGATCGGGAGCCCGCCCCCCTGCGGCGAGCCGAAGAGGACGAAGCCGAAGAGCTTCCGCTCGGCCTGGTCGCGGGCCACCGTGATCCGGATCTCCGCCGAGTCGCCCGGGAGCGTGGCGAGCACCTTGCCGGCGGGGGCGACCTTCGCCCGGACGTCGCCGATGGGGGGCTCGATGGCGAGGTTGCCGAGGGTGGCGTGATCCCGCCGCAGGGCCTCGAGCTCGCGGAGCGGCCGGATCCGGAGGACCCCGTCGGCGGGGAGGCTCAGCTCGCGGGGCAGGGACTCGATCGTCCGGTCGTCCATCGTGCCGTCGTCCTTGCCCAGGCAGGCCAGCCAGGCCCACATCACCCGCCGGCCGTCCGGCGTCAGCACGCTCTCGGGGGCGAAGTAATCCACCCGCCAGGGGGGGCCGTAGATGTTCTGGTCCTCGCGGCGGAAGTTCATCCGGCCCTGCGTCTGGGGCACGAACTGCTCCGCCTTCGCGTCCCAGTCGCCCAGGTAGTACCGGCATCCCAGGTTGTGGCTGATGCAGAGGAGCATCCACTTGTCGCCCAGCTTGAAGACGTTCGGGCACGAGATGTCCTCGCCGACGGCCACGTCCGGCAGGTCATGACGCAGGAAGGGGCCAACATGCGTCCACGTCTTCAGGTCCTTCGACTTCATCAGCGGCGGGTTGACGCCGCCGGAGATCGCGTAGTACGTGTCGCCGATCAGGAAGCAGTCGGGATCCCAGTGGTTGATCTTCGCCTCGGAGCCGTCGGCGTTGCGGACGTCCACGGGATAGGGCTTCTCCCAGGCCGAGAGCTTGTTGTCCGCGGCGACGGCGATCTGGTTCCGGCCCGATCCCTGCCCGTGGTAGATCGCGGCCGGCTTCCCTTCCTTCGTCAGGAACCCGGTGCCGCTGAACATGCCGTGCCCGGTGAACGACACCTGGAGCTTGGTCGGCTGCCAGGTCCAGTGCAGCATGTCCGGGCTCGTGACGTGGACGAACGCGAACGACCCCTTGTCCTTCCACGGGTGGGCCAGGATGTAGTGCAGGTGATAGGTGCCGTCGAGGTAGAACGCCGCGTTCGGGTCGCCCGGCAGGCTCGGCCCGCCCGGATGCATCAGGTGATAGTTCAGGACGAGATCGTCCGCCGGCTGGATCTTCTCGGCCGCGGGGGGCTCCGCGGCCCACGCAAACGTAGACATGACCGCCATCACGGCAAGGGCGCATCCCCGTGCGACGACGCTTCTCATAAATTCCTGCCTCTCCTGGTGTGATTCAGAGACGCGCACGCTTCGATGCGTCCGGTCGGGTGGGCTCACCTCGCAATGGTCGCACTGTAAGGCGCCTGAAGCCCCCCGGCAAGAGGGCTGAACCAGGCTCCTTCCGATCCGATTCCCGGCTCCCTCTCATCCCTCGCGTTCCCTTCCGCTCCCGTCTTCTCTTCCCCTTCTTCTCTGCGTCCTCTGCGTCTCTGTGGTTCGTTCTCTTGTTCTTTATAATGCACATATGGCCCGACGAAGGCGGAACTGCTCCATGAGGACGGCGTAGAACGCGTTGTAGTAGTCGGTGTACGTCTGGAGGCGGAGGGTCTCGGCGTCGAGGACCTCGGTGTTGGTGACGACCTGTTCGCGGTAGCGGTCGCGGGTCTCGCGGAGGTTCTCGTCGGCCTGGTGCATCGCCGACCTGGCCACGGCGAGCGCGGCGCGGGCGCTCTGGAGCGACAGCCAGGTGGAGCGGACGGAGAGGGCGATCTTCGACGCGGCTTCGTTCCGCTGCTTGAGCGACTGGGCCTCCTTGAAGCGGAGCGACTCGGCACGGCGGCTCGACCGGCCGGCGTCGCAGAGGAGCCAGGTCGCGGCGAACGACCCGGACCAGAAGTCGTTGCGGGTCATCTGGTCGTTCTGCAGGTACGTGAACCCGCCGATGAGGCCGACCTGGGGCTTCTTGACCGACTCCGCCACCCGGGCCTGGGCGGAATACGCCCGCGCCTGGCCGGCGAGCGCCGCGAGCTCCGACCGGCCGGACAGGGCGATGGCCGTGAGCCGCTCGATCTCCGCGTCCTGCTCCGGGCCCGTCGCGGGCGTGTCCTCGCCCGGGCCCGGCGCGTCGGGCAGGGGGCTGGGAAGGCCGGCGGCCGTGGGATCGGGGCCGTTGCCGTGGTCGTCGAACGAGGTCCGCGTGATCTCGGGGCCGGTGTGGATGGCCATCTCCTGGAGGGCGGTCGGCTCGGTGAGGGCCCGGCCGAGGAGCCGGTTGTACGCGGCGCGGGCCACGTCGCGTTCGTTCGTCGCCTGGATCACCCGCTGGCGGGCGCGGGCGAGCGAGACCTGAGAGGCCAGCAGGTCGGTCCGCTTGGCGATCCCCTCGCGGAAGAGGTTGTTCACGTCGCGTTGATGCGATTCCAGGCTGGTGGTGCTGGTCCGCGCCAGGAGGAGGAGCTTCTCGACGCGGAGGACGTTGAGGTAGGCCTGGGCGACGTCCAGCTTCAGGTCCTGGGCCGCGGTCGTCTCCTCCGCGTGCGCGGCGCCGGCCTGGGCGCTCGCGGCGTCGATCCCGGAGCGGACCCGGCCGCCGGTGTAGAGCGGGATGTTCATCAGGGTGGACGAGACGAAGAAGTCCTGATTCGCGAACGGGAACGAGAAGCTCAGTGGCGCGGAGGTACCCGGCAGGGCGAGGCTCGTCTTGAATGTCGGCGCGGTGTTCAGCCAGGTGTAGGCGTTCGTGCTGTTGACCATCGGCATCCGCTCGGCCCGGGCCGCGGCCAGCCCCTGGCGTGCGGCGGCCGTCCCGGCCTGCGACGCCTGCAGGCCCTGGTTGGATCCCAGGGCGATGGCCCAGGCGTCCTGCAGGGTCTCGTCGGCGATGAGCGTCCGGGGCAACCCCATCGCGATGGCCAGTGTCGCCATCATCGCCAGGCACGCGGCCTGCCCGGCCCCACGTCGTCTCGATCGCGCCACGATCTCCCCCCTCCTGGGTCGAGAGGGCCCGCATCTTCCTCGGGCCTCATCCCCTTCGATCGGATCGTTAGGGGACGGGGGATCAGGGCGGAGGCGGCGAGGGATCGATGTCGAGTCCAGCCTGGGGCGGTTGTGCCGATTATCGGGGAACTTGCGGCGTCTGGCCGCCGGGGTATCATGCGAATTCTGGGATGTGTTGTCATGCATCCCTTCGGTGGTCTGTCCTGTGTTCTGAGGCGAAGCCTCCAATACGTCTGTTTGGCAGTCAAATCCCTCAGATCGCCGATTGGCATTCGTGAGGCAAGACGACGCATCGGTCTCATCGAGGCATCGAGCGCATCTATCGAGCTTGCCAGATCGAGCAGGAAGCGGGTGGCTTCCGCATCGAATTCGCCTTTGCACAGTGGATCGTTGATCGGCTCGGCGGTATCGACCCCCATGATCGGACCACAGCTACCGGAGAACCTGCGGGGAAACCTTCGGGGAAACCTTCGGGGAAACGGCTCGGCAAGACGGCCCGGACGGTGGTCGACCTGATGAAGGAGAAGCCGGGAGTGACGATCCCCGAACTCGCCGAAGAGCTCGGACGGTCGGAACGAGCGATCGAGTTGCAAATCAACAAGCTGAAGGCCGACGGAGTCATCGCACGGATCGGGCCGGCAAGGGGCGGACACTGGGGAGTGACCGAATGAGCTTCGCCGGACGGCCGGAACGCGGTCGGCAGGGGGCCAGAGAATCGAACCGGACCGAATCAGCCTGATCGCGGGATCATACGACCACATCGCTCCGCATGGCCCGGACCAGCTCGGGGTTGTCGCGGTAGTCCACCGGGACGTCGATGAGGACCGGGCCGGGGATCTCCAGGGCGCGGCGGAGGGTCGGGGCGATGTCGGCCGGGGTCTTGATGGACAGGCCGGTGGCGCCGAAGGACTCGGCGTACCGGACGACGTCCACGGGGCCGAGCTCGACGGCGGTCGCGCGGCCGTACTTGGCGAGCTGCTGGATCTTCACCATGTCGAGGAATCCGTCGCGCCAGACCAGGTGCACGAGGTTGCACCCCAGCCGGACGGCGGTCTCCATCTCCATGGAGCTCATCAGGAAGGCGCCGTCGCCCGACATGGAGACGACCTTCTCCCCGGGGCGCACGAGGCAGGCGGCGATCGCCCACGGCAGCGCCACGCCCATCGTCTGCTGGCCGTTGCTGGCGAGGAACCGCCGCGGCTCATATGCGTAGAAATAGCGACACATCCAGATGTAGATGGAACCCACGTCGCAGATCACGGTCATGTCGTCGGTGAGGATCTCCTGCAGCTCGTGGATCAGGCGGAGGGGGTGGATCGGCGTGCCGTCCAGGGTCGCGGCCCGCGCCCGGGTGGCGGCCACGAGGCGGGCCACGGCGTCGAGGCCGGAGTGATCGTGCGGTCGAGGGGCCGAGCGGAGCAGGGGGGCCAGGGCGTCGAGCGAGTCGGCGATGTCGCCGATGACCTCGACGGCGGGACGATAATCGGCGTCGATCTCCGCGGGGATGACGTCGAGGTGGACGATCGGCCGCCTGGCGCCGTGGTTCCAGGCGGAGGGGTCGTACTCGATCGGGTTGAAGCCGACGGTGACGACGACGTCGGCCGCGTCCAGGACCCCGTCGGCGGGCGTGTTGTGGAACAGGCCGACGCGGCCGGCGAAGCAGCTCAGGAGGTCGCGGGCGACGACGCCCGCCCCCTGGAACGTGCAGGCGACCGGCAGGGGGACGGCCTTCAGGAGCCGGCGGACGGCCTCGGCGTTCCGCGGGTCGCTGGCGAGCATCCCCAGCAGCAGCACGGGCCGGCTCGCCCCGTCGATCAGGCGGGCGGCCTCGGCGAGGGTCTCGGCGTCGCCGGGCCCGAGCCGGGGCGGCCGGGACGGGGCGAGCAGCGCGGCCGAGGTCGGCCCTTCCATCACGTCGGCCGGCAGGCTCACGAACGCGGCGCCCGGGCGGCCGGACTCGGCGGCGCGGAAGGCGCCGGAGAGGACTTCGGAGACGGTCTGACCGGAGTCGATCTCGGTGCTCAGCTTGGTCACGGGGCGGAACAAATTGACGGTGTCCATCGTCTGGTGCGTCAGCTTGTGCCGCGAGGCCAGCGGCACCGCGCCGCCGAGCGCGACGACGGGATCCCCCTCGTACGTCGCGGTCGCCAGGGCCGTCACCAGGTTGGAGCAGCCCGGCCCGGACGTCACCAGGCAGACCCCCGCGCGGCCCGTCATCCGGCCGATCCCCGAGGCGATCAGGCCGGCGTTCTGCTCGTGCCGGCAGACGATCAGCCGCGGCTTCGCCCCGTGCAGGACGTCGAGCAGCCGGTCGATCTTCGCCCCCGGGATCGTGAGGATGTGCTCGACGCCCTGGGCCTCGAGGTGGTCCGCCAGGAGCTGGGCGCCGATGCGGGCGCGGTCGTCCTGCTTCTCCGGCTCGCTCATGATCGCTTCCCCTTGGGCCGGCGGTTCGGATCGTCGGGCGGGAGCATGTCGGCGACGGAGATCCGGGCGACGGCCTTCCCGTCCAGGACGAGCTCGACCGAGTCGCCGGCGCGGAGCGTCTTCCGCCTCGCCCCGGGGCGGTACACCTCGAGGCAGCCGTCGGCGAGATTCAGGATCCAGTAGGCGGGGACACCGGCGGCGAGATACATCTCCTTCCGCCGACGGTCCTTGGCCAGCGAGCTGTCCGCGACCTCGACGACCAGGCCGACGTGATCCGGCTGCGGCCGGGAGGACACGAAATCCCAGCGCCCGCCCTTCACCAGCGCGACGTCCGGCTCAGGCAAGCTCTTCTGGCCCGGCAACGCGATCGTCTTTTCGACCCAGATGAGCCAACCCGAGTTGGACCCCAGCGCCGCGGTCAGGATCTCCTGCATCACCTGCGCCGTCGTGTTAAGGAATGGTCCCTTGGTCACCTTGCCGACGATCCGTCCCTCGATCAGCTCGACCGGCGCGTCCTCGTCGATCACGCCGGACTCGATGAGCTCCTCGTATTCCGCCACGCTCATGCGTCGCGGCGGCGCCGGGGTCCGGGCGGTCGCGGCCTGGCTGATGGTCGTCGTCATCGTGCCTCCGTTCCACGCTGGTCGAGGGGATTCGGGATCGCCTTCCGGTCCGGTCCTCCACCGGATTGTACGCCTCAGGAAGCTGAACGCTCAACGGCCGATCGGGCCCTTCGCCCCTCCGCGGTGGAGCGCCGCGTCGCTCCTGGTATCATGTAGGTCGAGTTCGGAGGTGGGGGGCCGCCGAGCGCAGGCGCCGGGCGGCGAGGAAGTGGCATGATCGATGAGCCGAGCGACCCCGATGATCTATTTGCCGTCGTCCGCGACTGGTTCCGACTCCTCGCGGCCGGGCGATGGGCCGAGGCCGGTGACATGCTGGACGAGCCGAACGGGTACGGGATCCGCTGGACGCCGGCCGAGATCCGCCACGCCTTCGAACTGGCCTACGGGCCGGGTTGCCGTTTCCGAGCCTCACATCCCGAAGGCCCGCAGCCCAGCGACCCGGATGTCGCGGCCGGTGAGCCGGGGGCGGACGTGTGGGCGATCCGCGACGGGAGAGGTTACCGCGTGGATCATGACGTGCCGCTCAATGGATCTTGGAGCGAGTTGACCGCTCAATTCGAGTTTCTGCGACGACCAGGCGGCCTGGCCGTCGTCCTGCTCGACTTGCACGTGCTGTAGCCTGCGAGGCCGACCGGGCCGCCGGGCCTCGCGCTTCGGCGGACCCCGGCCGTGCGACATCATGGGGGATGCGAGGCCGGCAAAGTGCCGAGTCCCTGATCTCGCGTTCCGCTCCACCGCGGCCACCAGGGCGATGCGAGCGGAGGCGTGCGGTCCTCACGCCGCCCCTCGCCCGCCGGGCGGGGCTCATTCGTCGGGTAATTGTCGCGGCCGGCGATGATCGGGGCCGGGGAGGGCGGGCAGGACTACCGGCTCAGGTTGGGACCTCACGCATCGGCCAGCCCCCCGGCCGCGGTCTCGGCGCGGCGGAGGTCGTCGCTGGAATCGCGGTGGAAATCGGCGTCCAGGAACGCCGTGCTCCGGGGGAGGCTGAGCCGCAGGTTGGACTCGCGCTCGACCCGCGCGATCAGCTCGCGGCCGGCGCAGTCCAGCAGGTGGCCGCCGGCGTTGCGATCCTCGTTGAGGAAGTGGAGGTGATACCCGGGCACGGTGAGCGTCTTGAAGTAGGCCGGCGACCAGAAGCCGACGATCGTGCCGCGGACGTCCGCCAGGTGGAATTCCGGCTGATGGGCCGCGGCCGCCACCAGCGGGACGCCGTCGGGCGTCCGCGGCACGGCGCGGGTGCGGACCCGCGAGAAGAGGCCGTCGACGCGGAACGCGTAGAAGAGGTTGTCCGAGGTCCGCAGGCGGTCGAGCTCCTCCTCGAGCTCACCCAGGCTGGAGCAGTTGGAGATCGGCGTGGGGGGGCCCGGGTCGAACTTCGTGAGCACGGCGTAGGGGCTGCTGGCCGTGTCCCCGACCTCGGAGACGGTGCCGTCGGAGCGGACCTGGAAGAAATGCCCGTCGACGACGACCATCTCGCCGTCGAGCCCCTCGAACGTCCCGAGCCCGAGGTCGCCGTGCTGCCGGAGCCGGGCCACCGTGGTCTCGCCCCGGTAGATCCCCTCCACGAGCGCTCCGGCCGTAGAGAGCTGGTAGAGGGTGCTCTTCCAGACCTGGAGATAGTCCGCCAGCGCCGCGTTGATGACCTCGTCGAGCGACTCCTTCGACTCCGCGCGGCGGGCCTCGAGCGCCTCCCAGACCGCGCGATCCACCCGGCACGAGATCGGCACGAGCGGGCCATCCGCGGGCGACGGTTCGGACATGGCGGTCCTCCGAGTGGAGATCACGAGGGCGATTCAATCACGCGAGCGTCACTGCCATCCGACGGGGCGTCCGGCGTTCTGCCCCTTCAGCCACTCCATCAGCGGCTCGAAGTAGGCGACCATGGGCCGCGCGGTCAGGCTCTCGCCGGTGGCCTCGCGGAGGACGGCGTTCCAGTCCCGGGTGGCGCCCAGGCGGAGGATGCCGCGGAGGAACTCGCCGACCCGGGCGTCGCCGAAGTAGTTGCAGTCGCGCGGGTCCTGCTTGAGGATCTCGCGGGCGATGTGGTCGTGGAGCTGGAACTTGATCACGGTGCCGATCGCGTAATCATAGTATTGTGCGGGGTCGTCGTTGATGTGGGTCTTGGTGGCCGGGTCGCAGAGCGTCTCCGGCCGGTCGCCCGGCGGGGCGATCCCCTGGAAGGCCCCGACGTGATCCCACCAGCCCTCGTTCAGCTTCGCGTCGGCGATCGTGCCGGCGTAGAAGTCGCGTTCGAAGTGGGTCATGGTGCCGGCGGCGAACGGCAGGAAGACCACGGACGAGCCGTCGAGCGCCGTGTCCAGGAGGAAGTTCACCGCCGGGGCGGCCTCGGCCTCGGGCGTCAGCAGGCCCACCGACTTGAGGTAGGGCCGCTGGCCGGAGGCCAGGCCGATCAGGTCGCCGACGCCCTCGTGGAAGGCCCGGTTGGCCCCCGCGCGGAGGAGATAGGGCACCTCGGGGCGGGAATAGCTGATGTAGTAGTAGATGTGCCCGAGCTCGTGGTGCGCCGTGCCGAACCACTCGTTGTTCGGCTCGATCGACATCAGGCTGCGTACGTCCTCGCGGAGGTCGATGTGCCAGGCGCTGGCGTGGCTGTTCTTCTTGCGGCCGGACTTCGGGTCGGCCGGGTAGAGGTCGGACTTCCGCCAGAACGAGGGGGGGAGCTTGGGGAAGCCGAGCGACACGTAGAACCGCTCGGCCTGCTCCGCGATGTACTCCTTCGTCTTGCCCTTGAAGGGGGCGTCCATGTCCACGCCCTCCACCAGGCCGGGCCAGTTCTGGCCCCAGCGGTTGGGCAGCCAGTGCGCCGGGATCTTGCCGGCCGGGGGCTCGGCCTTGTACCGCTTCGCGAGCGCGTGCTTGGCCCAGGCGTGGAGCTGGGCGTAGAGCGGCTTCACCTCGGCCGCGAGCCTGTCGCAGAGGGCGATCATCTCCGCGGTGGTCATGCCGTAGTCGGCGACCTGGAGGGCGAAGAAGTCGTCGAAGCCCATGGCGCGGGCGAGCTGGTTGCGGAGGTCGCGGAGCCGCAGGATCCCGGGCCGGAGCGGCTCGCCGATGGTCTTGGCGACCTGCCAGTACGCGAGCCGTTCGTCCAGGTCGCGGCTATTGATGAGGGCCCGGTCGATGGCGTTGGCCGAAGGGTGCTCGTCCGGCTTCCCCTCGCGCTTCAGCGTGTAGGTGAAGCCGTCCTGGGTGGCGGCCTGCTTCGCCTCGGCCTGGGTGCGGGCCCTGACGACGTCGGGCAGGGTGCCGGGTGCCTCGGCGGCGGCGAGGCGGACCTTCTCGAGCTGGCGGATGGTGAGGTCGTCGAGTTGGTCCTTCTGGCCGAGCAGCCGCGAGGTCTCCTCGATCACGCGGCGAGCGCCCGCCTTCTCGTAGACCTTCTCCATCGCGGAGGCCTGGGCGGCGGAGTGCGCCTCGGAGACGTCCGTGGAGGCCGTCCACGAGGCCTCGTTGGACGCGACCATCAGCGGCAGGACGTCGCGGACGTACTCCTCCAGGAACGTCTCCGCCACCTCCTCGATGGGCGGCCGCGCGGCCGCGGCCATGGCCGCGGAGGTCGACAGGCCCGCGCCCGTGCCCGCGCCCGCGACGGCCGCCGCGGCGGTGATCCCGGTGCGGAGGAACTCCCGACGATCGACCCCGCGCGATTCCTGGTCCTTCATGGCAAGGCATCCCCCTCCGATTCGTAGATCGAGCGACCGCTCTATCGTAGCCGGGCGGTCAGGCCGGGAAGAATGCCATTCCGTATTTGTTGGCCGTTGCGTCCGTCGCGGGAACATGTTTTGCTGGGGCGAGATCCAGGAGGTTCCCCTCATGGTTGCGCCTTTCCTCTCGCTCGCGATGGTCGCGATCCTCCCGGCGACGGAGGACGACCTGGTCCCCGTCACGGTGGCCGTCGTCAACCGCGAGACCCACGAGCCGGTCCGGTCGTTCCGATATCAGGCCTGGTACGACGCCCCCGACCGCAGGGGGCCGCGGAACGTCGAGGAATGGACGCGGGCGGAATCGCCCGACGGAACCTTCCGGATCGACACGCCGCGGTCGTGCCGGCTGACGATCTCCATCAAGGCGGCGGACTACGTCGGGGGCTATCCGCACTGGGAGCATTTCCCCGTCCGGTCCGACGATCGGGCGCGGCGGATCGTCGTCGGCCTCCATCCCGGGATCACCGTCCGAGGGACCGTCCGCGACGAGGAGACGAAGGCCCCCATCGCGGGCGCCCGCGTCACGCCCCTGATCCCCGCGATGCCCGGCCTCAGAACCGACGAGGACAAGGCGGTCACCACCGGCGCCGACGGCCGGTACGAGGTCCACGGCGTGGGCCCGGACTTCGGGCTCTACATCTCTCACCCCGATCATGCCCCCGACGGCGATTCGATCCGGGGCATGGCGGTCGGGCCGAATCTTGACGTCTGGCTGAAGCCCATGTCGAGGCCGACACCCCCGGCCACTCCCGCGGTCCCCGTCCCGCAGCCGACGATCGAGCTGGCCGGCCGGGTGATCGGGCCCGACGGCCGGCCGGTCGAGGCGTTCACCGTCGTCGTCGGGGCGGGCGAGTCGCCCGAGCCGGAGCGCTGCGTCCGACGCGAGGTCCGCGACGGCTCGGGCCGATTCCGGATCGGGTTCCCGCAGGAAGGCACGACCTGGGTCGGCATCGCCGCCGCGGGTTTCGCGTTCTGGGACGGCCGCGTCGAGCACCGCCGCGGCGGCCCGCCGATCGAGGTCAGGCTCGCGCCGGGGGTCTCGGTGACGGGCCGGCTCGATCTGCCGCCGGAATTCCGAAGTCGCATCAAGGCACAACTTCGTCTTCACGATAACGATCCGGACGTCGCCGCCCGCACGGCGCCGATCGGCGCGGATGGCCGGATCCGCTTCGAGCACGTCCGCCCCGATCGCTGGTGGCTGTGGCTCCAGGGCGAAGGAATCCCGCTTCGGGCCCTGACGTTCGACGTCCCCGCGGAGGACGTGGACTTCGGGACCGTGCGGGTCGATACCACCGTCGCGACGGGCCGCATCGAGGGCCGCGCCTGGCAGCGACCCGAGGATGGGGGCGGGCCGAGGGTCTTCGACGACGGATTCGTCGGGAATCGTCCGCTCCCGCACGAGGATCGGCCGGGCATCGAGTTCCTGACCGGCGAGGACGGCCGCTTCCGCGTTGATCGCGTGCCGGTGGGCCTGACCACCGTCGGCTTTCCGCATGACATCGGCTGCGTCCTCGACGAATTCCGATGGCGGGTGCTGGTCGTCCCGGGGCGGACGACGGAGGTCCTGGCGTTCGATCCCGAAGGAAGCGGGTCGTACACGCTGGCCTTCGCCATCGGCGACGGCTCGGCGGCCCAGTTCGATTCCGGCTCGGGCGTGAGCGCGGCGAGGCGGGTGGAACGCGTCACGGTCGAATGGCGTTCGGACGTGCCGGGGGGCAAGCCCGTGGCGCAACCCGCGAGGCCAAGATTCCGTGTGGATCTGTCGCCCGTGTCGAAGGAGCCGGTCTCGTTCGCCGATCCCGAATGGAAGGCCCTCGATTCGGAGGGGCGGATGGTCCTGTCCGACATCGGCGCCGGCACGTATCGGATGCGGATCAGCGACTGGCAGGGCCTGGAGCTCATGGAGGAGCCGCCGTTCTTCGAGGAGACCGTGGTGATCCCTCGCGGCGGCCGCGGGGAGCTGCGGATCCCGCTGGGGGCGGGCTGCATCACCGGCAGGATTCCGCGGACGAAGGAGAGCCGTTTCAATCCTGTCGAGGTGACCGCGGTGGCCCGGGGTGACCGCGGCTTGCCCCGGCATGCCCGATGCGACGACGACGGCAACTTCTGCGTCCGCTACCTGTCGCCCGGCACGTATACGTTGTTCGTTCACGACCCGCGCTCGGGCCGCTTCGCCCGGGTAGACGGCGTGGCGGTGAAGGACTCCCCGGTGGACATCGGCGAGCGGCCGCTGGAGCCAGGGGCGACGATCCGCGCCTCGATTCGGTTCGAGCGGCCCTCGCCCTACCCCTGGGTGGAGGCGACCGGCCCGCTGGGGGGCTCGGTGCAAGCACGGTTCGGGGGCGGCTCGGCTCGCGATCTCTCGGAGTTCCCCGGCCTCTGGCCGGGCCGCTGGACAATCTCTGCCCGGGCCGGCCGCGGGGGCATCGCGACGGCCGAGGTGGAGGTCAAGGGGACGGGGTCGCACGAGGTCGACCTCGTCGCGAGGGGCAAGGCGGAGCCGTGAGGGGCGGCGGCGCGGCGAAAAGTCGACCTCGACATGGGGGATGGTTGATCCCGGAGTGGTTGCGCCGGCTCACCGGCTCTTGGATCGAACCATGTCCGGGTGGCCGGGGTGGAGCGCAGCGACCCCCCGGGATCGCCGTGGACTCGAGGCCATCGGGGGCGTGCGCCCCGGTCCGCGCCCGCCCGTCACCACACTCTCCACTCCCCACTCGGCGTACCCACAGGCCCGCGCTCGCCCGTCGCCGTCGCGATCCCGGGGGGTCGCTGCGCTCCACCCCGGCCACCCGGGCCCTTCGGCAGCCCCGAGAGGCGGGGAGTCCCGGGGCGTGGCGCAACAGAAACGCGATCCCTCCCTGTCCTCGATTCCCACGGTCAAGATCCTCGCGACTCGGCCTTCGCCTGCACGATGCTCACTCGCGTCGAGGTCGATCGCCTAAGTCCGCGCACAGGCGATGACGAGAGAGCCCCCGCCGGGATGAATCGAGCCCCGGGGGGCGCCTGTCCGATGGCCTCCCCCTCACTTGTACACCGCCACGCCCGGCACGGCCTGCTTGAGCTTCTCGATGGCCGGGGGCGTGACCTTGGTGCCGATCAGGTAAACGGACTTTAGCGATTTAATGTCCTTGAGCGTGTCGAGGCCGGCGTCGGTGACCTCGGTCCGGCTGAGGGCCAGGACCTGGAGGTTCTTCAGGCCCTTGAGCTGGGCCAGGCCCTTGTCGCCGACCTTGGAGCTCGTGAGGAAGAGCATCGTCAGGCCGTTGAGGGCCTTCACCGAGTCGAGGCCGGCGTCGGTGACCTGCGGGCTCATGATCGTGAGGGCGCTCAGCGTGGGCACCTCCTTCAGGGGGGCGAGGGCCGCGTCGTTGACCTGGCCGTTGTCGATGTAGACGACCTGCAGGTTCGGGACGTTCTTCAGGAGCTGCAAGGCGTCCTTGTCGCCGCTCCACTTCTTGAGGATGTTCACCGTGGCGATGTCCTTGCCGTCCTTCCCCTTGTCCACGTTGACGCTCGCGCCCAGCTTCTCCAGCTCCAGGCTCGCCACCTTCAACTTGAGCTGCGCGACCTCCGTTTGCAGGGCGGTGATCTGGGCCTTCAGCTTGGCCGGATCCTCCGCCGGAGCCGGAGCCGGCGCGGGAGCCGGGGCCGGCTTGGCCTCGGGCTTCTTGTCGTCCTTCTTGGCCTCGGGCTTCTTGTCGTCCTTCTTGGCCTCGGGCTTCTTGTCGTCCTTCTTGGCCTCGGGCTTCTTGTCGTCCTTCTTGGCCTCGGGCTTCTTGTCCTGGGCGAGGGCGGGGCCGGGGCCGGCGGCGGGGATCAGCAGGCCGGCGGCGGCGAGGAGGATCAGGGGCAGGGCGAGTCGGCGGGATGTCGCTGAGGTCGGCGTCATGGTGGGAGGGTCTCCGCGTCCGGTGTCGGACCGCGCCCCGCGTCGTCGTCGTCGCGTCCGCGGCCTGGTTCGAGGGGCCTTCCCGGCCACGCCCGGGAGGCGCCACCCAAGTTACCCGGGGGCCGTGGGATACGCAACGTCCGGCGCGGTCGCCGGCCACGGCGGGTGGCCGTGGTGGAACACCACGGGACCGCCGTAGCCTGGCAGCAAAGCCCGTCCGGCGCGACGGCTTGCCTCACCGTGGTGTCGCTGCGCGTTCACCACGGCCACCCCGCCGCAGCACTGTGCCAACTGTCAAACGCCCCGGGCCCTCGCTCTCAGCACTTTGGGACGGTGCCTCGCCGCCGGCCGGGGCCCGCCCGGTGGTCGGGCCGAGCCGGCTGCTACTCGAAGGCGAAAACCCTCCTGAAGTCCGCCTTCATGTCGGCGACCAGCCAGCCGCGCCTCGGGGCCTCGTCCAGGGCGCGGCTGAGGCGGCCGAAGGAGGACGTGCGGTCGTAGGCATACTCGCGGTCGGCGTCGGTGTGGTGGAGCAGGAGGCCGAGCCTCGGGCCGGGGCCGGCGGTCGTCCACTCGAGCATCTCGAAGTCGCCGTCGGAGTTGCCCACGGCGAGGACCGGCCGGCGGCCGATGAACTTGTGGATGGCCACCGGCTTGCCCGGCCCGTCGTCGATGAAGTCGAGCTCCGGCAGGCGGACGATCGCGGGCTTGCCGTCGCGGAGCTCGTACTTCGCCTTGATCGTGCTGCCGACGACCTGCCCCGGCGGGATGCCGTAGGTCTCCTCCGCGAAGGCCCGGATCATCTCGACCCCGCCGCCGGAGACGATGTAGGTCGCGTAGCCGGCCGACCGCAGGAAGGCCAGCAGCTCGAGCATCGGCGCGTAGACGCACTCGGTGTACGCGCGGCCGAACCGCGGGTGCCGGGCGGCGGCGAGCCAGGCCTTCGCGATGGCGGCGAACTCGTCGGCGGTCGTCCCGGCGTGGGTGGCCATGACGACCTCCGCCACGCCCTTCAGCCCCGTCTTCAGCAGGCCGGCGAGGTCGCCGGCGAGCGCGGACCTGTACGGCTCGCGGTCCTTCCATTCCGGGTGCGCGGGGGCCAGTTCCCGGAGCCGGTCGAGCGCGAAGGCGGCCTGGACGTACATCGGCTGCTCGCACCAGAGGGTGCCGTCGTTGTCGAACGCGGCGATCCGGCCGGCCGGGGGGATGAAGTCCGGGCCGCCCGGCGTCGTGGTGCGGGCGACGAAGTCGAGCAGGGCCCGCCTCGTCGGGCCGTCGTTCCAGGAGGGGAGCGGGCCGGCCGGGGGTTGATCGGGCCTCGAATCCGCGGCCGCGCCGCGGGCCGCCGCCGCGCCCGGGAGGAGCGCGGCGGCGGGTGCCGCGACGGCGGCGGATCGGAGGAATTCGCGTCGACTCTTGAACATGCGAAGAGTCCTCGGTCCTGGTGTCACTGGGCGCCCGCGCCCCCCGAGATCGCCTTCTGGATCTTCTCCAGGTTGAACGAGCCGGGGGTCTGACTGGGCGGGAATTCCTTCATCGTCATCAGGAACTTCGCGGCGATCTGCTGCATCGGGATGACGATGAACGGATGATCGAGGAACCAGTCGTTGTACGTGTTCGCGTTGTGCTGCGCCTTCTCGAACGGGTCGCGGCGGAGGTTGAACAGGAGCGGCACGCGGAGCTCGGTGAACGGCTCGCGCCAGACCTCGAAGGCCATGCCGCGGTTCTCCAGGAAGACGGCCTTCCAGTCGCCCACCCGCATGGCCACGACCTGGCCGTCGTCGTTGACGTAGATGAACTCCCGACGCGGCGACTTCTCGGCCTTGCCGCTGAGGTAGTCGAGCTGATTGTAGCCGTCGATGTAGTTGTGGTACTTACGCCCGTTCAGCTCGACGCCGGCCTTCAGCTTGGCGGCGATGTCCGGTTCGCCGGCGACCGCGGCGAAGGTGGGCAGCCAGTCCTCGTGCGCGACGATGCCGTTGAGCGTCACGCCGGCGGGGAACTTGCCCGGCCAGCGGACGAAGGCCGGGACGCGGTAGGCGCCCTCCCAGTTGGAGTTCTTCTCGCTGCGGAAGGGGGTGGTGCCGGCGTCCGGCCAGGTGTTGTAGTGCGGGCCGTTGTCGGTCGAGTAGAGGACGATCGTGTCGTTCGCCAGGCCGAGGTCGTCGATCAGCTTGAGCAGCTCGCCGACGTGGGCGTCGTGCTCGACCATGCCGTCGCTGTACTCGTCCTGCCCGGACTTGCCGAGGTGGTCTGCCTTGACGTGGGTGCGGAAGTGCATCCGCGTGGCGTTCCACCAGCAGAAGAAGGGCTGGCCGGCGGTGTTCTGGCGGGTGATGAACTCCTTGGCCGCGGCGAGGGTCTCCTCGTCGATCGTCTCCATCCGCTTCTTCGTCAGGGGGCCGGTGTTCTCGATCGTCTGGCCCCCCTTGCCGTCGGCCTTGCACTTGAGCACCCCGCGCGGGCCGTAGGTCTCCAGGAAGGTCTTGCCGTTGGCGAGCTTCAGGTCGCGGGGGTAGTCGCGGTTCTCCGGCTCCTCCTCGGCGTTGAGGTGGTAGAGGTTGCCGAAGAACTCGTCGAACCCGTGCATCGTGGGGAGGTGCTCGTCGCGGTCCCCCTGGTGGTTCTTGCCGAACTGGCCGGTGGCGTAGCCCAGGCTCTTCAGGACGGTCGCCATGGTCACGTCGGTCTTCTGCCAGCCCTCCTTCGCCCCGGGGAGCCCGACCTTGGTCATGCCGGTCCGGACCGGGACGTTGCCGCCGATGAACGCCGCGCGGCCGGCGGTGCAGCTCTGCTGGCCGTAGTAGTCGGTGAAGGAGATCCCCTCCTTCGCCAGCCGGTCGATGCCGGGCGTGTGATAGCCCATCATCCCCCGGTTGTTGTGGCTGATGTTCCAGGTGCCGATGTCGTCGCCCCAGATGATCAGGATGTTGGGCTTCTTGCCGCCCGGCTGGGCGTGCGCGCGGCCCCCGGCCGCGACGAGGGTCAGGCCCAGGCCCAGGGTGAGGCCGAGCCGGATCGTGAATCTTCTCATGAGACGTCGCTCCCAGGTGCGGAAAGTGGAAGAGGATCGAGGCGGATCGGGCGCCGAAGCCGCGGGCCGGAAGGCCATCCCATCCGGCTGTCTTGACCCGTCGAACGGCTTGCTGGTGACTTCGGGGCGCGTGTCGGCGAAAATGAGGCAACCATGGTATCGGGCGCCGACCCCTCGCGTCCAAGACCAAAAACTGCAAAGCGGCAGGTCCGCAGGTCCACCGATCGCGAGCCCTCGACCTGATGGAAAGCACACCCCGACCGAGCCAGGCCGTCGCGACCTCGCTGGAGACGGACGATTTCGACCGGATGGCGATGGCCTTCGCGCGGTGGGACCATCGGTTCGAGCAGCTCGGCCGGGGGGCGTTCCGCGGCCGGATCGCGTTCGCGGACCTGGACGCGGTGCAGCTCCTCGACTGCGAGGTCAACCGGGCGATCCTCTGCCGGGGCGGCCGGCCGTCGGGCTGCTACACGCTGTCGCCGGTCCTCGCCGCCAACGCCGATTCCCGCTGGCGAGGCCGCAGCCTCCGCCCCGGCATGATCAACGTGCTCGGGCCCCGCCTGGACATGGACCACCTCACGAGCCGGCCCTATCGGAACACCACGCTGGTCGTCCGCGGCGACCTGCTGGAGCGGGCCGCCGTCGGCCTGATCGGCGTCGATTTCGAATCCCGCCTGGCCCCGGGCCTGGGCCACGACGCCCGCGCCCCGGAGCTCGCGCCGGGCCTGGCGGACGCCCTGGCCCTGCGATGGCGGCGGGCCCTCTCGCGACTGGCGCGCCCCGGTGCGGATCGGCCCGAGTTCGACGCCACGGAGCTGGGGCTGGAACTGGCCTCGGGGCTCGTCCGCGCGCTGGCCGTCGGCCGGGTCGCGGATCCGGTACGCCTGGCCCATTCGCAGCGGGCCCGGGTCGTCCGCCAGGCCGAGGAGTACGCCCGCGCCCATCCCCCGGATCGGGTCTCGATCCTGGTCCTCTGCGAGCGGGCCGGCGTGAGCGAGCGGAGCCTGCATTACGCGTTCCTCGAGGTGACCGGCATGAGCCCCAAGGCCTTCCTCAAGGCCCTCCGCCTCAACGCGGCCCGCCGCGAGCTGCTCGAGTCCGACCCCGGCCGCGGCCGGATCGGCGAGATCGCCCTCCGCCATGGATTCCGCCGCCCCGGCCAGTTCGCCGCCGACTACCGCCGCCAGTTCGGCACGCTGCCCTCCGGCGCCGGAGCGGTGGAGGTCGCGCGGGGGTGAAGCTGATCGTGGAAGATGCCCTGAAGAACCTCCGAATCCTGATGCAGGTCAACCCGGCCCGCGAGATCAGTCCCGCCGCTCGTCGCGGCCCGCGTCGCGGTCCTGGCGGAGGAAGAGCCGGAACTCGGCGGGGTCGAGTCGGAAGGCGATCAGGAGGCGGCGGATCATGTCCCGTATCCCGTTCGCCGACAGGTTGCATTCGATGAAGAGTCCGCGCCCCAGCTCGAGCGCGCGCAACAAGGTGTCCGGGTCGCGCGTCACCTTGTGGTGGCCGCGGTTGCTGATGAATTCGGGGTCGTCCAGGAGGGACAGGAATCGCGACCCGTCGCGGCGGCCGAGCTGCTGGCAGACGAGCTCATAGAGCCGCTGCCAGGTGGTGATGCCGCTGGTCGCCTGGCCCGCCAGGATGAAGCCGTGCGGGCGCTTGTACGTCAGGTCCTCGTCGAGCGTGTGTGGCTCGTCGCGGTTCAGTTCGCGGATGATCCGCTCGTTCCGCTCGCGGTCCTCGTGGCCGGTCTCCTCGCCCTCGTCGAGCGAGACCCTGGTGTATTGCTGGATGAGCGCGGAGAGGTCGGCGGCCAGGCGATCGAACTCCGTCGTCTTCTCGAGGTAGGATCGCATGAAGCGGACCCCCTCGTCGAACGACGCGAGGTCCTGGCGGTCGATGCCGTCCCACATGTCGTCGGAGAGCGCGAGCAGGTTCTCTCGCACGGCTTCCAGGTCTTCCAGGATGGCACGAGTCCGATCCGGTGCGGTCATTCGTCCCCCCTCCGATCGCGGGAGACGTACGGCGTCCAGCCCTCGGGCGATCGGCCGAGCAGGCAGTGGACGAACCGCCGGAAAGACTCGCAGCGGCGAAGGCTGTTGAGGTCCTGAAGGCAGCGGGCGAAGTCCCGGGCGTGCTGGACGTCCACGTAGCGCCGGCCGCGATGCTGGCGGAAGAGGCTGGTCATCGTCCCTTTCGGATTCGGCATCTGATGCGGGTTGCTCTGGGCGGGGACGCGCACCCGGTGGGCTGGGGTCGAGAGGACGGCCGAGAGCATCCGGTGATCGTGCAGGAGCCACGATTCGAACTCGCGCTCGATGCAGACCAGGTGGGCCCGGCCCTCCGTCACTCGCGCCTGTACCAGGTTGCGGAGGACGTCCTGCCGGTCTCGGTGCCAGCAGAGCCGCTCATCCTGCTGAGGCCATGCGGGCCGCTCGTCCCAGAGGATGACGACGCGGTCGCAGCCGTCGCCCAGCAGGCGGGCGGCCACGGTCCCGCACTCCTGGATCAGCCGGCGCTTGTTGTCCATGGGGACGACGTCGGCCTCGAACGTGATGCCCGGGAGCACGCACAAGAGCTCGAAGATGCGGCGGCAGAGCACGTCCTCCAGGCCGTCGCGGCCGCATTCGACGAGGAGGCCGACCCGTAATGTTTGCGTCTTGATCCTGGCCATCATCGGCCCTTCGACAGTTTACCCATGGTGTAGAGTCGCCCGGGGGAGAAATCGCGCGACCATTCCGCGAGCTCGGCCGCGTCCGGGCGGTGGAAGACGGGCTGGCCCTCGTGGCGTTCGACGACCACGATGTGGGAGAGGTCGAGCAGGTCCAGGAGGTAGGGCGAATGGGTCGTGAGGATGACCTGCGTCGTCCTCGCCGTGATGGCCGCGCGGATCTCCTCGACGACGAGGTGCAGCGTCCGCGGGTCCAGGCCGTTCTCGATCTCCTCGACGACGAGCAGCGGGGGGGGCGTGGGATGCCGCAGGCACGCCAGCAGCGCGGCGATGCGGAGCGTGCCCGTGGAGAGGAGCCAGCCGGGGACCTTGAAATCCTCCTCGGTCATCTCCAGGTGGGCCTGCCGGCCGATCAGGTCGACGATCCTGGTCTGAAGGTCGCCGAGATAGGGCACCACGTACCGCAGGGCGTCAAGATACTCCTCGAAGGCATCCAGGCTCGCGTCGCGGAGCGAGAGCAGGTATTGCCCGAGATTCGACCCGTCGCGCTCCAGCATGGGGAACGAGCCCATGGCAGAGACCCGCGTGGGCTGGCCGATCGCGGCGGGATCGAGCCGGAGGAACTGCCATCGTCGGCAGAGGTTCGACCAGTCCTGCGGGCTGGCGGATTCCGTTGGGGCGGCCTTTCGCACGCGGTCGAGGGTGTCGTCGTTGAAGGATTCCACCCGGCCCATGCGATCGCGACGATAGAGGCGTCCCGAGGGAAGCTTGAGGAGTTCCTTCTCGATGTGGGGCGGGGAGACCGCGACCTCCGAGCCGAGCTCGATCAGGGAATGAAAGGCCCCTCGGCCCCAGGTGCCGCGAAGATTCATGGTGATGGGATTGGCGAGAGTCAACGTGGACTTCCGCAGGTGCGGGACCGCCCTGTTCCAGGCGAAATCGAGTCCGCCCCAGCGCTGGAACGCTAAATCGAGCCCCCACACGACCAGGTCGCTGTAAGCCTCCAGGGCTTCCACGAGGCTACTCTTCCCCGAGCCGTTGTTGCCGATGAACACTGTTAGCGGCGTGAGCGGGACCGTTCCGCTCTCGCGGATGGCCTTGAAGTGGCGGATCGAGACCTTGTTGAGGGCGAACCGCTCGGTCATCGAATGAGCCCCCGCTCCACGTCACGGTAGGCGTTCTTGGCGGCGAGCTTTGCCGACTCAGAAACAAGAGGGAAGGAGTCGAGTACGTGGGCGAACTCGTCCCAGGTCAGGCCATAGAGTCTTGCGACCAGACCATCGAGTTCAGAGCGTAGCCGTTGGCGGTGATCCGGATCGGTTTCGCCGCTCCGGTGACTCTTGAGGCCCGCATCTCGAGCTAGATCGTCAAATTCTGACGTTGTGCATAAGAGACGAGCCGCCCGGTCGACGATCGGGCGGAACAATGGCTCCCGATTCGTGATCCGAGGTATAGGAAGTTGGTTCATCAGGAAGAAAGTGAGATGAGTCGTCACACGCTGGCGTAAGCAAAAATCAACCACAAGACTATTAACGAGGGAGCAGAAGAGCAGCGCGATCACGTGGGGAGAAACATGAGGGTCCATGGATGTCACGATGACATAGGGGAGCGGATGGCTGCAGAAGACTCTCGGCGGCAACATGGTCATGATGGCCGTTCGGGCGTCCGTGTTACGCGCGACATCACGGAAGGCGAGTCGAAAACCCTGGTAGGGGAGAACTTGGCCCTCATCGGGGTTGCGGCCCAGCAACGACGCGCGAGCCTCGCGTTCGTCCAGCCAGTATTTTGGTTCGACGATGCGGTGCTGGAACTGCTGGATCATCTTGCCTTCATAGAGCGGTAGCCGACCCTTGCCGGACGAGGTTTTGAAGAGGTTGTGGTCGCTGGTCATGTTGAACTCTTGCGCGAACCGAACGTTCCAGGTCTCCGTGGATGGCTGGCCGAGCAAGGGGAAACGCGTCAACTTTTCGGCGATCTGCACGTCGAGGTCGCATTTGAATTCCATGATCGAGAGCGAGTCGGGAGACAGGCGACGGACGAGCGATGTGGGAATCTGTATCCGGACGGAGGGATCATGGAGAAAGTCGCCCAGTTCCTCGGCGGCAACTGCCTCACGGGGATTGATCCGAAACGAGGCGGAGATGCTGTCGGTGTTACCCCCTTTCCGAAACGCGAGAATGCAGATTCCAAACGAGTGATGAACTCCTTCGAAGAGGAAGCGTTCATTCGATAGTCCGAAGACGGGGTTCAGGTCGGATCGGTCGAACAGAAGCGATCGGAGTTGCTTCGCCCCAAGATCCCTGTAAATGCTGGCGGGAGTGATCATCCCGCACCGACCGCCCTCTCGCAGCAAGTTGAAGCACTGCTCGACGAAGAGCTTGTACAGGTTGATCTTGGTGGCATGAGTCCTGCCATTCTGCGTCGAAACCTGGCTCCGATACTGCTCGGCGTTCTTGAAGTATGAACTCAGGTGGGCGAATCGCGAAGCATAAGCAAGCCAGGCCTTCCTGAATTCAGGCTCCTTCATGAAACCGCCGAATTTCTCGGTCCATTCCTCAATTCGAATCTTCTTCTTCCGAATCGAATCCTCGTACTGCTGGCAGAACTCCTTCTCGTCGGTCTGGAAGACTTCCCAGGGAGGGTTCGTGATGATCGCGTCGAACCCGCCGCGGCGGTTGAGGACGTCGTCGAATTCGAAGCCCCAGTGGAAGGGATGAAGTGCCTCGATGTCCGCCGGTGCAAGCGCACGCTTGATCGACTTTCCTTCCTTGTTTCTCCCCGTGTCCCAGGTGGCTTCCTCGTACTTGATGCCCAACTCCTGGAACTCGTCTAGGAGCATCTCGTTGAGCGAGTCGTAGGCCTCGCGCTTCTTTTCGGCGATGGTGTCGCGGAGGGAGGTAAGGTCCTCGGCGTACTCGGTGGCGTGGCGGAAGCTATCGATCAGGCGGTTCTTCTCGTCAAGGACCTGGCGATACTTCGGCCGGAACAGGTTGCCCTGGTAGAGGCGGGACTCGAAGGCGGTCTCGTCGACCCGGAGGAGGCCGATGAGGGAGTTGCCGGCGAGGATGTTGAAGTCGATGTTAGGCAGCGGCTCCAGATCGTCCACCGTCCGCGCCGAGGCCACCAGGGCGAGGAACAGCCGGAGGCGGGCGATCTCCGTGGCCTCCTCCATGACGTCGACGCCGAAGAGGTTGTCGGTGATGATCCGCTTCTTGATGTAATAGCTGAGGCTGGGATGCTTCGCCTCGATGCCGGCCAGCCAGGCTGTCAGCTCCTTGTCCTTGAGGAACTTGATCCGGCCGATGACCGCGGCGTAGACGTTGATCAGGGTCTTCATCGCGGCCACGAGGAAGGCGCCGCTGCCGCAGGCGGGATCCAGGAGGCTGAGCCTGGGCAGGACCTCGTTGAGGAGCCGTCGGCAGAGCGGGGCGTCCAGGTCCAGGAGGAGGTCGCCGAGCGAGTCATAGGCCCGGATCTTGGCCCCGCGCGTGGGGTGGGCGCGGAGCTCGTCGGGCGTGTTGACGGCGTCCAGGATCAGGCGGTGGATGGTCTGCTCGCAGAGGTACTCGGTGATCTGCGGGCGGGTGTAGTAGGCGCCGAAGGCCTTCTGGTTGATGTACTTCTCGAAGATGTAGCCGAGGACGTCGGGGTTGATCTCGTCGTCCTTGCCGCCGGGCGTGTCGTCGAGATGCCAGGTGTAGCCGTCGAAGAGGTCGAAGAGGTTCTCGAAGGCCGAGTCGGGCACGGCGATCCCGGGGTGCTCGATCTCGATCCGGTGGCGGAGGAAGAGGCCGCCGTTGAGGTAGCGGATGTCGCCGAGCAGCTTCCGGGCCGCGGCCGACCGCTTCGCCTCGGGCCTGGCGAAGCCCTCGAAGAAGAGGGCCTGGAGGAACTCGGAATAGTAGCGGTCCGCGCCTCGCGCCTTCGATTCGACGAGCTTGTCCCTGAGGTAGGACCGATTGCCGCCGTCGAGGAACCCGGGCGTCTTCTTCTGGAGGAACGTGATGAACATCAGGCGGTTGAGCAGGACCGACGCGTACCAGCGCCGGTTCCGCTCGTCGTCGATGCCGCGGATCAGCTCCAGGAAGGCGACGTGCTGCTCCTGGAAGTCGCGGAAGAACTTCTTGGTGACCTTCTCGACGTCGAGCGCGGACTGGAGCCGGCGGGCGACATCGACGATGCTGACGTTCCCCTCGGCGTCGAAGTCGGCGAGGTCGAAGACCATCTGGTTGAGCTTGCCGAGGAAGAGGTCGCCCGGCTGCCCCTTCAGGTAGAGATGATCGCGTACCAGTGACTTGCCGTCCTGCCGCTTGACCCAGTACCAGAGGCTCTGGGTGCGTTCCCGGTCGACGAAGATCAGGAGGTTCTCGTGGTGCTGTTTGGCGATCTCCTTGTGGATGGCCGCGCGGGCCTTCGCGTCGGGGATGGCGCCGTCGTGGGCCGTGACCTCGATGACGACGGCGCCCGAGAGCTCGGCCGCGTGGCGGCCCGTGGCGCGGGCGTCCTTCGCCTCGATGGCGACGTCGGCCCGGCGGGCGGGGCGGGACCAGCCGAGCTCCTCGATGAAGAGTCGGGAGAAGTCGAAGGACCGCAGGCAGTCCCGGGCACGCTCGACGTTCAGGGACATGGCGGGACAGGCTCCTTCGTCGCTTTCAGGCCCATGGAGCAGATGATCCGGGGTTCCTGCGATTCCTCCTCGTCGAGGATGATGCAGAGCCGGCCCTCTTCCTGGAGCTCGACCACGCGGCGGGCGAGGTCCTCGTCACTGATGCCGTGGCGAAGCTGCCGGTTGAGGATGTCCACGGCGAGTTGCCTGAGAGGATAGTTGTAGATGTTCTCGATCGCGCGGCGGAGCTGCTGGGTGTCGAAGAGCGTCCCCTTGACGGCGTCGGCGTAGTTCTTGAGGCGTTCGTAGGTACGGAAGCGGGCGCCCGAGGGCCGGCCGAGCTGGCCGCCGGCGACCTTCTCCTCGTCGGCGATGAGCTCGACGGCGCGGCGGACCAGCGAGTGGTGATTGTCGTGTCGGGCGATGGCGGGGGTCTCGGGGGTGCACTCGGCGGCCCTGAGGATGGCGAACTGGGACTCGGTCACGACGCGGCCCGCCGTGTCCAGCCAGGCGAGGGCGTCGTTGCCCTCGGCCGTCCTGACATAGGCGAGCACCCCCTCGGGGCGGTCCGGGCCCGGGGTGCAGGGCCTGGTGGAATAGACGACGTCGGGGAGGTCCGGGATGGTCTTCTCCAGGGGCGGATCGCGGTCGATGGCGTTCTTCCAGATCTGGTAGGCGAAGGAGCCGAGGTCGACCTCGGTGTCCGAATCGCCGTCGAGGATGCCGGCCTTCTCCGTGAAGAGGTCGCGGATGACGTCGTCGTTGCGGTCGTCCTCGAAGAACGACTCGTCGGAGCCGACGACCTCGGCGTTCTCCCGCAACCGTTGCCGGACGCGGGCGCGGAGGTGGATGATCCGCTCGACGCCCGAGGCGGGGAGGAACGAGTAGCAGAGGATCTCCGCCGAGTTCTGGCCGATGCGGTCGACGCGGCCGGCGCGCTGGATCAGGCGGATGATGGCCCAGGGGAGGTCATAGTTGATGACGATCGATGCGTCCTGGAGGTTCTGCCCCTCGCTGAGGACGTCGGTGGCGACCAGGACGTCGAGCTCGCGGGCCGGCGGGACCGAGGCCCGCTTGCCGTTGCTCTCCGGGCTGAAGCGGTGCGCCAGCTCGGTGGGGTCCGCGGAGTCGCCGGTGACGGCGGCGATGTCCTCGACGCCGCGCCTGCGGAGCTCCGCGACGAGGTAGGCGACGGTATCGGCGAACTGGGTGAAGACGAGGGCCTTGCGACCCGGGTGCTTCTTGAGGAGGAGCGCCGCGAGCCGATCGAGCTTGGCGTCGCGGCCGGGGTCCCAGTCGCCGCAACGGGCCAGCACGTCGAGGAGCTCGGTCGCGTCGCCACGGAGGTCTCGGGCGAGCGCCGGGAGGAACCGCGCGGCCGGCAGCCAGCGGAAGCGCCTGGGCCATCGGCCGGCGTATTCCGAGTAGACCTGGGCCGCCCGGGCGCGGAACTGCTCCTCGGTGCAAAGGCAGCCCGGGCCGTCGGCCAGATCCGGCGAGGTCTCCTCGTCGGCCTCGTCGTCGGGGATTTCCCAGTCCGCGTCGTTGAAGCGGGAGTCCAGGAGGGTGGCATCCTGGGTCCCGATGGGCAAGGGGAGCCCCGCGTCGATCGCGTGGAGATAGACGAAGTTGCGGAGGAGGTGGCGTTCCACCGACTGGAGGAAGGCCCGGCCGCTGCTCTCGAGCCGCTTGAAGAGGTTGGTGCGGCAGAAGCCCATGAGCCGCTTGCCGGCGCGGGAGAGGTCCTGGATGACCTTCGCCTCCGCGGCTGTTGGCGGGTCGTGCGGGCGTTCGTGCAGGTAGTTACCCAGCCCGTATCGCGGCAGGGTCAGCCGGTTGATGGCGTCGACGACGGGGGTGGAATAGAGCCGGGCATACTGGTCGTCCGGGTCGTGGTCGTCGTACTTGAACTTGATCGTGCGCGGCCGCCGGATCGGGAAGTAGGAGCGGCGTCCGTCGCGGAAGGTCAGGTATTTCCGCTGTGTCTCGGGATCGGTCTGGGCGTAGTTGTCCTGGATGAAGCTGCGGGTCCGCCGCACCAGGTAGAGGCGCATGAGCTCGCGCCAGTCGTCGGCATGCTCGCTCTTCTCGAAGGCCGCGAGGGTCCGAGGCGCGCACTGGTGGCGGCGGATGAACTCGGTCTCGCCGAGCTCCCGGATTCGCGTCTCGGGCCGGATGCCGAGGTCGGCATCCTCGGCGAGGAAGAGCCGGAGCTGGCTGGCGAGGTCGAGGTACGACTTGTTGTAGGGGGTCGCCGAGAGCAGGATGACCTTGCTCTCGTTGCGCTGGATGTAGTCGCGTATGACCCGATAACGCCGGCCGTCCCGGTTGCGAAGGTTATGGCTCTCGTCGATGAGGACCAGGCGATAGCGCCTCATCTTCTCGGGCAGCTCCTTGATCGCTCGGCTGATCGAGAGGACGCGGCCCCTGAGCCCGAATCGCTCTCGGTAGTCTTCCCACATGGGGACCAGGTTCTTGGGGGAGAGGATGAGGGTCTCCAGCCCGTGGTCGTCCTCGAAGATGCGGGCCACGGCCGTCGCCATGAGCGTCTTGCCCAGGCCGACGACATCTCCGATGAGCACGCCCCCGCGCTTGTTGAGGTGGTGGGCGGCGATCTTCACCGCCGCGACCTGGAATTCGAAGAGCCTGTCCGCGAAGTCCCGCGGCAGCCGAAACTCGTTGAGGCCCGCCCGAGCCTCCTGCGAGAGGTGGTAGGCGATCTTGAGGTAGATGTGATAGGGGGACAGGACTTCTGCCCTGGCCCAGCTCTGGTCGATGATCTCGAGCAACTCCTTCGAGATGTCGAGGCACCACCGATCCTCCCACCGATCGTCGAACCACTTCGCCAGCTTGGCGCTGGCATCCTGGTCAACGACATCGACGTTGAGCTCACCCTGCTGCGAGAGCCCCGCGAACGTCAAGTTGCTGCTGCCCAGGTATCCGATCCTCGGGGTAATGGGATCGGGCCTGAAGAGGAGGTAGAGCTTCGCGTGGAGACGGTGTCTGAGGTAGAGCTTGACCACGACCTTGCCGGCGCGGAGCTGGCCGGCGAGCCGCCGCAGGCCGGCCTCGTCCTGGTTGTTCGGGACGCCGACCATCAACTGCTTGCGGAATTCATCGGCGAGTTGACGCTTCTTGTGGATGGCGGTCTGGTTGTCGATCGCGTGATCCGAGCCAAGAACACTGAGGGCGTCTTGCAGCTCCTCCTTCGGCAATTTCTGCATCCCGACGAGGAGGCGGCAGCAATGTCCTGGCCCTCCCGACCAGCGGTCAATCCGTTCGTCGATCTGCCTCCATCCGCGCAAATTGAAGTAGCCGACGCAGAAATCCGCCCGATCCGACAGCGCAAGCGTTTCCCGGATTGCCGGGAGTAGCGATTGATCGATGTTGTCGAAGATGCGAGGCATGAGAGGATTGGTCGTCCTGCGGAGATGTTGGCGTCGGTTGCCAGGGAGTTCTCATCGTGTGATTCCATTCTAGCACTTCTCCTCAACCATCGGCCCAGGCTCCTCTCCCGGCCCATCACCCCGCAAGCCCCGCGTCCTGGTCGTCGAGGACCAATCGGGGGCGGGCCTGCTTGAGCCGCTTCTCGACGTCCTTGATCGGCTCGGCGGGGGGGATGTTCTCGGGGAGAGTGCCGCCGATCCGGCGGATGGCCTCGCGGACCTCCTTGCCCACCTGCTCGTGGGCGCGGATCGCGCGATCGCCGGACCTGATCCCGTCCCGCGCCAGCTTCTCGCGAGCCTGGGTCATGCGGAACTGGTTGGCGGCCAGCTCGGTGGTGTCCATCCGGTCCATCAGGTTGTCCTTCTCGGGGATCTGCTTCTTCCGCTTGATGGCGTCCCGGCCGAGGCCCCCGTACATCCCCCTGTAACCGGCGTCGTGGAAGATGCCGAACAGCGGGTTGCTCACGCCCGCCTGCCGGGCCGCGCCGGAGAGGTTCTTGAACTCCTCGCCCGCCTGCCGCCTCAGCTCCAGCCGCTCCGCGTCCGCGGCGTGGGCGTCGGAGATCTCCTGACGGCGGGCCTGGATCGCGAAGTACCGCTGGGCCAGGGCGATCTCCGGCTTCCGCGGGTCGCCGTTCTGGGCGATCAGGTAGCAGGCGAATCGGGAGAGGTGGTAGTCGGGGACCTGGCGTTCGCTCCCCGATCCGAGCTCGACCATTTTGCCGGCGCCGGCAAAATGGTGGTCGCGGTCGTTACCCGATTGCTCGCAAGAGGTTTGCGCCTTCTTGATGGCGTTCTCGAACCGCCGCCACTGGCCGTAGCCGAAGAGGGGCTGGATGTCCCGGGCGCTCCAGTACTCGGCGCCGTGCTCGTTGGCCTGCTTCAGGTCCTCGAAGGACTTGCCGCCGATGGGTTGCAATGCGTCGCTCATGGACTGGCGTCTCCCTTGACCGATCCCGCGTGCTCGTCCACCGCATCGTGAACCGAGGAGTCATCCCGCGCTCGTGGGCATTGTCGCCGTGGCCGCGTCGCGGTGCCAGAGGTACGCGAAGGCCGGGATCAGGCCGATCGCCGCGAGCTGGTACGCGGTCAGGCCCAGCAGGATCACGGGCTCGGGGCGGAGGAACTCGGTGGCGAACCGGTAGGCCAGGTAGGCAATCAGGTAAAGCTTGATTCGTTGATGGACGAACAGCCCCCGCCGTTCCGTCCACGCCAGGAAGACGGCCATGGCGGCGTGGAAGGCGGACTCATAGAGCTGCGTCGGATGGCGGGGGATGCCGTCGTGGAAGGTCACGCCCCAGGGGAGGCCCGTCGGCTTGCCGTAGCAGCAGCCGCCGACGAAGCAGGCGAGCCGGCCGACGGCCACCGCGGCGGCCACCGGGACGGCGAAGCTGTCGCCCGTCTTGATCGTCACGCCCAGCAGCGCCTTGGCCGTCTCCACGCCGAGATACCCGCCGACCAGCCCGGCGAGGATCGTCTTGCCGTTGTCCAGCCAGGCGGCGCCCGACTTCAGCCCCTCCCAGTCCGCCAGCGCGAACGGCAGCTTGGCCCCGATCATCATCCCGCAGAAGGCCCCCAGCGCGATCCCCAGCCGCTGGCCCAGGGGCAGCGGCAGCAGCCGCCCCGGCCCGCGGCGGAGCAAGATCGCCGTCAAGATCGCCGCCAGCATGATCGCCGCGTAGGCCAATCCGGGCCGCGGGGCTTGGGGGAGATTCGTCATGCGAGATGCCCGCTAATGGAAGTTCGGGCCGCCCACCACCGAGCAGTAGATCAGGAGCGCGATGATGGCCGCCCCGATCAGGAGCACGGGGGCGAGGATCAGATAGACCATGAAGCAGCCGAACCGCTCCGCCCCGGACATGGGATCGCCCCGCCGCCGTCGCCGACGGGCCTGGACCTGGACGATCGCGAGCGCGGGGGCGACCGTCGCCGCCAGCAGGACGAGCAGCCCCGGCGCGTTGGCGTAGAGGGCCAGGCAGACGGCGACGACGGCGATCACCAGCATCCCGCCCGCGATCGTGAAGACGAACGGGTTCCCCCCCGACGGCCGCCCCGGCGACGGGCCCACCGGCCGGGCCGTCGACAGCGCGCGCTCGCCGCAGAGCCAGCACTCGGCCGAGCCGGGGTCGTTGCGTGCCCCGCATCGCAGGCAGAACAGCTCGCCGCCCGGGGGCGGCTGCGGCTTCGGCTGCGGCTTGGGCCCCTCGGATGCGCCCGATTCGGGCTCGCTCATGGCCGGCCTCCCCCCGCCCCGATCTGGACGAGCGGCGGGGCCGCCGGGGTGTCCGCGAAGCCCGCCCCCGCCGCGCGATCGCGGTAGAAGAGGTTGTAGGTGTCGAACGGGATCAGGCGGCCGTCCGGGTGGACGATGTGGAGGCACGACTTCTTCACCGAGCGGATGTCCATGCTATAGGCATCCATGAACTGGACGATCAGAATGCGGAATACCCTATCATACGTCAATTCCGGCGGCGCCGCGAACTCCGGCAGGCAGCAGAGGAGCTGGCGGAGCGTCCAGGCCGAGCTGTCCGGCGAGTGCGACGTGGAGAAGAGCTCGATCGCGAGCTTCCTCAGCCGCGGATCCTGCTCGTTGAGCACGGTGTTGCCCTGCAGCTCCAGCAGCGTCGTCGGGTCCAAGAGCCGCGTCAGCGGGACGACCTCGCCGCCGAGCTTCAGCGCGTAGGCCATGGCCAGGCAGTCCGGGTGGCACGGCACCGGGACCACGTCCCCGGGCCCGAAGATCGGCGACTGCTCGATGATCCTCGACCGCACCTCGGAGAGCGTCAGGCGATCGCGGGCGGGGTCGTAATCCTCGACGCGGCCCGCGTCCTGGATCGGCTGGAAGGTGACCCCGCGGACGCTCGGCCGCGTCAGCGCGAAGTCGAGGATCGCGCCGACCTGGTCGTCGTTGAGCCCCTTCTTCAGGGTCACGACCAGGGTGGTGGAGATCCCGTGCTCGTCCAGCGCGTCGAGCGCCCCGGCGTGGACCTCGGTCAGGTCCGCGCCGCGGAGGGCCTTCTGGGGGCCCGCGTCGAGCGAGTCGAACTGGAGGTAGACCTCGAAGCCGCGGCGATAGTCCGCCAGCCGGCGGGCGAACCCCGGCTCGCGGGCGATCCGGATGCCGTTGGTGTTGAGCATCAGGTGCTTGATCGGCCGGGCCTTCGCCGCGTCCAGGATCGCGAAGAAGTCCGGGTGGATCGTCGGCTCGCCGCCGGAGATCTGGACCACGTCCGGGTTCCCCTCGCTCCTGACAACGGCGTCGAGCATGGCCTCCACCTGCTCCAGCGGCCGATGGGCCTCGCGCCGCGGCGAGCTGTCGGCGTAGCAGACGGGGCAGGTCAGGTTGCAGTGGTCCGTGACCTCCACCAGGGCGACGCAACTGTGCTGCTCGTGGTCCGGGCAGAGCCCGCAGTCGAACGGGCAGCCGCGGGCGATCTCGGTGTGGAACCTGAGGGGCATCTGCCCCGGCTTGAGCGTCCGCCGGCTGAACTGGTAGTAGTCCGCATCCGTCGAGACGAGCACCCGCTCCGCCCCGTGCTCGGGGCAGAACTTGTGCATGTAAACGCGCCCGTCCCGGATCACGACCTTGGCCTCGACCTTGCGCAGGCACCTCGAGCAGAGGGCGTTGGTGAGCTCGAAGAAGATGTACGGACGGTCGGCCATCGTCTCGCCCCATTCTCCCGGGCCACGCTCGCAAGGATCGGACCGCGGGCCGAGCGGGGATGCTCGCCGCGGGACGGGCAAATCGCCCTGATCCTACGAGCCGGGCCCGGAGGGGTCAATCGTCCAGGGGCGGGGTGCCGCCCGGTCGATCGGGCCGCGTCGTCATCGTTTCCCGCCGACCTTGTGCGGCCTTGCGACCTGGTGGGCATGGCCGGCGGGCTTCGGAGCGGCCTTGGTCTTGACGACCCGCTTGACCGACCGGCCGGCGTAGATGTGGCGATTCACGGGCGCCCGGTAGGCGCCGCCGGGAGTCCCGTCGCGGTCGCCGTCGAGCGGGTTCCCCGAGGCGTCGGTGATCCCCGACACGGTCAGCCGGAAGGTCTTGTAGAGCGACAGGTGTTGCCGGGGCCGGAGGGTCACCGAGTTCGTGGTCGGGTCGTACTCGACGCTGCGGATCCGGATCTGGCGGGTCGCCTGGCGGCCGTGGCGGCCGGGGACGGCGATGGTCAGGACGTAGTTGGCCGGATTCGTGGCCCGGGCCGCGTCCAGCGGCTCGCTGAACCTGAGGACCAGGAGGGTGGGCTGATGGTGGAAGCCGAGGCGGGCCAGCGACGTGACGGTCGGCCCCGTCGTGTCCGCGGGCGTCACGGGGGGCTCGTCCGGGACATCGGTGCCGACCAGGACCTGGGCCGTGGCCTGCGCGATCAGCGCGGGGGAGTCGAGCGACTGCACGTCCACCCGGATCGTGCCCGTGCCGAGGGCGGACGCGTCGACCTGGACGAGGACGGTCGCCTGCGAGAGGCCCGGGAGGGCGATCGTGAGCTCCGGCGCGGGCAGGCCGTCGCCGCCGATGAGGCGGGCGGTGATCGGGCCGTCCGTGCCGGAGATCACCAGGCGGAAGCGGCCCTCGAGGTTGCCCGTGTTGGTGACCCGCAGGAGGAGCGAGGTCGAGCCGGGCGCGTCGAGCTTCTTCGAAGCGGTGTCGAACCGGGCCGCCAGGCCGGTGGTCGCCGGGATCGTCACCTGCGCGGCGGCGGCGCCACGGACGGCCGGGTCGACGTGCGACGTCGCGGTCGCGACCAGGTCGAGGTCGTCGGGGAAGGCGAAGCCGATCGCGCGGGCCGTCACCGGGACGACCTGCGACTGCCCCGGCCCGAGCGTGACCCGCGTCAGGGCGAGCTCGGCCGCGAGCGCGGCCGGGCCCGCCAGGGCCAGGTCGAACGTGTCCGCCGTGGTGCCGGTGTTCGTCACGGTGACCTGGAACGGCCGGCCGGTCAGGTCCGACGAGGGGGCCAGGCCGACGCTCACCCCGGCGGCGGTCACCGCGAGGGTCCCCGAGGCCGCGCCCGAGGCCGACCCCGAGGTGGCCGTGATCGTGAAGCCATGAGGCCCGGCGGCCGTGCCGGGGCGAGGTGTCAGGGTCAGGCGGACTTCCCGGTAATTCCCCGCGCCCGGGGGGACCGCGACGGTCGCCTGCCCGAGGGTGCCGTCGACGCCCGGCGGGGGCGTCAGCGCGAGCGTGTAGGTCTCGGCCTGGCTCCCCGTGTTGACGACCCGGACCGTGTAGAAGGCCGGGGTCCCCTGGCCGGCGGTCGCCTGCGTGGAGGTCAGCAGGACGACCACCCCGTGGGCGGCCGCGTCGGGCAGCACGGGATCCCCGGCGAGCGTGAGCGTGCCGCCCACCTCGCCGGTCGTGCCCCCCGCGGTGGCAACGACGACGAATTCGCGGTCGCCCGGCGCGGCGAGGGCCTCGGACGTGAGCGTGAAGGGGACCGCGACGGTGGCCCCCGCGGCGACGGTCACGGAGGGCGGCAGGCTCGACCAGGCCGCCGGCACGCCCCGGATCGCGAGGGCGTACGTGGCGGGGGCGGCCGTCGGGTTGGACACGGCGAGGGTGAACGCCCCCGGCGCCCCCGGGCGCACGGCCCGCGACGCGGGCGTGAGCCCCAGGACCTGGGCGGCCGCGACCGAGACGGCCGGCAGCCCGAGCTGCCCGGCGGTGCCCTGGCTCGTGAACGAGACCGTCGAGGCGAGGCTCAGGTCGCGAGCCTCTCCCGGCTGCATCCCGGTGACGGTCGTCCGCCAGGTGATCGTCCGCGAGGGGGCCGCCGCGGTGAGCGAGGTCTCGAAGACGTAGGTGTCGAAATCGGTCCCCGCGATGACCTGGGAGGGGGGGATGCTGAACGAGCCGACGTCGATCGTCACGCCGGCCTGCTTGGGCACGAAGACCTGGGCCGTCGCGGGCACGCCGGGCGGGGCCAGGATCTGATAGATGATCAGGCTGGCGCCGTCGGTGGTGAGGACCAGGCCGTCGCCCCCGGCGATGTCCTGGATCGCCGCCGGGACGTCGATCCCGGCGGAGACCAGGTTCGTGGGGTCGCCGGCGTCCACGAGGTAGAGCCTCGTCTGGGTGCCGGTCGCGCCCCTGGTGCCGTACGCGTACAGGTCGGTCCCGACCCTGGCGTCGAAGGTCACGCCGCTCGCCAGGTCGGGCTGCTTCTCCGTGTCGATGACCTTCGGGTCCGCGGGGTCGCTCAGGTCGAGCGTGGCCAGGACGACGCTGCCCGTGAACGGGTGGCCCGCGGTGAAGTTGGCGACGCCCCCCTCGGTCGCGGTGACGAACGCCCTGTCCCCGTCGACCGCGATGCCGAACGCGTGGACGGTGCCGGGGACCTGGATGTCCCGCAGGAGGCGCATGTTCCGCGGGTCGCTGACGTCCACCACGCGCACCAGGCCCACGCCGGCCTGCGTGTTGCCGCCGGTCGCCGAGCTCCCCATGAGCAGGAGGATCGTGGGCGAGACCTGGGCCAGGTCCCAGGTCATCTGGTTGCCGCCGCTGGTGTCGATGGGGGCGAAGACGCCGACGCCGTCGTCGCTGGTGCCGTTGTCGTTGAACAGGACGCCGTCGTCCACGCCGTCGCGGCCGGCCGGCGTCCCCTTGAGCGCCACGGCGTCGCCGTCGAAGAAGGGGGCCGCGGGGTTGCTGATGTTCACCGCGAACAGGCCGCCGGGCTGGGAGAGGACCCCGTTGCTGAAGGAGTCGAACACGAGGTTCACGATCGCGACGAAGACGTGGGTGTCGGTCACGACGATGTCGGTCGCCGAGGAATACGGGATGTTGCCCGTGGTCCCCAGGAACTGGGGGTTGGACGGGTCGGTCAGCGAGTAGGTGTCGAGCTTGGTATTGGGCAGCCCCTGGCGGACCGCGATCAGCAGGTTGCCGCGGATCTCCAGGACGTTCGTCGCCGAGCCCACCACGCGCACCAACTGCGGGGCCTGGAGGTTCGCGCCGGCGATGTTGAAGACGCTGATCCCCGACGTCCCCGCGACGTAGACGTAATCCCCGTTGCGGGCCACGCCCGAGGCGCCGGCGACCGCGGCCTGGCCCGCCAGGCCGATCGCGGGCGCCGGCGGCTGAAGGCTGTCGATGGTGAGCGTGCTGGTGACCGTGCTCGTGCCGGGGGGCACGACCGCCGGAGCGGCCGTCAGGCTGGCGCCCACCGGCGAGCCGACCAGGAGCGTCGCCTGGCCGGTCCCGCCCGATATGGGCTGGCCGCCCGCGTCGACGAGCCGCACGAGGACCGTGTACGCGCCGAGCGCCAGGCCGGTTGTGTCGAACGTCCCGAGGGTGGCCGTGACCAGCGACGTGACGACGCCGAGGGCCACGGGGGTGGGGGTCGAGGTGAAGACGGCCTGCCCCGAGCCGTTGGTGACGACGAACGTCGCGGTCGCCTGCTGCTCGCGATTGACCGCGTTGAGCACCCGGGCCGACACGGTGACGACGCCGCCCGGGTCGACGAACGGCGGATCGGTGGCCACGGAGACGACCGACACGACCTCCCGGCGGGCCGTGAGGGCGCCGGTCGTCGCCTGGCTGACCCCGGCCGTCCCCTCCACCGTCGCCACGACCTGGAAGCTGAAGGCACGCAGCTCGCTGGCCGAGGTCGAGGTGAGCGTGAGCACCACGTCCTGCCCGCCGCTGGCCGCGCCGGGGGCGAGCGTGATCGAGGGGACGTTGAACGAGGCCGACACGCCCGCCGGCAGCCCGGTCACGAGGAAGGTGTACGTGGACGATGCGGTCCCGCGGTTGCGGATCGCGACGTGGAAGTCGATGGGCGTCTGCGGCTGGGCGGACTGGCTGTTGTCGACCAGGGTCAGGTCGAAGCGGTGCGCCGCCAGGTCCGTGAGCGCGGCGCCCAGGCCGTCGAGCGCGGCCCCCAGCGCGGAGACCGCCGCGCCCACCGCGGCGGGCGTCGCGGCGTCGGCGAGCGCCTGGCGCGACGCCGTCAGCGCCGACGCGTAGCCCGCGGTGGCCGGGTCGGCGCCGAGCTGCCGGGCCACGCTGTCCAGGGCCGCCAGGGCCTGGCCCTTGGACACGGCGCTCGCGGGGTCGCGGACGAGGTCCGTCAGGGCGAGGCTCAGGTCGTCCAGCCGGTCCGCCAGCGCGTCGTTGCCGAGGCCGCGCACGGCCGACGACGCGGCGGCGATCGCGTCGGCGCCGGGGACGGCCACGCGGAGGCCGACGACCAGGGTCTGCACCTGCTGGTTCGCGGTGGTGGCGGTGATCGTCGCCGTGAGCGTGCTGTTCAGCGGGACCGCCGCGCCCGGGGTCAGGGTGACGGTGATCGTCCTCGACTCGCCGGCCGCCAGGGTGATCGGCCCGCCGAGTCCGTCGAGGGTGAGGCCGGCGGCCAGGGCCGACGAGAGCGTCACCACCTCGCCCACGTTCCCGACCGCCCTGAGCGTCAGCACCGCCGTCGTCGGCGTCCCCGGGATCGTGGCCAGGACGGCCTGGGCGCCCGTCAGGGTCACCCCGTGGATCTCGGGCACGACGAAGGGCTCCGTCTCCTCCGCCGCGATGGCCTGGCCCGCCCCGCCGGCCGCGCGGACCGTGAAGTCGGCGTGCGTCCCCGGCGCGGGGAGCGTCCCGCTCGGTGTCAGGTAGATCCCGACGACGGCCGTCTCCCCCGCCGGGATGAGCAGGGATGAGGCGCTCATGGTGACGGTGAACCCGGCCGGCGGGTTGGGCACGCTCAGGGTGAACGTCTCGGCGTCCGGCCCGAGGTTGCGGATCGTCGCGAGGAACGAGGTGGGGAGCTCCGCCCCGTTGAAGGGGACGGTGAACACCGGGTCGGGATTGACGACGACGCTGACCCCGGGCTGGGTGGGGGTGACGGTGACCGTCACCTCGCCCTGCACCACCAGGCTCGGGTCGTCCTGGGAGGTCGCCTTCAGGCGGATCGTGTAGGCGCCGCCCTGGAGCCCCGGCGCGGGGGTGACCGTGACGACGCCGCCGGGCTTCACCACGACCAGCCAGCCGGCGGGTGCGTCGGCCTGCAGGTCGTACGAGCCGGCGAGGCTGGTCCGCAGGCCGAACGGGAAGCTCACCGGCGTGTTCTGGTCGGCGGTCAGGCCGGTCGGGCCGGCGCCGATCGCGAGCACCTGGGCCGCGGTGCCCCGGACGGTCAGGGAGTCGGCCTGGCTCCCCGCGGCGGCCAGCTCCAGGGTGCCGGCGTATCCCTTGAGCGTCAGCCCGTTCGCGGCGTCGATCACGCCCCCGGGGAGGGCGAGCTGGCCGGCCCCCTCGCCGATCTCGACCTCGGCCCCGTCGGCCCGGATCGACATCGAGCCGGAGAACGTCGGCGAGGCCATCGTCCCGTCGCCGGAGAGGTCCGCGAGCGCGGTCGTCACGGTGTACGTGCCGGCGGGGAGCGCGACGCCGTTGAGCGTGAGGGCGCCGGTCGTGAGCCGGAGCGTCAGGTTGCCGGTGAGCTGGGCGTCGTAGCGGGTCCACTCGCCGGCGATGCCGAGGCCGGCGGTCGCCGCGGCGTACGCGGCCAGGCTGCCGAGGCCCGCCAGGCCCACCGCGTGGTCGCCGTCGACCGTGAGGTCAACGGGCGTGCCGGCCGACGTCGCGACCGCCCCCGAGCCCACGATCACGCCGTTGGCGTCCCGGACGACCGCCTGCCCGGCGGACAGGGAGCGGGACCGGAAGGTGTCCCCGCCCGGCGACCGCCAGGACGCGGCGACCTGCCCGGACACGCGGACCGACGAGGGCTGGACCTGCCCCTGCACCGCCCCGGGCGCGAGCGAGGCCGCGACCGTCTCGACCCCCGCGCCGTGCTGATAGGGACGCAGCGGCAGCGCGTCGAGCGCGACCTGGATCGGCAGGACCGGGGGATCGGCCGCTTCCGATCGAGCCACGCCGACTCCCAGGAGCCAGCCGGCGATGAACGCGCCGCCGATCGCCGCCGTGATGCCTCCCGCCGCCAGCGCGACCCCGTACTCGATGCCCAAGGCGTTCAGGGCCTTGACGAGCTGGTCCTTGTAATCCTTGTAGTCCTGCGGGTTGACGTACGGTTTGATCAGGTTGACCTGGCCACGGATGGTCGGGCCCGCGGTGATGGTGATGTGGTCGTAAGGGTCCGGGTACGCGAGCAGGTTGAGATTGAAGAGCAGGCCGCCGAACATGTACCCCACCACGAAACTGCCGGCGGAGGCCACGTTGGAGATGTTCAGGAGCGAGAACAAGGTGAGGAAGACGTTGCCGATGACGCCGCCCGCGTGGCCGCCGTCCTCGGAGACGCCGATGGTCTCGCCGGTCCGGGGGTCGTACTCGAACCACGCGATCGTGTTGACCGTGCCGACCGTGACGGCTTTCACCGGCACGAGGACGATCTTGCCGGCCTGGGCCGCGTCGGCGATCCTCGCCCTGGCCTCGCCCGAGATCGCCAGCCCGTCGAGCCGCGCGAGGTTCTCCCGGCCGATGAGGGTCGAGGCGATGCCCTGGTCGGCCGCGATGCGGAAGATCTCCATCGTGTTGATGGGGGTGAGCACCGCGCCGGGCGGCGTGCCCGCCGGCGGCGTCATCACGAGGCCCTCGATGATCGTGTCGAGGATGCCCCGGGCCACCTGGAAGCCGAGCACCGCGTCGTCCGGCTGGCCGGGCGCCGCCAGGACCCGCATGGCGTTGCGCCGCAGGTCGAGCGCCAGGCGGAGCTGCTGCGAGCCCGCCGTCGGCTCGTCCAGGTGGCTCGTCGCCAGGACGATGGTCGGGCTGCTGCGGTAGGCCCGGACGCCGAAGTAGGCGGCCTGGTTGCCGGTCTCGGACTGGGACCAGAGCGAGAAGCTGGTCGCCTTCCGCTCCAGGAGGGCCGTGAGCGTCTCGCGGGTGGCCGTCACGGCGCGCTGGAGGAGGGCCTGGACCTCCGGGGCCTGGCTCGTCAGGTCGACGCCGGCGAGCTGCCCGGCCAGGCCCTGATTCGCCTCCAGGACCTGGGTGAACCGCGAGGCCAGCAGCGCGTCGGCGGCCGGGGCGATCCGGCCCGAGTTGACCTGGACCACCGTCAGGTCGAAGTCGTCCAGCGGGGGAGGGTCGTTGAGCCCGGCCGAGATCGAGGGGACGCCGCCGTTGCGGCGGATGTCCAGGCCGATCCGGTCCAGGAGCGTGCGGCTCTCTGTCTCCGCGGCGGCGCCCGGCCCGCCCAGCGTCATGTTCAGGGTCAGGCCGGTGAGGATCGTGCTGCCGAACGGGAAGCTCGTCAGGAACTGCTGGAAGTCGGTCCCGCGGTAGGTGACGTCGCGGTCGCGGCCCGTGGCCACGTCGCGGACCGCCAGGTAGGGCGAGAAGGTGTGCGTGACCGCGGAGAAGACCAGGCCCGGCAGCACCTGCGAGGACACGAACTGGCCGACCACGAGCGAGCGGCCGACCAGCTCCGCCGTGCTGAACGCCTGCTCCAGGACCGTCTTGACCGACTGGCCGGGCAGCCCGAAGAGGGCGGTCGCCGTGTTGGTAATCTCGGCGTCAAGCGAGATGGTCACCTTGTGGCGGAGGGCGTCGGGGACCTCGGCGAACGTCCCGAGGGTGGCGGTGACGGGCTGGCCGATGCCCGGGCCGAGGACCGTGTCGGCGTCGCGGAAGCCGGTGCCCGTGTCGAGCTGGATCCAGTAGTGATCGCGGGCCTCGGCGAGCAGGGCCGGGTCGTCCTGCGGCGCGGCGACGGTGGCGCCGGCGGGGACCGCCCCCGCGAGCTGGATGCTCCGCGGGAACATCGACAGGATCAGCGGCCTGGCCTGGTCATCGGTGAGCGTCCCGTGGGCATAGCGCGCAGGGATGCCGGAGGCTCGCAGCAGCGCGACCCCCAGGCTCGCCTCGTCGAGCGCGTTGCCCGCCCCGCTCCAGAGCGTGCCGCGGGCGCCCCGCAGCGAGCCGGTGTACGCCTCGTACCCCACCTCGGCCCGCAGCGCGTCGAGGATGCGCTGGGGGGCGTAGTCCAGCTCCGCGGCCTTCCGCTCGATGAAGGGGTCGCGGGCGTCCGCGTCCACGGTGGGCGCGAGCAGCGCGGCCGAAACGGGGCCGGCGGCCAGCACGGCCGCGGGGGCCGCGTCCGACGCCATGAGGGCGTCAACGGTGCCGTAGGCCGACGCGCCGGCGTCGACCTGCTGCGGGCCCGCCACCGGCAGCGAGACCGTCACCTCGACGCTCGCGCTCCCGAACGGCGCCAGCGTCCCCAGGCTCCAGGCCAGCTCCTGCCCGTTCCGGTCGGGCGCCTGCGAGGCGGCGACGATCGAGACGCCGGGCTGGAGCGACGTCGTCAACAGGACGCCGCTCATCGCGACGTCCCGCTCGTTGTACACGCTGTAGGTGATCCGCAGGGGGCCGCCCTGGAGATCGGCCGCGGTCCACGACGACAGGACCCGCCCGACGGTGATCGTGTCGCCATTGAGCAACTGGCGTTGCTCCAGGCCCTCGAAAAACGGGTCCAGGGTCCGGGTCCGTCGGCGTGGGCGCGGGCTCGACGCGGGGCGTTTCATGGCGAGGACCTCTGGACCCGCGATGCGTCATGGGCATCTGCGGCTGGATTTTGCACGAAACCTGGCCGACTCGAGTCGTCCTGGCCGGGATTGTCGGACAGTTTCGACCGAGATGAAGCGGAGGCGATGAAACCAGTCAAGCACGATGTGTCCCATGATACATAGCATGAGACACGCATGGATACAGCTCGTTTCATGAAGAATGCGCCAGAGGCATCCGACCGGACAGCAATTCCTCGAAAAAAGCAAAAAAGGGGACCTGGGGGCGGCGGGCGCGGCGTGACATGGCGCGATGAGAGCTCGCCCTTGACCGGGCGCAACCGGGACATGGCCCCGACGTTTCTGTTGCGCCTGCGGCGGCTCGCGGCGATGGGGTCGGGGACACGGCCTCGGCGCGGTCGCCGGCCGGCGCGGGGCGGGCACGCGCTGGAAAGGCGCGGCGGCGGCGGCTCGACCGGACGGCAGCCGGCGTCGGCCGCCTCGCCGGGCCAGGCGGACGATCAGCGGGCCGTCGATCGCGGCGAACTCCTCCCGGGCCCGCTCGTCCCGAGGCGATCGGAGACGGGCCAGGAGGCTGAACCGCGTCGGGGGCGAGTCGTCGATCCGGCCTTCCTGCTCGGGGATTCACAACGCCCGAAGGAAGATCTTGGTGGCCCGGCCCGGATTTCTCCCGGGAGGACCGGGCCGGGCGGAGGGCCCGTCCCGCCCGCCCCCCGGCGTGGTTTCGCGGCACCCCCCGACTCCCCGGCCCGGCGGCGAGCCGGGGCGGATGTCGCCTCCACGCATCAGGCCGCGATTGACCTTGTGCCCTTCGCGGGGATCGAACAGGATGGCGCGGAGCCGCGCCGATCGGGCTGCGCGCGGACCCTGGGGCGGGGAGAGCTCAACGCATGGCGATCGACCGGCGGCGGTTCCTGAAGCAGGCGGGCACGATCGGGATGGGCGCGTTCACGGCGGGGGGCATCTATCCGCTCGTGGAGGCGAAGTGCTGCCACGTCGTCCGGCGGACGGTCGCGCTGCCGAACCTGCCGGCGTCGTTCCGCGGCACCACCGTCGCGCTGCTGGCGGACATCCACCACGGGCCGTTCACGCCGATGCCGTTCGTCCAGCGCGTGGTCGAGACGACCAACGCGATGCGCCCGGACCTGGTCCTCCTGGCCGGGGACTACGTCTCGGAGAGCGAGTGTTTCATCGCCCCGGTGATGGCCGCCCTGGCTCCGCTCCGGGCCCCGCTCGGCCGGTTCGCCGTGCTCGGCAATCACGACCACTGGGAGAACGGCTGGCTCACCCGCCGCGAGCTCGACCGCGCGGGGATCGCCCGGGTGGACAACTCCGGCGCCTGGCTCCTCCGCGGCGACGATCGCCTGCGGATCTGCGGCGTCGGCGACCTCTGGACCGACCGCCAGCATCCCGGCCCGGCGCTCGCCGACGCGACTTCGGATGATGCCGTGATCATGCTCTCGCATAATCCCGACTACGCGGAAATCCTGGCCGACCGCCGCGTCGGCCTGATGCTCAGCGGCCACACCCACGGCGGCCAGGTCTACCTCCCCGGCTATGGCGCGCCCGTGGTCCCCTCGAAGTTCGGCCAGAAGTACCTCGGCGGCCTCGTCGAGGGCCCGGCCTGCCGCGTCTACGTCTCCCGGGGCATCGGCACCACCGGCCCCCCCCTCCGCCTCGCCAGCCGGCCCGAGATCGTGATCCTCACGCTCGCCTGAGCCGGGGATCGACCGCCCCCGACTCCCGATCGGGCCCTCGCCCGACGGGAGCCCCTCCGGCCTATCCAGTGGGGGAGGGTCGGGGAGAGGGGGCTACCACGCCTGCCAACCGGCCCGGCGTGGCTGCCGAGCGGTCTTCATCTCGACGCCCTCGATCCCGAGCGCGGCGGATCCGTCGCCCCGGCCCTCTGCGGATCGACAACCCGGGCACGGCCGGCCCATGGGTCCTACGAAGACGTCGCCGACCGGACGGACCGGATCGGATCGGATCGGATCAGAGCACCGACCGCCCGAGCGCCGCGTGCATCGCCGCCCGGGCGCGGAGCAACTGGGGCGTGTCCCCCGTGCCGACGTTCAGCCGCCGCAGGCCGAGCGGGGCGAAGCCTCGCGAGCCGGGCCGGTTCACCCCCTCGAGCGACGTGAACCCGAGCCGGTAGCCGGCGGCCCCGGCCAGCTCCAGGGTCGTCGCCGTGAAGCTGCCGGGCCAGCCATACGGATAGGCGATCGCCGCCGCGGGCCGGCCGATCCGCTCGAGGATCGTCCGCCCCGACTCCACGAGCTCGGCACGCTGGTCCTCGGCCGCCAGCGTCCCGAGCGCCCGGTGGCTCCGCCCGTGCGAGCCGATCGCCATCCCCGAATCGGCGAGCCGCCGCGCGTCGTCCCACGTCATGAAGTGCCCCCGGCCGAGCGCCTCCGGGTCGAGGGAAACCTCCGCGGCCCGGATCAGCCGGCCCAGGAACCACGCCTCGTCCGGGACCTCGTGCGCCAGGAAGGCGCCGATGACCCGCATGATCGCCGCCGTCCGGCCGGCGGGTGCCGGCCTCGAGCCGAGCTCGATCGCGATCGGCTCCGGGTCGTCCGGGAAGCGCTCCAGCGAGAGCGCCGGCCGCCTCGTCCGCTTCAGGGCCATCGCCACCTGGTCCCACCACGGGAGCACGGGCGCGTCGAGGATCCCGGTCGGCAGGAAGAACGCGGCGGGGACGCCGGCCGCCCTCAGGATCGGCCAGGCCACCTCCGCATTGTCGCGATAGCCGTCGTCGAACGTGATCAGCCCGAGCGGCCTCCGGTCGCGAGCCGATCCGGATCCGGATGGGGCGCCCGCATGCCCGTGCTCGTCGAGCTCGACCTCGTCGAGCCCGACCAGCCGGAACCGCCGCGCCAGGGCCTGCACCTGGTCGCGGAAGGCGTCCGGCGTGGCGGAGATCACCGGGTCGTAATAGGGATCGGCCTCGACCCCCGGCACCGCGATCCGGTGATAGGTGAAGACCGCCAGCGTCCGGCCGCCTCGCCGGCCGCGCCCGCGCCCGCGCCCGCGCCCGCGCTCGATCCCGATCCGCTCGAGCAGCGCGAGCAGTCCGGCCCCTCCCATGACCCGGGCGAGCGCCGCGCGCTTGTTGGGGATGCGATCGATCAGGCGGCGAGCCAAGGCGGGCGACCTCCGACGTTCGGGCATGTTCTCGTGCCCATCTCCGTCCATTCTGCCAGAAGCCGGGCCTCCGGCGTAGCTCGCGGCCGCCGTGCCCGGCCCGTCTCCTCCCCTCGCGAAA
>NZ_JAALJH010000149.1 GCF_011064615.1 Aquisphaera insulae | reverse complement strand
CAGGAACGTCCAGGCCGCATCGGCCGATCTCGGCGGCGGCCCCAGCTCGCGCCAGGAGAGCGACTCGATCAGGAAGTCCGGGCATCCTGTCAAGGGGCGAGGGGCGAGGGACGAGGGGCGAGGAGGACAGGTGAGCGATCCGGATAGCTCTTGCTCGATCCTATTCTCTCCCTCTTCGCCCCTTTCCCCCGTCTGCTCCTCCTCGCCCCTCGCCCCTCGTCCCTCGCCCCTCGCTGCATTCTTCCTGGCCGCGGCGAAATAGGCGTCGCAGCCGGCCATGCCCTTGGGATCGAGCGCATTGCAGGCCCGGAAGACGGCGTTGATCAGCGGATCGATCGTCGTATCCCAGGAATCACCACCCAGGAAGCGCACGAACTGATGCCGCTCGGGGAGGCCGATCTCGCCCCCCAGCCGGATCCAGTCGCGGAGCGTCCGCCAGTGCCCGCGGAGCGCCAGCCGGCCCGCCTCGGTGGTCTCCAGCTCGGCGAGGATCGCGGCGGCCTGCTCGCTCGGATCGTCGACCCAGCCGGTCCATGCCAGGAGCTTTTTCGTGAGGACTTCGACCCGGTCGCGATTGGCTTCGCTCGTCGCGGGCAACCGCTTCCGCGGCCCCTTTGTCTTCGCCGTAACCTTTTTTAGGAAAGCGGATTCCGCCTTCTCGGCCTGCTCGATCTTCCAGGAGAGCTCGGCGGCTTTTGCCAGCAGCTCGCGCTCATGGTCGCTGGCCCCGAGGCCCGCGTCCCTGAGGTAATCCGCGGTCCTCCGCTCGATGCCCCGGGGATCCACGCCCCGGCCCTTCGGCCGCGCCGTCGCCTTCCGACTCTTCTCCGAGACCTGAACCCTGGTCTTCATCGCCGGTCGCCTTCACGTGGGTTGTACCTGGTGAAGCGCGCGCAATCGCGCGAGCGCCTATCCAGTACAATCCCGAAAAGGCGGCGGCCAGTTTCACCAAAATCGGAAAACCGTGCCCGGGAGGGACCGCCGGCCCGCTTATCCGGCTCCTCGATCCGTCCCTGGGGATTCGGGCAGCGATCCGTCCCGCCGCGACCGGACAAGAGAGGCACCTTCCCAGGAGCAGATCCCACGCGAGCGGATGGGTGGCCACAGAGGAGCGGAGTAACCCCACGGCTTACGGGACGTTGCTCCACTCATGACGGATCACGGCGTCATGGCGATACAGTCTCCGACCCCGATGGCAGCAAGCCCACCGCGCCACCTACACCAACTGATCCTGGGATAAGGACGAACTCTCGGGGGGCTGCAAGACGTTGCCAGTCATGATCGCCCGCACCTTCACGGAGACGATCACGGACCCCCGGATAGCGGCAAATCGAGTCTCACCTTCTTCCCCAGATCTCCGGGGGCAATCGCAATGTCCCCATCGGGCCCTGTTCCCATCGGGCCCCCGGGGGCAATCGCAATGTCCCCATCGGGCCCCCGAAGGCCTTACGAAGCTCCAGGCCCTCGAGCTCGACCACACGCGAGTGACGGACACCGGACTCACTTCGATCTCGAGGCTGTCGGCACTCCGCCGGCGGGAACTCCACGACAATCCGGGCATCACTGATGCAGGGATCGTACACCTGCGCGGACTCTCCCGACTCCAGAGCCTCCACCACTGGAAGGCCCGGGTGACCAGGCCCGCCGCGCTGGAACTCCAGAGTGCCATGCCCGCGACGCGAGTCGCATTCTGGTTCGCGATCGAGTGGCCGACGGCGACCTCGGCAGAGCCACGCGGTCCGAGCCTCGCGCCGGAGGGGCCGCGCCGCCTCCGGTCCGGGCCGCGGGAACGTCCGGCGGCCCCGATGAATGACGGTACCCGGCGAGCCGCGCGGTCGATTCGCCGCGGCCGCGAAACGCGCGACGGATCTCCTGCGAGCTTCGGGCGGCCGCAACACGTCCGCTCGCGCGGCGATCGCCGAGGGGTCGTTGGGTCGTCGCCAGCCGCTGGCCGAGAGTCACAAAGGTCATCGAAGAGGGACGGAGGACGTCAGACCAGACTTGAGGCGCGGTGCGAGTACGCCGGCCACCTGAGCCGGAATGCCCCACCGGACTCCTCGATCATCGAGTTCTCGACCGACGTCTACTCTGGCTCTCGTGCCCTGTCGGGCGCGCCGTCAATCGGGGACGCAGACGACCTCGCCAGACGGGAGGCGGTAGGCGGTCCCAAGCTTCTCGCCGGTACCGGTGAGCTGATCGCGGCTGACCCGGACGCGATCGAGATTTCTCGGTGTGCTGTTCACGGCGATTCGGGCGCCCGGGTCAGGAGGGGCCGAGTCGGGTGCGGAGGATGGCCGCTTCTTGATCGAGCCCGCGAAAATGACCAGGAGCGCGATCGAGAAGACCATCCAGAGGTCGAACAGATTGACGAGACCGGAGAGGGGGTCGTCCTCCTGTTGGGAATCCCAGCGACGACGCGACCTAGGCATCAGCCGACTCCAATGGATGGGAGCACGTATCGCGGGCTCCGGGCGACACGGCGTCGAGCACAAACTGGAGGTCGGAGACATCTTGATCGTACCAGTTGCGACGGAGGATGCTCGCGGCGTACGTCAGCCCGCCGATGACCAGGCCGAAGACCGTGGAGGTGAAGGCGATCTCCAGCTCGCGAACCAGTTCACCGAGGGACTCGCTCGCGAGCCCCCGTAGCGCGGGGCCGAGGGGCAGGAGCGTGCCAACGAGCCCGATCATCGGGCCGACCTTGGTGGCGAACGACAGCCAGGCGAGTCGTCTCGCCATCTCAAGCTCGATGTCGTCGAGCACCTTGCGGGCGGCGGGTGCGGCGCAGCGGTCGAGGCGGAGGAGGATCCGGGCCATCTCGGAAGGTAGGTCACCCCGTTCGATGAGGCCGAGGTGGGAGACGCCGGATCCGACTTTCTCGATCGCCTTCCTCCAGGCGCGGCGGCCCCTGACGCGGTCAAGGGCCTCGCGGGCGAGGCCGCCAATCATCCAGAGGGTCGCGGACATCATGACGACGAGCGCCACGAGGACAGGTGCCATCAGGATGTTGGTGACGAGCGAAAGCCACGACAAGAGACGTTCGTTCACGCGGGATTCCTCCTCCGGAAGAAGCCGCCGAGGACGAGCATCAAGCCGACTGCGCCGAGGATCCAGCCTGCGTATGAGGTCAGGGGAGACGTCGGGTCGGCCGGACTCGACGGACCGGGGACATTCCGTGACGCCTGGGTGGGGGCACCCCCGGATGGTTTAGGGCCGGGCACCACAGACGCCTCCGCCAGACGTGTGGCTTCGACGACGTCGGAAGCCCCCTGGGACGGGCCAGTGGGGCGAGGCGTCGACGGCGGCGCGGCTGTCGCCGGTGCAGGAGGAGATGACGCAGCAGGAGATGATGAGATCGGCGGAGCGGCCGCTAGCGGAGGCGAGACGGCCGGTGCGGGGGAATTCTGAGCCACAGTCGCTTGCGATGTGGGGGCCGTCATGGCGTCGATCCGTGACCGGTAGGTCTTCGAGATTGAGGCGAGGTCCGCACTCCCCGAATCGTTGAGAGTCCGCTCGACGTAACGGTTCAGCGCGACGTTTCCCCCGCTCCGCAAGCCGCCGCTGTCGCCGTGTCGGATCACGGACCGTGCATAGGCTTCGGCGACCCGACGGGAGGTCGCGGCGTCTGCCTTCCAGTAGCCCTTGCGGATCGACTCCACGAGGGTCGAGCTGACCTCCTGGAACGCGAACGGATTCTGCGACTCGAACCACTCGCGGATGGACAGCCCGAGTTCGTCGCGAACGTAAACCGCCTCGATCTGCGCCCAGGTGTGCTGGGGGATGCTCTCCGGCCGGACCACCGACCACCCCATGGCGTTGGAGGTCAGGACGGCGACCTGGTCAGCGCCGGCGTACCCTTCCTTCATCATGCCTTCGATCCATTTGCGATTGAAGAGGCGGGCGCGGGCCTCCCGGACCAAGGCGTCCTCGGCGCGGACCATCTGGGCCTTGTCGAAGTCGCGCACGTCGGACAGGAGGAACTCGGGTTCCTTGCCCGTCATCTGCTTGACGGCGAGGCTGAGGCTCCCCCCCTGGATCCAGTAATACTTGCTCGAGAGCGGCCCGCGGAGGCTATCGGACCAGGAACGCACGATCGTCTCGGTCCCCTGGATGGCCGCGCGATAGGCTTCGGGAGCGCGCTCGCCCCAGTGCCCCTGGGTGTAGGCGTGCTGGACGCCGGCCAAATACTCCGCGGCGATCTGCTCCCGCTGCTCCCAGCTACCGGACTGCTGGACCAGGGCGAAGATCCCCCCGGATCCCTGAGAGTCGTCCCCGAGATGCGGACCGAAGATCCGGGCGCGGGAGAGTGCCGCCGCGCGTTCCGGCGCCAGACCGGCCTTCTCGAGGTCGGCCCGAATCGCGAGGGTATTCCCCCGGACAGGGTTATCCTTCTCGTCGAGGTCGGCCACGAGTCGGATCGCCTTGTCGATCAGTTCGAGCCGGCCCGGAAGGTTCGCCGAGTAACGGCCGCCCGAGTAGTTCGCGATGAACACATCGATGCGCGGACGGTTGAGCTGCGACGCGGGGATCAGGCGGACGTCATTGACGAGATCCTTCTCATCCCACACCGGCTCGACCCCGAGCAGGTTGAGGATCTGCGACTCCATCACTCCGAAATCCCGGAAGGAGGCCATCGACCCGAGGGTGAATCCAACCCGAGTCGGATAACGCCCCTTCTGATCCATCGACCGCTTGAGGAGCTGATCGACCAACCTCTTGCCGACCTCCCAGGAGGGCCGCGTCGGGATCTCCTCGGGGTTCAGAGTGTAGAGGTTGCGGCCCGTGGGGACGGCGGCCGGGTTGCGGATTGGGCTGTTGACCGGGCCGGCCGGGAGGAAACGCCCGTCGAGCACCTTGAGGATGCCATCAATCTCGTTGTGGGTCTCGCCGAACCGCTCCGCCAGGTCGGTCGCCATCGCGAACCCCTTGGCCAGATCCTCGGGAACTTCGCGAGGGATCGAGGCGCCGACCGCCAGGAGCGCCTCGCGCGGGGCCAGTCCGCGGCGAACGACCAGTTCGATCGCCTGCTCCGCCCTGGGACGCAGGAACGCCTCGCGAGCCGCTGGCGACTTCGAGGACGCGGGGATGGGGATCACGGTCGACAGCCCATCCAGGAATCTGCGTTTGAGGATGGTGACCAGGTAGGGAATCAGCAGATCCTCGCGCGGCGGCTCGCCGAGTACATGAAGGCTGACCGGCGTCGTCTCCGTGGCGAGTTCGTGCAGGTAGTCTCCCACGCGGTCCACCTGCTCGGGGGTGAGCGGGGACTTGACGTCGCCGGGGACGCCGGCCTCTCCTGCGAGCTTGAGTCTCGCGACGTCGGCCTCGATCTGCCGAAGAAATGCCTGGCGGACCCCATTCTCTTCCAGGGACTTATATTTCTCGATCAGCCCCTGAAGGTTCAGGAGATCGTCCGACAACCCCGCCCCGATCACCGGGGGAGGCAAGTGGCCGACCAGCACGCCGTACGCCCTCCGCTTCACCAGCGGGGCCTCGGCCGTGTTCTCGATGATCCAGGGATTGATGTTGGGCATCCGGCCCAGAAGGATGTCGGGCCAGTCCCGCTCGGAGAGACCGACCTGCTTAGCAGGCAGGCCGAATTCGTTGCCGTGGGTTCCGAAGTGGATCAGCGCATCGGCGCCGAACTCCTGTTCCAGCCAGAAGTAGGTCGCGAGGTAATTGTGAGGCGGCGCGACGACGCCGGTGTGGAGCCTTGTGGGATCCTGCACCTCGCCCCGCAGCGGCTGCGGCAAGAGAATCACTCCGCCCATATCGATTCGGGGGATGACGATGAATTTCTCGCCCTGATTCTCCCAGACCATGAACTGGCCGGGAGCCGCACCCCAGTGCTGGAGGACCTGCCCCCGCACCGTCTCCGGCACGCGCGACTCGAACCAGCCGCGATAAGCCTTCTCCGGGATCAGGACGGCCTTTCCGCTCCGCGCGAGGCGGTCGAGTTCGGCGGGGTCCCAGAGCCCCACCTGGCGGCCGTGGTCCTTCATCCAGCCCAGCAGTTCCTCGTCCGAAGAGGGCACTCTCGAGAACGAGTAGCCCTCGGCTTTCATCTTCTGGAGGAGCCGGACGATGCTCCGTGGGGCATTCATGAACATCCCCGTGGGACTTCCCCGCATCAGCTCGGATTTACCCAGCTCGCGGTCGTAGTACAGGATCGCGACCTTCTTCACGGCGTCAGGGGTCCGCCGAAGCTTGATCCACGAGAGCCCCCGGTCGACCAGATGTTCGACCCGCTCTGGGATCGGAGTGAAGGCCTCCTCGCTGCCGCCGCCCCGAACCGTCCCGGATGTCACAAGCGGCTCGATCTCCCCGAGCCGCTCGGGGCCGATCACGTGGAGCATCGACTCACCCGCTGCGATACCCTCCAGGCTCGACTTGTATTGCTCGATCGACTGCTTGCGGAAATAGACCGAGTGTATGTGGGGAGCGTCGAGTGCCTCGCGCAACTCGACGGTCTCCTGCGTGTGGCAGGTGTGAACGACGAGGTCGGGGTGGAACGCCTTGATCGTCACCTCATATTTTTGTTCCTTCGAGTCGACGAAGGCGGCAGCCAACACTCCTCGTTTCTCGAACTCGCGGATCAGGGCGTCGACCACCTTCGCCTGCTGGAACTCCAGATGGGTCTGATGGGCGATCACGGCCACGCGAGGCCGCCCCTCGGGCGGCTTCCCCCGCGACGACGACCAGGCGAGTAGCGAGTCAACCGACTCGAAGCGGCCGGGATGATCGGGGTGGAACAGTCCTCGCGTCTCCGCCGCAACCGGCGGCGGGATCTCCCGTCTGGCCCCGAGATACTTCACCGAAAGCGCGATCAGGAATCGTCGGAGATGCGCCCGCGAGGCGGGTGAGTAGTCGACTTCCGCGTCAAACTCGATCGGGCTCCGATCGCCGAGGTCGTCGAAGATCCCCTTCAGCGTGCCGGGGCGGGGTTCGAGGATGTGCAGCCCCGGATTCGCCTTCTTCGCCGCCAGGAAGAGCGAGCGATACTGGTCCCTGTTTTCTTCGCGCACGTGCTGGATCAAGATGACCCTGTAGACCGAGAGGTCAACCCGGCCCTCGGCGATCTCGGCGTCGCTGACGTACTCCGTGCGGATGTCGAGCTCCTTGGCGACCGGCTCCAATGCCTCGTAGACTCCGCCGTGCAGACCGATGAAGGCGATGCGAGGCCTTGCATCATCCGCCCGAGCGGACGCCCAGGACGCGGAGAGCCCGAAGATCAATGCCACCACGAGGGCACTCCACGGCGAGCGTCCCCGGATTCCAGATTTGATCATGTCTAATAGTTCCTGATGCGACTCGCGAGGTCTCAGAACTGATCGGCCCCGACCACCTCTCCACCCGCGATCGACGCAATCGACCGCCACGTCCGGAGATCCACTGTGTCTTTCACGAACTGCACGTGGCCGTCCAGGAACAGCGTGTTAACACCCCCCGCGTGGAAGCTCCTGGCGGAGCTGCGAGAGGCCGTGTCGTAGATGCAATCGACGGACTTGCTGTTGGGAGCGGAGTAGTGGTTAAACGTCGCGCCCCCGCTGAAACTGCCGTGCGACCACTGGCGACCGCGCTCCGCATTCCATGTGGTCAGGCCGGAGCAGAAGGCATCCGTGAGCCCCCCCGAGCCCGGGTTGCCGAACGCGAAGTAACGGATAGTGTCGGGCGGTGAGGTGCCGGTGGTGCTGGTGCCCGTCCCCTTGATGACCTCGCTGATGCCCGAAGTGCTGCTGAGGCCGTCGCGAATTTCTGCGAACCGCACGCCGGAGCCGTTGTAGAACGGGCCGTCAGGGACCGGCAGCCCGCTGGTCACCGTGAAACTTCCACCGTTGATCGTGCCACTCCCCGCGTTCGCGACGTAGTTCGTCGGCCCGTAGTCCGCGATCACCCGGTCGGCCTTCGGGTCGCTCGGGCACAGGTACGCTGTGACGATCGACGCGATCCCCGTCGTGTTGGCGTAGTTGACCGGATTGGTCGCGGAAGGCCTCGGATTGAGCTGGAAATTCAGGGAGTTGGAGATCGTCTGCCCCTCCAGGTTCGGGAGGATCTGCGCCAAGGAGGACCAGTACGAGGCTCCGGTTGCGCCGCCCGCGACCCGCGCAGATGGCAGACGCCCGTGGATCCCTTCGTAGTTGTGCAGCGCCAATCCGATCTGCTTGAGGTTGTTGGTGCACTGGATCCGCCTTGCGGCCTCCCGTGCCGACTGAACTGCGGGCAACAGCAATGCGATCAGGACCGCGATGATCGCGATGACCACGAGCAATTCGATCAACGTGAATCCTGTCCGAAGTCGCATGGAGATGGCCCCTTCGTTAGCCCTTTGACCCGGCATCGGTCCCGAACTCTGCGCAGATCGCCTCAACAGCCCTCGTGCGGGGTCGATCTCGAGCAAAGCTTGATTCGCACGCGGCTCATAGCAATTCGCGATCCAGAGAATCGGATTGTTCACAAGACCATGCTGCACAGAGATTTACCGCGAATCACTCGCCTCCTGGACAACTTCGACGCGGTGAATAATCCGCCGGCCGCGAACAACCCTTCGCCCACCAAACGTTTTCAATTCGACGCCACCGACGATCGCCTCCACGGCCAGCAGGAAGGCCGGTTGTTCCACGGCTATTACGACCACCACTGCTACCTCCCCCTCTACGTCTTCTGCGGCGACGAGCTGCTGATGGCCTACCTCCGTCCCAGCAACATCGACGCGGCGAAGCGCTGAACCGGATCAATGAGCAGCAGTTGGACCTGTTCCCCGATCGGGGGGCCATCGAAGGCCAGGCACCTAAGGAGAGAAAACTGGGCAAAGCGCACTGAATTCATGGCCACGGATTCCGTGTGGCCACTGATGCTCGGATTCCGCGTGATCTGTCCGGGTTAGTTGGGCTCCTGGCACTTGACACCAAGACCATCGCCACATACTCTTTAATTCAGAGTAATCGTCGTTCAAGAGTTTTGTCTGGCTGCCAATTCGGAGAGCGTCATGAGCGATTCGAGCCTGGATCGAGTGCGCGAAGATCTGGCCGTGATGCGACGGGCGGTGGGCCTGGGGCATCCTTTCGAGTGGGAACACGTCTGGGCCTGCCTCGCCCTGGCGTGTGTCGGCGGGGCCCTCGCTGTGATCACGGCGGTGACGGGCATCTCGGTGAAGCCAGCCGCTCCGGGATCCGCCTCTCATCTTGCATACCTCGGGCTTCTCCTCGTGCCTGTCGCGCTGGCGTTGGGGCTCATGGCGACATTGGGCCATCGCAGGAAGGAGGCCGCCCCGCTGTTCTGGCGTGAGCAGCGTCATTCCTGGGTCGCCGCCGTCGTGGTCGTGCCTCTCTACGTCGGGTTCACGATCTGGGGCGTCAAGAATGGGCTGGCCGCGGGCACCCTGACCGCCGCCACGTTCTTCCTCGCCGGGCTGTTCTCCGTGGCGGCTGCCGTTTCCGAACGGGACAGGCGATACACGCTGGGGTTTGGTCTCTCGACGTTGCTGGCGGGTGCGATCTGCCCCTGGGTTGGCTATGAGGGAGCCGGCTTGCTCGTGGGCGGGTGGCTCGCCCTCGGCGGGGTCTCGACGGCGATCGTCATGGCCCGTCAACTGCGAAGCGGGGTCGAGCATGCCACCGATTGACTTCAACGGCCTGGATACGACGGTCCACGGCCCCATCCGCCTCGGGGTGCTGACGGCGTTGCAGGTCCACGGCCCACTGGATTTCACGTCCCTCAAGAAACAGCACGGTGTCAGCGACGGAGCCCTCGGCCTGCACCTCCAGAAGTTGGAGGAGACCGGCTACGTCACCTGCGAGAAGGCGTTCGTCGGGAAGCGACCGAAATCCACCTACCGGATCACGCCTACCGGTCGGACGGCGCTCACGACGTACCTCGACGCCATGCAGGCGGTCATCGATTCGGTGAGGCGGCACGAAGGCAACTGAGCACAGCCCTCCTTCCCGGGCTCCGGAGGCCAGGCACCAGGGGAGTGGCCCGGGGGCTTTGGAGCGGATAGCCGAGGTGGTTCCCGGCTCTTGTTTCTTTCTCGATCCTGTGCGTGGACACAGATTTTTTCGTGGCCACTGATTACTTCGCCACGGATTCCTTGGATTCCTTGCGTGGCCACTGATTCCCTATGACCAGTGATTCCTGGCCGCTGATTCCTTCCGCTATCCTGGGTGCGTGGCCACTGATTCCCACTGATTCCCTCAAGACCACGATCGCGGGGAGAAGATGACGCGTCCTATTCACGGCCTTCTCGCGGAGAGCGGCCTACCGGGCCGAGCCGCGCCATTCCGTCATGCCGGCGTCGCGTTTTCCTTCATCGCCGCGATCACCGCGTGCACAGGCTGGCAAGACAGGAGCCTGGGTGCGCTGACGGACCAGGAGCCCTCGTCCACGGCCGTCGACCCGATGAGTCCCTTCGCGCGATTGGTCGGCGACGAGTGGCGGCAGACAGCCAGCAGCGGTACGAGCATGTTCCACACCTGGCACTGGGGGCCGGGCAAGCACTCGATCCGCCGGATGACCGACGGATCCGGGGCGGGCGGCGAGCCGTGGCGCGAGGTGCAGGTCTTCTACTGGCACCCCGAACTCAGGCAGGTCCGGGGGCTGGTCCTGAGCCCGTTCGCCCGGGGCGTCTCCGAGGGGACGATCACGTTCAAGGGGGAGAGGGCTGAGGGAGTATTCGACCTCCACCAGACTGGCCGCCGCCGCAGGATCGGCCTGCGCTGGGCGTTCGACGGCCCGGACAGATACCGCGAAACGCTACTCGAGGATTCCGGGGCCGGTGGATTCAAGCCCCTGGTCGAGTGGGAACACGTCCGCTCCAGGCCTCCCGCCACCCCAAGGCTGCGGAACGTTGAGGGGGCGAAACCGTCGGAACACCTCAAACCCCTCGCACCGCTCCTGGGCCACACCTGGGAGGCCGACCACGGCCGATCGACGATCGAGTGGGTGCCGATGGCCGACGCGGTCTACGCGCGAATCGTCTCGAAGGATGGAGAATACCTGCTCGACGCGTACGTCTACCATCACACCGGAGCGAACGTGCTGCGCTGCCTCGCGCTGTCACAGCGGGGCGACGTGTACGAGGGCGACCTGGCCCAACTCGACGGGGGTGCCTTGCAGCTCGACCTGAAGGGATCCGGGGGTGACCGCCGCGTCGTGCGTCTCGATTTCGAGGAGGACGGCACGGTGCGACAGCGCGACTGGTCCCTCACGGGTACCGACCGCAAGCTCCTGCTCGACGTCCACCACAGGAAGCTCTCTGCCCGCGACTCGAAGCCGGCCGGCGAGGGGCAGATCAGTCCGTAAATCCGCCGACTTCTTCCGGTCAGGGCGGGGAACGACTGCTTCGGCACCAACGACGAGGGCGCGATCGAAGGCCAGGCACACAAGGGGATACGTAGCCACCGAGTACATGCGCTGGCCGACTTTTGTCCAATTAGTTCGCAGATGGGTGCGTGGCCACTGGTTCCACTGATCCCCGTGGCCACTGATTCCCCGCTGATTCCCACTCTTATTCCGTGGCGACTGATGCCACCGCTGGGCCTCTCGGTCGGGCGAGCCTGCGACGAGGGGCTCTCCTCGACGGTCGCCGACTTCCTCCTGCAGCTCATCGCTGCCCGGCCCGGTTCGCCTTCAACGCATCGAGCTCCGACGCCTTTTCGGCGATCGCGCGGTCCAGGTCGCCGATGAGTCCGGGGTCGCCGGCGTACCGCGTCCGCGCCTTCTTCAAGGCCAGGAGGTGGGCCGTCAGCAGTGCCTGGTCGGCCGGGACGGCGACGTCGGGCTTCACCCCGACCCCCTCCCAGTCGGTCTTTGTCACCGGGTTGATCGAGCGGGAGAACGGGATGCTCGCGCGGAAATGATCGGCGATCCGATGGGGGGTCGTCCCGTGGGCACCGCCGCCGGTCGTCTCGCCGACAATCGTCGCGCGTCCCAACGCCTGCAGGTCGAACGCGAGCGACTCGGGGGCGGAGAATGTCCGGCTGCTGGTCAGGATGTAAAGGTCCTGACTCGCCAATTTCTTCCCCGGGACGACGGGATA
>NZ_JAALJH010000148.1 GCF_011064615.1 Aquisphaera insulae | reverse complement strand
CTGGGCCGGGGCGGGCGGGGCGGGGGCCTTCTTGTTGAGATCCTCGTAGCTCATATCGTTGAAGAACTCATGAGGCTCGGTCCCGGTCGTCCGCGGGGCCGAGCTGCTCGCGAGCGCAGGGGCAACCTGGTCTCGGAGCGCCACGAGCTTCGGATAGAGCGAATCGTAGATCATCCTCTGCTCGGGGGTGCCGGCGGGGCCGAAGCGGAGGTTGAAGGCGTTCATGAACGTCAGGAGCTGCCCCAGGGTGGCGTCCGGCCGGTCGGAGACGTCCGCGAGGATCACGTCGATCGCCGGCGTCTTCAGCATGCCGATCAGCCCGTGGAGCGCCTTCAGGAAACGGTCGGACTGGGTCCGTTCGGGGGTATTCTTGGCGAAGAGCTTGTCGGCCTTTGCCTCGGCCGAGGTGATCGCCGCCAGAAGCTGGTCGATGACGGCCGGGTCGGGCGTCTTGTCTTCCTCGATCTGGGCCCTGACCTTCTGGCCGAGCTCCTTGATCGTGGCGCGGTCGGTGGCGAACTCGGGGCGGAGCAGGGGGGCCGGCGGGCCGCCGTTGGTGAGCTGGTGGATGCTCACGCAGACGGCACTGGCGGCGTGCTGGAAGGGGATCTGGCGGATCGAGGCCCCGCCGAGCTTCTCGTTGGCACCCTGGAGGGCCTTGGCGTAGACCCGAGGGTCGTTGATCTCTTCCACGGCGACGTTCAGGGCGTCGCCGCGATAGACGTCGGCCTGATCCGGCTTGTTCCGGAGGCGGTCCCGGATCGCCGTGGTCCCCTGAATATTACGCTCGCGATCGCCGGCCAGCTTCGCTTGATGAAGGCGATTGGCCTCTTTCTGCGACTCGTAGACGTACTGGTTCCAGCGCATCAGGGTATCGGCGTTGATCGAGTTGGCGACCGCCGTCTGCTGGTTGTAGACGCCCGCACCCATGGCGAGCTGGCCGAGTCCGCGGGCGTAATCCCCCTGCGCGGTGGTGGCGCCCCAGCCGCCCCAGCCCCAGCCCCCATATCCGCCCGGATAACCCCACTGGGCGTTCGCGGGTCGCTCGATCGCGAGCAGGGCGATCGCCATCGCCCCGACCGACAGGAAACGTCGTGACATTTTGTTCTCCACCTGGAAGTGTCGTGTGATCGCTCGCGGCCAGCCCCGTCGCAGGGTTAAGACTCACCAAGGATTATCCTGTCGGACACTACGGTCCGCAATCAGTCAGTCACCCTCCATCCGCTTCGAGGATTCCGATTACGCGGGGCGGACGGCCTTTGACCGAAGGACCGCGCCCCCTCCTCTCCTCCGAGGTCCTCGGCCGACGAGGGGGCTGGGGTGGGTCTTCGGGATCACCTCGGTGTCACTTCTCGGCGGATTCCGCGGCCAGCGGGTAGAGCGCCCGATTGGCCTCGGAAACGGCGGACTTGTCCATCTTGATGACCTTCCGGTCGTAGGTCATCAGGCCGTTGACCTCGACCTCGACGTCGGTGGTCTGGGTGTAGACCGCGGCGGCAAGGCCCTTCCGGATCAGCGGATGGAGGAGCCCCACCTTCTGGGTGTAGGCCGCGGTCAGGTCCTCCGGCGTCTTGAAGCTCCGGTAGCCCCAGTTGCCCTTGTCGAGCCAGGTATGGCCCTCCACGGGCAGGCCCAGCCCGCCAAACTCGCCGCAGACGACGGCCATGTAACGGTCGAGCCGGGACATGGCGGGGTCGGGATAGGAGTGGACGTCGAGGATGTCCCCCACGCCCTGGAAGTTCCCGCCGCTGGCCGCGTTCACCGGCCGGCTCGGGTCGAGCCTCCGGATCCGCGCGACGGCTCCCGGCGTGTCGAACTGGCCCCAGGCCTCGTTGAACGGCACCCACGCCACGATCGACGGATGGTTGCCGAAGTCCACGATCACTTCCGACAGCTCCGCGTCGTAGTTGAGCGCCGATTCGGCCGACCGCCGCAGCTCCGGACTCCGCTTGTCGACGTCGCGGATCCACTCGGGCCCCGAATCCCCGCTGGGCATGTCCTGCCAGACGAGCAGCCCGAGCTTGTCGCACCAGTAATACCACCGATCGGGCTCCAGCTTCACGTGCTTCCGCGCCATGTTGAAGCCGAGCTGCTTCGTGACCTCGATATCGTATTTCAGGGCCTCGTCGGTGGGCGCCGTGTACAGGCCGTCCGGCCACCATCCCTGGTCGAGCGGGCCGTACTGGAAGAGGGGTTCATTGTTGAGGAAGAGGCGGAGGATCCCCTTGGCGTCGTGCTTGATCTCCACCTTGCGCAGACCCGCATAGGACGACACCTTGTCCAACGCCTTGCCTTCGTGGAGCAGGGTCACGCTCAGGTCGTACAGGTGGGGCGAGCTCGGCGACCACGGCTTCGGCTCGACGATCGGGACGTTGATCGATCGCCCGGTCCGCCCCACCGCCCGGCCGACGACGCGGTCGCCGTCGCGGACCTCGACCTTCACGGAGCCTTCGCCCTCCCCCTGGACCGTGACGCTGAAGTTGGACCGGTCGAGGTGGGGGACGATCCGGAGCGCCCGGATGTGGTCCTCGGCCACGGGCTCGAGCCAGACGGTCTGCCAGATGCCCGTGACGGCCGTATACCAGATCCCTTCCGGCTTCAGCACCTGCTTGCCGCGGGGCTGGAACCCCTTGTCGGTCGGATCCCAGACCCGGACCACCAGCGCGTTCTCGCCGGGCTTGAGGAAAGGGGTGATGTCGATCGAGAACGGGTCGTAGCCGCCCCGGTGGGATCCCGCCGGCTTGCCGTTGATCGTCACGGCCGTTTCCCAGTCCACCGCACCGAAGTTGAGCAGGACGTGCCGCCCCTTCCAGGAATCCGGGATGGTGAAGCTGCGGCTGTACCAGAGCACCTTGTCCGGGCCCACCGGCTTCATCACGCCCGAGAGCGCGGACTCCACGCAGAAGGGGACCAGGATCTTGCCGTCCCAGCTCGACGGAACCCCCTCGTCGCGAGGACGGATCGAGAAATCCCAGAGCCCGTTGAGATTCGTCCACTCGTCGCGGACGAGCTGGGGCCGGGGATACTCCTTCCACGCGTTCTCCGGCCGGACCTCGGACGTCCACTTCGTCTCGAGTCGTCCCTTCGCGGGCGCCCATTGGGCCCATGCCGGCACGGCCGGCGTCGCGGCGATCAGGCAGAGGGCGAGTCTCACGATGCTGCGTCTCATGTTGCGTCGTTCTCCTGGCGAGTTGATCGGGCCGGTGCTCCGGCGCATCGCCCAGGATATCCGCTCGGAGGTGCCCTCGGTAGCAGGCGGCCGCTCGCCCGGGTCAGCCGAAGTACCAGGGCGATTCCTGGAGGTTTCCGGCCAGAATCTCGCGGCACGTGCTCTTGTCGGCTTCCGTGGCGAACGCCCGCTTGGGGAGGATCATCCAGTCGGAAGCCCCGCGCTTCCAGAGGATGAAGGACCGCGGAGTCTCCTTGAACCGGTCGAAGACCGACCATGAGAATTGCCCGCCTCCCCCCGCGCCGCGGACGTCGATCGACTCGGCCGAGAGAGACAGCTCCTGCGGCTCAACCCCCCGCGAGCGGGTCAGCCAGTTGTGGACGGCCGCGAGCATGACCCCGAAGACGGCCAGGAAGAGCAGGAAAGGCAGCCCGAACACGAGCAGGATCGTCGCCCCGGAATGGACCGCATTCGGGGCCGGTCGCGACGCCGCGTGGAGCAGGGTCCCGGCCATCAGCCCCGTGAGTCCCCCCACGATGATCCGCGTCGACCACGAAGCGATCGTTAGGTCCAGGTAGTCGCGGAACGCCAGGTCGATCCGCAGGTTCACCCGCCCGGCTTCCGTCGACATTCCCCACGTCGACACCTCGGTCATCGGCGGCTCGGCCAGGTCCAGCCGGTCCATGGCGAGCGAACGGAACCACTGCTGAGACTCGTCATCCGGGAACGCCCGTTTCGGGATCGCCAGCAGCGAGGTCCCCGCGCGATTCGCGAGCACGAACAGGTCATCAGACTCCATCAGCTTGCCGAAGACCCCCCAGGACGCCGTTCCCTCTCCGGTCTCGCCGCCGACCGTGAGCCCGTCCTCCGAGACCTCCAGATTCATCTCCTTCGGCGGCAATCGCCGCGCCCGCCGCCCGAGCATCCAGGCCAGGCCCCCCAGCCCGAATGCCGCCAGGAAGACGAGCGGTCGATAGGCGGCCGAGACCTCGCGACGGATCCGCAGGTAGAGCACGACCAGGATCCCAACCAGGGTGAGCAGGAGGATGACCGTCGTCGCGACCTTCGACCCGCCACCGACCTGGTGCCGAAGCACCAGCGAGCTTGCCGCCCTGCGGTCCTCGTCCGTGTAGACGAAACTCAGACGGATCTTCCGACTCACGACCGCCTCTCCTTGCCCCGAACGCCGCGGGAGCCCGCCGGCCATGCCAACGGGCTTCATCCTCGCCGACCTCCCGGCTCCCCGCAACGCCCCGTCGGGCGCCCGGCCTCCCATTCCTTGCATCCTTCGAACGGGCGCGCGAACCTCAATCGGTTAGCCGACGGCCCCGAGGAATCGGCGGCGACACCCCATCCGCGATGGCGTGTCACTCTCGGGCAGGGCGATCCCCTGCTTCGATCGATCGTCCATGGGCGGGCCCGGCCCGGCCGCTGCCCCTAGTGCCAATACCGTTCAACGAAGGGTAGGGGCACACGGGCTTCGGCAGGGTCTCAAACCGCGATGGTACGAGACCGAGGTCAACGTCACGTCGGCTCCGAGCTGAGCCTGGGTGGCCGTGGTGGAACACCACGGTGCGGCAAGCTGTCACGCCCAACGGGCTTCGCCTGGAGGCGACGGCGGTCCCGTGGTGTTCCACCACGGCCACCCGGAGACACTCCTTGCCTGCCAGGATGTTCACGTTCCGCCATCGCGATGCGAGACGAGACGAGCCTTCGTTGAACGGTATTGCCCCTGGTGCTCTGTCACAGCTAAGAAGACGTGTTGACGGAGGCGAGCCCCATGTCCGAGCCGGAAGCGTAAGCGACGGTCGATTCACGATTTATGATTTTCCGTCGCTGACGCTTCCGGCTCGGAAAGACCCGAACTTTGAGCTGTGACAAAGCACCAGTCGAAGGCCACACCCTCGATTCCTGGCCGCGGCCCGAGCCTGCCGGTAAAATGGCGGGAACCCAGGAGGAGACGCTCGTGAAGACCCCAGAGGCAGACCGATCCGCGCTCGCCGATGCAACCCTGTCGCTCCACGCGGGAGCCGGTTCGCGGCAATCCGGGGCGCCGGTCAATGCATCGCCCGCGTTCTCGACCAACTACTACACCGATCCGGACGCCGTCGGCTTCTCGGCGAATGACCTCACGGCGGACGCACCTCACTTCTACACGCGATGGGGGAACCCCACGCTCGACCTCCTGGAGAGCCGGCTGGCGGCGCTCGAGCGGGGCGAGGCGGCGATCTCGTTCGCGAGCGGCATGGCGGCCGTCTCCTCCCTCTTCCTCCAGACGCTGAGGGCCGGGGATCATCTCGTCCTCGCCAACATCTGCTATGCCGGCGTGGCCGAGCTGGCCAACGACATCCTGCCGGGGTACGGGATCGAGGTGACCCGCGTCGATGCGACGAGGCCGGAGGCGATCGCGGCGGCGATGCGGCCGACGACCCGCCTCGTCCACGTCGAGACGCCGGCCAATCCGATCCTGACGCTGGTGGACATTCCGGCGGTCGCCCGGATCGCACACGACGGCGGCGCGGAGCTCTCCGTCGACTCGACCATCGGGACGCCGGTGGCGACCAAGCCGATCCTGCTCGGGGCGGATTACGTCGTCCATTCGCTCTCCAAGTACCTTTGCGGCCATGGCGACGCCCTGGGTGGCGCGGTGATCGGCCGGGCGGAGAGCTTGAGCCGGCTCCGGAAGCAGAACCTGATCCACCTGGGCGGCTGCCTGGCTCCTTTCTCCGCCTGGCTGATCCTGCGGGGCATGGAGACGCTCGCGCCGCGGATGGCCCTGCACGAGGCGAACGCCCGCCGGGTCGAAGCCTACCTGGCCGAGCATCCCCGCGTCCGGTCCGTCTACTGGCCCGGCTCGCCGCGCCATCCTCAGCACGACCTCGCCGTCCGACAGATGCGGAACTTCTCCGGCCTGCTCTCCTTCAACGTGAAGGACGGCCAGGGCCCCTCGACCGCTCGCCGACTGGCCGACCGACTGCGGGTCTTTGCCTATGCCGTCTCCCTCGGCAAGGCGAAGAGCCTGATCTTCTACATCCCGACCGACGACCTCCTCCGCTCGTCCTTCCGCCTCGAAGGTGCCGCCGCCCGCGCCTACCGCGACTGGTCCGCCGAGGGCATCTTCCGCGTCTCCGTGGGCCTGGAAGACGCCGACGACCTGATCGCCGACCTCGACGCCGCCCTCGGGTGATCGCGCTCCTCGCCCGCTGCACCCGACCGTCAACCTCATTCGCCCCCCGGCTCCCCTGAGGCCGGGAAGGCGATCCACAGGACGACCTTTGCCCCCTCCACACTTGAATGAGGCCGGGGCGATCACGCCCCGGAAGACTCCGACGTCGGACACCCAGGCGAACGTCAACAACGCGCTTCAATGAGGCCGGGGCGATGATGCCCCGGAAGACGCTGCTCGGGGGCGATGCTCCGCCGCGACTCGCGGGCGCTTCAATGAGGCCGGGGCGATGATGCCCCGGAAGACAGAGGAGGCCGCGCCGTGAGGCTCTACCGCTCCTACGCTTCAATGAGGCCGGGGCGATGATGCCCCGGAAGACGTTCTACCAGGACTACTGACCCTTCCCCTTCCCGGGCTTCAATGAGGCCGGGGCGATGATGCCCCGGAAGACACGATGACGGCCGACTCGTCCACGATCTACGCCTGGCTTCAATGAGGCCGGGGCGATGATGCCCCGGAAGACGATAATCGCAGCAAAAGGAGGGGCGGCCTGCGGGGCTTCAATGAGGCCGGGGCGATGATGCCCCGGAAGACAGGCTAGGCCGATGAACTTGGCGTCATTGCGGAGTTCGCTTCAATGAGGCCGGGGCGATGATGCCCCGGAAGACAAGAATGCTCTGACGAAGACGGGCTCCGCCCTCGAGCTTCAATGAGGCCGGGGCGATGATGCCCCGGAAGACATGGGCCCCCGAGGGGAGCGGCAAGGATGCCGAAGCCGCTTCAATGAGGCCGGGGCGATGATGCCCCGGAAGACGCCGCTGTCGAAGTCCGCCCAGGTCCGCATGTGCGGGCTTCAATGAGGCCGGGGCGATGATGCCCCGGAAGACCTGGTTCAGCCCCGAGAAGATCCCGCCCTGGGAGTTGCTTCAATGAGGCCGGGGCGATGATGCCCCGGAAGACCTCAGGGCACGGGATCGGCTTCACGATGCCCATCAGCTTCAATGAGGCCGGGGCGATGATGCCCCGGAAGACGGGCCAGAGGCAGGTGATCCGTGAGGCCAGCCGGTTGCTTCAATGAGGCCGGGGCGATGATGCCCCGGAAGACCAGGAGATCAAGAAGACCGGGACGATGAGGAGAATCGGCTTCAATGAGGCCGGGGCGATGATGCCCCGGAAGACGACAATGACCCGTCGAACCAGCTCCGGGCCCAGCAGCTTCAATGAGGCCGGGGCGATGATGCCCCGGAAGACGAAGATCGCGCCGGCGTCGTCGATGAAGTCGGCGAGGCTTCAATGAGGCCGGGGCGATGATGCCCCGGAAGACTTGCCTGCCCAGGTTACCTCAGAGAGGGTACAGAACAGCTTCAATGAGGCCGGGGCGATGATGCCCCGGAAGACCAAGTTCGTCATCGAGGAGCTGACGCGGATCAAGAAGGCTTCAATGAGGCCGGGGCGATGATGCCCCGGAAGACAGCCGGCAGAGCCACGGGCCGCTCTCGTCCGTCATGCTTCAATGAGGCCGGGGCGATGATGCCCCGGAAGACCGATGGAGGCGGTGGATTTTTCCTGACGCCAGCCCAGCTTCAATGAGGCCGGGGCGATGATGCCCCGGAAGACGCGTCCCATATCTTGCCGTGGCCACGGCAGCACTCGCTTCAATGAGGCCGGGGCGATGATGCCCCGGAAGACCTCAAGGCCCGCTATCAGGCCGAGACGCGGACGGAGCTTCAATGAGGCCGGGGCGATGATGCCCCGGAAGACCTGGTGCGAGTTGCCGCTGACCTGGCCGAAGATCTTGCTTCAATGAGGCCGGGGCGATGATGCCCCGGAAGACGCAGCGGCGGCTCGACGCCTCGGCGATCGCGGTGCAGCTTCAATGAGGCCGGGGCGATGATGCCCCGGAAGACCGGCCGCACGAGCCGAGGCCGAGGCCAGGCACGGGGCTTCAATGAGGCCGGGGCGATGATGCCCCGGAAGACGACGCGTCAGCCATCGCGGTTCAGAACCACGCCAAGGCTTCAATGAGGCCGGGGCGATGATGCCCCGGAAGACGGCGGGCGACCCTCGCCGGTACCGCCGTGATCCAGGCTTCAATGAGGCCGGGGCGATGATGCCCCGGAAGACGGCCGCTTTCCCGCCTTAACGCTCGCATCAAGATATGCTTCAATGAGGCCGGGGCGATGATGCCCCGGAAGACGATTCCGCCTCCAACCGAAGCAACGTGAGTTCGCGACGCTTCAATGAGGCCGGGGCGATGATGCCCCGGAAGACCTTCGCCGTCGGCGACTATGTCCTCACCGCAGGCAAGCTTCAATGAGGCCGGGGCGATGATGCCCCGGAAGACGATATCGACACGGCCGCGGGGAAGGCGGTGGCGTCTTGCTTCAATGAGGCCGGGGCGATGATGCCCCGGAAGACGTCGGCGTGGCGGTCGTCCTGCGGCCGAACTGGACGCTTCAATGAGGCCGGGGCGATGATGCCCCGGAAGACGATCTGCCCGGTCGTCAGCCCCGCGCCCTGGAGGTTGGCTTCAATGAGGCCGGGGCGATGATGCCCCGGAAGACGCTCGCACCCCGTCGCCAGTTCAGCCGCGTCATCACGCTTCAATGAGGCCGGGGCGATGATGCCCCGGAAGACCCGTCGCGAGCCGGTGGATGATCTGGTAGCGGATCGGGCTTCAATGAGGCCGGGGCGATGATGCCCCGGAAGACCCTCGCTTCCGGGGTCGTCTGGTAGAGGCGATCGGCGGCTTCAATGAGGCCGGGGCGATGATGCCCCGGAAGACCCGCGGATCGGGGGCGCCGACGAGAGGACCGTGATGCTTCAATGAGGCCGGGGCGATGATGCCCCGGAAGACGCGACAACGTAGGCTGTGAGGATGCCTCGGGATCGGCTTCAATGAGGCCGGGGCGATGATGCCCCGGAAGACAAGATGACGGTTGCCAGGCTGGGCATGTCGCCCAAGGCTTCAATGAGGCCGGGGCGATGATGCCCCGGAAGACCTACCGCGACGAGTTCAGGACGTGATCCGCGCAAGCGGCTTCAATGAGGCCGGGGCGATGATGCCCCGGAAGACGGCGTCGTCGCCCGGGGGCTCGTCGGTCTCCCATCGGCTTCAATGAGGCCGGGGCGATGATGCCCCGGAAGACGGCACCGGAGCCGCCCTGCTGGCGGGCCGACGCGAGGCTTCAATGAGGCCGGGGCGATGATGCCCCGGAAGACCCGTCGCTGAGCGGGCTCTCGGTAGGCGCCATCCTGCTTCAATGAGGCCGGGGCGATGATGCCCCGGAAGACTCAAGGCGGCGGCGAAACGGCAGCGAGCGACGGCCAGCTTCAATGAGGCCGGGGCGATGATGCCCCGGAAGACGTTCGACCAGAGCTCCATCGTCTCGGTCTCGCCCCCGCTTCAATGAGGCCGGGGCGATGATGCCCCGGAAGACGGAGGAGGTCCTGGAGGCGTTCGCCGCGGGATCGATGCTTCAATGAGGCCGGGGCGATGATGCCCCGGAAGACGCAACGCAGGGCGAGATGACGGCACTTTCATGAGGAGCTTCAATGAGGCCGGGGCGATGATGCCCCGGAAGACGGGTCAACGGGGCGTGGTTGCCGCCATCGCCCAAGGTGCTTCAATGAGGCCGGGGCGATGATGCCCCGGAAGACCTCATGATCACGTTCATGAGGATCATCGAGGAGGAGCTTCAATGAGGCCGGGGCGATGATGCCCCGGAAGACGTGCTGTTGTCGAGGGTCGCGGCGCTCGCCCGGTAGGCGCTTCAATGAGGCCGGGGCGATGATGCCCCGGAAGACGTACTAGTTGTGAGTGGACACTACTCAGTGGACGATGCTTCAATGAGGCCGGGGCGATGATGCCCCGGAAGACGATCGGGTCCGAGCGGCGAGGGATGATCACAAGACGCTTCAATGAGGCCGGGGCGATGATGCCCCGGAAGACACACCTACGTCCTGACCACGGACCCGACCGATGCGTTGCTTCAATGAGGCCGGGGCGATGATGCCCCGGAAGACCCCGTCGATGGGGAACGAGAAGCGTCCCACGCTCAAGCTTCAATGAGGCCGGGGCGATGATGCCCCGGAAGACGGCCGCCAAGAACCGCAGGGACTCGAACCCCGCCGTGCTTCAATGAGGCCGGGGCGATGATGCCCCGGAAGACGGCCAAGCACTACACGGACGTCGTGGGGTCCGAGTTGCTTCAATGAGGCCGGGGCGATGATGCCCCGGAAGACCGGCTCGCCCTCGAGCTCCTCGGCACCGAGGACGTGCTTCAATGAGGCCGGGGCGATGATGCCCCGGAAGACCGCGAAGACCGCGGGCGTGCCCTCGGCGATCGTCGAGCTTCAATGAGGCCGGGGCGATGATGCCCCGGAAGACCGGCTGGAGCGGCTGCATCGGGGTCTCTCCGGCATGGCTTCAATGAGGCCGGGGCGATGATGCCCCGGAAGACGGTGGAGTTCGCGTCGAAGCTCGTCGGATCAGTGAAGCTTCAATGAGGCCGGGGCGATGATGCCCCGGAAGACTCGGAGAGCGCCAGCCTTCAGAACGGCTTCCAGGCACGGCTTCAATGAGGCCGGGGCGATGATGCCCCGGAAGACCGATTCCCCGCGGTCTCACTCGCCGCGTCTACATAGCTTCAATGAGGCCGGGGCGATGATGCCCCGGAAGACGCCAGATTTACGCCGAGACTCGCATCGGCAAAATCCTGCTTCAATGAGGCCGGGGCGATGATGCCCCGGAAGACGCCTCTCCTGTCCTGACCGCTCGCTGATGGGGGACGCTTCAATGAGGCCGGGGCGATGATGCCCCGGAAGACCTGATCGCCTTCCAGGTAGGCCCCGCCGTAGCTCTGGCTTCAATGAGGCCGGGGCGATGATGCCCCGGAAGACAAGCCCGGGTTTGTGCAGACCTGGGCAGGCTCGCCGGCTTCAATGAGGCCGGGGCGATGATGCCCCGGAAGACGGCGGCCCGGGTGATGTCGGGCGACCACAGCCGCCGGCTTCAATGAGGCCGGGGCGATGATGCCCCGGAAGACCCGGGGAACGACTGAACGAGAAGCGGCTCGCGGCCGAGCTTCAATGAGGCCGGGGCGATGATGCCCCGGAAGACCGAATTGCTCGGGCGTGGGTGCCGCGGATCCATCCTCGCTTCAATGAGGCCGGGGCGATGATGCCCCGGAAGACTACCTCGGCCAGCTCGCAAAGGAGACCAGCATGGGGCTTCAATGAGGCCGGGGCGATGATGCCCCGGAAGACGGGGATGGCCTCGCGGGATGCGTGGCCACGATCCGGCTTCAATGAGGCCGGGGCGATGATGCCCCGGAAGACGGTCGCCTCGTCGAAGAAGCCGAACGAGCCCCAGGAGCTTCAATGAGGCCGGGGCGATGATGCCCCGGAAGACGTCGGTCGGCCCGAGCTGGCCGATCCCGTTCCACCGGCTTCAATGAGGCCGGGGCGATGATGCCCCGGAAGACCACGCGGGCAACGGCCTCTTCGTCGGTCGGATCGAGGCTTCAATGAGGCCGGGGCGATGATGCCCCGGAAGACTCTCATCAATTTCTCCGTTGATGGGAATGGGGAACGCTTCAATGAGGCCGGGGCGATGATGCCCCGGAAGACTGCGACCGCATCTGGTTCGGCGACCTGATGAAGACGCTTCAATGAGGCCGGGGCGATGATGCCCCGGAAGACACCAAACCGGCCTCGATTGGCATCGACCGCAGCCCGCTTCAATGAGGCCGGGGCGATGATGCCCCGGAAGACCTCGCCTTTGCCAACCGTCTCGCCGCTCAGTCGATGCAGCTTCAATGAGGCCGGGGCGATGATGCCCCGGAAGACGCGACCTCGAGCGGACCGGCGGTGGGTTCGCTAAGCTTCAATGAGGCCGGGGCGATGATGCCCCGGAAGACACGCGGCCGGCGAGATGGAGGGCGAGGGGCGATGGCAGCTTCAATGAGGCCGGGGCGATGATGCCCCGGAAGACACGGCGGAACAGATCGAGGCCATCGCGGGCGTCGAGCTTCAATGAGGCCGGGGCGATGATGCCCCGGAAGACGCGTCGATCCGGAGGAAACCGAGATTCGAGTCGACATGCTTCAATGAGGCCGGGGCGATGATGCCCCGGAAGACTATCAG
>NZ_JAALJH010000147.1 GCF_011064615.1 Aquisphaera insulae | reverse complement strand
CAACCACGACGTCACGCCGCCCTCCCGATGGACAACCCCGACTGATGGCACCGACAATGCACCGGGCCGAGATTCGACGAGACGAGAGCTGCCCATGAGTTCCCCCAGCCAGACGACGACGATCCGGGTCGGACACAGCCCGGATTCCGACGATGCGTTCATGTTCTATGCCCTGACGCATGACAAGATCGATACCGGCGGGCTGAAGTTCGTCCATCAGCTCGAGGACATCGAGACGCTGAACAACCGGGCACTCCGCGGGGAGCTCGAGGTCTCGGCGGTCAGCATCCACGCCTTCGCGCACCTGGCCGATCGGTATGCCCTGCTCTCCTCGGGCGCGAGCATGGGAGAGCGGTACGGGCCGAAGCTCGTCACCCGCGAGCCGAGGACGCTCGCCGACCTGGCCGGCGAGACGATCGCGATCCCGGGGAAGCTGACCTCGGCCTACCTGGCGCTCCAGCTTTGCCTGGGGAAGGACGTGCCGGTGACGGTCCGGCCGTTCGACCAGATCCTGCCGGCGGTCGCGGCCGGCGAGGTGAAGGCCGGGCTCCTGATCCACGAGGGGCAGCTCTATTACGGGGATCGCGGGCTGCATCAGGTGCTGGACCTCGGCCAGTGGTGGCACGAACAGACCGGGCTGCCGCTGCCGCTGGGCGGGAATGTCGTCCGCAAGGACCTCGGCCAGGAGCTCGTCCTGAAGGTCGCCGCGCTGATCAAGGAGAGCATCCGCTACGCCCTGGCCCATCGCGAGGAGGCCCTGGCCTACGCCCTGACCTACGCCCGCGACCTGGACCCGAAGCTGGCGGACCGGTTCGTCGGCATGTATGTGAACGAACGGACCGTGGACTACGGGCCGGAGGGGCGGGCCGCGGTCAGATTGTTCCTCGAACGGGCGGCGAATATGGGTTCAGTCCCGGGTCCAGTTGACTTACAATTTGTCGGATGATCCCGAGGGGAAGGGCGACGCAGGAGCTTTCCCGCCGGCGGCGCCTCGGACTCCTTCCTCCTCGCACCTCGCATCGCCTTGAGGGTGGAACCGGCCTGGATCGGCCCGGGCCTTTCCTCGATCGCTCGAAGGGACGAGCAATGACTCAGTCGTTCAACGCACTCACGCCCCTCAACGTCGACGGGCATCCCGGGCGCTATTACCGCCTCGACGCGCTCAAGGATCAGAAGCTCGACCCGAGCCGATTGCCCTTCTCGCTGAAGGTCCTGCTCGAGAACCTGCTCCGGTTCGAGGACGGCATCACCGTCACCGCCGAGGACATCCGGGCGCTGGCGAGTTGGGACCCCTCGGCCGAGCCGAGCCGCGAGATCGCCTTCCGGCCCAGCCGGGTGCTGCTCCAGGACTTCACCGGCGTCCCCGCCGTCGTCGACCTCGCCGCGATGCGCGACGCCATGAAGGCGATGGGGGGCGACCCGACCCGGATCAACCCGCTCCAGCCCGTGGAGCTCGTCATCGACCACTCCGTGCAGGTGGACGAGGCGGGCACGCCGACCGCGTTCGACATCAACGCCGCGCTCGAGATGGAGCGAAACAAGGAGCGGTACGCGTTCCTCCGCTGGGGCCAGAACGCGTTCAAGAACTTCAAGGTCGTGCCGCCGGACACCGGGATCGTCCACCAGGTCAACCTCGAATACCTGGCGCGGGTCGCCTTCGAGGTGGACCAGGGGGACGGCCATCCGCCGCTGATCTACCCCGACACCCTGGTCGGGACCGACTCGCACACGACGATGATCAACGGCCTGGGCGTGCTCGGCTGGGGCGTCGGCGGCATCGAGGCCGAGGCGGCGATGCTCGGCCAGCCGGTCTCCATGCTCATCCCCCAGGTCGTCGGCTTCAAGCTGAGCGGGACCCTGCCGGAAGGGGCCACGGCCACGGACCTGGTCCTCACCGTCACCCAGATGCTCCGCAAGAAGGGGGTCGTCGGCAAGTTCGTCGAGTTCTACGGCGACGGCCTGGCCTCGCTGCCGCTGGCCGACCGGGCGACCATCGCCAACATGGCCCCCGAGTACGGGGCGACCTGCGGGATCTTCCCGATCGACGCCGAGACGCTTCGGTTCCTGGAGCTCTCCGGGCGGCCGAAGTCGCTGATCCGGCTGGTCGAGGAATACTACAAGGTGCAGGGGATGTTCCACGAGCCCGGCGCGAAGGAGGCGGCCTACACCGACACCCTGGCCCTGGACCTCTCCACCGTCGAGCCGAGCCTCGCCGGGCCGAGGCGGCCCCAGGACCGCGTGCCGCTCCGCGAGTCGCGGACCTCCTTCCAGAAGTCGCTCCAGGAGATTCTCGCCGCGCCCGCGTCCAAGAAGAAGGCCCTGGCCGTCGTCGACGAGCCGGCCGCCGCCGAGGAGCCCGTCAACGGGGACGCCGCCGCGGCCGCCCACCTGAAGCACGGGTCGGTCGTGATCGCCGCCATCACGAGCTGCACGAACACCTCGAACCCCTCGGTCATGCTGGCCGCCGGCCTCCTCGCCAAGAAGGCCGTCGAGCGCGGGCTGGAGGCGAAGCCCTGGGTCAAGGCGAGCCTCGCCCCCGGCTCCAAGGTCGTCACCGACTACCTCCGCCAGGCCGGGCTGGACACCTACCTCGACAAGCTCCGGTTCAACCTCGTCGGCTACGGCTGCACGACGTGCATCGGCAACTCCGGCCCCCTCCCCGCGGCGATCTCGGCGGAGATCCAGAAGAAGGACCTGGTCGCCGTCTCGGTCCTCTCCGGCAACCGCAACTTCGAGGGCCGGATCAATCCGGACGTCCGGGCCAACTACCTGGCCTCGCCCCCCCTGGTCGTCGCCTACGCCCTGGCCGGGACCATGGACACCGACCTGGCCACCGACCCCATCGGCCACGACCCCGAGGGCCGCCCCGTCCACCTGAAGGAGATCTGGCCGACCAGCCACGAGGTCCAGGAGGCCGTGCTCCACTCCGTGAAGACCGACATGTTCAAGTCGGAATATGGAGAGGTCTTCAAGGGTGATGCGCACTGGCAGGGCCTCCCCGCGCCGGAGGGGGACCGGTTCTCGTGGTCGGACGACTCCACCTACGTCAAGAATCCGCCCTACTTCGTGGGCATGCCGAAGGTCCCCGCGCCGGTGGCGCCGATCGCGGGCGCCCGGGTCCTGGCCGTCCTGGGGGACAGCATCACGACCGACCACATCTCGCCGGCCGGATCCATCAAGGCGGACGGCCCCGCGGGCCGGTACCTGCAGGCCCACGGCGTGCCGGTCCCGGAGTTCAACTCCTACGGCTCGCGGCGGGGCAATCACGAGGTGATGGTCCGCGGCACGTTCGCCAACGTCCGGCTGCGGAACCGGCTGGCGCCCGGGACCGAGGGGGGCTGGACGCGGCACCTCCCCGACGGCGAGGTCATGAGCATCTTCGACGCCTCGGAGAAATACCAGGCCGCGGGCATCCCGCTGATCATCCTGGCGGGCAAGGAGTACGGCTCCGGCTCCTCGCGCGACTGGGCGGCCAAGGGGCCGAAGCTGCTGGGCATCCACGCCGTGATCGCCGAGAGCTACGAGCGGATCCACCGCTCCAACCTCGTCGGCATGGGGATCCTGCCGCTCCAGTTCGAGGACGGCCAGGGCGTGGAGAGCCTGGGCCTGACGGGCGAGGAGATCTACGGCGTGGAGGACCCCGTCGGCGGGCTCGCCAGCCGGCTCGCCTCCGGGCGCCGGCTGATCGTCGCGGCCGAGCGGCCCGACGGCTCGACGCTCCGGTTCCCCGTGGTCGTCCGCATCGACACCCCCCAGGAACTCCAGTACTACGAGAACGGCGGGATCCTCCAGTACGTCCTCCGGCAGTTGCTGAAGGGCTGAGATCGGCAAGACTCGCGCGACTCGCAATCCCCCTCGGCACGGTTCTTGCGTTTTCCGACTCGATGACACGGGCTTCGGAGCCCGAATGAGCATGCGCATCCACCGCGGATCGGAAGAAGGAGAACTGCGATGACCAGTCCGAAGACGCCGTTCGAGCGCGCGATGGCGCTGGCGGCTCTGAGCGGGTTCAGGGTGGCCCTCGGCCCCGCCTTCCTGGCGGCGAAGCGACGGAGTCCGCATACGGGCCACTGGGCCGTGGCCGCGCTCGGCGAGATGTTCCTGGACAAGATCGGGATCCTGCCGCCCCGTTATCGCCCCGGCCTGATGATCCCCCACGCGATTTCCGGTGCGTGGGTGGCCCAGCAGAGCATGAAGGAGGAAGGCATCCACGATCCGTCCGTCCCCGTCCTGGGCGCGGTGGTCGCGGCCGGCGTCTCGTGCGTCGCCCCCCTGGCCCGGATGGCGTTGAACCGGGGGCTCGGCGTCCCGGACGTCTTCCTCGGCCTGGGCGAGGACTACTTGGCGCTCAACCTGGGATCCGAGGCGACGGGAATCTCGCTGGGCCAGGTGACGGAGATCACCCGCGACGCGGTCGAGGACCTGCGCACTCAGGTGGCCCCATCCCTGCCGCCGATCCCGAGCCTCCCGGCCGGAGTCAGCCACGGCTGAGCAGCTTCGCCCCTTCGGCGAGAGCCGGCGCACGCCGATGCAGGACGGTGCGCAGCCGTCCTGGCCGTCAGCCTCCAGGATGCCGGCGAGCCTTCCCCTTTTGCCAGGATTTCCCCGGGCGATGCCCAGAGCAATTCGGCCCGGATGGCACGGCTCTTGCAAATTCGATCGATCGGTAATGACTTTCCGGGGCCTCGAATCGAGGGCCCGATCCCGAAACCACTCGCGACGAAGGATACCCATGAGAAAGCTCCTTTCCGCCCTGGCGTGCACCGGTTTACTGGCCTCCACCATGGCCTTCGTCGGCTGTGGCGAGACCTCGAGCGTCACCGAGGAGAAGAAGGTCTCGACGCCCGAAGGGACGTCGACCGTCAAGCAGACGACCGAGGTCAAGGAAACGGGCAAGAACCCCCCTCCGGCCAGCACCACGACCCCGACGCCGCCGAAGTCCTGATCTCGACGGCTGTGCTCCCCAATCGACGACGAGGGCCCGGCAAGTCCGGGCCCTCGTCGCGTCCATCCGGGACGATGGCACTGGACCTGCTCGGCGGACGGGCTAGACTGGGTGGGGTTACCGCGTGACCGGCATCCATCCCAGGAGTCGCGAGCCTCGCCATGAACGCAATGACACGAAGGAATTTCCTCGGCACCTCGGCGGCGACGGGACTCGCGATGGGGATGCCGGCGCTGCTCGGCAGCCGGTCCGCGCGTGCGGCAAGCCCCAACGAGACGATCCGCGTGGCGGTCATCGGAATGGGGTCGACCACAGCCGTCGGCGGCGTGGGGGGCCGCGGCCACCAGCTCATCGGCCGGCTCCGCGAGATCCCCGAGTCGAACGTGAAGATCGTGGCCTTCTGCGACGCGGACCGGGCGCATCTGGACCGCGAATTGAAGGACGCGGCGAAGCACGGGGAGAACGTCAAGGCCCACCGGGACATGCGGGAGGTCTTCGACGACAAGGACGTCGATGCCGTGATCGTCGCCCTCCCGAATCACTGGCATGCCCTGGCGACGATCAGGGCCTGCCAGGCGGGGAAGGACGTCTACTGCGAGAAGCCCTTCTCGCACACTCTCTGGGAAGGCGGCCAGATGGTGGCCGCCGCCCGCAAGTACAACCGGATGGTCCAGGCGGGCACCCAGAAGCGGACCAGCCCGCTCCTCCGCCGGGCGTTCGATGAGCTCCGTGGCGGTCAGCTCGGGGCCATCAAGTACGCCCATGCCATCGTCTACCGCGCCCGCGAGGGCCTGGGAAAGGTGGCCGCGCCGACGCCGATCCCCTCGACCGTCGACTACGACCTCTGGTGCGGACCTTCGCCGAAGGGCCCCCTGATGCGGAAGCAGCTCCATTACGAGTGGCACTGGTTCTGGGAGACGGGCAACGGCGAGATCGGCAACAACGGCCCGCACGTCATCGACGTCTGCCGGTGGGCGATCGGCCAGGAGGCCCTCCCGCCCCGCGTGCTGAGCGTCGGCGGCCGGTTCGCCTTCGACGACTGCGGCGAGACGGCCAACACTCAAGTCGCCTGGTTCGACTACAGCCCCGCCCCGCTCATCTGCGAGGTCCGAAACCTGGACCGGAAGAAAGGGGCCATCGGCAAGTACCGGCATCTGACCGGCGGCGTGGTGATCGACTGCGAGGGGGGCTACTTCGCGGGCGACATCACCGGGGGTGCTTTCCACGACCGCTCGGGCAAGACGATCAAGACGTTCTCGGACGAGGGCAGCTCGGAGACGCTCGAGGCCGCCCACCTGGCCAACTTCTTCGCCGCGGTCCGGAGCCGCAAGCACACGGATCTCAACGCCGAGGCCCAGATCGGCCACGTCTCCGCCGCCTGCTGCCACATGGGCAACATCTCGCACCGGCTGGGCAAGGCCCTCCCCCCCGATGCCATCCGCTCGTCGCTCGAATCGGACCCCGAGCTGGCCGATGCTCACGTCCGCCTCCGGGCCCACCTCGAGGAGAACGGCGTCGACCTGGCCGCCACCCCGGCCACGCTGGGCGCCTTCCTGTCCTTCGACCCCTCCCGCGCGACGTTCACGGGCGAACACTCCGAGGCGGCCAATGCCCTGGCCACGCGGACGTATCGCAGCCCTTACGTCGTCCCGGAGACCGTCTGATCGAGAACTCCGCGACCTGGATGACCACGCCATGAAAGCGATCTCCCGGCTCTTGCCCGCGATCGGCTTGCTGTTCCTCGCCTCGTCCTCGATCGCCGACGACAAGGCGAAGTTGTCCGGAAATCCGATCTTCCCGGGCTGGTATGCGGACCCCGAGGGGACCGTCTTCGGGGACACCTACTGGATCTATCCGACCTTCTCCGCGCGATACGACGACCAGGTCTACTTCGACGCCTTCTCATCAAAAGACTTGATCACCTGGGAGAAGCATCCGCGGGTGCTGACGGCCGGGGCGATCGGGTGGGCGAAGCGGGCGATGTGGGCCCCGTCGGTCGTCGAGAGGGGGGGCAAGTACTACTTCTTCTTCGGCGCCAATGACATCCAGAACGACCGGGAAGTCGGCGGCATCGGCGTGGCGATCGCCGAAAGTCCGGGCGGCCCGTTCCGCGATCACCTGGGAAAGCCGCTCATCGACCGGTTCCACAACGGTGCGCAGCCGATCGACCAGTTCGCCTTCAGGGACGCCGACGGCCGGTACTACCTGATCTACGGAGGCTGGCGGCACTGCAACATCGCCCGGCTGAACGACGACTTCACCGGCTTCGTCCCCTTCCCCGACGGGACCACGTTCAAGGAGATCACGCCGGAAGGGTACGTCGAAGGCCCTTTCATGTTCATCCGCGGTGGCAGGTACTATTTCATGTGGTCGGAAGGGGGCTGGACGGGCCCGGATTACTGCGTGGCCTACGCGATCGCGGATTCTCCCTTCGGCCCGTTCCGGCGGATCGGCAAGATCCTGAAGCAGGATCCGGCCATCGCCACCGGCGCGGGGCACCATTCGGTGATCCACGTCCCGGGGACGGAAGAGTATTACATCGTCTACCACCGCCGGCCGCTGGGCGAGACGGACGCCAATTCCCGGCAGACCTGCATCGATCGCATGGAATTCGACGAGAAGGGCCTCATCCGGCCGATCCGGATCACCCGCGAAGGTGTGCCGGCCCGGCCGCTGAAGTGACCGAGGATAGTAGGACCGGCCGCCGACAGTCGCGCCGGATCATCGTCCGGTAAAGGCCCGTAAGGGTGCCCCTTGCTTCGCGCCGACGCGGCCTGTGGCTCGCCCGGCCGGATTTCGGGACGGCTCTGACGAGCCGGCCGGCGGAACAGTGGGAAGATGAGGGGGAAGCCCCTTCTCGGACTGAATCTTGCACAGGGTCTTGGCGAACATCGAGCCACCTTCGAACGGGCCATTCTTGTATCGTTTAGACAGCGGGCCGAGGTTGCGGAGTGCTTGGAAGCCCTCCTTGAACGTGGTGCGCTGGGTTTCAAACTCCCGGCGCTTCAGCTCCACCTGTTCGAGGAAGCGTTCAATATCCCCCTTGCCTGCGAGGCGGAGCCGGGCAACTTGGGGGTCGTCAAGTCGGTCCTCTCTGGCTGCGACCTCAACCCAGGCGTTCAGCCTCTCGATGAGCTTCTCCCTCGGCGTCGCGGGCCCCTTGGAGTCGTAGAGCCAGCGGTCGAAGTTCTCGCGTTCCACGGTTGCTTTCTGGAGCATGAGGCCGCCCTGATTCCAGTTGGCCACGCCTGGAATCACCAGGGAGATGAGCTTTTTCACGCCATCCTCATCGGCCGTGTAGACCGTCAGCTTCGTCTCCGGCGGCGACGGGCCTGGCTCGATCGGTCAATCAACCTGCTCGCAGGCCATCAGGAAGACGACGAGGGAAGGAGACGGCATGGCTCTACTCCCTTGGCACAGACCTCAAGAGCCTGGGGGCAATTCCCTTTTTTCCAGGGGATCCGTGGCAAACCGCACGTCCACCGGGCCCATTCGCGGCATCCCTCGTGAGAGTTTACAGGGGCTTCGAGTGGAGCAAAAGGCACCGACTGACGGGATTCCGGGGCACCGTCTCCCGGTGAGGCATCCGGAGAGACCGGAACGGTGCAATATTCCCGAGTCAGAACAGAATACCCCCCGTTGAACGACCGCCTTTCCATCCCAGTGCAAGAAGGACATACAATGACGCCGTCCGGCTTTTCTCAATTCCTAAACGGGATGCCCTGGTTCGCCTGGATCGCGATCGTGGCGATCGTCTGCAACTGCATCAATCAGATCGTGGCACAGTCTCAGAAGCACTTCGAGCGGATCGAGATGATCCGCCACGGCATGAACCCCGATGACCGGGCGGCGGGGACGCCGGAAAAGTGGCAGGAGGCTGAGGTCTGAGGACGGACGCCATGGAAGCCGCAGTCGCCGGGGAGTCTACGGCGTGAGGGCTGGCGCGGCCAGCCCGCGTTTTCACCCCAGGCAGCGGGCCACCAGGCGGCGGGTGAGCTGGAGCATCGAGAGCTCGGTCGGGGCCTTCGTCAGGCCGATCGCGTAGGCCCAGGAGAGCACGGTCTGGCGGTCGGCCGGGTCCAGCAGGTCGAATCGCAGGCCCAGCCGCAGGCCGTCCACGCGGACGACGTCGGCGCGGACCGCGCGGCCCCCGGGGACGAGGAGCTTCACGAAGCCGGGGATCCGCAGGTCGTCGGGCCAGAGGATGCCGGCTCCGCCGGCGGAGATGTCGAACATCGAGGTGCGGACGCGGTGGCCGTCGTCGCACTCGCAGACGACCGTGGCGCTGGTCCGCAGCCGCTCCATCGTCCGCTTCCGGCCACGGTCGCGGCTGGCGAGGATCGCCAGGATCAGGGCCCCCACGTTGAGCATCGAGAAGAAGGTGGCCGCCGCGCGATGCTCCGGATCGGCGATGACCCGGGTTTCCGGCTGGCCGTTGATCAGCAAACCCAGCAGGGTCAGCGCCAGCAAGCCGATCGCGCAGCCGCGGGCGAAGCGGTCGACGCCCCGGCCCGCCCCCGCCCCCTTGGGCGTCACCCGGAAGGGCTCGCCGAACGGCTTGATCAGCGTCGAGACGATCGTAGGCACCAGCCGGAAGCTCAGGAAGAGCGAGAACCCGGTCGACACGAAGGGGAGATACCGCCCGCCGGAGAGCCAGACCATCGGGGCCATCAGCGCGATGAGCATCGGGAGCTGGTAGCGGACCAGGTCGGAGAGGTCGGCGTGTTCGAGGGGAGGAATGCCCGTCCACAGGTAGATGATCGGGACGAGCACGGCGAAGAGCCGAACCGGCGTCTGCACGAGCCAGTCAGACGGGAAGAAGAAGAGCCGCTGGAGCCACGTCAGCCCGGGGCCGAGCACGCCGTCCCGGAGGAACATCAGTTGAAGGCCGCCACGGCACCATCGCTGCCTCTGGACGAACATCCCCTTGACGCTCTCCGGCGACAGCCCGAAGGCCAGCGGCTCGTTGAGGAACCGGGTCACATAGCCCCGCCGCAGGAGCAGCAGGGACGAGAGGATGTCCTCGGTGACGGAATCGGTCGGGACGCCGCCGATCTCCTCGAGGGCGGACCGCCGCTGGACGCTCGCGGACCCGCAGCAGAACGAGCAATCCCAGGCGTCGCGGCTCGCCTGGATCGTGTCGAAGAAGAGCCGCTGCTCGTTGGGAGAGTGCTCGCCCAACCCAAGGTTCATCTCGTAGAGGTCGGTGTTCAAGAAGTGATGCGGCGTCTGGACGATCGCGATCCGAGGATCCTCGAAGAAGCCGACCGTCCGCATCAGGAAGTCCTGCCTGGGCGCGAAATCCGCATCCAGGATCGCGAAGAGCTCGGCATCGGTGTGGGCCAGGGCGTGGTTGATGTTGCCGGCCTTTGCATGCACGTTGCTCGGCCTGGTCAGGTATCCCACCCCCTGCTCCGCGCAGAAGTCACGGAGCCAGGGGCGACGGCCGTCGTCCAGGACCCAGACGGTGAAATTCGGATAGTCCATGTTCTTCGCGGCGACGATCGGCCCTTCCAGGACCTCGATCCCCTCGTTGTAGGTGCAGAGGAAGACGTCGACGCGCGGCAGTGAGCCCTCGGGCGCACATCGCAGGCGGTGCTCGAGCGCGTCGGCTTCCGGCGTATGGTCGGTCGTCCGGGTGAGGACCAGGTAGGTCACGCCGCAGTTCGCGATCGCGACGAGCTCGAAGAGGTAGACGATCCAGATCCAGGCGCCACGAACCGTCCAGGCATCCACGGGGAGGACGGTCTCGACGAGCCGCCAGTGGAGATACCGGCCGGCGATCGCCAGGCCGAAGACCACCACCGCGGTCCGTGCCCAGGTTCGCCGGACGGGGAGCGAGGGGAGCACGGTGAAGCAGAGGCCGATCAGGGCCAGAGCGGCCGCCCATTCGGAGCCGTCGAGAGGAGACATGCGTGGCGATCCTTGTCCGGTTCGTGCTTCGTTCAGGCGGGGAGCGAGGAGATCAAGGGCGAGAGGAGGGCGGCCGGTGTTACCGATCCGCCCAGACGACCGCGGAGCCGCCGACGAACGACGCGTTGCCGGCGCCTCCCTCGGGCTGCTGGTCGAGGGCGATCACCGCGCGGAAGGTCCCGGGGTACGACGCGTCCTTCGGGCTCCCCCCGACCGATTCCACGTCCGAGGCCCCGGGGGCCGAGACGCGGACGACGTGGCCGTTCAGGGCCCGGGGAGAGCCCATCAGGCGGACCTTCACCGGCAGGCCCGGCCGGATCCGCTCCGCATCGGCGTCGCGGAAGAGGGCATCGACCTTCAACCGGGAGGGATCGACGATCTCCAGGGCCGTCCAGCCGGGCGAGATCTCGCTGCCGGCGACCAGCGGCGAGGACCAGACGGTGCCGCCGATCGGCGCCTGGATCGCCATCCGCGACCTGGCCAGGTGCCGCTCCTCGCTCTCGAGGCGAGCCTCCATCTCATGAAGCTGCGCGTCCAGCTCATCCCGGTGTGCCTTCAGGCCGGCCTCCTGGATCTCGATCTCGTCGCAACGCTGCCGCGACGCGACCCGATCCTGGCCACCATCGGCCTCGCCAACGAAGAAGCCCTTGCGGGCGGCCTCGAGCTGGAGTTGGTGCCGGGCCGCGGAGTGGCGGGCGACTTCGAGATCGGTCTTCGCCTCGACCACCGCGTTCTCGGCGCGGGCGAGATCCACCCCCGAGGACGCCCCCCGGCCCGACAACCTGCGCTGCATGGCGACCTCGAACTCCGCCGTCTTGAGGTGGGCTTCCGCCGCCTGGACCCGCGCCGATTGCTCGGCCGCCTGCTTCTCCGACTGCGCCGTGCGGACCTCCCGGTAGTCTCGGAAGTGAGCCAGCAGCTCGCGCTTCACCTCGTCCAACCGGGCGATCTGGGCCTCCAGCGCGGCCGAGGACTTGCGTACCGACTCGATCTCGCCGCGGAGCCGATCCGCCGGCCGACGGTCGGGGACGGCCATCTGGAGTTCGAAGAGGGACTGCCCGGCGGACACGCGGTCGCCGACGGCCGGAGGTGTCCCGACCACCTCGCCCTCGTGAGACACGCGGACGGCGACGAGCGGCGCCGTGATCGTCGCGTGGACGCTCGTGCGATAGAGGACCGTCGGCGTCGCGAGCCAGCCGGCTTCCGCCAGGATCGCCAGGCCGACGCTCCATCGGATCAGCCTGCCCCACCGAAAGGGCTTCCTCTCCGGGACGACACGGGGTGCGGGGGCGATCGGCGCCACCGGGGCCAGAAGCTCCCGGCTGGCCGGCTTCTTGATTCGGCTGTCATCGAGTCGGATTCGTGTCGAGTCCATGGCGTCCGATTTCCCTGAGCCGGGGGGCCAGCAGTAATCCCAGGTGAGTCCTAGTCTTACGAGAGATCCGGCGACCCGCGTTGAGCCGGTCGCGCATCCCTTCATGTCAGAAGCCTAGGCCACTTTTTCGACCCCATCCGGCGCAATCGATCTCGGGCGAGCTGACCCCGGCCCCCTGAATCCCGGGTCGCGCCGGAATTAGAATGGGGGATGATCGAGAGTGGCCGCGATGTCGTTCGGAGGTCGTCGATGCGAATCCCACGGATGAGTCTCGCCGAGATGATGTTCGCGATGGCGATCCTGGCGATCGACCTCGCGGCCTTCGAGCTGTTGAGGAGGACCTCGTACTGGGACTCCCGGGAATGCCGCCTGGCCTTGATGACCGTGCCGTTGTTGAACGGCCTCCTGGCGGGGCTAG
>NZ_JAALJH010000146.1 GCF_011064615.1 Aquisphaera insulae | reverse complement strand
GAAGACATGCAGGCGGTAGGGTGGGAACTCGCCCTTCCAGTCCGTATCCAGGACCGGGCCGTCCCAGCCGCAGGGGAAGTGCCCGATCTGATACCAGGGGACAAGGACCGGGACATTGAATAGCGGCGTAATGACATCAGCATACTCAGTCTCCGTCGCTATCCCAATCAGGTCCCACGTGACCTGGTGATAGAAGGCATCTGGGGGCAGCGACAGGCGTGAGCCGATCTCCTCGATATGGCCGAAGAGTGGCTTCAAGACGAGCCTGACCTCGGCCACGAGCGGATTCCAACCCTGGGCCCGGTGCCAGTCTCGGCTATTCACGGAGCGATAGTTGGTGTTGTTCACCTGCAACGTCAGGCATTCCCAGACATGGCTCCGACGCGGCTCGACCGCCTCGTCCCAGGAATGGATGGCGATGACCCCCGGGTCGCTGATCGATTCGCCAACGTGTTCGAACCAGGGCCAATCCTCCATGGCTCGAAGTAGGACACGGGTTTCCTCGCGCATGCGACGCCTCTCATCCATGGCACGGCGAGATTGCCTTGCAACCTGCTCACGCCCCATCGGACACTTCGGCAAGCACCTTGACGAACTCCTCGAAAGCCTCGCGCTCGTCGCGAGTCAGCTTCGAGGTCGGCTCCGATCTCGCCGCGAACTTCAATGCCGCACGACTGATTTCCGGCTTCGGTGTCGCCAATCCGGCCAGCTCCATCAGCGTGGCCTGAGGGAGACGAAGGGCCTGGGCGAGTTGGTAGATGGTCCGCACTTCCGGCACGGCCCGATCGCCTTTCTCGATTTCGAGGATCGCCGCGAGGTCGACGTCGGCTCGCTCCGCCAACGTCTCGACCGTGAGTCCCTGGTCCCTTCTCGCGTACTCGATCAAGCGGCCGAAAGCCGGCTTGATGCTCGCCGTGCCGGGAGACAGCATGCCGAGGTCCGCCGCCAGGCCGCCGACCGAGACGGAACGGCAGGTATCCTCAATGTCAGCCGCCTTGAGCAGCCAGTCACGCGACTGCCCTTTTGGCTTGTTCCTGTTTGACATGGTTATCTCCCCCATCGTTCCCCACGAGGATGAAGTCGTCGGGAGCCATACCGTCGAGCAGGGCCGCTTCCACGAAGCTTCCATCCGAACGCCTCTGGATCTGGATGGATTCGCTACTCACAGAACCATGACCTCCGCCTTCGCCTTGGCCTCGTCTTCGAAGAAGAGCTTATCGCCCCGTTCAATCCTCGCGTCCACCATCTGGTAGAGCCGGAGAGCCTGCCGGAGGACCGCCGTCTTCGAGAGGTCTTTCTTCTCGGAAAGCTCTTCGAGAGTGGCCATCTCGGCGTCGGTCAAATTCAGGGTCATCGTTCGTTTGGCGCCCATTCAAGATCCCTCCTCCCCCGTGATTATAGAATGATCGGCCATCAAGTCAATGTTTTTTGGCTATTTGTTGGCCAACGATGATACCGCGGTCGCCGAAGTGGGTGCCGCCGATGCAGGGCACCTCGCTCACCCAGCCTCTCTTTCCCGTACCGCGGGGCGATCCTACAATGGGCCGATCAGGGTCGTGCAAATCCCTCGTGTCCAATCGTCCGCCCGTCGATGAACCTCCGGCCTCGCAGGAGTCATCCCGACATGTCCAAGTCGATCGCAGACGCGCAGCAGCAGAGTCCCCTGGCCGACCTGGACGACTGGGAATCGGCGCACGTCGCCGACGAGGCCGAGGCGCCGATCGCCCGCGAGGGCAAGAAGGAGTCCGAGTTCCGCGATTACCGCAAGAACGTCCGGGCCGGCGTCCGGGAGTTCTACAGACTCCAGCACACGAACCAGACGCTCGACTTCGTCCTCGCCAAGAAGCGCGAGTATCTGTCCCGACAGCGGAAGCGGATGGGCGTCTGGGAGGCGATGGAGTTCCTCAACACCCTCGTCGACGACAGCGACCCGGACACGGACCTCTCGCAGATCGAGCACCTGATGCAGACGGCCGAGGCCATCCGCGCCGACGGCCATCCCCGCTGGTTCGTCCTCACCGGGCTCGTCCACGACCTGGGGAAGATCCTCTGCCTCTTCGACGAGCCCCAGTGGGCGGTCGTCGGCGACACGTTCCCCGTCGGCTGCGCCTACTCGGACGACATCGTCTTCCCCGAGTTCTTCGCCGACAACCCGGACTCGAAGGTCCCCGAATATCAGACCCCCTGCGGGATCTACGAGGAAGGCTGCGGCCTGGACAACGTCCACCTCTGCTGGGGCCACGACGAGTACCTGTACCACGTCGTCAAGGACCACCTCCCCGAGGAGGGCCTGGCGATGATCCGCTACCACTCGTTCTACGCCTGGCACCGCGCCGGGGCCTACGCGCACCTGACGAACGAGAAGGACCGGCGGCTGCTCGAGTGGGTCCGCAAGTTCAACCCGTACGACCTGTACTCCAAGGGCCACACCAAGCCCGACGTCAAGGCGCTGGCTCCGTTCTACCGGGAGCTGATCGCCGAATACTACCCGCCCCAGCTCGCCTGGTGAGGCTGGCGGACCTGGAGGTCGTATGAGCGAGGTCGATCCCAGGCGGCCGGCGACCGGGATGTCGCCGGCGGCGATCCTCGGCGACGTGCAATTCTGGATCCCGGTCGTCGTGCTGGCGGCCGGGCTGGCGCTCCTCTCCATCCTGAAGTGAAACCATGACCATCGATTCTCCGGTGGCCGAAGCCGCGACGCGCGGCCCGCGGTCGTTGCACGGCGTGGGCGTGATCAGCGGGCTGGCCGCGGGGGCGTGGCTGGGGGCGGCCGAGGCGCCCACGAAGCTCGTCGCCGCGGGCCTGACGCCGTTCATCGTCTCGCTGGGGATGGTCGCCGGCGTGTTCGTCGCCCGCTGGACGGTCCCCGTCGCGCTGCGGGGGACGCACTCGCTGGCGAGCGACCTGAAGGCCAGGCCGCACCTCATCGCCTGGGCGATCCTGGCGGGGATGCTCTGGGCGGTGGCCAACACGCTGACGGTCTTCGCGATCCGCGACGTCGGACTCTCCATCGCCTTCCCGCTCTGGAACACCAACAGCCTGATCGGCCTGCTCTGGGGCTGGCTGCTGTTCAACGAATTGCGTGGGTCGGCGCCGAAGGACTGGGCCAAGGTCCTGGGCGGGGCCGCCGCGATCGTCGTCGGCACCTGCCTGCTGGCCTATGCCACCCAGCACCCCGGCGGAACCGTCGCCGACGGCGGCGGCGGCCGGGCCCGCGGGATCCTCGCCGCGCTGGGGGCGGGGGTGATGTGGGGGACCATGTACATCCCCTACCGCAAGGCGTACATCAGCGGCATGAACCCGCTCGCGTTCGTCACCGTGTTCACGGTCGGCGAGCTGGGGACGACCCTGGCGCTCGCCCTGGCCTACCAGGGGGGACCGGCCGGCCTCCAGGCCGAGCTGGCCAGGGCGCTGCCGTCGCTCTTCTGGCTGTTCCTGGGCGGGTTCTGCTGGGTGCTCGGGGACCTCTTCCAGCAGTATGCGGCCAAGTACATCGGCATCGGCCGGGGCATCCCGCTCTCCAACACCAACCAGCTCTGGGGCCTGGCCTGGGGGGCCCTCGTCTTCAACGAGCTGGCCACGCTCAGCACCGAGGCCCACCTGCTGGTCGTCGGCGGCTCGCTGGTCATGATCGCCGGGGCCGTCGCCATCGGCCTGGCCGAGGCGCCGGCCTCCGAACAGTCCTCGTGGCGGCTGGCGATGGAGCGCGAGTGCCGCCGCTACGGCCTGGACCCCGTCGAGGTCGCCGCCGCCGTGGGCGGTGAGGAAACGCCCGAAACCGGCCCGGGGCGGCGTCCCTGGTGGGAGTTCCTGATCGTGGCCGCGGCGGTGGGAATCTTCGCCTGGCTCGGCATGAACGCCGCGATGCCGGCGATCGCCATGGACTTCCGCTGGATGGCCGTCCTCTCGGCGCTCTCGCTGGTCTTCCTCGCGGTCGGCGGGACGATCCTCTGGAGACGCACCCGCTTCTCGTGAACGCGACGCCCTGTGTTCGCCCCTCTTCGCGCGCGGGGATGGTCAGAGACCGAGGATGATCCTGAGAATCCGATCGACCCGGTCCATCGTCGCCTTCGTGGTCGCGCCGTAGCGGCGACCGAGGCGGTCTTTCGAGATCGCCCGGACCTGCTCGACCATGATGACGCTGGGCTTGATCAGTCCCCCTTCGGGCGGGATGACAGGGACGTGGCTCGGCAAGCCGCGGGCCGTCCCCGTGATCGGGATCACGACAACCAGGCCGCGAGGTCCGCTGTTCAGGGCATCGTCCGAGACGATCAACGCGGGCCGGCGTCCCGCCTGCTCGCGGCCGACGGTCGGGCTCAGGTCCACGTCCCAGATCTCACCTCGCGCCGGACTTGCCGCGACGGTTCGGCCGCTGCTCATGAGTCCGTGGCTCCTCTTCGAGTCCGTCGGCGAGCGTCCCCTCCCAGGCCGCATCCTCTCCCTGGAGGTCGGCCCGGGCCGCGGGATCACCCCGGTTCGCCTCACACGCGGCATTGAAGTCCGCCCAGAACTGCTTGCGCTCCAGGTCGCGCACGGCCTCGTCGACCAGGGCGGTGATGGTGGCGTTCGACCGGTCCGCCATGCTGCGCAGGACCTCGTGTGTGGACCGGCTGATCCGGATCGTCAGACTCGTATCGGCCATGGCCAACTCACCCGATCTGCAGGATAGACGACATTCTTGCCGTCAAAATTGTAGACCAGGTCGTGACAGCGGTCTACCACGTTTCCGAACGCGCAGGGAATCAGAAGGAATCAATGGCCAAGAAGGGAAGTCACAATCGATGGCCCTGCGCTGAGGACAGTCCATTCCCCCTTGGATGCCTGGCCATCGATGCCCATGCCCGACCATTGATGCCCATGCCTGGGTACGGGCGGGCGGTGGCGTTGCCGGCGGACTCCCTTCAGGCCGAGCCGTCCGAGTGCGGGCTCACCAGCTCTGGGCGAGGGTGACGAGCTGGTCCAGGGCCGCGCCCCAACCGCGGTGGAACCCCATGGCCTCGTGCTTCGAGCGCCCGTCCTCCGTGCTGTGGAGGACGGTCGCCCTGTACTTCGTCCCGGGACCGTGTGGCTCGATCTCGATGATCGCGGTGAAGACGAACGGCACGTCGGCCGAAATGTTCGCCGGCCGGTAGCCGGGCAAGAGGGCACCGGTCCAGACGAGCTTCCTGTTCTCCACGATCTCGAGGTAGCACCCGGTGTTCGGGAACTGCTGCCCCTCGGGCGACTCCATCAGGGTGTGGAACTTCCCACCCGGCTTCAGGTCGATCTCGCAGCCGACGGTCTTCCACGGCGCCGGGGTGAACCATTTCATCAGGTGCTCGGGCGTCGTCCACGCCTTCCAGACGAGCTCGGGCTGGACGGCGATGACACGTTCGAGCACGAGGTCGGTCTTCGGATCAAATTGCGTCACTGGGTCTGCTCCTTGAGGTCTTCGAGATACGAATCGAGCTGGTCGAGGCGGCGCTCCCAGAGCAGGCGCTGGGTCGCCATCCAGTCCTCGGCCTCCCGCAACGAGCTAGGCGCCAGCTCGTAGGTGCGAACCCGCCCGGACTTGCGGGACCTGACCAGCCCGCATTTCTGCAGGACGTCCAGGTGCTGAAGGAAGGACGGCAGGGCCATCCGGAACGGCCGGGCCAGCTCGCTCGTCGCGGTCGGCCCGCGCGAGAGCCTCTCCACCACGGCCCGGCGGGTCGGGTCGGCCAGGGCCTGGAACAGGAGATTCAATTGGGCCACATGGCTAGGCATTAGCCTAACTATAGACGAAAAGAAGGTTAGGTCAAGACCTAGCCATCGTTCCCGGCGGAGCTTGCCATTGGCCTTGATCGAAAGCTCTCGTCGCGGGTGAGCTCGGTCGTCCGGACCATCCGGGTTGCGGCACTGCATTCGCAGCGTGGAGTGGATTCATGCAGACGATCGGACGAGCTGGGCGCGCGTAACCGGAGATTCCAATGCGGAACAACACATCCATCGGGCGGAGATCCTTCCTCGGCGGCGTCGCGACGGGCCCGCTGCTCGGCATGATTCCACCCGGCGAGGCGAAGGCCGACGACAGGACGCCCCAGGGCCTGATCGTCCGCGAGTCCGAACCGAAGAACCTGGAGATGCCATTCTCCTCCGTCGACGGCTTCCTCACGCCGGCCTCTCGATTCTACGTTCGGAGCCACTTCGCGATCCCGCAGGTGGAAGCCTCGAGCTGGCGCCTGAAGGTGGAAGGCTCGGTCGCCAGGCCGTTCGAGATGGGACTGGACGAGCTGAAGGCCCTACCACCGCAAACCAGAACGGCGATGCTCGAATGCGCCGGCAACGGGCGGGTCTTCCTCGTCCCGAAAGCCAAGGGCCTCCTCTGGGAGACGGGGGCGGTGGGCAACGCCGAATGGACCGGCGTGCCGCTCAAAGCCCTGCTGGAGCGTGCGGGCGTCAAGGAGGGTGCCGTGGACGTCATCCTGGAGGGAAGCGACAAGGGGAAGGTCGAGGAGGAGCCGAAGTCGCCCGGCGAGATCCCCTTCGCCCGGAGTGTGCCGCTGGCCAAGGCCCTGGGCGACGTCCTCCTGGCCTACAGGATGAACGGCCATGCCCTGTCCCCCGAGCACGGCTTCCCCGTCAGGGCGATCGTTCCGGGCTGGTACGGGATGGCCTCGGTGAAATGGCTCTCCCGGGTGATCGTCGCCGACCGTCCGTTCGCCGGCTATTTCCAGACGCTCGATTACTCGATCTTCGAGCGGATCCATGGAGAGCCTACGCTCGTCCCGCTCACCGAGAACGCGGTGAAGGCCCAGGTCGCACGCCCAGCCCGCGACGAGGTGATCCCGAAGGGCGAGAAATATCGCGTCTTCGGGGCCGCGTGGGCTGGCGAAGCCCGTGTGGCCAGGGTGGAAGTGAGCGTCGATGGAGGGAGGAGCTGGGCGGAGGCGAGGCTCCTCGGCGAACCCGCGCATCACACCTGGCGGCTCTGGGAGTGGAACTGGTCTCCTGAAAGATCGGGGCGTCATTCGATCATGGCCCGCGCGACCGATGAACGGGGCCGAGCACAGCCACCGAAGCGGGACACGGACCTACGAACGGTCATGATCCACCACGTCGTGCCCGTCGATGTGATGGTCGAATAGGCCGCTCACCCGCGCTTCTCCTTCCGCTTCGGAACCGGAATTGCTCCGTTCTTCCGGCAAAGGAGGCCCCAGGCGGAGCAAACCATGGCGAAGAAATCCGGCGACGTCTCGATCGGTAAGTTCGACATCCTGGCGACCTACACCTACGCCAAAGGGCTGCTCGACGGCCTGGACGACAAGGAAGCCCGCGAGCGGGGCATGGTCGCGGCCATCATGGGGGCGAAGGCCAGGCTCGGCAAGCCGAGCGGCACCGCCGAGGATTACCACGCCGATAAGTCGGCCGCCGAGAAGAAGAAGAAATCGACCATCACCGCCGCGTCGTTCGACAGACAGGTCGCCGACAAGATGGGACCGTTCTTCGACGGGACCTTCCTGCCCGCGCTCAAGCAGCTAGCCGAGGCGGGGCTGACCTACGACGAGGTGAAACGTCTGGTCAAGATCCCCAGGATCTGGGGGGCGAAGATCAGCGGCGAGACGTTCAAGGAGCGGGCGGTGGCACCGAAGCGGAGGTGAGGGCTCGTCTAGCCCGATGCCCGGATGCTCGCCGCGCAACAGCCCGCGCCCCGCTCCGGGCGAGGCCATTCCTTCTTCTCGGGATCGTGGCCCGACTCAAGGTAGGCCTTGATGTGCTCAACGGCGTCGGGGCCGTCACAAGGCGTCGGGGGTCAAGTGTAAAGTGGCTCATCCGGCAGAAGTGTGCGCGGGCTTCAGGATGAGGCCAAATCCGGCTCTCCCCCTTACCAAGGGGGAGTCGGAGGGGGTGAATGGTCCGGGCCACGGCGATCGAATCCACCCCCCTGAATCCCCCCTTCGTAAGGGGGGAACGATGGCCCTCTCGGCCCGCCCAGGCGAGCGAGACCGAGACGGCCTCGGGACTCGCAACGGCCATCGATCGCCGCTCGAGCTCGAAGCCCCGGACCGCATCCCTCACCCGGCCACCCGCTTCTTCCCCCAAGGCCGTCTTGCCCCTTCGGCCGTGAGCCTCCGATCGGGCGCTCGCTCCTCCCGGATGAGCCTTTAAAGTGTCGGGGGGCACAAAGGCTTCGGAGGCCAGGTTTTTTGTTTTTTCGACGCTCGGTCACCAGCAACAAGACCTGCTCCCCCGCGATGATGACCCCCGGCGAGTGGAGTCGGGATTCCTCACTTCCCGCGATCCAGCGCCCCGGCCGCCGCGTCCTGGAAGGCCTGGCGCACGTCGGAGGCGTCGGAATTCGGGTAATCGGCCCTCTGGATCATGAGGATGTAAGCCCGCTTCTTGATGGGGTCGATCCAGGCCTGGGTCCCGTATGCCCCGCCGTGGCCGAAGGTGCCGGGGGAGAGAATCGCGGTGATCCCTTGCGGCTCCCGGGTGACGGCCCAGCCCAGTCCCCAGCCGTTGCCGGGCGTGAAGCCGGTCTTGAGATCGCCCGTCTGCACCGAGGTCATCAGGGCGACGGACTCCGGCCTGAGATAACGCTTGCCGTCGAGCTCGCCGCCGTTCAGGATCATCCGGCAGAAGCGGGCATAGTCCCCGGCCGTCGAGAACAGGCCGCCATTGGCCGCCGGGTAGCGATCCCGGCTGGTCGGAGCCTTGCCGTACAGGATGCTCACCGGGGTCGCGCTCAGCTCGCCCTGATCGCTGCGGCGATACGAGGTCGCGAGCCGAGGGACCTGCTCCTCGGAAAGGTAGAAGGTCGTATCCTTCATCCCCAGGGGGCCCGTCAGTCGCTGCTCGAGGAAGCGGTCGAAGGGCATGCCGGAGGTCACCTCGACGATCCGGGCGGCCGTGTTGATCCCGGACTGGCAGTAGGCCCATTTCGATCCCGGCGGGAACTGGACGGGCTTGCTGACGTAGATCGGCACGAGCCCGGCCAGATCCTTGACGACGCGAGCCTCGTCGGGCGTGGCCTCGGCCATCCCCGAGGTATGGGTGAGCAGGTGGCGGATCGTGACCTTGACCGGCTTCCCTTCCGTGTCCTTCAGCGCCTTGAACTCGGGCAGGTGCGTCTCGACGAGGTCGTCGACCGACAGCTTGCCCTCGTCCTGCATCATCATGACGGCGGTGGCCGTGATGGGCTTGGTCATCGAGGCGATCCAGAAGAGGGAATCCGGCCGCATGGCCCGGGCCCCGGCGATGTCCGCCTTGCCGGTGGCGTCCCGATGGACGATCCCCTCGGGCGTCGCCACCAGGGTGACGGCGCCGGCGATCTCGCGGTCGGCGACGCATTTCCTCAGCGCTTCGCCCACGGCGGGAATCGAGGGTGCGGTCCCCGAGGATTCCTGAGCAAGGCCCGGAGTGGCCATCAGGCCGATGGTCGTGATCGTGGCGGCCAGCCTGTTCATGTGTGCCTCGCGAGGGTGCTCGAGTGGGTCCGGAGGATCGGGGCCATCGTACAGCGAGCCCGCTCACAGGCAAGGCATGGGCGATCCGTCGGGAGCCGAACGAGGCGAGGACCGCCACGCCGATTTCGCGGCCGAGACACGAGACGGCCAGAGATCGCTTGCCGCATCCAGGGGCTTCGGAAGATGATGGCCGTGCGGCGGCCCCGGGTCGGCGACCGACGGTTGCACCTCCGCCCTGCCATCCCCCTCGAGGTCGACATGCGGAGCTTACTGGCCCAACTCGGTCTGATCGCCTCTCTCTGCCTGCCGGCACAGCTCGGGACCGCGCAGGCCGAGGAGCCCGGCGGCACGAAGGAAGTCCGCTACCGGGAGAGCCGGGCGGCCATCGCGAACCCGGAGCGCGGCTTCTATGCGGCCCGGATGAGCGGACGGATGAACGGGCTCGAGGGCCTGCGGGCGCGCGGGATCACGCTGCTCCTGGTCGAGATGGACCTGCGGGAATTCAAGGACCGAGAGATCAGCCCGGAGAAGCTCGCCGAGTTGCGGCGAGCCTTCTCCAGGGCCAGGGAGAACGGGCTGAAGGTGATCTTCCGCGCCGCGTACGGCTTCACCGGGCGGGACTATCGGGCCGACCCCAAGGACCTGGGGCGGATCCAGGGCCACATCAAGCAGCTCGCGGCGGTGTTCCGGGCGGACCGAGACGTCCTGTTCGCGGTCCAGGCGGGCTTCCTCGGCCCCTGGGGGGAATGGCACGGATCCAATCACGGCGACCCCCCGTCCCTGGAGGCGCGCCGTGCCGTGCTGTTCGGCCTGCTCGAGGCCGTCCCCTCGCCCGTCCCGGTGCAGGTCCGGCGGCCCATGTTCATCCGCGACCTGTTCGCCGACGAGCCCGACCTGACGGCCGAGGCCGCCGCCAAGGGGGTGTCGCTCGCGAGGACCGGCTGGCATGACGACGCGCTCCTGAGCCTGCCGACGGACATGGGCACCTACGCACAGCGCGGCTGGGATCGGGACCGCGAGCTGCGCTGGTGCGACAACCACGGGCGTTACGCCCCGTTCGGCGGGGAGACGGTCCCCACCTCGGCCCGGACGCCGATCGAGCAGGTGGTCCGAGAGCTCGGGCTGCTGCACGCGACCTACCTGAACATCTCGTACCACCGGGGGACGCTGGACGGCTGGCGAAAGGCGACGCACCTCGGCGAGAACGCCTTCGATCACATCGAGCGCCGGCTTGGCTACCGGCTGGTCGCGGATCGGCTGAGCTACCAGGCGGTCGCGCCGGGTGGGACCCTCCGCATCGAGCTGGAGCTGAGGAATGTCGGTTTCGCCGCCCCCGTCCTTCCGCGTGAAGCGGCGTTCGTGCTGAGCCGGGGAGAGGCCCAGTACCGTGCCGTCGCCGACGCGGACCCCCGGAGCTGGGGCCCGGGCGGGGCGATCCACGTCATCGGCGAGCTCCGCGTGCCGCCGGAGGCCCCCCGCGGCCCCTGGACGCTGTCGCTGCACCTGGCGGACCCGTCGCCCGGCCTGCGGGACGACGGGCGCTATTCCATCCGACTGGCCAATGAAGACATCCGCTTCCTCGAGCCATCCGGCCGCAATATCCTGGCCGAGGACGTGGACGTCCGCTGACGGGCGGCGTTTGCCGCAGCCACGTGTGGCCCGCTGGCCTGCCACGCCGAATCCGCACGCGAATCCGCGCGAGGGCGAGTCCCCCTGGGTGCCTGGCCAGCGATAGTCCGCCGCAGACCTCTCTGCCGGGGTTATGGTAGGATCCGCGAAGTCCAAGGGTGCGCCAGCCGGGTCATGTGCTGGAGGGTGGGGATGAGCACGGTCGAACGATCCGAGTCGCCCCCGGGGCGGGCGCGACGGCGGCGGATGAGCGTGGATCAGTACGAACGGCTGATCGCGGACGGAGTCATCGACGCGGATGCGCCGGTGGAGCTGATCGAGGGAAGGATCGTCGGCAAGATGACCAAGGGCGACGCGCATTGCACGGCCGCGGACCTGGTCCAGGTGGCCCTCATGGCGACGCTGGCCGGGGCCGGTTGGCTCGTGAGGATCGAGAAGCCGGTGGCGATCCCGAGCAAGAAGAGCATGCCCGAGCCGGACTTCTCGATCGTCAGGGGCGGCCCGCGAGATTACGAGGATGGCCAACCGAGGCCGGACCGCGTCGGCCTGGTCGTCGAGATCGCCGACACGTCGCTCCGGCGGGACCGCCGCCGGGCCAGGACCTTCGTCGCCGGCGGCATCCCCGAGTGCTGGGTCCTCAACCTCGTCCAGGGCCGCCTGGAGGTCTTCCGCCCCGGGTCTGCCGATCCCGAGATCATCGGCGCCGAGGGCTCCGTCGAACTCGTCCTTGACGGCAAGTTCGTCGCCCGGATCGCCGTCGCGGACCTGCTGCCACGCCGCAAGGCGACCGATACGCCCCGCTGAAAAGGGCGCGTGGCGATCGATCCCGAAGGCTCAGGCAACCCGGGTAAGGCCAGGTCAGGGAGCCGCGACGCTCTCTGACATGGCCTCCATCAACTCTGCCGGGGTTATGGCTGGATCCGCGAAGGCCAAGGGTGCGCCAGCCGGGTCATGTGCTGGAGGGTGGGGATGAGCACGGTCGAACGATCCGAGTCGCCCCCGGGGCGAGCGCGACGGCAGCGGATGAGCGTGGAGCAGTACGAACGGCTGATCGCTCACGGTGTCATCGACGCGGACGCTCCCGTGGAGCTGATCGAGGGAAGGATCGTCGGCAAGATGACCAGGGGCGACGCCCACTGTGTCGCGGCACAGATGGTCCAGGACGCGCTCGCATCGCTCCGGGGGGCGGGCTCGGGCTGGCTGGTCTGGGTCGAGAAGCCGGTGGCGATCCCGGACAGGAGGAGCATGCCCGAGCCGGACGTCTCGCTCGTCCGGGGCGTGCCGGCCGACTACCTCGACGGGGCGCCTCGGCCGGATCGCGTCGCGGTCATCGTGGAGGTCGCCGACACGTCGCTCCGGCGGGATCGGCGACGCGCCAGGATCTTCGTCGCTGGCGGCATCCCCGAGTGCTGGGTCCTCAACCTCGTCCAGGGCCGCCTGGAGGTCTTCCGCCCCGGGGCCGATCCCGAGATCATCGGCCCCGAGGGCTCCGTCGAACTCGTCCTTGACGGGAAGCTGGTCGCCCGGATCGCCGTCGCGGACCTGCTGCCACGCCGCAAGGCGACCGATACGCCTCGCTGAAAAAGGGCGCGTGGCGATCGATCCCGAAGGCTCAGGCAACCCGGGTAAGGCCCAATACCGTTCAACGAAGGGTAGGGGCACACAGGCTTCGGCAGGGTCTCAAACCGCGATGGTACGAGACCGAGGTCAGCGTCACGTCA
>NZ_JAALJH010000145.1 GCF_011064615.1 Aquisphaera insulae | reverse complement strand
GGCGAGGCTCCTGCCGAGCCCGGCGCGAGCTGCCAACCGCGCCCGGGCCGTGTTCCCAGCCGCATCACGGGCCTCGGAGGGCGCAACAGAAACGGTCGAGTCCCGACCCCGCCTCCGGGCCGCCAGGACCCACTTTCCAACATCCCACGGTAAGCCGGGATGGCACGTTAGGTAGCACCCACGTTCGGGTCATCCTCAAGCCGTCCTGCGGTCGATCCCGCGCTGGACCGTCCCGCCCGATCGAGTAAACTACCTGGGTAGGGTGGAGAGGACAAGCGTTCCGCATCCCTGGCACGAGAAGCCGAGGTCATTCATGAGCGCGATCTCCCGGCCGACGATGGTCCCCGAGGTCGTCTACCCCGACAGCGACGGTCGGCCCATGGCGGACAACACGATTCAGTATCGTTGGATCGTCCTGATCAAGGAGGGACTCGAGTACGCCTTCCGCGACAGGGAAGACGTGTTCATCGCGGGCGACCTGTTGTGGTATCCCGTCGAGGGCGACAGGAACAACTGCATGGCGCCCGACGTCCTGGTCGCGCTCGACCGGCCGAAGGGGGATCGCGGATCGTATCGGCAATGGGTCGAGGGGGGCATCCCTCCGCACGTCGTCTTCGAGGTCCACTCGCCCAACAACACGCCCGCCGAGATGGCTCGCAAGCTACGCTATTACGACCGTTACGGCGTCCGCGAGTACTACTACTACGACCCCGAAACCGGCAAGCTCTCCGGCTGGAAACGAGACGAGGAGTCCGGGAGACTCCGACGTATCGCCCGGATCAACGCGTTCCGAAGCCCGCTCCTGCGAATCCAGTTCCAGGTCGGATCGGGACGCGAATCGCTCACGATCCTGGGACCCGACGACCAACCCTTCATCTCCCCCCTGACGAGCGCCCAACAGCGCGACGAGGCCCGCCGCCAGGCGAAGGTCGCCCAGCGGAGGGCGCGGGCAGAAATCCGAAAAGCCCAGGACGCGGAAAAGCTCGCCCAGGCCGAACGCCAGAAGGCCCAGGCCGAACGTGAGAAAGCACAGGCCGAACGCCAGAAGGCCCAGGCCGAACGCGACCGTGCCGACCGTCTGGCCGCCAGACTTCGCGAGCTCGGAATCGAGCCGGAATGACAGCCGCCCATCTTCGGGCTCGGCTTGACCGACAAGGACTTGCGTCGTAAGGTATGCCCCCGAATGCCGGTCGAGGCGTGGAGAGCCCTCGCGAAGGATCGCGTGTGCCGCCACGGACCGCTCGGACCGGGAGGACGAGGGACGGAACCCTTGACGACGGACCGCACGCACATCCTGGTCCTCAACTACAATGGCCGGCCGCTCCTGGACGAGTGCCTGCCGACGATCGTCGAGGCCGCCGCCGGGGCGGGAGTCCCCTGCGCGGTGACCGTGGTCGACAACGGTTCCTCGGACGGTTCCCGTGAATGGCTGGCCGGGCACTGGCCGGAAATCGGACTGATCGGCCACGACAACCTCGGCCTCGCCTCGTTCAATGACGTGCTCGAAACGCTCGAGGAGCCGATCGTCCTCCTCCTGAACAATGACGTGAAGCTGGAGAGGGGCTCCCTGCCCCCCCTGCTCCGCGCCTTCGAGGAGCACGACGACGCCCTCTTCTCCGCGCCCCTCTGCTGGACGTTTGACGGCAAGGACTACGAGGGAATGCGGACGCGTGTGCGGTCGCGGTTCGGCCTGGTCCAGGGGATGAGTCGTGTGCCCGGGATCGAGCAGGTCTGGCACAAGGCCGACCTGACGGCGGCGGCCGGGCCGGTGCTGGCCGTGGATCGTCGTCGTTTCCTGGAAATCGGCGGGTTCGACCCGCTCTACTTTCCGGGACGGATTGAGGACCTGGACCTGGGCTTCCGCGGCTGGATGGCGGGCTATCGCGGATACTACGAGCCCCAGTCCATCGCCTTTCACCGCGGGTTCGGCTCATTCGGCCCGGCATTCGGCGCGGGGGGCTGCGACCGGCTAGCGACCCGCAACAGCTTCCTCTTCGCCTGGAAGAACCTCCGCGGTCTCAGGCTGGTCCGGCATCTTCTCTGGATCCCGCCCAGGCTGATGTACTGGATCGCCCGGGGGAGGCTGGACATGGCGTTCTCGCTCCTCGCCGCGATCCGGAGATGGGGTAAGACCCGCACGAATCGACAGCGACGTCGGGTCGGCAACGAGGGCTGGGTCGCACGTCAGGAGGCCTTCTTCCGCCGATTCGCTTGGTGACACGACGGGTCGGCCGGACTCCGGCGATCGCGTACGGCGAAGGAATCGCCCGCGATCGGAAAGCCGGATCCAGGGTCGCGGAGGCGAGGACGAGGACGGGTCCGCAGGGAGGCGACGGATGAGGTCTCGGGGGCTCCAACTGGTGATCGACGCCCGGCCGCGCGGGCCATCCGGCCCGCTCGCGGTCGAGCCGATGCTCGGCCGGCCCCTGCTCGCGAGGCTGCTCGAACAGGCCGTCCCCCTGGCGTCTCAGGATCGACCGATCGCCGTGCACGCCCGCGAGGAGGAGCACGCGATGCTCCGGGGTCTCGTCGCCGAGTCCGCACCCGGTCGCGCGATCCTCGCCACCGGCCCTCCCCAGGCCGGCGCGGCGGTGCTGAGGACGGATCGGCTCTACGACGCCGGGCGACTCCGGAGGGCCCTCCGGCGCGGGCACGACGTGGAGTCGGCCGTCGTCTGGCGGCTCGACCAGGGACGAAGCCTCGCCGCCGCCGAGGAGGAGCTGAAGCGCCGGCTCACCTACCAGCCGCTCGGCCGGTTCTGGGCCTTCGGCCTGGCGCGGGCGGTCGCCGAAGCTCTTGCTCCAACCTGGGTGCGGCCGAACATGATCACCTTGGCCGCCGCCTCGCTCATGCTGGCGGCGTCCGCGGTCGTCGCCGTCGGCGGCCCGAGCCCCTACCTCGCGGCGGCCACCGCCGTGATGCTGGCCCTCGCCCTGGTGCTCGACACGGCAGACGGCCGCCTCGCGCGGCTCCAGGGGACGAACTCCCCATTCGGCCGCTGGCTCGACCAGGTCCTCGACGAGCTGTCCGACATGGCGCTCCACGCGGCGATCGCGTGGTCGGCTTACACCTCGACAGGCAACGTGGGTTGGCTCCTCCTGGGGATGGCCTATCCGTCGGGCAAGTACCTCTTCGTCATGCAGTCCCTGGGGGGCGAGGATCTGGAGCGGACGATCGCGGTCGACGCGCAAGCACCGCGGCCGTCGGCGAGCCGTGATCGCCGCTCATTCTGGAAGCCTGTCCGCAAACTGGCGGAGATGGCCGGGCATGCGGACATCCGCTGGCACGCGTGGATCGTCCTGGCGGCGATCGGACGACTCGACCTGGCGCTGATCACCTACGCGGCCTACTTCCCGCTTCGGGCCTTTGCCGGCGGCCTGAGGAAGGCGGTGGCCCATGTCTGAGCCAAGGCTCAGCGCCCTCATCGTGGCCCGGAACGAGGCGGACAACCTGCCGGGCTGCCTGGACTCGGTCGCCTTCGCGGAGGAGCGGGTCGTCGTGGTCGATTCCCGGAGCCAGGACGCCACGCTCGCAATCGCCAGGGCGGGCGCAGAGGTCGTGACCGTCCGGGCGTTCGACGACTTCGCCAGCCAGCGGAACGCGGGCCGGGAGCTCGCGACCGGGGACTGGATCCTGTCGATCGACGCCGACGAGCGGGTCACGCCGGCACTGGAGGCAGAGATCCGCTCGGCGATCCGACGCGCGGACGCGGACGGACTGGTCGGCTTCCGGATCCCGATCCGGAGCGAGATACTCGGCCGGCCGTTCGGATACTCGGGGACCCAGCGGGACCTGCCCCTGCGGCTCTTTCGCCGGGACCTGGGGCGGTGGACCGGGCAGGTCCACGAGACGGTCGATCTCGCCGGGAACGTCGGCCGGCTGGCCGGAGTCCTGAGCCATCGGTCGCTCCCCTGCATGCGGGTCTTCCTCGGCAAGATCGACCATTACACGACGCTCGAGGCGAGCGACCTGTTCCGGGCCGGCAAGCGCTTCCAGGCGAGGGATTTGACGCTCCGGCCCTTCTGGGTCTTCCTCAAGCTATACCTGGCCCGCCAGGGATTTCGTGACGGGCTGGAGGGCCTGATGTTCTGCGCCCTGTCGGGACTCTCGGTGGCGGTCCGAACCTGGAAGCTACGAGAGATCGAGCTCTCAAGGGGGGCGGCGTGACGAACCTCCACGAGGCCGAGGTCGCCCGCCAGTTCGACGCCCAGCGGCGGCGGTTCAAGGCGGCGGTGCCGGACGACGACTATCGACTGGTCGGACTGCTCGAGGCCATCGGCCCGGTTCGCGACCGGCGGGTGCTGGACCTCGGGTGCGGCAAGGGCCGTTTCACCCGCGCGATCCAGCGCCGCGGGGCAACCGTGTTCGGGGTGGACATCGCCGCCGCCATGCTGGCCGAGGCGCACGGACTGCCTCGCGTTCGAGCCTCGGCGCGGCGGCTCCCGTTCGGCGACGGATCCTTCGATTGTGCGATCGCCGTGGAAGTCCTGGAGCACATGGATCCGGCCGGGTGCGAGGCCTGCATCCGGGAGGCTCGCCGCGTGCTCAAGCCCGGGGGGATCCTGGCGATCGTCGACAAGAACGTCGCCGCCCTTTCGGCCCGCCGGCCGTGGCTGCCGAGCGCGGCGGAGAAGCGCCTGGACGAGCTCCGAGGCCGCTGGATGTATCCCGCGTGGGGGCCGGTCCGCGAGCGCTGGTTCTGGCCGTCGCAGCTCCGCAGGCTGCTCGAGCGGGAATTCGAGCGGGTACGGATCCGCCGGCTCCTTTCGCCCGCGGAGCGAGAGCGATGGCTCTTCCGCCGCGTCCCCGCGGCCCGACTGATGACGCTCTGGGTGGCATCGGCCCCGGGAGGTTCCCTTGTCTAGCCTCTACCGGCCGATCCTCGCCCCTCTGCCGCTCCTGCTCTGGAAGACGCCCCCGGGACTGGAGTTGATCCTGGCCCAGGAAGGCATCGCGCATGAGGTCATCCGCGACGCCCATCCCTACGCCTTCCGCCGCGGCCGGTTCGTCCTCTACGACGGCCGGACGGCCTCGCGGCCGGAGATCCGGTCGCTCACGACTCGCGAGCAGGTCGCCATCGACGTCGACCTCTTCCGCCGCGGCGAGCCCGTCGATCCGTTCGAGGCGCTCGTCGACCAGGGAGCCGCGGGCGCGATCTGGAAATATCGACAATGGCGGCTCCGCGAACGCGTCGCACGGTATCCGAAGGCGTGGATTCGCCGGGCCCTGATCGACGCGATCCGCGGCCAGGTCGAGTCCGGGGGCGGGACATGGATGCGGCTCGCTCCCTTCCCGTACCCGTACCGATCCGCCTTCAATCTGAGGGTGGACCTGGACGAGCCGGTGCCCGAGGATTATCACCGTTTCGCCCTGACCCGGAATCTCCTGGCCGACTGCACGACACACTTCGTGAGCACCCAGGCGTACGAGCATCATCCGGTCGTGATGGAGGATCTCCTCCGCCAGGACACCCAGTCGCACGGCCACTTCCACTACGTCTACCGCGACGCGACGGCCAACGCGCGGAACCTCGAGCGAGCCGACGCGATCCTCAGGGACAGGGGATTCGCCCCCGGCGCCTTCGCGGGGCCGCACGGGCGCTGGAACCCCGGGCTGGACGACGTGCTCGAGTCGCTCGGCTACGAATACTCCTCGGACTTCCAGCTCGGCTACGATGACCTGCCGTTCTTCCCCTGGAAGGGGACGAGGTTCTCCGACGTCCTCCAGGTGCCGATCCACCCCGTCTGCGAGGGGCTCTTCCTCGAGGACGGCGACGCGGATGGGCGGATCGTCGCCGAGTACCTCTGCCGCGTGGTGGAGGCGAAGATCGCGGCGGGCGAGCCGGCGTTCGTCTATGGGCATCCCGAGCGCCGGCTGGGACGCATGCCGGAGGTCCTCATCGGCCTCAATCGCGTCCTCGACGGTCACTCCCTGGTCTGGCGGACCACCCTCACGGAGATGGCGCGGTGGTGGCGCTGGCGGGCCTCGCGGAGGTTCGTCGTGCTCCCTCGCGGAGGAGGCAGGCTGGAGATCCAGGTCGAGGACTGGGACGAGGCCTATCCCCTGGCGATGGAGATCCATCGGGGCGACTTCTCGTGCACGATCCCCCTCCGCGGGACTCGGACCGTCATCCGGGCGGAGGACCTGGTCTACGAGCGTCGGCCCTCCGCGGCGGGCGGCCTGCTGCGGCCCCCCTGCCCCGATCGACGTCCGCCGGGGCTGCGCGAAGCGGTCCGGAGGGCGATCGACTGGGAGACGGTGACACCGCTGCAAGAGCTGTCGACCGGCACGCTCTCCGATCGGGTCAAGAAGGGCCTGCGATGGTGGAAGCTCCGGCGGACGGGGACGGACTGATGGCGATCATGCCGCGCTCATCGCCGGGGCTCGAGTCGTCCACCTCGGAGTGGCTGCGGTCCCGCTCCGCCCTCCCCCGACGGGATGGCGCGATCCTGCTGCACGCCCCGTCGTTCGCCTTCCAGGCGCCGGGCGGCGGCGAGAACCAACTCGTGCAGACGGGTCGCCACCTGGAGGACCTGGGCCGGCCCGTCGCGCTCTTCTGTCCGTGGACGGACCGGCTCGATCGCGCGGGGGTTCTCCACCTCTTCGGCATGTCCCGCGAGGGCCTGGAGCTGGCCCGACGGGCCCGGGCCCGAGGCACGCCGGTGGTCCTCTCTCCCATCTGCTGGTTCGAGCCGGCGGCGCTCTGGTACCTGGAGGGCCGACTCGCGGCGCGGCTGAAGGGACTGGCCGCCTGGGGTGTCCGGCGGGCGTTACCGTCCCTGCCGGGCTGGCGCCGAGAGCTGCTCACGCTCTGCGACCGGATCCTGCCCAACTCGCAGGCCGAGGCCCGGCAGCTCGCACGGCTCTTCGGCGTGGATCGCGAGAAGTTCACCGTCGTCCCCAACGGCGTCCTCGAACGCTTCGCGAGGGCAACCCCGGACGCCTTCCGCGAACGCCACGGCGACGAGGATTTCATCCTCTTCGTCGGGCGGATCGAGCCTCGCAAGAACCCCCTCGGGCTGATCCTCGCCGCCCGCCTGCTGGGCGTGCGGGTGGTGGTGCTGGGTGCGGCACCGGCGGAGCATCGGGCGTACCTGGAGCGCTGCCGGGAGGCGGGCGGAGGTCTCGTCCGCTGGCTGGGCTCCCACGACCACGACGACCCGATGCTGGCCTCCGCCTATGCCGCGGCCCGCGTCTTCGCGCTGCCGAGCTGGTTCGAAACCCCGGGGCTGGCGGCCCTGGAGGCGGCGCTCGCCGGGGCGAGCATCACGATCACCCCGTATGGGTCCACGCGCGAGTACTTCGGCGGCCACGCGTCCTACGCCCGGCCGAACCGGGTGGAGGAGATCGCGGCGGCCCTGGCCGATTGCTGGTCGCGGCCGGCCGATCCTGCTCTGGCGGCGTTCGTCGCTTCGAAGTATCTTTGGGCCCGCGTCGCGGCGAGAACGGCGGAGGCGTATGATCAGGTCGCCAGCTAATCCCAGGCCGGTACGCACGGGCCGCTACCGCTACAGCAAGCTGCGGTGGCGATTGCTCGCCCATGTCCTGGACGGGGCGGGGACCGTCGCCATGCGGGCATTGCGGTGTTTCCGCCCGCCCCGGGTCGCCGCCGATCCGTCCCGCATCCTGGTCGTCCAGCTCGACCACCTGGGAGACTCGGTCCTCTCCAGCCCCCTGATCGAGAACCTCCGCAAGGCGTATCCGGACGCGAGCCTGGACGTCCTGGCCTCTCCCAGCAATCACGAGGTCTTCGAGGCCGACCCCCGGATCGACCGCGTCCGGGTCGCCGAGAAGACCTGGTTCGAACGCTATCCCGGTCGCTGGAGCATGCTCCGCGCCGTCTGGGATCTCGGCCGGTCGATCCGCGGCGAGGGGTACGACCTCGGCATCGACGTCCGCGGCGATATCCTCACGGTCCTCGTCCTGGCGATCGGCGGCATCCCCCGGCGTGTCGGCTGGATCATGGGCGGAGGCGGATTCCTCCTGACGGACGTCGCCGACTGGGTCCGCGGCCGCCACGAGGTGCGATCCCGCATGGCGCTCCTGGAGCCGCTCGGGATCGACGCCGAGCCCCTCTCCCGGGCCGTCGTCCACGTCACCGATCGCGACCGCTCCGCCGCGGCGAGGGTCCTGTCCGAGGCCTGGCCGCGGAAGGCGATGAGGCGGTCCGAGGTCCCCGTCGGCGCGGGCTTGGTGGGCGAGACGGGCGGATGGCTGAGGTCGAGAGCCCCGCTGACGGGCCTGCTTCCGTCACGCCCGACCGAGGGCGGAGATGCCCTCCACGCCGGCCGCTTCGGCGCCGTCCCGCCCTTGCTGGCCATCCACACCGGGGCAGGCACCGCGGCCAAGCGCTGGCCGGTCCGGCACTGGAACGCCCTGGCCCAGCGGTTCTTGCAGGAAGGATGGCGGATCGTGGTGGTGGGCGGTCCCGACGACCTGGCCCTGAGCGAGGCCCTGCCCCGCCACGACCGGCTCCGAAACGTCGCCGGCAAGCTCTCCGTCACCCAGACCGCGGCGCTCCTGGAGCGGGCCGACCTGTTCATCGGGGCCGACTCCGGCCCGGCCCACCTGGCGGCCTCCGCCGGCACGCTCTCCGTGATCCTCTTCAGCGGCACGAACCACGCCGCCCAGTGGCGGCCCTGGTCGCGTCACTCCCTGGTCCTTCGCCACCGGGTCAGTTGCAGCCCCTGCCACCAGAAGGCCTGCCCGCTGGCCGGCCACCCCTGCATGGGCGACCTGACGCCCGACCGCGTCCACCGCGCCGCGATCCGCTGGTGGGGTCGGGTGCACCACGCGGAATCGCCGCACAATCCGATCTGATTCCTGACCCGGTGCCCCGCTTCGCCGATCGAGGAGCCTTGCGATGCTGCCCACTCCCACGACGGATTCAGGCCCGGCTCGAGACAGTCACAGGGCGAGGCACCCCGCGCTGGGCCGCTTCCTGCTGGGCCTTCGCGACTGGGTCATCCTCGCCTGGGTGATCGTCTGGTCGTGGGCCTACGTCCAGACCGCGCTGGCCCAGCGGTTCCCAGGGCTCCTGGGCTGGACGCGGCGGCTCTGGTGAGCTGTCTCACGGTCGCAACGGAATGGGTGGCACGGGAACATTCGGGCCTGACACGCCCGTCTCGCCCGGGATGATCGTCTCGCGGAGCTTGCCGCTGTCGACGTCCCAGAACTTGACCGTCTGGTCCATGCTGCCGGTGGCGAGGATCTTGCTGTCGGGACTGAAGGCCAGGGCCGGGATGCCGTCGTCGTGGGCCGGGATGCAGTGAATCTCGCGGTGCGTCGCGACGTCCCAGAGCTTGACCTCGCTGGGATGGCCCCTGTCGCCAATCGACTCCGGTGCACTCTCGGAGGCGGCGAGAGTCTTGCCGTCGGGCGAGAATCGAACGCACAAGGCCGCGTGACGGAACGGACCGAGGGAGGCCAGGGGCTTGTGTGTCTCCGCGTCCCAGATTCTGGTTGTTCCGTTTCCGTCCGTCGAGGCCAGCAGTTTGCCGTCGGGCGAGTAATCCAGGGAGGCGACCGGCGCAGCGCTTGCACAGAGGGTCGCCACCTTGGTATTCGTCGCCGGCTCGTAGACGAGAATTCTCCCGCCGTCGCTGCCGAGAGCGAAGCGCTTTCCTCCCGCGCGTGCGGCGACCGCGTAGACACGTCCGGGATCCCGCAAATGATCCGTTATGTTGGGATTGTCCGTCGTGAAGATCGCCCCGTCTCCCAGCGTACCGATCACCACGTTTCGCCCGTCCTGGAGCAGTTCCAGATCGTTGATCAAAGAACCGTAAAAGGTACGTTCTCTGCTCGCACCCGGGAACAGCCCTCCGGTCTCAACCATACCATCGGTCGTGCCGGCCACGAAGGAGCCTCCATCGCTCGTAAAATGCACGACTCGATAAGGGTGGAAATTACTGGTCGCTTCCTTGAGTGTTCGCCTCTCAATGTCCCACGTCCATAGCGCGGACATGCTCCCGTAGCGACCTTCCTGTGCGATGAGGAGCCGCTTGCCATCCGGCGAATACGACAGATTCCAGACGGGCCCGCGGCCGATCGGAAGCTTCATTGCGTCCGAATTGCCGAGGCCTGGCCCACTCGCGGCATTCGGTCCGAGCTGACGGGGCGGAATGGGCGGGACCGACGGCACAGTCGGAATCACATGAGGAGGCTCGCCGATTCCGACCGGCGGCATCGGCGGCTCGGGAGCGATCGGGGCTGGAGGATGTTCGTCTTCCGTGATAGTGGTCGAGATGGTCGACATGGTTCGCTGAGGTTCCAGATCCACCGCCACGATCTGCTTCGCCCCGCGTCTGACCGAGATGATCTCATCCCGCACCGTCTGCCCATTCCGGGTCGCGACGACCCGATGCGGGCCGGTCCGCACGCGGATCTGCTTCGGCCCGGCGCCGTCGATGACGAGGGTCTCGTTGTCCACCTCGACCTTGACCTCGGGGTCGTCGACCTTCACCACGAGCGTCCCCTCGGGCGTCTTGATCCGCAGGACGGTGGCAACAAGGTCCGCGACCTCGGCGATCCCGCCGGCCCGCACCACCCCCAGGCTGGCCAGGGCCACGAGCGCGACGCCGGCCGCCAGCGCCAGCCTGCGCCTCGGCCTCCGCGGGGGGATCTTGGCGATGGGCAGTCCGTGGTCGAGATCCAGGTCCGCGGGGACGCGAGCCTCCGCTTCCTGGACGGCCGGCCTCGCGGCCGCGACGGGCTGCTGCACGTGAGCGAGGCCCTGTTCGAGCAGGTCGGCCACCTCGCCGGCCGTCTGGTAGCGTCGGGCCGGCTCCTTGGCGAGCAGTCGGTCCACGATCGCCGCGAGCCAGTCCGGCGTCTCCGGGTCGATCTCGCGGACGGGGCGGTGGGGATCGTCGCAGATCCGCCGGAGCACGGCCATCGTGGACGGGGCGCGGAACGGCGGCCGGCCGGAGATCATCGCGTAGAGCACCCCGCCGAGCGAGAAGAGGTCCGAGCGAGCGTCCACCGGCTCGCCGCGAGCTTGCTCCGGGGCCATGTACTGAGGCGTCCCCGCGATGACGCCGCTTTGCGTCAGGCTCGCATCGTCCACCGCCCGGGCCAGGCCGAAGTCCGTGAGCTTGACCTTCTCGATGCAGTTCTCCAGGAGGATGTTCGCCGGCTTGACGTCGCGATGGACCACCCCCTGGGCATGGGCCGCGGCGAGCGCCCGCGCGGCCTGCATGCCGATCCGGAGGACCTCACGCGTCGCCAGCGGGCCGGTCGCGTCGATCCGCTCCTGGAGCGACCGTCCGGCGACGAACTGCATGACCAGGTAAGGGAGCCCGCGGAACTCGTCCACGGCGTGGATCGCCACGATGTGGTCGTGCACGACCGCCGCCGCCGCCCTCGCCTCGCGGGCGAATCGCCGCCGGGCGTTGGCGGAATGGGCGAGCGCCGGGTTGAGCAGCTTGATGGCCACCATCCGATCGAGCGACGGCTCCCGCGCCTTCAGCACAACGCCCATGCCCCCCTGACCGAGTACCTGGACGATTTCATAGTCGCTCAGCCGGCCCAGCATCTCGGGACGGCCCGGGTCGGGCGGGTCGAGCAACCGCAGCCAGGCGGTGCCGGCCTCATCGTCGTCGTCCGTCCCCTCAGCCTCGGGCCCGAGGTCCAGGCCGATCGTCGCGTACCGCTCGGCGTTCCGGGCATGTTCGTCCGGATCGGGGACGTCGTCGCGGAGGGAGCGAGCTTCGCCCCAGAACCGGCTGGCCGCCGCCAGCCGTTCGAGCTCCTCGCGGCAGGGCTTGCAGCGCTCGAGATGGCCGGCCAGCTCGGCCTGCTCGCGATCGTCGAGGCGATCCTCCAGGGAGAGCCTCAGGCGTCTTGCGTCACATTTCCGCGCGTCATCCGGCATGGTCATGATCCTCCGACTCTCTTCCTGGTTCAGGATGTCTCGGCCGCTTGCCCCTCGACCTTCTCGATGACGGCCCGCAATCGGGACATGACCCGGCTGCGGGCGATGTACACCGCTCCCACGGACACGCCCAGCTCCCCGGCCGCGTCCTTCGGCTCCCGGTCCTCGACCGCGGTGAGCCAGAAGGCCCGCCACGTCGACTCGCGGAACTCGGCGCGGATCTCGTCGGCGGCCCACTGGAAGAGGCCGCGGCGATACTCGAGGTCGAACAGGGCCGTCTCCGCTCCGTCGGGCGCGGGGACCTGTTCAAGCAGCTCGCGGACATTGGAATCGCCGGTCGCGACGGGGCGAACCCGCCTCGCGGCCAGGAGGTTGATCATCAGGTTGCGGGCGATCCGGAAGAGCCAGCCGCGGAACGACCCACGCGAGGGGTCGGGGTCGTAGCCGTCGATCGCCTTCGCCACGGCGCGGAAGACCTCCTGCGCCAGGTCGGCCGCATCGGCGTCCTGGAAGCCCTTCGCCCGCGCCAGCCGATCGATCAGGGGGGCGTAGATCGCCACGAACTCCCCCCAGGCTCGCCCGTCCGCGGGGTCCTTCAGCCGCACCAGCAAGCTCTGCCGCGTCAACGGCGATTCGACCATCGCGTCCCTCCGGGAATGAACACAGGCGGCCGGCGGATCTCTTTCAGAGATTCTCGAATGTGGCCATTCGGCCGGCCAGAGCCAGCTCCGAAGTCGCCTGATCTCCTCCGAGCGCTGGATCACATGACCTGGCCGGATTACAATTCTACGGCGCAGGTTTCCTGCGCGCCGAACGTATCTCTCGCCGGAGACGACCATGCTCGTACGCCTGTTCGGCAGGAATTTTCGCTCGCTGCGCGATGACTTCGAACTGTCGATGGTCGCGGCGGATCTGAAGCGAGAGGAGGATCGCAAGCGCGGCGTGATTCATGTTCCCATTCAGGGCTTCGAGGATCCGCTTGGTCTCTTGCGTTCCGTGGCGATCTACGGCCCGAATGCATCCGGCAAGTCGACGGTCCTTCTCGCGGCGCATGCGCTGGCCTGGCTGGTGACGGAATCCAGTCCCCGATCGAAGCCCGATTCCGTCATCCCCCCCTATGAACCATTCCTCCTCGATGCCAGGTCGAAGGAGGCCCCCGTCGAGCTCGGTTGCGACGTCGTTCAGGGAGAGCATATCGTCCGCTACAAGATTGCGTATACGTCCAGAACCGTGCTGAGCGAGCAGTTGTCTCGACTCGACAGCTCCGGTGAAACCAGGCTCATTGAACGCAACGATCAGGGTGACGTGGAGGGCGAGTTGATCAAGAACAGCAAGGTCAACCGGCTCTACGTGAAGGAGATGCAGCCGAACGTGGCTGTCCTGTCCAAGCTGGCGCAGCACGGCCCCCGACGAGGCAAGGAGTCCGTTCGCAGCGACTATCAGGCGATCCGGAACGCCCTGCTCTATCGAGACTATTCCAGCATCGCGGGCAAGATTCCCGGCCAGAACCAGGCGACTTCTCAG
>NZ_JAALJH010000144.1 GCF_011064615.1 Aquisphaera insulae | reverse complement strand
CTGGTCAACACCAAGAAATCAGGTGGCTGGACAGGCAGGAATGCCTGTCCCCCGGGTTTAAAGCCAGGCGAATCGGAGAGTCCGGAGGACAGGCATTCCTGCCTGTCCCTTTGCCGACCCCAAAATGGAGCTATGGCAAAGCCCCAGGGATGTTCACGAAATCAGGCCTTTGGCGGCAGCAGCTCGGCGAGGGCGTCCTGGACCTGCTTGAGCTTGATGGGCTTGGACAGGACGATGCCGCGGCATCCTTCGGGGAGCCGCTCCTGGAGCGACCCCTGGCGGGGGCCGAGGAGGAGGACGAGGGCCAGGGAGTTGCCGTCCTCGTCCGCGCGGTCCTGCATGTCGGCGAGCGCGTCCATGCCCTCCGGGCCGATGCCGTCGACGTCGAAGAGGACGGCGTCGGCGGGCTGCTCGCGGTAGCGTTCGGCGGCACGCTCGGCGTCGCCCACGATGAGGGGGCGATAGCCCATCTTGGCGAGCGACTTGCGGAGGGCGTCCTGGATCTCGGCCTGGGTCTCGACGCAGAGCACGGTCGGGAGGGCCGGTGACTTGACGCGCTCCTGGGACGATCCGGATTCGGCGGCCTCGCCTCCATCCCGCGCGGCCGCGTCGCTCGGCGGGGCGGCAGCGACGGCCTGCTCGGCGGCGGGGCTGAGGAAGACGTCCTCGTAGGAGATCGCCGGCCCCTCGTACTTGCGGGCGAACTCGCGGGCCTCGGCGGCGGCGGGGTCGACGCTGGCCTGGTAGTCCTCGAGCGCCACGACGACCTCGTGCATGGTCTGGTATCGCGCCTTCAGGTCGATCTTCATCATCCGGTCGATGATCGCGGCGAGGGCCTCGGGCGGGGCATACGGGTGGTCGCCGATCGGCCGGATGTTGCCGAACGACCGCTTGAGCATCTTCTTGAGGGGATCCTTGCTCTCGGAGTCCTCGAGCGGGACCTGGCCGGTGATCATGTGATAGAAGACGCAGCCCAGGAAGTAGATGTCCGAGCGGGGATCTCCCTTGGGGCTGCCGCAGCTCCGCTCCAGGGCCGAGTAATCGACGGTCCGCTGGCTGGTGACGCCGTGCTTGGAATCGTCCCCCTCGATCGTCGCCAGGCCGAAGTCGACGAGCTTGGCCTCGCCCGAGTTCGAGATCAGGACGTTGGTGGCCTTGAGGTCGCGGTGGGTGACGCCCTGGTTGTGGGAGTACTCGAGCCCGCGGGCCAGGCCGAGCATCAGGGGCATGGCCTGGTCGGCCCCGACGCGCGTGCGGGCCCGGAGCAGCTCGCGGAGGTTCATCCCCTCCACGTACTCCATGATGATGAAGTGGCGGTTCTCCTGCTGCCCCTGGTCGATGATCCGGACGATGTTCTCCTGGCGGAGCCGCATGCCGGCCTCCGCCTCCTTGTGGAAGCGGCTCACGGCATCCGGGAGCGAGGCCAGGCGGTTCCGGAGCGACTTGATGGCCACGGGGGCCCCGGAGTCGTTCTGCCGGCCCCGGTAGACCCGCGCGAAGGTCCCCTCGGCCAGGAAGAACATCGCCCGGTAATTGCCGAAGAAGAAGCTCGAGGCGTCATTCTTCTTGAGGCGTTCGAGCTGCCAGCTCGTCAACCACCCCTTGCGCATGCAAACCCGCAGGAGCGCCTCCGGAGAGCCGTCATCGGCCTCCGCGCGGGCCTCCCTGAGCTGGTCGCGAGTGATCATCCCGATCAGGGGCAACTGGTCCACGACCGAAGCGAGCTCGAGTTCCGGCATGGCACGCGGGTCCTGATCCTCGGGGGAGCGGGGGGACTGGCCATCGGACGCCGATCTCCGGCACGGGGGGCGGATGCCCGGCGGTGGACCTGCTCCACTCTACCCGATCCCGGTGGTGGGGGGACCACACCGTCTCGCAGCCCCTTCCGGACACTACGGCCCGACGCCGCGGCAGTGACGGGCCGGCCCGAAGTTACCGAGGATCGACGCCAGGATGTCCATCCAGATCATCCCCCCCGCCGCGGAATTCCCGAAAAAAATTTAAGTGTGACACCCTGGATGTCACCGTCGCGAGTTAGGTTGCTCTCGTGGGACCTGACGCAGCCGCTCCCCCCCCAGCCATCCCCGAAAGACGCCGCCGGACCGATGCGGCGACAGGACGAGACCCTCTCCAAGGCGTGGCCACCCGGGCCAGACGATCCCCAACTCGGAGACACGAGGAGACAACGAGGATGTACCAGATCAAGGCAGAAACCGGCGCCGCATCCGCCGCCAAGGGCACGCTCCCTTCCTGCTCCGAGTGGACCAACCGACGAGCGAGCGAGCAGGCCTCGAGGGCAGCCCGGGCTCGCCAGGTGAGCGGCCGGCGGCGATTCGTCGATCCGACCACCTGCGAGCGCGACTACTCGGAGGCCGAAATGGAGTTCATGATGGCGATGAACGAGTACAAGAAGGCATCCGGCCGGATGTTCCCCACCTGGAGCGAGGTCCTCGAGGTGCTCCGGACCCTCGGCTATGAGAAGGTCCCGGGACTCACCTCGATCGATCAGCCGGCGGCGATTCGGCGCGAGGCGACGCTCGTCTGAGCGGGTCGAGCCGGCGGCGATCCGGGCCGGCCGGCCTGCGGCCGCGGGGCAGGGGGGCGACGGTGACCCGCCGTCAGCGACGGTTGACAGCCGGCGGCGGACACCCTATCGTGAACGCGACTCGTACCCGGCCGTCCGGCCGATTCCGGCCGGATTATGCCTCCCCCACCTGCGTCCCGGCCCGCGCCGAAGTCGACATCGTAACCGAAGACGCCCCATGACTGTACGCACCCGGTTCGCTCCCAGCCCCACCGGCTTCCTCCACATTGGCGGGGTGAGGACGGCCCTTTTCAACTGGCTCCTGGCACGCCACCACGGGGGCCAGTTCCTGCTCCGGATCGACGACACCGACGCCGAACGTCATGTCGAGGATGCCGTCAAGAAGATCCTCGACGGATTCCGCTGGATCGGCATCGACTGGGATGAGGGCCCGGAGGCCGGCGGACCGCACGGGCCTTATTTCCAGTCCGAGCGGAAGGATCGCTATCGGGCGGCCCTCCAGAAGCTCATCGATTCCGGACACGTCTATCGGGACTATAGCACCGAGCCCGAGCGTGCCGCCGAGAAATTCGCCGCCGAGAAGGCGAAACGAGCCTATCGCTTCCGCCGCCTGCCGGCGACCGACGAGCAGCTCGCCCGGTATGAGGAGGAAGGCCGGCCCTACGCCCTCCGCTTCCAGGTGCCGCTGGGGCGGACCCTGGTCCTCCACGACCTGATCAAGGGGGACGTCTCGTTCGCCACCGACGAGATCGGCGACTTCGTGGTCGCCCGGCCCGACGGATCGCCGCTGTACAACTTCGCCACCGTCGTCGACGATTCCGACATGAAGATCAGCCACGTCGTCCGCGCCGAGGAGCATCTGTCCAACACCTTCCCGCAGCTCCTCATGTTCGAGGCCCTGGGCGTATCGCTGCCGGCCTTCGCCCACATCCCCTACGTGGCGGAGCCCGGCTCCAAGACCAAGATGTCCAAGCGGAAGACGGAGGAGTACGAGAAGAAGGGGGTGCTCGTCTACCTCCACCAGTACATCGAGCGCGGCTATCTCCCCGACGCCGTGCTCAACTACCTCTCCCGCCTGGGATGGAGCTACGACGGATCCCAGGAGATCTTCACCCGGGCCGAGCTGATCGAGAAGTTCACCCTCGATCGCGTCAACAGCGCGCCGGCCAGCCACGACCAGGACAAGCTCTTCTGGATCGAGGGGGAGTGGATGAAGACCCTCCCCATCGAGCAGAAGATCGCCGGCGTGCTCCCGTTCCTCAGCGCCGAGGGCCTCCTGTCGGACCCCGACGGCGACGCCGACCGGGGCCGGATCGAGGCCGTGATCCTGGCGCTGGGGGACCGGCTCAAGGTCTTCTCCGACATCCTCAAGCTCGGCCGCTATTTCTTCACCAGGGACCTGGCCTACGACGCCGACGCGGTCAAGAAGCGGCTCCGCAAGGAGGGCGTGCCCCAGATGCTCCGCGAGCTCGACGCGGTCCTCGCCGAGGTGGAGCCCTACGACCTGGCGACGCTCGAGAAGGCCGTCCACGACTACGCCGAACGCACCGGGAAGAAGATGGGCGACGTGGTCAATCCGCTCCGGGTCGCGACCACCGGCCAGGGGGTCGGCCCCGGGCTCTACGACTGCCTCTTCATCCTGGGCCGCGACGCCTGCCGGGCCCGAATCGCCGGGACGCTCGCCATGCTCGGGGCCGGCGGACAGGCCTGATCGCCGACCCATCGGGACGGCGGATGCACCCACGTTGATCGGAATGACATCCCAGAGGAAGCCCAGATGCGCATCTTCGTCACAGGTTCGATCGCTTATGATTACATCATGGTCTTCCCGGGCCGGTTCCGGGACCACATCCTCGCGGACAAGATGCACGTCCTGAGCGTCTCCTTCCTCGTCGACTCGCTCCAGCGCCGCCGGGGCGGGACCGCCGCCAACATCGCCTACAACCTCGCCCTGCTGGGGGAGAGGCCCGTCCTGGTGGGGACCGTCGGCGAGGATTTCGGCGACTATCGGAAGCTGCTGGAGGCCACCGGCGTGGACACCTCCGGCGCCAAGGTCGTGCCGGCGGAGCACACCGCCTCGTGCTTCGTGAACACCGACCTCCAGGACAACCAGATCACCGCGTTCTACCCCGGCGCCATGGCGAAGGCCGCGACGATCTCGCCGGCCGACCTGGGGGCGACCAAGGACGACCTGGTCATCATCGCCCCGAACGACCCGGCGGCCATCGGCCGGTATGTCGAGGAGAGCACGGCCGCGGGCGTGCCCTACCTGTACGATCCCTCGATGCAGCTCCCGCGGATGACGAAGGCCGACCTCGAGGCCGGCTGCAAGGGGGCGAAGATCCTGGCCGGGAACGACTACGAGTTCGGCATGATGGCCGAGAAGATGGAGATCTCCGAGTCCGACCTGCGGACGCGGACGCCGATCACCGTGATGACCCGCGGCGAGGCGGGTTCGCTGATCACCGTGGAGGGGAAGGAATTCGAGATCCCGCCCGCGAAGCCGGAGAAGGTCGAGGATCCCACCGGCGCCGGCGACGCCTTCCGCGCGGGCTTCATGGCCGGGTATCGCCGCGGCTTCTCCTGGCCGGTCGTCGGCCGGCTCGCGGCCCTCACCGCGGTCTACGCCATCGAGCACCGCGGGCCCCAGGAGCACGGCTACACGATCGACGAGTTCCTGGCCCGCTACGAGTCCAACTTCGGCACCTCCGAGGAGGCCGAGTCGCTGCGGTCGGCCGCGAAGGCCTGACGCCGCGACGGCCGCGAGCCGGGGAGCGAGCCATGCCGGTCTTCCGCCTCGGCCCGGATCCGATCTTCCCGCCGCCGGCGATGGCCGACCCCGAGGGCATCCTGGCCGTCGGCGGCGACCTCTCGCCGGGCCGGTTGATCGCCGCCTATCGCGCCGGGATCTTCCCCTGGTACGAGGCCGGCGGCCCCATCCTCTGGTGGTCGCCGGATCCTCGCGCGGTCCTCTACCTCGACGAGCTGAACGTGAGCCGCCGCCTCGCCCGGACCATCCGCTCGGGGCGGTTCGAGACCCGCCTCGATACCGCCTTCCCGCAGGTCATCCGGGCCTGCGCCGAGGTCTCCCGGCCCGGCGAGGACGGCACCTGGATCACGCCCGAGATGCAGCGGGCCTACATCCGCCTGCATGAGCTCGGCCATGCCCACTCGATGGAAGCCTGGCGCGACGGCGAGCTCGCCGGGGGCATCTACGGGGTCCGCGTGGGCCGCTGCTTCTGCGGCGAATCCATGTTCCACCGCCGGACCGACGCCTCCAAGGTCGCCCTGGTCGCGCTGGTCGCACGCCTGAGGGCCGAGGGCGTGACCCTGCTGGACTGCCAGGTGACGAGCGAGCACATGCTCAGCCTGGGCGCCCGCGAGATCCCCCGCCGCCGGTTCCTCGAGGAGCTCGAGGCCGGGCTCCGCATCGAGGGCTGAGCCTGGTCCACACCGGGTTGCCCGAGGGAGGTTCCATGGACTTCATCAGCACATTCGACATGTTCAAGATCGGCCTCGGCCCGTCGAGCTCGCACACGATGGGGCCGTGGGCCGCGGCGCGGCGGTTCCTGAAGACGCTCCGGGCAGGGGGGACGATCGACCGGGTGGCGAGGGTCCGCGTGGACCTCTTCGGCTCGCTCGCGAAGACGGGGAAAGGGCACGGGACCGACCTCGCGGTGATCCTCGGGCTCTGCGACTGGGACCCGACGAGCTGCGATCCCGGCAGGGTCCACGACGAGGTCGCGCGGGTCCGGGCCGAGTCGAGCTTGCCGCTCGCCGGCGCGCGAACGATCCCGTTCGAGCGCGGAGACAGCGTCTTTCATCTTCATGAGACGCTGCCGTTCCATCCCAACGCGTTGACCTTCTCGGCGACGCTCGACGACGGATCGACGCGCGCCGAGACCTATTACTCGATCGGCGGCGGGTTCGTCGTCCAGGAGGGGGACGACGTGGGGGCCCGCGCCGTGGCGCCGGACGTCCCGTTCCCGTTCGACTCGGCGGCCGAGCTGCTGCGGGCGTGCCGCGAGAATTCGCTGACGATCCCCGAGGTCGTCCTCCGCGACGAGCTGACGTTTCGGGACGAGGCGGCGGTCCGCGAGGGCCTGGCGCGGATCTGGTCGGCGATGCGGGGCTCGGCCTTCCGCGGGGCCTTTCGGGAGGGGATCCTGCCCGGCGGGCTGGAGGTCGTCCGGCGGGCCCCTCGCCTCAATCGCTCGCTGCTCGGCGATCGGGCGGGGGCGGCCGCGGAGGGCGCGGAGGCGTGGGTCGAGGCGGTCCGGGCGTCGGCCGGCGGGTTTGACGCGACGCTCAAGTGGGTGGCCTGCTTCGCGCTGGCGGTCAACGAGGAGAACGCGGCATTCGGCCGGGTCGTCACCGCGCCGACTAACGGCGCCGCGGGGGTCATCCCGGCGACGCTCCTCTATCGGGTCTGCTTCCACGACGGCGGCGACGATGCGATCGCGCCGTTCCTGCTCACGGCCGGCTCGATCGGCGCCGTGTTCAAGAAGCGGGCGACGATCTCGGCGGCGCTCGGCGGCTGCCAGGCGGAGATCGGCGTCTCCAGCGCCATGGCCGCGGCCGGCCTGACCCAGTCCCTCGGCGGCACCACCGAGCAGGCGCTGATGGCGGCCGAGATCGCCATGGAGCACCACCTCGGCCTGACCTGCGACCCGGTCGGCGGGCTGGTGCAGGTCCCCTGCATCGAGCGAAACACCATGGGCGCCGTCAAGGCCATCACCGCCGCCCAGCTTGCCCTCGAGGGCGACCCGGCCCGCGCCAAGGTCAGCCTGGACGCCGTGATCCGCTCCATGTGGGAGACGGCCCAGGACATGAGCGTGAAATACAAGGAGACGTCCGAGGGGGGGCTCGCCGTGCAGATTCCGGTGAATGTGGTCGAGTGCTGATGACCGGCGCCCCGAACACCGGGGAGGCCGAATCGGACGGGTGCCGAGCCTTTGGCAAGCGCAGATGGCCGCCTTTCGGCGAGTAGACGGCCCGGATAAGATGAAATGACGAAGGCTCGAGGGAAGAATCCGGAGAGCTCATGAATGCCTCGGATCTCCGCGTTCTATGGCATCTCAATTTATATGTACTATCGCGACCATGCGCCCCCTCACTTCCATGCCATCTATGGAGAATATGAAGCGATCGTGGCCATCGAGACATCGGAGGTTCTCGACGGGGTGCTGCCGCGTCGAGCCGGAGCGCTTGTCGCGGAATGGGGGCAGGCACATCGAGATGAACTGTCGGATGCCTGGGCGCAAGCCCGCGCAGGTCAACCACTGCCCATGATTGACGGGCTGGAGTAAGATCCGGAGTTAGCCGTGATTCTACGTATCCGCGAAGTCCAGGTGTGTGGGCGGCATTCGTTGAGGCTGGAGTTCAACGACGGGTCGACCAGGCGCGTCGACATCCGCCCTCTGCTCGAAGGCCCGATCTTCGAGCCGCTCCGTGATCCCGACTACTTCGCGCGAGTGTCCCTCGACGTGACCTGTGGCACCGTGGTCTGGCCGAATGGCGCGGATTTCGCGCCCGAAGCCCTCCGCGATTTGAGCGCCGAGGCCACGCCCGATTCGGCGTGCTGCTGACAGGGCTCGCCCCGATCGTTCGTGCCCATCAAGATTCGTGAGACGAGGATCATCCATGCCGGTGCTCGAGAAGGAGGAATACATCGAGCAGGCATACTTCTTCCAGAGCTTCCGCGAGCGGCTGATCGACGGCCTGCCGGCGCAGGAGATCCTCGAGCGGGTGGGGGAGGAGCTGCTCACGACGACGAGGCTGCCGCTGGCCGTCTCGTACCTGGCCACCGTGATCAAGGTGTCCGGGCTGATGTCCCCCGCCATGATCCAGATCGGGCATTACTTCACGGCCTTCCAGGCGCATGTCGTCGCCCAGGCGGAGGTCGCCCACAGCCGGTTCTCCATGGAGCAGGCGCTCCTGATCCTGGAGCGTGAGGCGCGGTACAAGGCCGGCGAGATGTCGCTGGCGGGACTCTTCGTCTTCCAGTTCGAGTCGCTCTCCCGCAACCGGCTGGGATACACCAAGGGCCTGGCCGCCATGGCCCAGGACCCCCAGTACAACGACGACTGGCGCGATTACATCCTGACGCTCCAGATGCGGCTGGGCGACGTCGACTTCGCGGACCTGATCTTCGTGCGGTCGTCGTTCTTCGTCGCCGAGCGCCGGCGGGGCGACCCGGACTTCATCCCCAAGTACCCGACGCTCTTCGGCGATCGCGAGGGGAAGATCGCGCGGGCCAACCGGGGCCGGGACCCGATGTATCTCTTCTCCGCGCTCCAGCGGCAGCTCGGCTATCCCGAGGTCCCCCGGCCGCGGCGGCCGGACGAGCTGGAGGCCCGCGTCCTGCTCCTGGAGCAGAAGGTCACCCAGCTCGAGAACCGTCTCAAGCTCGCCGAGTCCGAGATCAACCAGGACGTGGACCTCGCCCAGGTCATGGTCAAGGCCGAGTCCACGGCCGGGGTCCCCGCGGGCTGGGGCAAGAAGGCCGGCGGGCCGTCGGCACCCTGAGCCACCTTTCCTTGAGGATGCCTTTCATGAGCTGTGCGAGACGATCGGCGCGTGCGGCCCTGCTCGGCCTGCTGGCGGTGCTCTCCCGGACCTGGGCCTTGCCCGCGGCGACCGCGGACGAGCCCCGCGTCGTCCGCCAGGTGATCGACGGGGACTTCCCCGGCGCCTACCAGGTGGAGGTCGCCGACGTCAACGGCGACGGCAAGCCGGACGTCGTCGTGGTCGGGGGCTCGACGTGTGCCTGGTTCGAGAATCCCTCCTGGAAGAAGCGGATCATCACGACCGGCGGGCAGTCCCCCGGGGTGATCAGCAGCGCGACGACCGACCTGGACCGCGACGGCAAGGCGGAGGTCGCCATCGCCTACGACTTCGAGATGAACCAGCCCGCACGCGGCAAGCTCCGGCTGGCGAGGCAGGGCTCCGGCCCCGACGACCCGTGGACGCTGTTCCCGGCCCGCGACGTCCCGAGCATCCACCGCCTGCGATGGGGGGACGTCGACGGCGGCGGCGCGCCCGACCTGGTCGTCGCGCCGATCTTCGGGCTGGAGTCGAAGCCGCCCCGGTTCGAGGGGGCGGGGACGATCGAGCTGCTGCGGAACGACGGCGAGCGCGACCTGTCGCGCTGGAAGTCCGTCCCCCTGCTGAAAAGCCCCGTCATCCACGCGATCGAGGTGAAGCCGCTCCCCGGCCTGGAGGGTCGGTCGACGGTCCTCGCCGCGAGCAACGACGGGGTCTCGATCGTGGACAGCTTCCTCACCGACGGGACCGCGATCACGTTCGTCCCCCGCCGCCTCGTTGACGGCTCCCCGGGCAAGGCCCCGAAGCGGGGATGCAGCGAGGTCCACCTCGGCCGGCTCGCCGGCGATCATCCGTTCCTGGCGACCCTCGAGCCCTGGCACGGGGGCGAGGTCGCGGTCTATCCGGGGCGTGAGGCGAAGCCCGGGGTGCGGGAGTTCGGCGAGCGGACCGTGATCGATTCCACGCTCGACGACGGCCACGCCCTCTGGGTCGCGGACGTGGACGGCGACGGCGACGACGAGATCCTCGCGGGGCATCGAGGCAAGGACCATCGCGTGTCGCTCTACGATTACGACCGCGCCGCGAAGACCTGGAAGCGATCGGTCCTCGATCGCGAGGTTGCCGCCCAGGACCTCCGCGGCGGCGACCTCGACGGGGATGGTACGCCCGACGTCGTGGCCGCGGGCGGGGCGACGCACAACGTGGTCTGGTATCGATTCGTCCAGCCTTCGGCGGGGGCGGCTGGGGTGAAATGAAGTCTTGATGAAGCCGGCCGGGTCCATGTCGACAGGCCGGGCGATGGGCCCGAGAATGGTGGATCGATCCGATTCCCTCGTCGCCAGGTGTGCGGCGGGATTGCCCTCGTCGCGAGGTGTTCGTCGATGGTCTCGACTTCGCTCGGTCATAGGCTCACGTGCGGCTTGATCCTCCTCGTGACCGGTGTCCGGGCCGACACGACGTTCGCCCAGGACGCGCCGGCGGCCGCGTCCGTGAAGCCGAAGGGGGCTCGCGGGGCCTTGCTGGGCCTGGCCGGGGACGGGACGGTGCTGCTCCCCAACGGCTGGTCGCTGAAGCCGGCGGGCAAGCAATCGGCGCTCGGGGACTTCCCCGTGCAGATCGCGGTCAACCCGAAGGGCCGAGTCCTGGCCATCCTGCACGCGGGATACGGCGAGCACGAGGTCGTGACCGTGGCCGCCGGCACCGGCAAGGTCATCGGCCGGGTGGCGCTGCCGGAGACCTTCGCCGGGCTCGCCTGGTCCTCGGACGGCTCGAAGCTCTTCGTCGGCGGCGGGTTCGACGACTGCGTCTATCGGTTCGACCATGCCGAGGGGCTGCTCTCGAACCGGGCCGTCTTCCGCGTGGGAGAGCCGCAAGGCGGTCCGGTCGGGAAGTCGAAGGTCCCCGGCGGCCTGGCCCTATCCTCCGACGGCACGCAGCTCTGGGTGGCCAACGTTCATGGCCACTCCCTGATGCGGCTGGACGCAACCGCCGGCGCGGTGCTCGACACGCTGATCATGGAGCGCGACTCGTATCCGTTTGGTATGGCCTGGGACGAGTCGGCTCATCGGCTGTATGTCAGCCTCTGGAATCGGGCGGCGGTGGCCGTGGTGGACACCGAGGCGAGGAAGGTCGTGGCGACGATCGCCACCCAGGAACACCCCAATGAGATGCTGCTGGCGAAAGGGGGCAAGCTGCTCTACGTCGCCAACGCCAACCGCAACTCGGTGAGCGTGATCGACACCCAGGCCGGGAAGTCGATCGAGACCATCGGCACCGCGATCGACCCGGCCGCGCCCGCCGGCTGCACGCCGAGCTCGCTGGCGCTCACTCCCGACGGGTCTGTCCTCCTGGTGGCCAATGCGAACACGAATCACGTCTCGCTGATCAACGTGAAGGAGCCCGGCGCGAGCACGCCGCTGGGCTTCATCCCGACCGGCTGGTATCCGACCTCGGTGCGGCTCTCGGACGATGGCAAGACGATCTATGTAGCCAATGGCAAGGGGCAGGGCTCCCGGGCCAACCGCGACGGGCCGGACCCGGTGCATCATGCGCCGGCGGCCAACCTGCGGGAGTACATCGGCGGCCTCTTGCGGGGGACGCTCTCGGTCTTGCCGATGCCCGGCCCGAAGGAGATGGCGGCCTACTCGAACACGGTCTACGCCTGCAGCCCGGTCCGCAAGGGGGCCGCGGCGGCGATTCGCGGCGAAGCCCCACCGGCCGGCCATCCGATCCCGGGCCGCGTCGGCGACCCGTCGCCGATCAAGCACGTCGTCTACATCATCAAGGAGAACCGGACCTACGACCAGGTCTACGGCGATGTCCCCGGCGGCAACGGCGAGCCGAGTCTCTGCCTCTTCCCGGAGGCGATCACGCCGAATCATCACGCGCTGGCGAAGGAGTTCGTGCTCCTGGACAACTTCTATGTCGACGGCGAGGTCAGCGCCGATGGCCACGAATGGACGATGGGGGCTTACGCCACCGACTTCGTCGAGCGGACCTGGCCGCTCAGCTACCGCGGCGACCGCCGGGCGCCCTATCCGTCCGAAGGGGCGCTCGCGTTGGCCACGCCCGCCGGCGGCTACCTCTGGGACCGCGCCGCGGAGAAGGGCGTGAGCTACCGGAGCTATGGCGAGTTCGTCAAGAACTCGGAGGTCCCGGGAGCCCCGGCGACGACCGGCGTGAAGGCCCTGCAAGGGCACTTCGACCCGCTCTATCGGTCGTTCGACATGGCCTATCCGGACGTCCGCCGCGCCGGGCGATTCCTCCAGGAACTGTCCGAATTCGAGAAGTCCGGCGAGATGCCGCGGCTGATCGTCATGCGGCTGCCCAACGACCACACCGCCGGCACTCGCCCGGGCCTGCCCACCGTGATGGCCTGCGTGGGCGACAACGACCTGGCACTGGGGATGGTCGTCGAGGCCCTGAGCCGGTCCCGGTTCTGGAGGGAGACTGCCATCTTCGTGATCGAGGACGACGCCCAGAACGGCTCGGACCACGTCGACGCCCACCGCACGGTGGCCCTGGCGATCAGCCCCTACATCCGCCGCGGCACGATCGACTCCACCATGTACAGCACGTCGTCGATGCTCCGGACCATGGAGCTGATCCTCGGGCTCGAGCCGATGAGCCAGTTCGACGCCTCCGCGCGGCCGATGTTCGCGGCGTTCACCGAGCGGCCGGACTTCCGCCCCTACCTCCGCAGGCCGGCCGGCGTGGACCTGAACGAGAAGAACACGCGAGATGCCCCCATGGCCGAGGTCTCGGAGAATCTCGACCTCGAGATCGAGGACCGTGCCGACGACCTGGTGTTCAACGAGATCATCTGGAAGGCCGTGCGCGGGGCCGATGCTCAGGTCCCCCCGCCGGTTCGGGCGGCGTTCGTGGTGCCGCGATGAGGGAAGGATGGTCGGTTCGCTCTTGGCGGCGAGGTTGAGGGCATACAATGGGCCTGATGGCCCAACCCCCTCCCCCCAGAGAGCTCCACGATGCCAGGCACCCCGGACCGTCCCGCCGTGCTCCTGATCGCCCACGGTAGCCGCCATGAGCCGGCGAACCAGGAGCTCGAGGACCTCGCGGATCGTATGAGACTCGAGGGAAGCCACGCGATCGTGGAGGCGTGTTTCCTCGAGCTCGCGGAGCCGGACATCGCGGCCGGAGGGGCTCGGTGCGTGGACAGGGGAGCGAAGCTCGTCCTCATGATCCCCTACTTCCTCTCCTCCGGCGTCCACCTGCTGCGCGACCTGACCGCGGCGCGGGATGCGCTGGCGAAGCGATTCCCGGGGGCGGAGTTTCGGCTCGGTCCTCCTCTGGGGCCGCACCCGCTCCTCGACCAGCTCGTGGCCGTGAGGGTTGCCGACCTGGAATCCGGTCGGGCCGGGGCGATTGTCGTTGCGCCAGAGGTGTCAAGGCGTTACGCGACGGATCAGGCCGAAGGTTAGGGGACGGCCTGGTCCGATCGTCCGGGACG
>NZ_JAALJH010000143.1 GCF_011064615.1 Aquisphaera insulae | reverse complement strand
TCTCCAACAACTCGACCTGCTCTTCGCGGTATTCCACCATGGCCACCCGACCGAACCCGTCACAGGACTCCTCCAGTACGGGCCGCTCTGTCCGGCGACCGCGCGAGCTCCGACCGGCCCCTTTCCCATGCTTCTGTTCGCCACCAATTTGCGTTCGATCGTCATCTCGACGATCTGCTATCAAATCCATTTCTTTTTATTCACAAATAATTTGCATCGAAAACGCGGAACCAAGGCGAAACCAGTCGTCTTTCCTTCGCCGGCCCGCGCACTCCCCACACGGGCTGGCGCGTTCAAGTCGTGGCACAAACTTCCGAATTGCGAAAGAGCGACCCTTGAGGTCAGGGGCGTCCTTAGTCCCCGCGTTCCCATCATTCTCATAATCCCGAAAACTCGCCCGCGAGTTTCACCAATCCGGTCAAATTCTCCGACTTCCGTCTTGGTCCCGCATCAAGTCCGTGAACGAATTGATGCGGGGCAGGCCGATCTCGAGGACGTTTCTGATAAAGGAAGAGAAGCGCAGCCAGGTCCTGTTTCTGGTTGCTCGCCGCCACGTGCTCGTGTACGGCCACGTACGTGTGGACACCGCGAACTCGCCTGCCGCCATATCCCGGGGATGCCGCTTGCCATGAATGAGGATGGAGCGGCGAACCCAGCCTACATACGCTTAGTCGGCGTGAATGGCGTAGTGCCAGGTCCGTATTCGCTGTCGCACCTGGTCGAGAAGCTTCGGCGGATTCGGCGGTGTTTGCAGCGATATGGAAGCCGGTCCTTGGCGTTGTGTGGGATCGAGCCGCACCCCCTTGTTCCACGCCATGAAGCGCGTCATATTGGAGTCGATAGTTCTGCCTTGTTTTCTGCAAAGAACCGGTAGGCGTGTCGAGAGGCTGGGATCCCGTTCGGAACATTTCGCCCGCCGGTCCTATGCTGTATCGACGAGCGAGTTACTGGGAATTGGGATTCTGTCGAATCAGTTTTGGGAGGCGAGGAGGCAATAGCATGGCAAGTAACGCAGAAACTGTTGGCAATCGCATCGCCGATCTTCGGCGTCGAAAAAACTGGACGCAAGAAGACGTTGGGAACTTGATTAAGCGCACAGGTGGCCACATCTCGAACGTGGAGAACGGGAAGACGGAACTCTCTCCCTCCGAATTGGAAAAGCTAGCCACCGAATTCGAGGTCAACCCGTTATTCCTGATCGCGGGTATCTCGAACGACGTAAGCGAAATCGTGGATATGGTCGCCAGGATGGATCCGGCCAAGAGGAAGCTGGCGCTGAAGTTGTTCCGGCTAAACCTGGAATTGATGGAAATCACGAAGAACTGGCCGGCCGACTCAGTCAACGCCTAACCTCGCGCTGCAGTGGACCCCGGCCGCAGCAGCGCTATGTGCTATGAGCGAAGGCCGCTCGGGCGGGTCGGCCCGCCGAGTTTTGTCGTTAGGAGGCTGAGAGGTTCGTCGTGTGGTGGCAGCAGTTTCCGGTTGTCGAATTGCGCCCTTGCCTGCCGCCGTTGCCGGGCGACTGTCCCGACCCGCGGTTCCCGCCGGGCGCTGCGGTGCGTCTCATCGGCTACCCCGAGCCGTTGCGTCGTGTGCTGCGGGCAGAGTGGGACTGGCATCGTCAGAGGTACGTGTTCGTCGTCGAGACGTCCGCCCCTCCGCCGTTCGAGCCCTACTGGTTTGCGAGGCAGCTTGCAAAGGCGGAGTCTGACGTCTGACTTCGCCCCGCAGCGGCCCCGGGGCCACGCGGGCGCGTTGTCGTACTTCGAGCGGCTTGGTATGTGGCCGGTCCGCTGAGATCTCTAGTCGACAGTAGCGAGGTCATTGAAGTCGAGGTCGGTGTCAGGTGGGCTGGGCCCAGGCAGGATGCAATCCGAGTCGAGGCCGTCGCCCGCGGGCCGCGCTGCTATCGCCTTGAGCGCCTCGAGGAATCCATCATCATCAAGGCAACGCATGCTCCAGGCGCGGCCGATGCCTAACCTCCCGCTGCAGCGGCCCCGGCCGTGCGGCGTGAACGGCTGTCAAGGCATGTTCAGGGCCGGGTCCGCTGAGCCTGGTCGTCAGGCGACGAGGGAGAAGCAGATGCCTCCAGTCGTGCCGGATTCCTGGAAACCACGCCTGAAGTAGTACCTCCGCGAGCGGTACGTCGGGGAGCGCGACCACCTCTAGGCCGGCGATTTCCCGGCCGATCAGTCTGTGATGATTCGTTCCCCCGATGGCTTGCAAGTCCACTTCCGCGATGCCTTCGCCCCGGCGGATGAGAAGTCCGGCGAGGTCGCTGAGTTCGCCGAGCCTTGCGGGTATCGCGGTTTTCCTTCGGGCGATGCGGAGATCGAGAGACTCGGCTCGGGCGGGAGTCCGATCGTGCCTCGACTCGCATGGGTCGGGGTCGCGGAGTAGAATTGAGGGACGGATTCCATACTCGATCCGAGGTGCACTCGCCAATGTCAGAACTCATGGAGCTCGCCTTCTCGAAGGCCAGAGCATTGCCCGAGCCCGACCAGGAGGCGATCGCCTCGATCATCCTCCAGGAGATTGAGGCCGAGGGTCGCTGGGACGAGCTGTTTGCTCGACCCGAGTCAGCCACCCTCCTCTCGCGGATGGCCGATGAGGCCCTGGCCGGCATGCGGGCGGGACGGGCGAAGAAGCTCGACATCAGTGAATTATGAACTCGTTTTTGCTCCCCGAATTCATGGTGATGTACCGGGCCTTGCCCGAGTTGGTTCGCCAGCAGGCGAGGCACGCCTACTCGCTCTTCCAGCAAGATCCGTATCATCCCAGCCTGCGTTTCCGGCAGGTCCACCCAAACCGCCTGATCTTCTCGGCCCGCGTCGGTCGACACTATCGAGCGGTCGGGATCCGCCAGGGAAATGAGATCGGATGGTTCTGGATCGGCTCGCATTCGGAGTACGATCATCTCCTGAGCCAGCGTGACGCCTAACCGCGCGCTCCAGCGGACCCCGCACCGCTGCGGCGCCGGCACTTTCGTGATCCCCGGTCTGCTCCGGCGGTGCGGGTCCGCTGAGTCTCGGTGTTGGGCGGCGGGAGGCCGAGCGTGATCCCCAGGAGTCCGATTTCTTCGCATCGCTTCACGCGACGCGATGTCGGCGTCACGTCGCCGAACCCTTCACGCCGCCGACCTGGCACGTCCGCAAGTGCGGCCCCGCTGGTCGGGGCTTGTTCCGTCTTTCGGGTCCGATGCGACTCACGTGGCAGGAAGTCGATCAGCCGATGGCATCCATGAGGACCTCCGCGTCCGGGACGATGGCCAGCGGCCGTCCCTGGCGGTCGGTGAGGGGGGAGGCGGGGTCGATGCCCAGGAGATGGTAGATCGTCGCCAGGATGTCCTTGGGGGACACCTTGCGCTCGACGGGGTCCGAGGCGATCGCGTCGGACCGGCCGATGACGCGGCCGCGGGCGATGCCGCCGCCCGCCATGACGACGGAGTAGCATCGCGACCAGTGGTCGCGGCCGCCCCCGGGGACGTTCGACTGGATCCGGGGCGTCCGTCCATGCTCGCTGAGGACGACGACGAGCGTCTCGTCGAGCAGGCCGCGGCGGTCCAGGTCCATCACCAGGCCGGAGAGCGTGCGGTCGAGGCCGGGGAGCAGCTCATCCTTCATCCGGGGGAAGTGGTCCCAGTGGGTATCCCAGCCGGTGCCGGCGAGCCCGAATTCGTCCCAGAAGACCGTGACGAACCGCCCGCCCGCCTCGACGAGCCGCCTGGCCGTCAGGGCCGCCTGGCCGAAGAGGCTCATCCCGTAAAGGTCCCGGGTCTCGGCCGGCTCGCGGTCCAGGTCGAACGCCTGGCGCAGGCGGTCGGACGCCAGCAGCCGGTGGGCCGTCTCGCGATGACGATCGACGCTCGCGGTCCTCGCGTCGCCGTCCGCCTTGCGCAGGGACTCGATCTGATGGAGGAGGGACCTCCGGCGGTCGAGCCGGTCCAGGGTCAGGCCCGGCCCGAGGTCGGAAACCTCCCCCAGGCGGAAGCGGCTCGCGGGCGTGATGCCCCGGTACGGCTCCAGGCCGTTCCACGTCTGCTGGAGCAGGGTCTTGGTCGCCTTCCGCGTCCCCTCGCCGACGAACTCGGTGCTGACCGGGTCGTACGCCTGGCCCAGGAAGCCGCCGTACGGGCCCGCGCGCGGCACCTCGCCCACGCGATGGCTGCTGAAGGCCCAGGGGAGCACCATGTTCCGCGGCACGCCCGCGGGTTCTCCGCCGCGCCGGCCGTCGACGTAATCCACGACCGACCCGATGAACGGCCAGTGGACGGGATCCCGGGGGTTCAGCTCGGCGGACAGCGGGACGACGGGATTGCCGGTCGTCGCGTACGCCACCCCGTGGACCGGGTAGGGGTGCGAGACGGAACGGATCACCGTCATCTTGTCCATCACCGTCGCGAGCCGCGGCAACCCCTCGCCGACGTTCAGCCCCGGTACGCTCGACGCGATGCAGCCGAGCTCACCACGGACCCCCACGGGCGCATCCGGCTTCGGGTCGAAGGTCTCGATCTGCGACGGAGACCCGTAGAGGAACAGGAGGATGCACGACTTCGCCCTGCCGAACCCGGACGGATGGCCCTCCGCGCGGCCGGCCGGGGCGAAGGCCGCCCCCGCGCCCAACCCGAGGACCCCCAGCGACCCGACGTGCAAGAGGTCCCGCCGGGTGATCCCGTCGCAGAGCCGCTTCCGGTTTCCGAGGATCCTGATCAACGCCCGCTCCGATCCGCCTCGGCGGGAAAATCCAACACCAGTTCAACAGGCGTGCAGGGACAGTCTACGAGACGATGGTCGCGGCGCGAAGTGAGCGAAGGCGATTCAACGCCCCGGATGAACTTCCGGGCCGATCCGATCCGCCAGGCACCAGCCTGTACGGGGCCCGGTCCCGCGGGAAGCCTCCCGCCCGGGCCCTAAGGTTTGCGATTGGCAGGAATTGACGCACTGTAAATAATGACAGCATCGTGATCGGCTGATCGACCCCGGAGGAACCCACGCCATGCCTGCCTTCCAGCTCGTCAGCCCGTACCAGCCGGCCGGTGACCAGCCCCAGGCGATCGACGGCCTGGTGGAGGGGCTCCGGCTGGGGCGGGAGAACCAGACGCTGCTGGGCGTGACCGGGTCCGGCAAGACGTTCACGATGGCCAACGTGATCGCCCGCTACGGCAAGCCCGCGCTGGTGATGTCGCACAACAAGACCCTGGCGGCCCAGCTCTACGCCGAGTTCCGCGAGTTCTTCCCGCACAACGCGGTCCGCTACTTCGTCAGCTACTACGACTACTACCAGCCGGAAGCCTACATCCCCCAGCGCGACATCTACATCGAGAAGGATGCCTCGATCAACGAGGAGATCGAGCGGCTCCGCCTGGCGAGCACCAGCGCGCTCGTGAGCCGCGAGGACGTGATCGTGGTCGCCAGCGTCTCCTGCATCTACGGGTTGGGCTCGCCGGACGACTACCGGAAGATGATGGTCCATCTCAAGAAGGGGGACTTCGTCGACCGGGACGAGCTGCTGCTGAAGTTCATCGACATCCAGTACGACCGCAACGACGTGAGCTTCGAGCGGGGCAAGTTCCGGGTCCGGGGCGACGTGGTCGAGCTCTGGCCGGCCTACGAGGAGATCGGCTATCGGATCGAGCTCTTCGGCGACGAGGTGGAGCGGCTGGCGACGATCGACGCCCTCACCGGCAACGTCCTGGAGACGCACGAGGAGATGTACGTCTACCCGGCCAAGCACTTCGTCCTGCCGGAGGAGCGGATCCAGGCCTCGGTGGAGGCGATCGGCAACGAGCTCGAGGAGCGGCTCCAGCAGCTCCGGGAGCAGGGCAAGCTGCTGGAGGCCCAGCGGCTGGAGGCCCGGACTCGGTACGACATGGAGATGCTCCTGGAGGTGGGCTACTGCTCGGGGATCGAGAATTACTCCCGGCACCTGTCCGGACGCAAGGCCGGCGACACCCCGAGCACGCTGCTCGACTTCTTCCCCAAGGACAGCCTTCTGATCCTGGACGAGTCGCACGTGACGGTCCCCCAGATCCGCGGCATGTTCGCGGGCGACCACAGCCGCAAGCTGACGCTGGTCGAGCACGGCTTCCGGCTGCCGAGCGCGCTCGACAATCGGCCGCTCCGGATCGACGAGTGGGAGACCAAGTTCCATCGCCGGCTCTTCGTCTCCGCGACGCCCGCCGATTACGAGATCGCCATGTCCGGCGGCGAGGTCGTGGAGCAGGTCATCCGGCCGACGGGGCTGATCGATCCGGTCGTCCGCGTCGAGCCGGCGCGGGGCCAGGTCCCGGCCCTCCTGAAGGAGGTCAAGGAGCGTGCCGGCCGGGGCGAGCGGGTGCTCATCACCACGCTCACCAAGCGGCTGGCGGAGGACCTCACGCGCTACCTGAAGGAGCAGGGGCTGCGGTGCAAGTGGCTGCACTCGGAGCTGGACGCCATCGAGCGGATGACCATCCTCCGGGAGCTCCGCGAGGGGGCCTTCGATTCGCTCGTCGGCGTCAACCTGCTCCGCGAGGGGCTCGACCTGCCGGAGGTCTCCATGGTCTGCATCCTGGACGCGGACAAGGAGGGCTTCCTGCGGAGCGAGACCTCGCTGATCCAGACGATCGGCCGGTCGGCCCGGCACGTCAACGCGGAGGTCGTCCTCTACGCCGACAAGGTCACGCCGTCGATGCAGCGGGCCATCGACGAGACGAAGCGGCGCCGGGAGCTCCAGCAGGCGTACAACGCGAAGCACGGCATCACCCCGGAGACGATCCACAAGGCGATCCGGCGGGGGATCGAGGAGGAGATCCAGGCCCGGCAGGTGGTCCGCCAGGCCGTCGGCCGGGACGAGGTCACCGAGGCCAACGAGGAATTCCTGGCGGCGCTCGAGGCGGAGATGCTGGAGGCGGCGGAGAAGCTCGAGTTCGAGCGAGCCGCGGCGCTCCGCGACCGGATCCAGCAGCTCCGCGGCGGCGGCCAGGGCGGGCCGGCGGCCTCGCCCCAGGCCCAGGGGGCGCGAGCCAAGGCCAAGGCCAAGGCCCGGGCCGGGCGTCGCGGGCGAAACTAGCCGAAACGCGGCCGAGCGAGTAGTCTACTTGGGGGGACAACCTCGCCGTGCGCGTCCCCGGCAGGTCCAGGTCCAGTGGTTCACGAGCCGCGACACGACACGAGCCGCGACGGCTCGCCCATAGACCCGTCGGCGGCGACGGGCGGGAGCCGCGGCGGGCGGGAGATCCTCGATCATGATCGGATTGCTTGACGGGAGGGCGTCCTGCCGGGCGGCCCGGGGGAAGGGCGGCCTCAACGGCCTGGCTGGGCTGGTCGTCGCCGCCCTCGCCGCCTCGACGGCGGGTTGCGACTCGGGGTCGTTCCTGCCCCCCCCGCCCGCGGAGCTGAGCCCCTCGGACAACTCGACCAGGCCCGGGGTGACGGCCGCGGCCAAGCCCCTCGTGGTCGTCGAGTCCCGCCACCATTCCGACGAGGACTCCGCGCTGCTCAAGGCGATCGCCCGCTCCCAGGGCGGCGGAGAAGGCGTCCGCGTCGAGATCATCGCGGCCGGCGGGGAAGGCAAGCCGGAGGCACTCCTCAACGAGGCGGTCGCGCGGAAGCCCCTTTCGATACTCCTCGACGTGTCCGAGCCCCCCTCGGCGGCTCTATCCGCCGCCATCAGCTCGGCCCGCGGCAAGGGCATCCCGGTGATCCTGGTCGGACTCCCCGCGGAGATCCGGATCGAGCCGGCCGGATCCGCGACGTCCGCCGGCTCCACCCTCGCCCCGCTCGTCCAGGTCGTCCCGGAATCGCTCGATGCGGTCACGGCGAAGCTCGTCGACAAGGCCCTGGCCAACGCCAAGAACGCCAGGTACAAGCCCGAGGCCGGGGCCATCATCCTCGTCGATCCGAGCTGCGATCCGCTCGCGATGGCCCGGGCCAAGGCGTTCCGCGACGCCCTGGCCAAGGCCGGCGTCACCAAGGTGGAGGAGGTTCGGTACGAGGGCGAATCGAAGGACGCTCAGGAGAAGCTCAACCAGGCCCTCAAGGCCCATCCGGAGATCCGGATCGTCCTCGCGACCGAGGCCAAGGCTGAATCCGCGGCCGTGGGCTCGCTGGGCGATCAGGGGGATCGGGGCCTGTACGTGATCGCGGGTTTTGCCGGGTCGGACTCCGGCGCCAACATGACGCAGGTCGGCGACGTGGCGGCGATGGCCGTCTTCAGCCGGGAGCGGCTCCTTCGCAAGGCCGTGGTCGTGGCCGTGGCGACCGCCCGGGGCCAGGCCGCCCCCCGGGTGGAGCTCCTGATCCCGATCCACCTGTCCCCGTCGAACTCGGGCATGCCCAGGGCCTTCCGCGGCTACACCGACCCATCCAAGGCCCACAGCACCGCGAGGGAATGATCATGCCGCCTCCGGACGCACCGCGCCTCGGCTCCCGCTTCGGCGAGGCCGAGGCGCGGAATGCCGAGGCCCTCATCGGCCTGGCCATCGAGGAGGACCTGGGGCAGGCGGGGGACGTCACCTCCGCCGCGACCATCCCCGCGGACGCCCGCGGCACGGCCCAAATCGTGGCCCGGGCGCCGGGCGTGCTGGCCGGCGTGCCCGTCGTTGGCCTCCTGGCGGCCCACTTTCCACTCGAGGACGCCTTTCGAGCGATCCGTGCCGACGGCGACCGGCTCCGCCGCGGCGACGTGATCGCCGAGCTGACCGGCCCCGTCCGGTCGATCCTGGCGGTCGAGCGATCGGCCCTCAATTTCCTCCAGCGGCTGAGCGGAGTCGCCACCCTGACCGCCCGGTTCGTGGACGCGGTCTCGGGGACCCGGGCGAAGATCCTCGACACGCGGAAGACGACGCCGGGCTGGCGGATCCTCGAGAAGTACGCCGTCCGGTGCGGCGGGGGCGAGAACCACCGGATCGGCCTCCATGACGCGGTCCTCATCAAGGACAATCACCTCGCCTGGCTGGGCTCGCACGCCGGCCGCCCCGGCGGGGCGATCGCCGCGGCCGTCGCCGCCGCACGGTCCCTCGCCCCGAAGGGCACCGTCGTCGAGATCGAGGTCGACTCGCTGGAGCAGCTCGACGAGGCACTCCGGTGCGGGCCGGACATCATCCTCGTCGATAACCTCGGTGCCGCGTCGCTGGCGGAGGCCGTCCGGCGCCGGGATGAGCTCGCCCCGGGGATCGCGCTGGAGGCATCCGGCGGCGTCACCCTGGAGACCGTCCGGGCGCTGGCGGAATCGGGCGTGGATCGCATCAGCGTCGGCGCCCTGACCCATTCCGCGCCGGCCCTGGACATCGCCCTGGACCTGGAGACGGCGGGAGCCTGACGCGGAGCGAAGGGGAGCGGATCTCACGCGCCACCATGACGACCCCGATGAGCCCCCCAACCCCGGCCCTGAACATCCCGCTCCTGGACCGGCTGCGGGACACGCCGGGCGTGCATGTCGCGCTCGCGGACCTTGGCCCGGACCGCGCGGGGGTGCTCGCGGACCTGGACGCGCTGGCGCGGTTCGGATTCGAGATCGAGCGACATCCGTACCTCGGTGCGGCCTATCGGGGGCCCTCGCCGCGGATCTGCCCGGACCAGATCGAGTTCCGGCTCCCGACGCGGCGGATCGGCCGGCGGATCGCGGTCTGGAGCCGGGTGACCAGCACCAATGACCTGGCCGCGCGGGCCGGGGACTCGGCCGCCAACGACGGCCTGGTGGTGCTCGCCGAGGAGCAGTCCGCCGGCCGCGGCCAGCGGGGCCGCTCGTGGACCGCGCCGGCGGGCTCGTCGGTGCTGATGTCGGTCCTCCTCTTCCCGCCCGCCCGGCTGACCGCCGACGGGCCCTCGGGGGCGACCTGGCTGACGGCCCTGGCCGCCGTGGCGACGGCGGAGCTGGTGGTGGCCCGGACCGGTCGCGACGCGCGGATCAAGTGGCCCAACGACGTCCGGGTGGACGGACGGAAGATCGCCGGCATCCTCGTCGAGCGGGCGCTGTCGCTCGCCCTCGCCCCGGCCGGGGCCGAGTCGCCGGCGCCGCAGCTCCAGACCCGGGGCGTGGTGATCGGCATCGGCCTGAACGTCTCGATCCCGCCGGAATCCCTGCCGGACGAGATCCGCCCGCGAGTCGCCACCCTGCAGGGCCTGGGCGCCGGCCCGAACCCGGACCGTTCCGAGCTGGCCCGCGAGCTGATCGTCCGCCTCGACCGCTGGTACGAGACGGTCCTGTCCGAGGGCCCGGCACCGCTCGCCGCCGCGTGGTCCTCGCGGAGCGAGCACATCGGCAGGCCCGTGTCCGTCTCCACCCCCGCCGGCACCGTCTCCGGCCGGCTCGTCGAGCTGAGCCTGGAGCGCGGGCTCTTGCTCAAGGCCGACGACCAGGTTGATAAGGCCGGCGGCGGCTCCTCGATCCGACCCGTCCCCCTGGAGAGCGTGCTCGGGATCAGCGATCCGGCGTGAGCCGTCGACGATTCGAGCGTCCTTCCACCCGCCGCTTATCGAGAAGGCGACAACATGAAACCAGAGAGTGAATAGATTTATATTTGTTAGCGTATTTCGTGCGGGCCGACGACGGGGCCGGATGGCTCGTCGAGGCGGAAGATTGGGGCTCGCATCGACTTGCCCCGGAAACCGCTGGCATGGCGCGTCAGCGGGTGCTAGACTGAGCGCGGAAGACGACCGAGGGGCAACCGCCCCGGGGCCGTCCACGCCCGAGTCCGGTCCTGCCGAATCCTCCACGCCGATCGACGCCGCCGACCTTCGAGGGGGGGCCCCGCCGAGACTCTCGGGACGGACGAGGCCCGCGATCACCCTCTACTCCACGACCCGCCCTCGCGAGGAGATCGACGGATGATCGGGAATGGCCTCCGATGGTCCCGGCGCCGGACTGGCCGCGATCTCGGCGGCGCGCCCGGGCGTTGCTTGGCCTCGTCGTGTCTGCTCCTGCTCCTGATCGCGTCCGTCGTGACCCCGGGCGCGTTGACATCGACCCAGAGCCTCGCGGCCGGACCGGCCGGTCCGGACCCATCGCGCGTGAGTGGGGGGGGATCCGTCATGGGACAATCCCGAGCGAGCTCGCTGCTGATCGACTACTACGCGGACTTCCTTCGCGACCGGGACGTGGAACGGTTCCGCGACCGTGCCATGGCCCGTTACACCGAAGGGACGCTCGGCCGGATCCTGGCGGCCTCGCCGGACGTGACCGCTCGCCGCGGGGCGGTGCTCGCGCTGGGGACGTTCGGACGATTCGAGGGGAGCAACGAGCCGCTCGGCCGGGCGCTCGGCGACGACGATCCGGTGGTCCGGACGATGGCGGAGAGCGCGCTCTGGGCCGTCTGGTTCCGGGCCGACTCCGAGGAGAACAACCGCCTCCTCGAGAAGGTCCGACAGCTCATCTCGGACCGGCGGCTGGACGAGGCGACCACGCTGGCCTCCGGGTTGATCGCCCGCGCTCCGCGGTTCGCCGAGGCCTTCAACCAGCGGGCCATCGCCTACTTCGTCCAGGGCCGCTTCGCCGAGAGCGCGGCCGATTGCCGCAAGGTGGTCAGCCTCAATCCGTACCACATCGGGGCGCTGGCCGGCCTGGCCCAGTGCCAAATCCAGATGGGCGAGCCTCGCGAGGCCCTCCAGACCTTCCGCCGCGCCCTCAAGCTCCAGCCTCACAGCACGTCACTCCGGGACGCGATCCAGGTCCTCGAGACCCAGATCGGAACCGACGAGCCGCGTTGATGGCCGCCTTGCTAGTACCCGCGGACGGGAGGCCGCCTCAGGCTGGGGCGGTGTGGGTTGGCGAAGGCGGCGACGACCTCGGGGAGGGCTCCGAGATGCAGGTGGATCAGGCTGCCGACGGCGTGGTGATGGTAGTAGAGGTCGCCCTCGGAGGTGAGCGAGCCGAACGACTCCGGGCATTCGAGGGGCTCGTGGCTGGGGGTTAACCGCCACCGGCCGCTCCTGTAGCCGCGGACCGTCGTCCCCCGGGAGCCGAGCCAGCAATCGTGAGAGAGCGTCCGGGTGACCGGGGCCGGCGGCGTCGGCTGCTCCCGCAGCTCGGCGCTAAACGGGAGGATGGCGGCCCCCCGGAGCGGCTGACCGTCGACGATCATCCAGCGGCCGAGGTACGCGGTGCCGCCCCCCTCGGTGTAGATCCGATGGCCCCGGCAGACGTGCTGGCGGAGCGCCGCCAGCATGCTCAGGTTGGAGGAGAGCCGGTCGGCGTGCTCGTCGGGCAGTCCGCAGCCGATCATCACGAGGTCCACCCCCGGTGGGAGCGCCTCGTCGCGGAGCGGAGAGAACTCGACGAGCTCGGCGCCCAGCGCCTCGAGCACCTCGATGGTGTCCGGGAAATAGCGGCCGAAGGCCTCGTCCTGGGCGTAGGCGACGCGGAAGCAGCGTCCGCAGTCCGCCAGGCCGCAGGCGCAGAGCAGGTCCCGGTATTCGAGCGGTTCCCGGCCGGCCGCCAGCTCCTGGATCTCGTCCGGGCAGGAATGGCGGAGGAAGTTGCGAGCCAGGGCCTCGACGGCCGACTCCGGCAGGAAGTCCACGCGATCGGGGCCTTCCAGCATCCGTCGGACCGACGGCAGGACCTCGAGGGCCCCCAGGACCGGCACCCCGGCCGCGAGCCGGACCATCCGACGAAGCCGGGGAAGGTCCGCGGGATCCCTCAGGCGGTCGATGAGCACGCCGTCGATTCCTCGCGGCAGCCTCGGGAGATGGAGCACGTCTCCGCACGATTCCGGCGCCGAGATCACGGCCACGGTCGGCAGGTCGAGCATCCTCGCGACCTCGCCCAGGCTGCCCGGCTGGTCGCTCGTGGAATACGGCTGCGGGGTCGCGATCGGCTCCAGCGTCCCTTCCACGACCGCGAGATGAGCCCCGCTTGCCCCCCTCGCGAAGAGGGAGCGGCAGACCGATTCCGGCATCAGCCAGGAGTCCAGATGCCGTCCCGGCAGCCCGGTGACCTGTCCGACCAGCTCGGTCGCGGTGGGGCAAGCCCTCGTCCGGAAGTGTTGAACCCGGCGGTGAGAGCCCGCGAGTCCCGCCATCAGGGCGAGGCTCATCGTCGAGGGCTCCGGACCTGAGGCGGCGGTCGCCAGGGCCAGGCGAGGAACATCCATCATCGCGATTCCGAATACGGGAGGGCGGATCTCGTCGTCCGACGGCGCGATGCACCGCACCCCCTCAGGGGGTCTAAACCCGCCAGGCTGGCGGCTCGCGCTCGAGGAGGAGGATTCGAGCCTTGCGAACCTTCGTGCGTGGCGACGGCCTGACGTACGCAATGATAGCGCCGGCCCAGGCGAGGTCAAGGTGGGACCGCACCAGGGGATCGGTCCGCCTTGACCGTCTGTTCACTGGTTTCGTCCGGTCCCTTCTCGCCTTGTGGGAAAGCCCCGCCCGGGATACCTTCCCTGCCCGAGCCGGGGGCCTGGGAGGAGCCGGGGCAACCCCGTTCGAGCGAGCTGCGTTTCGGAGCCGCGTGCGGCCGGGAGCCACGGATGGATCGGAGCCGGATAGCGGAACGTCGCGGGAGCCCCGCGCCGGCGTGCCTCAACGCCTGGCTGTCAGGCTGCGCTGTTGCCCTGACGATCCTCTGGGCCGCACCCGAGGCGGCCCGGGCGCAGACCGCCGAGGCCCGCCATTCGGCCGCGCCCGCACGGTCTCCGTCCATCTCGGTCGACACGTTCCCCCTGGAGC
>NZ_JAALJH010000142.1 GCF_011064615.1 Aquisphaera insulae | reverse complement strand
ATTCCCCATGTCAAGGAGTGGCGTCGCGAATCTCCCGGCGCGCGCTTCCGCCGGATGAACCAGAATCCGCCCAAGGAAGGCTGATGGCCCGAACGGTCCGCTTTCACCTCGATGAGACGTTGCCCATTCGAGAATACTACGCGCTCAAGCTGGCCGAGGCTTGGTCCGCACAACCGAGCCGGAAGCGTCAGCGACGGTCCTTCCCGACGATGGCGGTAAGAGCGAGACGGTAGATCGGATGTAATCACGCTCGAGATTTCATGATTTCAAGAAAGACCGTCGCTGACGCTTCCGGCTCGGATGGTCTTGTCTTCGACACTGGCGACAACCTCGGCAACGTCGAGTTGAGAAAGGAACCGCGATTCGAGTCCTTTAAAGAAGCCCGATCTCACGGTCGTAACGGGCGACCAGTGAGGAGCCCACGGCCACCATCCGCGGACGGACCTTGGCGTAGAGCTTGACGGCCAGATCGCGATCCCCGAGGGCGGAGTGGACTCGCGCCAGAGACACCGCGGCCTGACCCAGCGAGACGTAACCGAGGAACCTGTGCCTGCGCCTGCGGTAAACCCGGTACGCTGCCTCCACGACCGGGAGTGCGTCACGGGGTGCCCCTTCCTCCAGGAGGATGAGACCGTCGAGCAGGTCAGCCATCGGAGCGGTCTCATCGCTCAGGGCGTGGGTCCGAGCCTCGGCGACGAGCTGTCGCGCCCGCCGGTGGTCACGTCGATGCAGGATGAGCCTGTTCGCCAGGCCGAGCATGATCACGGCATTGTCCGGTGCCAACTCAAGCGCCTGCTCGAAGAGGGCGATCGCATCGTCATGGCGATTGATGATATCGAAGAGGTTGGCAAGGCGTGAAAGATAGAGCCAACGCGGCATCACTCGTTCATCATCGAACGGTTTGACGAGGTCCCTGGCCTCGTCGAGTCGCCCCAGGGCAGCCAGGGCCCGCGCCTTCTCAAAGCCGATCGTCTCGGCCGGGACCTTCGAGCCCATCGCATCGGCTTGCGAGATGGCTTCCTCCCATCGCCCCCAGTGGAGGGCGTCCATCATCGCGCGATAGGGTACTCCCCTTGAAAATAACGCGATCCCCAGCGCGAAGACAGCGGGAAACGCCAGCACTCCCAGGCAGCTCCAGTCCAGCCAGTTGAGCGGGCCTCCCCGAAAGACACTGAATCCCACAACCAAGGCGAGGAGGATCATCCAGAACGCGAGCTTGCGATAGCTATTGGCGGCGACGATCAGAAACAGCCCCAGGCCAGGAGGCAGGCTGCGAAGCTGGACCCAATCCCTGGGCGAGAAGTCGGCCGCCACCTTTCGCTGGTTCGAGTAGCGGGACATCACATCATCGGTATGGAGCACGACCTCCTCGAAGCCCTGCTCGCGGAGCATCCGTACGGCCTCGTCGGCCGTATCCGCTTCCACGTTCACAGTCGTCTCGCGGCCGTCGGCGTCGCGTACGGTGGCCAGGTAATCGGGCACGGCTTCGTCCCTTGGGATGCGACATCGCACGGGGAATGGCAGGCTGTTGTGACCGGCGCGACCGATCACGCCCGGGAATTCTCTACCACCGTCCCCCCACCCCAAACCACAGCCACGAGCTCAGCGACCGGAGCACCGCCATCCCGCCGAAGGTGATGACCAGGAAGGCGATGACCACGATCAGGAGCGGCAGCAGTGAGGTCAGCAGGCCGAAGAGGAGCCCGACGACCCAGATGAAGATCCAGGCCTTCGCAAGCATCCCCAGTACCTCCCAGACCCGGAACTTCGCCACCGACTCGCGGAACCGATCGAAGGCCGCGATCAGGTCGTAGATGAACGGGGGGTAGGTGCTCGGATAGGGCCGGCTCGCGGACCTCGGCGCGGGCTTCGGCCGGTCCTCGAGCGCGGCGAGCGACCAGCGGGCGCCGTTGATCTGCTCCTCGGCGGCGATCGGGTCGGCCGTCAGGATCGCCTCGGCGCCGTGGAGCGCATCCTCGGCCCTGCGAATGGCCTCGGCGTGAGGGTCCGAGGGGATCACCACGCCCGTCCCGCGGGTGACTCGATCCTGCACGGCGGCCAGCTCGGTGCGGGCCGCCTCGAGGTCGGCGCGGGCGGTCTCGTGGGCCTGGTTCAGGGTGTCCAGCCGCTCCTTGCAGGTGGCCGTCTCGCGGACCAGCTCGCTGATCTCGCCCCCCTGCATCAGGGTCTTCGCCTCCTCCGTCGGCTTCATCCCCAGGCCGCCGCCGGCCTTGATCCGCCGCTGGGCCTGGTCCCAGATTTCCATGACCTTGAGCCAGCGATCCCAGAGCGTGTCCAGGTCGCGGCTCACGCCCTCGTAGAGCGCCAGCGTCGCCCCCTGCATGGGGACGGTGAAGTCCGGGTCGTCCGCCGGCAACGTCTTGTGCCGCTTGCGGAGGGCGTCGAGCTGGTCCATCAGGGAGACGGCCTGCGCGCGGAAGGCCCGGAACTGCTCCTCCACCGAGATCTGCACGTTCCGCCGCCGGTAGTAGAGCAGGCCGAGCGCCGCCACGCCCAGCAGGCCGAGAACCACCATGAGAGTGAGCGCCAGGATCCGCGTCGGATGGCCCGCCTCCGGCGACACCAGCGTCAGGGACTCCTGGGCGAGCAGGATCGAGTAGGTGCTCAGGTCCAGGCCGAAAGCAGGCATCGTGGGGCTCTCCTCACTCAGGTCAATTCAGGGGCCGTTTCGACCGGCTTGTCGCCACCCCAGACGCGGTCCAGGAGGACGGCGACGGTCATGTCACCCAGCACGTTGGAGGTCGTCCGGCAGCGGTCGAGCAGCCAGTCCACCGTCAGCAGGATCGGCAGCTTCTCGGCCGGCAGGCTGACGGCGGAGAAGATCAGCGGGAGCGTCACGAAGCTCCCGGACGGGATGCCGCCGGCCCCGACGCTGGCCACCAGGGTCGTCAGCATGATGATCACCTGGTCTCCCAGGCTGAGGCTGAACCCCAGCGACTGCGCCATGAAGATGGCCGCGGTGGCCTGGTAGAGCGCCGTGCCGTCGTTGTTGAAGTTGGTGCCGATGCATGCCGTGAGCTGGCTGTTCCTCCTCGAGACTCCCAGCCGCGCCAGCGACCCGAGCGTGATCGGGATCGTCGCCGCGGTGCTCGCCGTGCTGAAGGTGCTGGCCATGACGTCGAGCGCGTTGCGCAGGAACCGGACCGGCGACATCCGCGCCAGGACGGCCATCTGAAGCAAGTACCATGCCACCTGGCAGCAGAGACCGAACACCACCACCAGGATCAGGCCGATGAGCGAGCGGAAGACGCTCATGCCCTCCTGCTTGCCCACGCTCGACGCCACGATGCCGAGGACCGCGAACGGTACGAGCGCGACGACCCAAAGGAGGACCTTCATCAGCAGTTCGAAGCCGATCGTGAGCAGGTCGATCACCGGCTGGAACGAGGTCTCGCCGCGGGCCCGCTGGGCGTCCCGGATCTGGACCAGGCCGATCCCCAGGGCCAGGGTCAGCAGCACGAGCTGGGCCAGATTGTTGGTGGAGAACGCCTCGCCGATGCTCCGGGGGATCAGCTCGACGACCAGGTCCGTGACCGACTTCGTCACCGGCGCCTGGGCGACCGTGCCGGGGGCGGCCAGCGAGGCCCCCCGCCCCGGCTGGAAGACGTTCGAGAGCGTCAGGCCGATGACCATCGCCACCAGGGTGTTGATGAGGTAGAAGACCATCATCAGCGCCCCCTGTCGCCCGTGAATCTCATTGGTCACGATCGCGCTCAGGATCGCCAGCACGACGAGCGGCGCCGCGAGCGCGGTCAGCGCCCGCAGGATCAGCTTCGGCATGATCTCCAGCCCGGCCGCCCGATCGCCCAGATACCAGCCCAGGGGGACCGCCACGATCACCGCCGCGATCACCCAGACATACAGCGGCAGTCCGCCGGGCCGGCTCTCGGGCTCGTCCTGGACCGGGGGCGGGGCGAGATCCTCACCCGGGGTTGGGAACGAGTCCGAAACCGACTCCGTCTCAGGGCTCTCCGCGTTCGTCATCGTGCTCGGTCTCCTCTCACCAGTCGGGGCGTTTGTGGTCTCGCGTCGACGTAGCCGGTTGGGGCGCTCGTTCACTCCGGCGGCAGCCCCCGCTTCATCCGCCGCTCATTCCGGCGATCCAGCCTGCGGGCCTTTCGTTCCTCCCGGCGGAGCTGCATGGGGGTCGGGTCGTCCGGCTTGTCGGTCGATTTCATGAGATCCTGATCCGGGTCCGCATCCGGCCGGGCTTCGTTGCCGGGCGGCGGCGGCGAGGGCGTCTGGCCGGCTCGGCCGGATCGAGGACCGTTTCCGTCGGGCCGCTTGAACGGCGGGAAGCGGTCACGCGAGCGGTCGCCATTCAGCCCCGGGATCAGGTTGCCGAGGCCACCCGCATTGGGGCCGAGGATGCCGTCCAGGACGTTCAGGCCCATGTTCTTGAACCGGTCGGCCACGGCGTCGCCGTCGATCCGGGGCTTCTTGAGCGTCCCCGTGATCGGGACCTGGATCTGCGTCGTCTCGAGCAGCCGGGAGAGGACGGGGATCTCCTTCTGCGGCGGCGCCATCGCGAAGCTCGCGACGAGGTTGAGGTTCTGGTCGAAGTCGACGCTGCCGTCGATCCCGATCGCCGCGAGGTTACCCAGCGGGATGACCAAGCCCTCCTGGTAGACCGTCCGGCCCACAATCCGGACCGAGACCGGGTCGCGCAGCACCAGGAGCGGCCGGCGCTCCTGGCGGAAGACGCCCACGAGCTGGTCGGCCAGCGGGCCCGGCATGAACTCGACGTTGTCGAACATCACGTCCCCGTCCACCCTCGGCTCGGCGCCCGCCCCCGCGGAGAGCGGGAAGTATGCCTCGCCGATCGCCAGCGACACCTGCCCTCGGACCCGCGTCGCCTGGTCGAGCACCGGCGCCGCGAACGCGAGGAACCGGTGCGAGACCTCGTCGTTGACCACGGCGTCCATCAGCCGGGTGGTCGGCCCCAGGTGGAGCCACGTCCCCTCCTGGTCGTCGGCGACGATCTCCGGTTCGACGTGCAGCGTCCCCGCGTTGAGCGTGGACTCGATCGGGTCGATCAACACCTTCCCCTTATCCACCCGGACGACCAGGGGCGCCTTGCCGAGCTTCATGCCGAAGACGTCCAGATGTTCGAGGTTCAGCCCGGCCTCGCCGCGGATCGTCTCCGGGAGCTTCGTCTCGAGCGACCTCGGCAGGGTGCCGGATAGGCTCCAGGCCCGGTCCGACCCGGACATCGAGGCATTGGGCTCCACCTTCTTCGCCAGCAGCTCGCTGAGGACCTTCCAGTCCGGGCTCAGGGTCCCCTTCAGGTCCAGCTTCGGCTCGGCTTTCAGCTCGGCGATCGTCCCGCCCCCCTGGATTCGGCCATACGGCGTGACGAGGCCGAGTTCGGTCAGGTCGACCCGGTCGAGCTTCGCCGCGACCTTGCCGCGGACCGCGGCGCTCGCCTCGTCGGCGAACACCTGCTTCCCCCCCTGCCCGTCCAGGCTCGCCAGCTCCTTGACCTGGACCTTCGCCCCCAGATCCCAGCCCGCCGCGTCCTGCCGGCCCTGGAGAAGCCCCTCGAACCGGCCCCCGATGCGGCCCGCGCCCCGGCCGTCCAGATCGAGCCGGGACAGGTCCCCCGCGAGCTCGACATCGACCGTCGCCCGGTCCCGCGACTTCAGCCCGGCGACCCGGACCCGCGTCGGCGCCACCGCGAAGGCCATCGACGGCCCCCCCGCCACGTCGGGCTTCTGCTCGATCACGAGCTCGTCGCGGGCCACGTTGTAGCGGCCCGTCGCCGACCACTTCTTCGGATCGGTCGGCAGGAACTGTCCCCCCGGACCGACGACCGGGGTCAGGAGCACCACGATCGGGTCGGCGGTGATCTCCGAGTCACCCCAGCGTCCGCGGACGATCCCCTCGGCCACCTGCTTCTTGCCGCCCACAACGACCGAGAGCTTGCCCTTCACCTCGCCCGCGATCGCGTTCGAGCCGCGCTCGGGCGCGGCCGTCACGGTGAGCTCCTCGCCGTCTCCCTTGCCGGTGAACGTCAGGTCGAGGAGAGTCGAGGGCATTCCCGAGGGTGAAGCCCCCCCCGCGGCTTTCAGCGAGGCCGTCTCCTTCTCGCGGCGGAAGGTCTCGACCAGCGGAAGGCCGGCGATCCTCAGGCCGGTGAACTCGGAGTCGGCGGTGGCCTCGAACCGGTCCGCGGCCTTCCTGTAGTGGGCATCGACCTTGCCCTTCCCGCCGAGCTCGAGCTTGCCCATGTCGACCCAGTTCCTGAGGCGTTCGTTGGCGGCGTCCAGGTCCACGGTCGCAACCACTTCGATGCCGCGGTCCAGGTCCCCCTTGCCGGTTGCGGCCAGGAACGGCGTCTTGATGTCGAGCTGATCGAGCGAGAAGGCATCGGCGGCCCGGCGGAGCCTCGCCTGGACGGTCGCCGGGTCGGGGAAGGTGAGCACCTGCTCGCCGCGGCGGGCGGCCAGGTCCGCCATCCGGAAGTCGGCGACGATCGTCTGGCCCCGCCCCGCGCCGGCCGGGTCGCCGGTCACGTCGGCGCGGAGGCCGACGGTCCCCTTCTCGATCTTGAGATCCCGGCGGAGGCGGAGCGTGTGCGGGAGCGCGGCGGCGAGCCGAGGTAGGTCCACGGTCGCCTCGACGTGCCCCCCCTTCTCGCCGACCGGCGGGTAACTCCCGGTGGCGTGGGCCGTGGCGAAGGGGAGCGATAAATCGAGCTTCTCCGCCGTCCAGGAATTGGCTTCGCTCGTCACGTTCGCGACCAGGCCGACCGCATCGAGGTCCAGCACGTCGCCCGAGAGCTTCGAGCCCTCCGCGTGGATGCCAAGCAGGCGGGCATCGGCCGATATCGCGACGTTCCCCTTTCGGTCGGTGGCTTCGATCGTCCCGTCGAAGTCTCCCCGGGCCTGGACGTCCGGCCGATTGACGCGCCAGGGCCAGCGGTCGGCGCGGACGGTCAGCTCGAGGTCCTCGGGTCCACCGCCGCGCTTCTGGGAGCGGCCGGCCTGGCCCCGGATGTCGAGCTTGCCGGCGTCACCCTGGGCGTGCTTCTCCTCGAGCTTGAGCCGCCAGGCGATCGGCTTCGGGGCGGCGGTCAGGTCGAGCTCGACGTTCGCCCGATCGGCGTGGAACGGCTCGCTCAGCCCGGCGTCGCGGAACCTCAGGTTGCCGTCCACCACCCGGACCAGGATATCCCGCTTGGGCTCGTCGTCGAGGATCGGTTTCAAGGTATCCAGCAGGTCGATCGCGCCGGTCTCCGAGCGCTCGATGTCCACCGCGGCCCGATCGAGCGTGAGGGTCAGGACCGCCGGCTGGGTGAACACGAATTCCTTGAGGGTCCAGTCCACCAGGGCCTTCGGTGCCGCGACGATCTCGTCCCCCTGGGCGTCGATGAGGGCGACATTGTCGATCTCGGTCCGCCCGAACCACGAGACGCGAAGCCGATCGAATCGCACCGCACCCGGGGCCAGGAACCGAGTCCCGGCCGCCGCGAGCCTCCTCTGTGCCCAGGGGGTCGCCACGATCCAGGGGATGGCCAGCACGAACAGGATCGCCCCCACGACCACCAGCGCGGCGGCCGCCGCCAGGCGGCGTGGCCACCGCCGTCTCGGTTTCGAGTCCTGGGGGAGAGTTTCCATGTCGCGGTCCCACCTGCGGGTGCTATCGAGGCCTGCTCACGGCGTGCCCGGGATTATAACCGAAGCCCCCGGCTCGTCGCCTGCTGGCTCAAGCGGCAAGGAGCGCGGGTCGAGGGGCGAGAGCCCGGGAGAGGAGCCAGAGGCGAGGGACAAGCCAGCGGTTGGCTGTACTGGAGCCGCAGACGACCCCACCGCCGGCGAACCCTCTCTTTCCCCTTCAACCACCGGGACCGGCATCGGCGTGGCTGTGGAGGAGCGCAGCACCCCCACGGCCGGCACGCCTTCGCTCCCCACTGGCTCCTCCCCCGTGCTGCGGGCGGGCAAGTGCGTGGCTGTGGAGGAGCGCAGCGACCCCACGGCCGGCGGGCCTTCGCTCCCCACTGGCTCCTCTCCTGTGCCGCGGGCGGGCAAGCGGGTGGCTGTGGAGGAGCGCAGCGACCGCACGGCCGGCGAGCCTTCGCCCTCCCCTTCGGCCACCGGGGCGGGCAAGTGGGTGGCTGTGGAGGAGCGCAGCGACCCCACGGCCGGCGGGCCTTCGCCGCCCGCGCAGGCCGTCTCCGTGCCAGGCCGATCCCGTGGTGTCGCCTGCGTCTCCACCACAGCCACCCGGACTTCTGACTGACCCGGATTGGGTTCGATCGTCGTCGTCGACTCAATCGGCGTCCTCGAGTCCTCAACGGCCTCGTCATGGCTCATGCCCGGGCACTTCTTGAGCCGGACGACCGCGTCCAGGATCCGGAGCAGCTCCCGCCCTCGCGCCGAGGAGGTCCGCCGGTGCCGGTCCAGCTCCGGGCCGGCGTCGAACGCGGCCGCGTCGGCCAGCTCGTCGGCGTCGACATCGACGTCGTCGTCGGTCGCGGCGGCCTCCATCGCCTCCAGCCGCGCCAGCTTCCGCTCCGCCAGGTCGATCAGGAAGTCCTGGGCCGCGTCCGAGCTCGCCGGCGGCTCGCCGAGCACCCGCCAGGATCGATGGCCCTCGTAGAACTTGTCGTAGATCCGGGTCCGGCGGCAGTAGTACTCGTAGAACGCCTGCCCCTTGCCGCCGCCGAGGAACGCGTCGAAGGCGGCGATCACGGCGTTCAGCTCCAGGTCGACGTTGGCCTCGGTCTGGAGCTTGCCCAGGAGCCGGACATACCGATAGAAGTCGCCCCAGCCGAACTGGTCGCGGCCGCAGAGCAGGTTGATCTGGGTCAGCCACTGGCGGATCAGCCAGGCGCGTCCCTCGTGCATCTCCTCGAGCCCGGCCAGGAACGCGGCCGGGACGTCGCGGAAGATGTCCGAGTTGCGGTGGCAGCCGGGGGCGGCCTCGAGGAAGAGGTCGCGAGCGAGGTGCTCGACCCGCCGCTCCCGCTCCTCGCTGGGTTCGTTCGCCCCGGCCTTGAGGGCCGCGCGGGCGAGCCTGGCCAGGTAGGCGGCCTCGGCGCGGTCGGACCGTTCGAGCATGAACGAGAGCCGGGCGGCGCGGGTCAGCAGGTCGCGCTCGATGGCGTTGCTCGCCTTGCCGGCCTGGACGTACTCGCGGACGCGGCGGTCCAGCTCCTTCGGGTCCTCCTGGGGGAGCACCGGCATGGCGAGCCGCCTGGAGCGGTTGCCGTGCTTGAGCGCGTTCATGCGGGCGGCGGCCTTGCCCGCCTCGGTCTTCGGTCCGCTGCTCTTCTTCGCATTGCTTCGGTTGGCTTGGATCTGGGCGGCGGTGGCCATGGGAGTGTCTCCAAGTTGTGGGCCGCGCGCTCGATGGGCGCGGCCTTTACTCAGTACAATCCCGAATTTGGAGGCGCCAGTTTCAGGGTAGCGGAAAATTCCCCGAATTTGTGGTTCGATGGGGGGATCAAGCCGAGCTGTGGGGGCTCGCCAGGAGTCGAGGCATGGGGGGATCGACGCTCGATCGCTGAATCATGACCCACTCTCGACGATTCTCGTGGCTCCTCTGGGCCGCCCTGGTCGGTGGCGCTTCGATCGTGCTCGGAAGTGGTTGGCGAGTGGACAAATTCTCGTGCCGTGTCTGCCGGGCGAGAAAGACGGTCACAACATGGAAGTTCCTTCTCCTCGAATGGCCCCGCCGCGAATCCGTCCTGGACCCCGGCCGCTCCATTTCCGGGCATGGCCATATCTGGTGGCGATATTCCTACTGTTACGGAGATCTGACCGGCCCCCTGGGGGTTGCGTGTGGTCTCCATCGTTACGAGGATGGGAGCGACATCCCCTGACGCCGGCTTCCATGGAATCCTATCGACATCACCACGAACTCGACTACGAGGCTAAGGCGATGGCTGCCGAAGCGGCTCACGATGGCGAAGGGCAAATGCGGTCCGCCGGACCGCCCCGGGAGCGGGTCTACCTCCATCGGCCTTGCGGGTCGCTGACCGAGATCGGCGGTTCCGACTTCCTCCGGCTCGCCAATCCCTTCGCTGCGGTCTCGGCGACGATCTGCTGCGGGTGCGGGCGGGCGGTGCCGATCCGGGAGGTTGACTGGGCCGACACCAGGGAAAATGTCGCGGCCTATCGGCGACGCCTCCGCGCGGCGATGCCCCTCGGGCGCCGGCTCTTCTTCCGAGTCCTCGGCTACGTCGTCGGCGCGCTGATCGGGTTCGTCGTCGGCTTCGGGTTAGGCCTGCTGGTGCTCGGACGGGTGGGGAACGGCCCCTGGTGGCTCCAGGTATCGGGCCTGATCTTTGGCGGAACGGCGGCCTATGGCGGGCTCCTGCTCGGCGGCCAGTTGCTCCCCGCTCCCCTGATGCGGATCCTCTGGGGGATCGACTATCGGGGTGAACTCTAGCTCCCATCCCTGAGCGCGAGATGGGGGCCCTGCCGACGATCCGCTAGCTCGCCCGGAGCTTGGCAATTCATCCCAGATCCGGTGCGCGGGATCGCGGCCCGTCGATGATCCAGGGCTTGCGCCGGGCTCGGCAGGAGCCTCGCCCTCCCGGGCTGGGAGAGGCTCTTCTCCTGATGGGAGGGCGAGGCTCCTGCCGAGCCCGGCGCAGGCCGATGACCGCGTGGGAGCCCGGTTCCCAAACCGCGACTCTCGGGGCTTATGTTGGATACCGAGCGAATGAGGTATGACATGCGGATCAGACCAGGCCTACCCTCGCCCGAGGTTCTCCTCGCCGTCACGGCGGCGATCCTCTACGGATGGGGTGGGGCCCTCCCCGACGGGTGGACGCGGACCCTGGTGAAGATGACCCCGGCGATGGCCCTGGCGGTCTTCACGGTCCGCCGGTCGGGGACAGCGGGATGGCCGGTGGCCGTCGGGCTGGCCTGGCACGCGGCCGGCGACGGGCTGCTCGACCTGGGCGAGCGGACCTTCCTGGCGGGGCTGGGTGCCTTCCTGGTCGGCCACCTCTTCTACGGGGGGGCGTTCGCCGCTCGGCTCGAGCGGCTCGCCCAGGTCCCCCCCTGGCGGAGGCTCGCCGCGGCAGCGGTCGTGCTTCTCTCCGGGGGGGTCCTGATCGCGATCTTCCCCGCGTTGAAGGGCGCCCTGGCCGTCGCCGTTCCGCTCTATTCGGCCACGCTCGGCGGGATGGTCGTCCTCGCCTTGCTGGCACGCTGGAAGAGCCCCCGGGTGCCGATCGGGGCACTCTCGTTCCTCATCTCCGACGCCTGCCTCGGACTGGGGCTGTTCGGGCCGGCGAGCCTCGCGTTCGCGAGGGCCATCGTCTGGCCGACCTATGCCGCGGCGCAGGTCCTGATCGCGACCGGTTTCGTCGCCGAGTGCCGGGACTGACTCGGGGCCGGCCGTCGCCACGGGTCGGGATCATCCGCCCAGGAGGACCCTCTCTCCATGGCGAGGTATCGCCACGCGGAGGCCCGGGTACTTCACGCGGGCATAATCCTCGAACAGGCGAGGGTTCTCGGAGTTCATGGCGAACATCTCGAAGTGGGTGGGGACGGTGAGCCGCGGTCGGATCGTGCCGGCGAGGTCGACGGCCTCCTGGTAGGTCATGTTGCCGATGCAGCCCGCCGCCAGCCGCCGCGCGTCCCGGCCGTTGATCGGCAGGAAGGCGACGTCGAAGGACCAGCGTCGGAGAATCTCCTGCATACCCTCATAAATGCAAGTGTCGCCGGCGTGGTAGAGGCAGAGGCCGGATCCTTCGACGACGAAGCCGAGGTACGGATGCAGGCCGGTCTCCGGGTCGACGTCCAGGAACTCGTGCGCGGCGGGGACGCCGCGGATGACGAGGCCGCCGTGCTGGACGGGCCGATCGACGTCGACTCCGAGCACGCGATCCGCGGGCAGGTCGAGCTCCCCGATGATCCGCTCTCGGAGCAGGGCGGGAACCACGAACCTCGCCCGCGGCGAGGCCGCCGCGATCGCCGGCCAGGCGGAGCGGTCGATGTGATCCGCGTGGTCGTGGCTGCCGAGCACGAGGTCGGCATTCGTGACGTCCTCCGGGCGGATCAGGGGGGGCACCCGCCGGTCCGGGAAATCGGACAGGAAGGCGTCGAGGTAGCAGACCGTCGCGCCGAGTTTGAGGGTGAACCCGTGCTGCCCGAGCCACCAGTACGCCCCCTGCCCGTCCGAGACTCGGCAGGAACCGATCTCCGCCACCAGGGCTCTCCCCGTCGTCATGGCTGGGCCTCCGAGTCCACGATCCACGCCATGAGTCCGGATCCGATCTCCGGCGTCATCGCGGTCGATCCCCGGGGATCATCTTCTTGCGATTTCCGTCCCTTGTCCAGGACCCAAGGGCCTCCGCCCAAAAACCGGGCGATCTGCCCCGCCCCTGGACTTCAGGCCGCCCCGATGACAATCGGTCTCCAGCCCAGGAAATCCGCAAATCATTTTCGATAAATCACTTATGACTCTTAGTATTTTCCGACTCGATATGGTTCGCGGATTGCGTATTCCTGCCGGGCCTACTTAAGTACGGCCATCCCTCTTCCCGCCATTCGTTCACGCCGTTCCATGCAGTCGTCTTGCCCCTCGGTCGGGCTCGAGCGATTCGCGCGGTGGTGCGCGAGGACATGATCCTGGCGGGGGGTGTCCTGTTCATCGCCCGGTTTCGTCAACGGAGCGTTTCATGCATTCTCGTGTTCGAGTTCGGTCGGGATTCACGCTCATCGAGCTGCTCGTCGTGATCGCCATCATCGCGGTCCTGATCGCGCTGCTGCTGCCCGCCGTCCAGTCCGCCCGCGAGGCGGCCCGACGCGCCCAGTGCGTGAACAACCTCAAGCAGATCGGCCTGGGGATGGCCAACTACGAGAGTTCCTGGGGGGTCTTCCCGCCCGGGGAAGGATATGGGGCCACGGCGGTGAACGTGGCGATGCTCCCGTTCGTGGAGCAGGCGCCGCTCTATTCCTCCTGGAACACCAACATCTATTCCGACTGGCTCTGGACCGAGCCGCAGAACCTGACGGTCATCCAGGCCCGCGTGAACACCTATCTGTGCCCGTCGGAGATCTACACCGAGCGTTCCACGGACGGCTGGAACTCCTCGGCCGCGAACTACGCGTGGAACTCCGGCACGTGGTGGCCGCTCAACAAGAGCTGGGATGGCGTCTTCGGCCGGACCCTGGACGACGACCCCGACGTCCAGCCGTTCAAGGCGACCAAGGTCGGGTTCTCGTCGATCACCGATGGCTCAAGCAATACCCTGGCCGCGGCGGAGGTCGCCAACGGTCCCTTGAGCAGCGGCGCCGCCAGGACGAAGGTGTCGGACTGCTACGAGTCGACCGGAATTACCGCCTCCTCGACCCTTACCCAGGCCACGGCCGCCGCGAACGCGATCAACTGGCAAAACGGGCCGATCCCCTGGAGCAATGGCTGGCGATTCAAGGGCTATCCCTGGGTCGAGGCCAGCCACTGGCGGGGCTGGTTCAACAGCATCCGGACCCCGAACCAGACGTGCGTCTGGGCCCAGTCGTGGTGGTACTTGATGAAGCCTGCGTCCTCCTACCACCCCGGTGTCGTCAACGCCGCGCTCTGCGACGGCAGCGTCCGGGCCTTCAAGGACTCGATCAGCCAGCAGGTCTGGATGGGCCTGAGCACCCGGGCCGGCGGCGAGGTCATCTCGGCCGATTCGTATTGAACGACATCCCGGCCGGGCCCTCCCCGTGCTGGTGGGCCCGGCCTCCTATCGGCCTCTTCTTTCGTTGCCCCCGGAGAGTGTGACCTTGAAGACGAGATCGTTCTTGTTGATGGGGACGAGCCTGGCCGCCACCATCCTCCTGGCCCTCGCGCACGGCTGTGGCGAGGCGCCCGCCCCCACCGCCTCGACCCCCCAGGAGATCGAGCAGGTCCGCGAGAAGCAGAAGGAGATCATCGCCAAGGAGCGCGGCCCGAACGCCGGCAAGGCCCTCAAGAAGCGTTGAACCCCGCGCTTTCCAGGTCCGCCTGAACGCCCCGCCGGGACCGGCGGGGCGTTTCTT
>NZ_JAALJH010000141.1 GCF_011064615.1 Aquisphaera insulae | reverse complement strand
GGACTGGGCGTTCGCCACATCGCCGTAGAGTGCATTTGCTCCCCTCAGCACGAAGTCGGCAGCGCCCTGTGAGCTGGGGCCGATCACCAGACTTGACCCATACAGATAGGTCGTTCCGCCGATCGTCCCCGCGTCGAATTCGAGCGTGGCGGAATCCACGACTAGGCCGGTTGTGGTCGCGAAGGAAGTCCCGGCAAGTACGAGCCTATCGTTGCCACGGAGGCTCAGGCTCCGGATAGCGACATCCCCGGAGCCGATGTTGACAGTCGGATCGCTCGAGGAGTCGATGATCACGTCATCACTCATGCCGGGCAAGCCGCGAGTGTCCCAGTTCATGGGGTCGAGCCAGGATGTCCCATCACCGGCTCCCGTCCAGTTCACCGCCAGCAACTGTCGGGATTCCAGGGATTCGAGGGACGGCCGCGTCCGCGGCCGATCGGCTCGCCGGCGCGGTGCCGCCCCGCCGAGCCTGGTGATCGACTTCGATGTCGCTCGCGACCGGCTTCCACGCGTCGAAGAGGCCATGGGATGCGTCCTTACTCAGATGCCAGATCAACGTATGAGGACCACGGTTGGGACCACGCCTCGACCCGCGTCACAACGGCTTCGGTGCTCGCCTCGTCGATGAACTTCAACCGCCTCAACATAGAGGCATGCATAACGAATCCTGGAGCGGACCCCATTCGGCGCTCACCTCTGGAGCCCTGGGCCGCTGCCCCTGGTCGAACTTGTGAGTGCATTCATTGTGTGGTCCGCCACATCGGCTACTCTTGGACGAGCATGGATGCAGGCAAGAGGAGATCCCGAAATCCCGCGTTACGATAGGCCGCTCGGAGGCCGCAGGACTTTGGAAAGAAACGCGCCATGAACGCCTCAAGTGTTGAAAAATACAAACACACGCAAGTTGAATGGCCAAAGACTCCGCCATGAATGGCGTTAAATACCCTCGAGTTGCCTGACCTCTGCTGGCGCTATGATGAACCCAAGGATTCATTGGTCGGTAATGCCTGCTCTCGTACCTTGTCAGAGCGAAATAGAGGGGTTCCGGACGGCGAGCCGCGTGTCCGAGCCGGAAGCGTAGACGACGGCCAATTCATGATCTGGGACGACCGTCCCTTACGCTTCTGGCTCGGAGAGGCTCGAACCCTGAGCTGTGACAAAGCACCAGGGGTTGACCTGACGGGACCGACAAAATTGAACGAATGTGCATGCTCATACGAAGAGGGTCATGGGCCAACAGTCTTTTCTGGACACCCAAAGCCCTTAGCCGAATGATCTAGCAAGACGAACACCGCATCTTTCCCATCCACCCAGGGTCTTCAGTCGGAACTCCTGTCGGTCACGTCAGACCTGGCTCCATCTCCGTGGTTGGTCTCGTGAGGCCCGGGGGAAGGGGACGGGCCAGTGTCGAAGAGTCGACATCTTGACTACGTCGTGACCTAACACGAAATTGCGTGCGGGCGGGACGGGGCCGGAAGTCTGTTGGCTCAGGTCCGGTCTGCCTGATCATTGCGCAGGCGACGGCAGGCGAGGTCGCCGGACGGAGCCGGCTCCCACAGGGCTGGCTTGGGGACGGAGCTCAGGGGGCGGGCGACGGCATGCGCGGTCGCCGGACGGAGCCGACTCTACAGAATCGCCAGGTGCTGGCTTAGGCGGGGTGTTGGTCCTTCGACACGAAGGCCAGTCCGACACCTCTGTGTTGTTTGAGTGCCTCTATAATTTGTGCCGTTCAGTTCTGCATGTCACGACCTCATCCCGATCGACCGGAGGCCGGCGTCGAGGTGGCCGTTTCCGTTGCGGTGGGCGGTGCGGCGGGCGAGGGAGGCGACGAGGCCGAGGGTGCCGACGGCGGCCAATCCGGCGGCGGCGACCTTGAGGGCGGGGTTCTGCTCGAAGACGCGGTTGTACCAGCTCGAGGTGAAGCCCGGGTGCTCGCCGTGGGTCGCGCCGGCCGGACTTCTGGCTGGCGAAGCCGTAGCCGCCGGCCAGGGGAGGAGGGGGGACAACGAAGCTCCCCTCCTTGACAGGACTACCACGCTGTGGTAGAGAGAGGTCGAACAGGGGATACGGTGTGAGGTCTCAGGGCATGGCATGAAGAGTCTCGAACGTTGTCCCATTCGCCCTCCTTCGGTCCGGAACAACTCCTGACTTTCATTCACGTCCCTCCGTTTCCGGGGCAGTTCCACCGTCTCAAGCTCACGGACGAGGACCTCAGGGAGATCGAGACCACGATCCTCGACGACCCGCGTCAGGGGGCCGTGATCTCGGGGACTCACGGGCTTCGGAAGATGCGATTTGCGAGCCGCGGGTCGAACGTGGGCAAGAGTGGCGCCTACCGCATCTTCTACCTGTATCTGGAAGAACATGGCACCGTTTTCCTGTGGGCCATCATCGCCAAGGGAGAAGCCGAGAACCTCTCCCCTGCCGACCGAGAGGCGATCGGCAGGCAAGTCGTGCGTGCGAGAAGGGCCCTGGAACGGGAGGTGGAATGATGCCCGACGAAAAGGACCTATCCCCGCTGGCGGCCGAGATGGTGCGCGGTATGTCGGAGTTCTGCGAGGCCGTGGAGTCGGGCGAGGCCATCGCGAAGCTCTACACGATCCGCACGGTGTCGCTGGACCTCGCAACCCCTCACTACGCGGCAGAGGATGTCAAGAGGGTCCGCCGGGCCCTGAACGCCAGCCAGTCCCTGCTGGCGCGGTTCCTGGGCGTGAGCGTCAAGACGGTCCGGGCGTGGGAGCAAGGCTCGCGACCCGTGCCGACCATCGCCGCTCGCTACATGGACGACATCCTCCGCAATCCGGAGATCTGGAACAGCCGCGTCCGCCCTCTGGAAGCGACCGGTGGGCCAGGCCCGAGCACCTGATGGATCGACCATAGCCTCCAGGGCCGCGATGTCTCACGACCTCATCCCGATCGACCGGAGGCCGGCGTCGAGGTAGCCGTTTCCGTTGCGGCGGGCGAGGGAGGCGACGAGGCCGAGGGTGCCGACGGCGGCCAATCCGGCGGCGGCGACCTTGAGGGCGGGGTTCTGCTCGAAGACGCGGGTGTACCAGCTCGAGGTGAATCCCGGGTGCTCGCCGTGGGTCGCGCCGGGGCCGGGCAGGGGGGCGAACAGGTTGTCGCGGCCGTTGTCGGGCCGGGCGGACTTCTGGCTGGCGAAGCCGTAGCCGCCGGCCAGCAGGATCTGATCGCCGAGGGCGGGGCTGAGGCGGTCGATCAGGTCGGCGGATTTGGCGGAGAAGCCGACGAAGACGTCGCGCAAGGGGTGCTCGGAGGCGTGGACGATCGCCTCGGCAACGGCCTCCGGCTGGTAGACCGGATTCGGCGGGGCGGCCTTGTATCCCATCTTGCTTCGGGCGTGGTCGAAAAAGGGCGTGTTGATGGCGCCGGGCATGATCAGGGTCACCTGGATGCCCGACTGCTCGTATTCCAGCTCCAGCCGCAGGGAGTCGGTGAAACCCTTCACCGCGTGCTTCGCCGCGCAGTAGATCGACTGCAACGGGATGCTCCGCACGCTCAGCATGGAGCCCACGTTGACGATCGTGCCCCCCTTCTGCTGACGCATCCGCGGGAGGATCGCCTTCACGCCGTAGATCTGGCCCATGAGGTCGACCCGGATGATCCGGTCGATCTCCTCGATGGAGTAATCCTCGAAGTGGGCATACACGCTCACGCCCGCGTTGTTCACCCAGGTGTCCACCCGGCCGTATGCGGAGACCGCCTCCCGCGCCAGGTTCTCCACCTGGGGCCACTCGGCGACGTCCGTCACCACGACGTGGGCCCTGCCGCCGGCGTCGCGGATCTCCTTGGCCAGCTCCTTCAGGGCCGCCTCGTTGCGGGCCGCCAGCGTCAGGGCCGCGCCCCGGCGGGCGAAGTCGAGGGCCGCCTGCCGGCCGATGCCCGAGGACGCTCCGGTGATCACGACCGACTGCTCGTGGAGTGGCCTCGTCATGGGATCTTCCCCTTTCCTGTCCGGTCCGGTGCGGACTCATCCCCTCAACTCAACCGCGATGATGACTGGCGGATATGCAACCAGGATGCCGCGGTGCCCCCTCTCCCGAGGGTGTCCCGGTGCGGAGGCCACGGGAGGAGGATGATCGCCGCCGGAGGGATCGGGCGAGCGAGGGATCGCGCGGGGGTTGGCCTCCTCGAGGCATGGATTTTGCTGAAGAATCAGCCCCTTGCCGCCGACTCCATCGGGGAGAGGCGGCCCCCCTTGGTCGTGCGACGAATCGGGTCATTCGCAAGCAGCTCACTCTTCGCCTGGTTCCCCGGGGATCGCGGGGCAGGATCGTCGCACCCTCAGAGAGCGCCTCATGCTCGCCCATGGCTTTCAGGGAAGTCCCTCCTCGACCCTCGGGGTCGAGATCGAATTGCAGCTCATCGACGCCGGCACGCTCGGGCTCCGTGGCGTGGACGTAAAGTCCCTCACGGAAGGGCTGCCGCCGGCGATCGCCGGCTCCGTGAGGGGAGAGTTCCATGCCTGCTGCGTGGAGGTCGCCACGGGGATCTGCCGGGACGTGGATGAGGTCCGGCGCGACCTCAAGGAGAAGCTCCGCTGGGTCTCCGGCGCCGCCGCGGCGCGGGGCCTGATGCTGGCCTGGGGGGGGACGCATCCGTTCTCCGACTGGAAGGATCAGGCCATCACCGATGACCCCCGCTATCGGGCCCTCGCGGAGTCGTACCGGGAGACGCTCCTCCGGCAGCTCACCTTCGGGCTGCACGTCCACGTCGGCGTGGAGTCGGGCGACGCGGCGGTCCGGGCGTGCGACCGGATCCGCGAGTATCTGCCGGTCCTGCTGGCACTCTCGGCGAACAGCCCGTTCTGGTGCGGCCGGGCCACGGGCTTGCAGTCGCATCGGATGGAGATCATGGGCAGCCTCCCCGCCGCCGGGATCCCCCCCTACCTGGGGACGTGGGAGGCTTTCGGCAACCTGGTGGACCACCTCACGGGGGCCGGCCTGATCGGCTCGTTCAAGGACCTGTGGTGGGACGTCCGCCCGAGCCCCGCCCACGGCACGCTCGAGGTCCGGATCTGCGACGTGCCGCTGGGCCTGGACGCCGTGCTCGGCCTGACGGCGCTCATCCAGTGCCTGGTGCATACCCTGGCCCGCGGCGAGGGGATCCCGGAGGCGGAGGTGCGTCGGGATCGGGACGTGGAGCACCTCACGGCCGCGACCCTGCAGCAGGACCGCTGGCTGGCGGCGCGGCACGGCCTGGACGCCATGCTCGTCCACCCGAGGACCGCCGCCAGGACCCGGGCCCGGGCCCTGGCCCGCGAGCTGATCGAGGGCTTCATGCCCGTCGCCTCCGAGCTCGGCTGCTCGGACCACCTGGACCGCCTGCGGGCGAGGGCCCGCGGGGCCACCGGCGCGGCCGCCCAGCTCAGCACGTTCGGCCGCACGGGCTCCCTCCGCGAGGTCGTCCGCCTCACCACCCGGGCCGACTCCTCGGGCCACTGGCACCCGTCGCTCTCCCCCATGCTGACTCTCCGGGGGATGCCGGATCCGATGGGGTCGAGCCTGTAGCGAGGGCGGCGGGCCGTCCCTCAGTGCCCGATGACCGCGTGGCTGAAGAGGTACAATCCGGCGGCGAGCAGCATGGAGGCGGGCAGGGTGAGGAGCCAGGCGAGCAGGATGTTGCGGACGGTCGCGCCCTGGACGCCCGACCGGTTGGCCCACATCGTCCCGGCGACGCCCGAGGAGAGGACCTGGGTGGTGCTGACGGGGAGGCCGCCGAGGTCCGCCATGCCGATGGTCGCCATCGCCACGACCTCCGCGCTGGCGCCCTGGGCATACGTCAGGTGCGACTTGCCGATCTTCTCCGCCACGGTCACCACGATCCGCTTGTAGCCGACCGTCGTGCCGATGCCCAGGCAGAGGGCCACCCCCACGATGACCCAGGTGGGGACGTACTCGATCGCCCCCCGGAGCTCCTTGCGGGGCCCGTTGATCGTCTCCCGGGGATCGGCCGGGGAGTTCGCGGTGGCGGCGGTCACGCCGTCGAGCTGGCGGTCCAGGCGGAAGATGGTCGAGTGGATCCGCCAGCGCTGCTCCACGGGGACCTCGCGGAGCGAGATCTTGCCGTCCAGGTCGCGGATCAGGGAGTCCAGGTCGCGGATCGCCTGGTAGCGGTCTTCCGGATGGGCCGCCATCAGCATCACCTTGAGCCGCTCCGCCGCCTGTCGGGTCTCCTGGGCGCCGGCGTCGTGCCGGAGGTTGAGGGCGAAGCTCGCCGGCAGGAGCCCCATCAGGACGAGCATGATCAGGCCCATCCCCTTCTGGCCGTCGTTGGAGCCGTGGGCCAGGCTGACGCCGCCGCAGGTGCCCACGAGCACGCCGCGGATCCACCAGGGTGGGCGAGCCTCCGGGTCGGCCGGCGGGGGCTCGTACAGCTCGGGGTCGGGGACGGTCCGCCGCGCGATCCGCAGCAGGATCGCCGCCGAGGCGAAGCCGATCAGGGGCGAGATGAAGAGCGAGAGCCCGACCTCGCCCGCCTTGGTCCAGTTCACGCCGCCGAAGGGGCCGTGGCCGCTCAGGAGCGAGTGGGCCATGCCGACGCCGAGGATCGAGCCGATCAGGGTGTGCGAGCTCGAGACCGGCAGGCCGACGTACCAGGTCGAGAGGTTCCACGCCAGCCCGGCGACGAGCAGCGACAGGACCATGGCGATGGCCGCGCGGGAGTTGGCCTCGATGAGCAGCTCCACCGGCAGCAGGTGGACGATGCTGAAGGCGATGGCGGTGCCCCCCAGGAGCACGCCCAGGAAGTTGCAGAAGCCGGAGAAGAAGACCGCGGGGATGGGCCGCAGCGTCCTCGTGTAGATGACCGTCGTCACGGCGTTGGCCGTGTCGTGGAACCCGTTGACGACCTCGAATCCGAAGGCGATCAGGAGCGCCACGGCGAGGATGACGGTGATGTGGGGGTCGAGGTGACGGACCGCGTCGAGGAATTCGACCATATGGATACCGTAAGAAGGACCGGCCGGGCCACGACGGCTCAGCCCTCGATCCGGACTCCCGCGGCCTTCAGGGCCTCGACCTGCTTCGCCCCGCCCGGCTGGGCCAGGGGGTTGCCGTCGAGATAGAGGCGCAGGTAAGGGGCGAAACGCTTGGGGCCCGCGGCGTCCGCCTTCGTTGCATCGACCAGCGGTGCCAGGTCCTTGATCCTGTTCCGCCCGATCATCAAGTATTTCAGCTCCGCCTGCTTCGCGAGCGGGCCGAGGTCCTCCACCTCGTTGCCGGCCAGGTCCAGCACCGAGAGCTTGGTGACCGCCTCCAGCGGCTTCAGCTCCTTGACCTTGTTCCCGGCCGCCGACAGCGTCCAGAGCTTCGTCAGCGACGAGATCGGGCCCAGGTCCTTCACCGCATTGCCGTCAAGGTAGAGCGACGTCAGGCTGGTCAGCCCGGAAAGGGGCTTCAGGTCCTCGACCTTGTTGCCCGATAACTCCAGGTACTGCAAGCCCTTCAGGTTCGACAGCGGGGACAGGTCCGCGATCTTGTTGCCGGCCAGGTCCAGCGACTGGAGGTTGATCAGCTCCTTCAGCGGCTTCAGGTCCACGACCTCATTCTTCGTGAGCCGCAGTTGCGCCAGGTTCCGGCACTTCTCCAGCCCGGTCAGGTCCTTGATCCCCCTTTCCGGGGCCTCCAGGATGTACACGTTCTGGAGCTTGTCGTCGGTGAGTGCGACGTTGGGCTCATGCTTGAGCACCTCCCGAATCGCCGCCTCGAGCTTCTTGTCCGGGAACGGGGACGGGGCCGCATCCGCCCCGCCGGCGCTCCCGCCGCAAGCGCACAGCATCATCAGCGTCGCCGTCAGGGGCGAAAGGGCCTTCGTGATCGCCTTCATCATCGGAGTTTATCCTGCGCAAGTCGCACAACCCGTCACGATGCCCTTCCAGGATACGTCAGGACCACGCGACAGGAAAGCGGCTATCCCCCCGCGCGTCCGATCCGGCCCGACGGCCGGTCTTGTCCGCGACCTGGCTTCATGCGAAACGGCCGCGGAACTCCCGGGGCGGATAGCCGAGGCGCCGGGTGAATGCGTAGGTGAGATGGCTGTGGCTGGAGAAGCCGGACTCCAGGGCGATCTCGGTGATCTCGCGGCGGGTGTGGAGTAACAGCCACTGGGCCCGCCGCAGCCGCTGGGCGATGAGATACTGCGCCGGGGTCATGCCGAAGGACTGGCGGAAGGCGACCAGGAGCTGATGGGTGGTCATCCCCGCGAGGTCCGCCAGCAGGCCGAGTGAGATCCTCGACGCGAGGTTCTCGGCGAGGAACGCGCGGAGGGCCCGGGCGCGATCGGACGAGAGCACGGGCCCCTTGCACTCGGCCCCTCGGCGGCCGGACGGCCCCGGGGCATAGGCTTTGAGGACGTGCCCGAGGACTTCCCGCGCCAGTCGGTCGGCTTCCATGGCGGACGCGTCGTCGCCCGCGGCGGCGAGCCCGGCCAGGCGGAGGGTCGTGTCGTAGAGGACCTGGTCGCGGAATCCCGCCACGGGGACGATCGGCCGGGAATCCGTCGCCGGGATCGACAACTCGGCGAACCGGATGACCCCACCTCGGGCGTGGCTGAAATACGGGCGTCCTGCCGGGACGCTCCAGACCTCGCCCGGCGTGGCCGGTCCGAAGCTGCCGCCGTGCCCCTCGAGCTCGGTCTCCAGGCGATCCATCCGCCCGCCGAGGTGGACGATCAGGACATGCCGGGGGCTCCGGATCCTCCAGTCGGTCGATCGGCGGATGTCCTGCGAGGCGACCTGGAGTTCCAGACCCGGCCAGGCGAAGCGAGATCGCTCGAGGCCCCGGGCCGGATGCCGGAGATCATGAAAGCGGGACGCGTCATCGGCGCGGTAACGTCTCGTTCTCATGCCCGGGCCCTCGCCCGGGCCGGATTCGGAACGGCAGTGTATTCGTCCGGCACGATGAGAAGGAGTGGGAACATGGCCGATCATTCGCTCAGGGGTAAGGTCGCGGTCATCGGCGGCGGTGCCAAGAATCTCGGCGGCCTGATCAGCCGGACGTTCGCCGCCGACGGGGCGAGGGTCGTCGTCCATTACAATAGCGAGTCGACAAGGTCCGACGCCGAGAAGACGGTCTCCGAGATCACGGGCAAGGGGGGAGAAGCTCTCGCGATCCGGGGCGACTTTACGAAGGTCGCGGACGTCGTCGCCACCTTCGCCGCCGCGAAGGACAAATTCGGCCGCGTGGACATCGCCGTGAACACCGTCGGCAAGGTCCTCAAGAAGCCGTTCCTGGAGACGACCGAGGAAGACTATGACTCGATGGCGGCCATCAACTCCAAGGCCGCCTACTTCTTCATCCGGGAAGCCGGCAAGGCGCTCGAGGACCACGGCAAGATCTGCACGATCGTGACCTCGCTGCTGGCCGCCTACACGGGGCTCTATTCCACCTATGGCGGCATGAAGGCCCCCGTCGAGCACTTCACCCGCGCCGCGTCCAAGGAGTTCGGCCCGCGCGGCATCTCCGTCACGGCCGTCGGACCCGGCCCCATGGACACCCCCTTCTTCTACGGCCAGGAGACCCCCGAGGCCGTCGCCTATCATAAATCTGCCTCGGCCCTCGGCGGCCTGACGAAAATCGAGGACATCGTCCCCCTGATCCGGTTCCTGGTCACCGACGGCTGGTGGATCACCGGCCAGACCATCTTCGCCAACGGCGGGTACACCACCCGCTGAGGCAGGAAGAGCCACGGATCAAAGACGGAATTTAGCCACAGATGGACACGGATGAACACGGATAGGAAGGAGAGGTAAAGGGGCTGGGGGTTAACGAGGTTTCTCAAGGTCCTTGCGAATCGCCTCGAGTGCCGGGGGAGAGAGCCCGGGCGTGGCCTGGCGGAGGATCGACAGGAAGTGGTCGATGTCCGGGGCCGTGGTCGGGAAGCCGATGTTGGAGGGCTCGTCCTCGGAGCCCGGGGCGTTCGAGGAGATCAGCGGCTTGCCCGCCGGGTCGAGGATGACGTACCAGGGGATGCCCGTGGACCTGTCCTTGCCGAGGTAACGGTCCTGGATCTCGCGGATGTGGAGGTCGCGGCTGACGTCGAGCTTGACGATTTCCACGTGTGGGGACAGCTCCGCCTTGTGGGCGTCGAGCAACCGCGCGAGCATCCGGCAGGGGCCACACCAGGACGCGGACAGGATCAGGATCACGCGGCGATCGCCGGCCTTCGCCCGAGAGAGGGCGTCAGCCAGGCTCGCCTGCGCGTCTCGCGTCGGCAGCGTCTGGTCCTGCAGGAAGGCCACGAGCGGACGCGCGTCGAGCTTGTGATCCGGACCCAGGCGGAGCGGGTAGCGGGCCTTCGGCTTCCCTTCATCCGTCAGGACCACGAGCGTCGGTCCGGCCGTGTCGGTCGGCTCGCCGAGTTCCCTCGCCAGCGATTTTACGTCCTCATGGGACGCATCGAACGACGCCAGCTCGAACTCCCAGCGCAGGTCGCCGGGCGTCTTCGCACGGGGCTCGTCCTTCTTCGCGTCGCTGACGGTCGACGTCTCCTGGAAGAGGCGGAAGAGCTCGGTGCACGCGGGGTCCTTCGGGTCGCCGAGGAGCAGGAGCGGGCGGGTGTATTCGCGTTTCGCCTCGGCGAGGGTCTCTTCAGTCCTTACCTTCGCCAACTTCTCCTTGCGGGCCGCGAACGACTGCGCGGCACGCTCGGCCGGGGTCGGCGGCACGTAGGGCTTCGGCGGAGTCAGGTCAACGGACACGTCGTTGAGGGCGACCAGGCCGGGGCCGGTCGGCTTCACGTCGGTCGAGGCGCGAACGAAAAGGTGCCCATCTTCCTGGCTCATGATGAGCTCATAACGTTCGCCGACCACGAGCCCCTCGAGCCGGAAACGGCCGTCGGGACCGGTCGTCGCGCTGCCGCCGAATCGCCGGCTGAAGGGGGCATTTCTCTCCCCGGAAAGGACGATTCGCACGCCGTAATCGAGCGTCAGGCCCGCCAGGGGCTTGCCGCCGGGATCGGTCAGCCGGCCCTCGGCGAAGGCGGCGGGCTTGACCGTGATCGTCGCCTCGGCGGCCTCCTCGCCCATCCGCAGGATGCCGCACCGGGCACGGTCCGGGGTTTCGGCCATGAGGACGAGCGGATCGAGCGAGCGGTTGATGCGGACCTTCCCCGCCGCATCGGCGCGGGTTGGGGTGAAGTAGCCCGTCATCGACTGATAGGCCCCGTCGATGCGGGCGCCGGGCACGGGCTTGCCGGCCTCGTCAACGACGGAGATTGCGAACGGTGCGAGCTCGGCGCGGGGCATCGCGTAGTCGCGGACGATCTCGCGAGGTGCATTGGTCGCGGGGATCGTCAGCGTGCCCCCCTCGACGCGAGGCGGCCCCTGGATCCGGTACTCGCCCGGCCCGACCAGGAACTCGTAACGGCCGTCGGCGTCGGTCCGCGCCCAGGTCCAGAGTGACATCCCGCGACGGATTCGGTTGCCTGGCTTCTTCAGTTCATCCGGGATGCTGCCGCGTTCGATGATGACGCCGAGGTTGACGTCCGGGGCCGGCTTCCGGTCCTTGCCGACCGTGACCCGCCCCTTCAACCGCGTCCCCGGGCCGAGGATGAAATCGAGGCCGTCCGCCGGCTTCCCCGGGCGGACGACCACGCCGAAGCGATAAGGCGCGGCCAGGTCGTCCCGGGATGCGGTCAGGACGTAGGCCTCCTCGGTGTGGACGCGGATCGCATAGCGGCCATCGTCGCCGGTTCGTGTCTCGCCCTGGAAGCCGTTGAGCCCTGACCCCTGGCCCTTCAGGCGGACGATCGCGCCGGCGGCGGGGCGGCCGTCGGCCGTGGTGACGCGGCCGGAGAGGCGCTCGAAGGGGAGGAACGTCGCCGTGATCGTGTCGCCCGCGGCGTCCTCCGGCACCGGGACGAAGTGGTCGGGCGTGAAGAAATCCATCGAGTGCACGGAGATGTTGAGTCGCCCGTGGACCTTGGCCGGCAGCCAGTCGAAGACTGCGACCCCGTCGGCATCGGTCGTCCGGAAGACGTCCGTCAGCCCGTTGATCTCCGCCTCGTGGTCGGGCTTGGTGAAGTACCAGGGGCCGGCCAGGATGCCGGCGATCGGCTTTCCGTCCCGGTCGACGGCCCGGAAACGGAGCGGCGGCCGGGCGCCATCGAGGGTGAGCGTGAGGCGGTCGGGCAGGGGGCGGAGAGCCTCGGCCGAGTTCCGCGCCCGCCTGGCCTGCGCGTAGTCGAAGCCGACCTTCGACTTGAGCGCGTAGACGCCCCATCTGGTGAGGTCGGCGGGGACGTCAACGGTCCATCGGCCCGCCTCGTCGCTCCGGCCCGAGAGGATTCCCTCGTAGCCGGCCTGGACGTGGATCTCGGCCTGGGGGACCGGCCGGCCGCCGCCGTCGACGACCCGGACCTCGAGGGGATGGGGTGGCCTGAGGACGACCTTCGCGGGCGCGATCGTCGCCGCCTCGCCGGCGACGATTTGCAGCCCGAGGCGTCCGTCGCCGGCCCTCGCCACGAGACAGGCCGAGAGCCGCCCGTTGCCGCGCTCGGGCAGGAGCACCCGGAACGAGCCGTCGCCGGCCGAGGTCGCGGAGTCCGCCTTCTCGAACGAACGGACGTCGATCGTCGCCCCGGCGACCGCCTTGCCGGCCTCGTCCACGATCGTGCCCGAGACGGGAGCGCGACGGACCGGCTCCTCGGCCCTGGCTCCGGCGCGAGCCCCGGCCGCGGCCATCGCGACCGCGACGAGCCAGACGACCTTTCGATTCCAGCCCCGGCACCTGGTCCTCGATCGCGCATTCATCCTCATGGCCACCTCCGCGGAGGGAGAACGCCCGGCGGTTCGCAACGGGCGAGGCACCCTCATGGTAACGATTTTTCACCGCGACGGCGCGGGCCGTATGGACGACAAGAGGTCGATGGACTGCGAGGCGAGCAACCTGGCGTGGGCGTGGCACCGATGCCAGGGCCATTGTATCGTCATGGATGGCACCAGCATCCGAGACCTCGGCGATTTGTGAGTGAACGTCACGATGTCACGGCTTGGGCATGAAATCCGGAAACGTGGCAGGTGGATCCGCAGGTATCCCTGGAAACGCTTCGAAAGGCGGGCCGGGAGTTGGCTCAATCCACCTGATATTGACAAGCAAGCATGGTTTATAGAAGAAGACAATTGGGTTCTTGACTATTTCCCAGTCCGCGATGACGAGAGCTATAAGGTTACGCTTGATTATGCAGAGAAGAGGTATAAGGCCGCCCTGGACCTGTCGGCCGAGCTGGACAAGAAGTTGGACGACTTGGTCCGAACCGCCGCGACCATCGGCACGATCATCGCCACCGTGGCCAGAGTCCTGGGGCCTTCGCTTGCAAGCGAAAACCCGTTTAAGCATCAGAAATTACTGGTGTTGTCTCTGTTCTTCCTTACTTTGACGATCCTCATCGGGGCATGGTCGCGAAGGCCGGCGAAGATCCGGACGCCCGTGAAGATGCGCGGCATCCTGATGCTCGTGGACAAACAAAGCTACCGGACACCCGGTGGGGAACAGATGTGGCGATTCCTCTCGGAGGAGCAGATCAAGGGACTCCTGACCTCCTCCTTCCACGTCGCGGAAATAGGGACGAATGAACTGAACGACTGGAAAGCGAGTCAGCTCGTCAGGGCAACGAGCCTCTTCTGCTTGGGAATCGGCGTCCTATTTGTTACGCTTATTTATTCTTATTAGGTGTATTGTGATTATCACAAGTCCTGTCTTTGTTGATGCGATCTGAATTGCTGCAAGGAGCGGGTCGGCGCACCGTAATGGCGTCCTCACCCGAACGTCGAACGGTCCCGCTCGGGCTCACGCCGGCTTGTCCGAAGGGACCGCTCCCGGTGACCTTTGGGGTCCGTGTGTCAGACTTGATGGCCATGGCAATACCTCATTCTTGGCGCGTGCATGGATTATGCCCGCCGGTGTCCTCAACTCTATCTTATCAGCGGTGAGGAGCACGGGCAGAAACAACTCAGGAATCCAGGTTTTCCCGTTTTCTCGTTCTCGGCCGAAGATCCGTGGCGGTTCAGGAGATCAGTGGCCACGAGGAAGCGCCTTCTC
>NZ_JAALJH010000140.1 GCF_011064615.1 Aquisphaera insulae | reverse complement strand
CAGAGGATCTCGGTCAGGCCGATCCGATGATTGCCGCCATCGCTCTCGTCAATGGCCTGGAGATGCTCACGGGAACACCGCCCATTACCAGCGGATTTCGCAAGTCGGACACCACCTCGTGCTCCGCGATCGGAGAGCCTGAGCACGAAGCACGCCGCGAAGATCTCAGACGAGCGAGTGATGCCCCCGAGGCCCCCGGTTTGTCGAGGAGAAGCCGAATGACCCCGGTTTCGGTTCAGCAGGCGAGGTCTCCACCGTCGTCTCGTGACCGAAGGCGGCCCAGGATATCCCGGAGCCTGCCCGCTTGCTGGACGAGGGCGGGGACGCCGTCGAGCCCGACGCAGAACATCATGAGGTAACGGAAGACCGCGACGATGCGCCCGGGGTCTCCGTCGGCAAGGGCGCCAGCCCTCGCCAGGGAGGCGATCATCGCGGCCAGGAGAGCAGCCTCCAGGATCGCGGAGTTGATCGCCTGGGAATCGGAGAGCCGCACTCTCCAGGCCGCGACGCGCAGGAAATGAGATCGTACTTCACCCGGCTCCCCGCGGCCGATCACCGCGACCTCTCTCTCGATCTCGTCATTGAGGCCGGCGTGGAACCGGCTTGCACGCCGGCCGTAGGCGTGATTGAGGAGGGCCGAGGGGACGATGGCTGCGAGGGCGATCGCCGACAGGCCGACGTCGTATGTCGCGAGCATCCCGAGTGCGCCGAGAATTGAGACGCCGACCTGCACCCCGATCGAGAGGTCCCGCTCGAAGAAATCGACGAGCTCGCGTGACATGGCCGCCCGGGCCGCCACCCGTGAGACGTGCTGCTCCCGGCGTCTCTGGTCGGGTATGACGCGACTGGCCAGGTCCGCGTAGGCGGCGGTGAAAGTCCGGGTGTCGTAGACCCTGCGTGCCGAGGCGATGGCCGTCGCCGCCAGATGCTGGAAGGCCAGGGAGAGCAGGCCCGCGGTCGAGCCGATCCCGAGGCCCGCGACAGCCAGGCCGAGGCAATAGGGCTGTGCAAGGCCGACCAGGTTCTCGCCGACGAGCAGCGCATACGTCAGCAAGATGCGGGCCCGATGGGCCCGGAAGATCGCCAGGAGATCCGCCGCCGAGCTGCCTTCCGCGGGCGCCGGGGCATGGACTGCCAGTGTCGAGCACATCGGGAATCCCTCCGAGCGAGATCGAGCCGCCTCAGGCGACGGGGGACGAAGCCGCAATCGACGCCACGCCTCGCCCCCGCATCGCCAGCCACTTGATCAAGGCCATGGTCAGGTTGAGCTTGTGGAGCCCGTCCACGCCGCAGGCGAGACCGAGGGCGGCCCGCTGCAAACAATCCGTCAGGATGTCGGGGCGTATCAGGCCCAGATCCTCGAGCGGCGTGGATCGGACCAGGGCTTCCAGAAGGGGGAGGTTGCGGGAGAGGCCGAGGTAGGCGACCTTGTCGTATCGGCCCTTGAGGCGACGAGCGATGATCTCCGGGGGAAGGACGTCTCGCATCGCGTGCGCCAGCACCGGCTTCTGGCCCTCAGGCCGAGGGCGGAGACGCAGGAGCATGCCCAGCCCATAGCGGAGGACACGCGCGTCCAGGAATGGGTGGGAAATGGCCAGCCCCCGCGGCAGGCCGAGGGCCCAACGGTCGACATCCCCCTGCCGGCAGGCGATCATGTGGAGTCCCAGGGATAGGGCGAGCGGCCGCCGCGGATCCCGGAGGGCCCGTGCCGCTTCGATCGACCGGCCGCGGAGATCTTGCGCCCGTGCGAAGTCTCGACGGATCCAGGGGGGAATCGTCCACTCGTTCTGCCGATCCCAGGCCGTCGGGCCCGCGCGGAAGGCCGCCCTCACGCCGCCGACGGCCCAGGGCGGCAGGAGATTGTCCAGGACGTAGGGCTTGATCAGCGACACGGGGCTGCAATTGTCCACTCGGGCCCAGCGACGAGCTTCCGCCCAGGCCCCGATGATCCGGCCGCGGCGGACCAGGTCGACGAGATGGAGAGGCAGCATCACCGTCATCTCGTCGGCGCCAAGGCCGGTCAAGAGCGTGTCGGCGCCGCAGGACGCAGCGGCGTCGATCGTCGAGCGATCGAGGCCGAGCCGCCGGAGGCCCGGGTATGGCTCGTCGTGCGGGGGCGCGTCCGCGAAGGCGTCGAAGTCGAGGAGATCGTCGGCGGGTACTTTGTGCGCGACCGCGTGTCGCAGCCTCGACAGCGCGGCCTCGATGTAGGGCCCTTCGCCGGTCAGCCCGGGGGTCGATTCGTGGACCAGGGTGATCGTGTGCAACGGCCCCTCGCCCAGGCCGCGGCCGACGCAGGCATCGGCGAGCAAGGCCGTCGCGGTGGAATCCATGCCGCCCGAGAGGTGGGCCGCCACCCTCCCGCGCATCCGCTCCGCGACCGCGGCCCGGAGTCGCTCGCCGTAGCCGTCGGCCACGGCGAGGAGGTCGTCGCTGCCCGGGTCCTCGATGCGATCCGCCCAGTCCCAGTAGCGGCGGACCGCGACGGACCCGTCGGTCATGCGGATCTCGATCGCGTGCCCCGCAGGGACGCGGTGGACCCCTTCATGAACGGTCCGTTCGCCGTTCACCTCCTGGACCTGCCCGGGGAGCATCAGGAATTCGGCCAGGTACTTGCGGTCCAGATCCCGCGGGGGAAGCATCTCCAGCAAGGGGTCCATGGCGGTGGCCAGGACCAGGCCCGCCGCGTGACGGGCCCAGTAGAGTGGGAACCCCCCCATCGGGTCCCTGGAAGCCACGACCCGTGCTGCCGGGCCGTCCACCACGACCACCGAGAAGTCTCCCTCGAGCCTCGCGAGGGCCGAGGCGCCGAACCTCCTGTAGAGCGCGAGGACCAGGGCGGCATCATCGGTCGCGGCACGGGCCGCGACGGTCGAGGGCACGCGACCGGCGATCTCTTCGCGTCGCGCCTCCCGGTAGTCGAGCCGGCCGATGATGGCGACGGACACCCCCTCGTCGCGCGCCACCGAGACCAGGCGGGCGCGGCCCTCGAATCGTCCCGGCGACACCCGCAGATCCACGGCGTCGCCCCGGCTCACCATCGTCCATCCGGCGTTCATCCGTCCGATCCTCCGCGGTTCATGAGATGGCTCAGGCCCACGTCGCGATGGGGGTGAACTCGCGGCAACGATCCGCATGGTCGCTCAGGATCAGGCCGCCGGCCTCGCACCAGCAGTGGCCTTCCAGCGGATGCGTATTGATCCCGACCACGAGCGAGGCATCGAGCCTCGAGGCTCGCGCCAGGGACCAGCAGGCCAGCGCCCGCTCCTTGCACTCCACGGCCAGCGGCAGGGAGGCGGCCGCGGCGCGGACCGCGGCGTCGATGGCCCGGCCGCGGGATTCGGTGGCAGGCATGGCCGCGTGTCGCCTATGGAAGTGCCGGAAGGCGGCGACCGTGCGGACCCAGCCGAGCGTCCGGAATCCGACGCGCGCCAGGATCAGGAGGAGGACCACGCGGGTCCCCATCGGCAAGAGGCCCCCATGGATCAGCCTCAGGGCCGGCAGCAGTCCCCTCGCGGCGAGGGGTAGATGCCGAGCCGGCCGGCCCGCAGGGACGATCAGTCGAGCCCGCCGCAGTTCCCCGAGGAACTCGTCGAGGTCGGCTCGGACGAGGCGAACATCGACCTCATGGCGGCGTGCGATCCGCTCGGCGACCTCGCCTGGACCGCCGTCGAGCGTCCCGGTCAGCATCTCGGCCGCCGTCGCGGACAGAGAATAGAATCTGCCCCCCAGGTCGATCAGCCGCGCCGAGCCGTCCCCGACCGGCAACAGTCTCACCTCGGGCCCGAGCTGCAACTCCCCTTCCCTCAATGCCGTCGCGTTCATCGTGTCCACCTCTCCTCGCTCGTGTTGGTATTTCGCGCCCAGTTCCGACGTGCCCACCGTCGTTCGACCAGGCCCCGCGATTCCCAGCGATCGCCGGCCTCCGGAGGGGCCACGGCGAGGCCGACTTCCCACCGGGTCGTGGTGTCGGCGGAGGCGCGCGAAGACGCGGGAGGAGGGTCGCACGCCCTCCCCCCGCGTCAGGTCGCGGCTCATGGTGTATCCGAGCGGCGAAGCCTCAGCGGTTCCACTTGTAGCCGGAGTAGGAATCCTCGTAGGCCCCGTAGCTGCCGCCGAGGATGACGTCGACGGCCTTCGCCCCCGCCACGAGGCGCGGCGAGCGGTAGCCCGCGTCACGACGGTCAGGGGAGACCTGCTGGGCCTTGGTGTCGAGGGCGGGGGCGTCGATGCGGGCGATGACACTGTTCGAGCGGTCCATGTTCAGCACTCCGGTTCGTGTTCAAGGTTCGGCGTCGCAGGGCCCATCGCCCCGCGTCCGCCTCCACCAGACCCAGCGGACGCCATATCGATCGGGGGACAGACTCCGGCCGATTTTCCGCGAGCGGATCGAGCGAACGCGGATCGCGAATTCCGGTTCCCTATCCGGCCGAAGCGGTCTATCATGTGATCCGCTCGATTCCGCTTCTTTCCGGCCGGTTCGGGGGATCGCGATGGCGGAAGGAGATTCCATACAGATCCAGGGCTGGCTCGATCGCCTCGGCGCCGGCGAGGCAGGAGCACGCGAGGCCCTGATCGCCTGCGCCGTCGAACGGCTCGGCTCTCTCACCCGTCGGATGCTGCGGGACTACCCGTCCGTCCGTCGCTGGGAGCAGACCGACGACGTCTTCCAGAACGCGGCCATGCGCCTGTATCGCGCGCTGGGCTCGGTCCTTCCGCCGACGGCCCGCGACTTCTACCGGCTGGCCGCGGCCCAGATCCGCCGCGAGCTCATCGACCTGGCCCGCCGCCATCAGGGGCCGGAAGGCCTGGGCCGCCGCCACGAGAGCTGGGCACAGGCGGGTGAATCGGCCGCGCCGCCCGACCTCGCGGCCGAGTCCACCGACCCGTCCGGCCTCGCCTCCTGGACCGAGTTCCACGGCCAGGTCGATGCGCTCGAGTCCGATCAGCGAGAGGTCTTCGACCTGCTTTTCTATCAGGGCTTGAGCCAGGACGAGGCGGCCGCCCTGCTCGGCGTCTCGGACCGGACCATCAAGCGCCGTTGGCAGGAGGCCCGCCTGGCCCTCTTCGCGAAGCTCGGCGGGAAGATGCCGGGCCTCTGATCCATCCCCCCGAGGCCCGCCCCGCGTGAGGTGACCCGCCGTGCCATCCGACACCCTGGCCGACCGGCTCGGTGAGCTCCTTGACCGCTGGGAGTCCCGGCGCGACGAGGGCTTAGAAGCCACGCCCGAGGAGCTCTGCTCGGACTGCCCCGAGCTCGTGGAGCCCCTGAGGGTGCGGATCGCGGCCCTGCGAGCGATGGAGGGGCTCCTGCGCGTCTCGGACGGATCCACGACCGCCCCACACGGAGGGGAAGCGAGCAGGCCCGCCGGCACCGGCGCGGGAGGCACGGCGCGGTCGGAGGCCCACTTCGGCGAGCTCCGGTTCCATGCCGCCGGCGGCCTGGGCGAAGTGTACCTCGCCCGACATGAGGACCTGTCCCGCGACGTGGCCCTGAAGTTCATCCGCCGCGATGCTCCGGCCGCGGCGGAGTCGGAACGCCGCTTCCGCCGAGAGGCCGAGATCACCGCCCGGCTGGAGCATCCCGGGATCGTGCCGGTCTACGGCCTGGGGGCCGACTCCGAGGGGCGGCCCTGCTACGCCATGCGGTTCATCCGCGGACGCTCGCTCCGCGAGGCGATCGCCGCATTCCACGAGGGGAAGGGCCAGGACGCCGACCTCGGGGAGCGGAAGCGGGCGTTCCGCGGCCTGATCGGGCGGTTCCGGTCCGTCTGCGCCACGATCGCCTATGCGCACAGCCGGAACGTCCTCCATCGCGACATCAAGCCGGCCAACATCATGCTCGGCGAATACGAAGAGACCCTGGTCGTGGACTGGGGCCTCGCCCGCGAGATGTCCCTCGACGATCCCGACAATCCGGCGAGGGCGGGCTCCCACGCACGGTGTCCGGAGACCCGAGGGAGCGTGGGCACGCCCGGCTTCATGAGCCCGGAGCAGCAAGCCGGGAACTGGGCCCGAGTCGGCCCGGCCAGCGACGTCTACAGCCTGGGCGCCACGCTCTACTGCCTGGTGACCGGGCGCACTCCCTTCCACGGCATGGCCTTCGGCGAGCTCCTGCATCGCGTCGAGCGCGGCGAGTTCCCCGCCCCGCGGCAAGTCAGCCCCACCGTACCCCGGGCCCTGGAGGCGATCTGCCTGAAGGCCATGGCCCTGGCACCCGAAGATCGGTATCCCACCGCGACCGCACTGGCCGAGGACCTCGATCGCTGGCTGGCCGACGAGCCGGTGACCGCCTGGCGCGAGCCCTGGACGACTCGCACAAGACGCTGGGCATCGCGGCATCGGACCTCCCTGGCCGCCGGCTCCGCCTCCCTCATCGTCGCCGCCGTCGCCCTGGTCGTCGGATGGGCCTGGCTGAGTCGTCGGGAGGCCGTTCGTGCCGAACGACTGGGCCGCGAGGTCGACTCGGCCCTCTCCCAGGCGGACGCGTCCGCCGGGCGGGCCCGCGAGGCCTCGGATCCCGTCGCCTGGGACTCCGCCGTCGCGGCCGCCTCTCGGGCCGTCGCACTCCTCCAGACCGGCCCCGCTCCCGGGCCCTACTCCCGCAAGGCCACCGAGACACTCGCGGCGCTCGAGAGCGAGCGAGCTCGGTTCGTGGCCGAGCGAGATCGCCGCGATCGCGACCGTCGCATGACCGCCGAGATCGAATCGGCCATGATGGAGCCGGCGAAGGTCGAGGGGGGCAAGAACTCGTACGAAAGCGCCGTGGAAGCCTTCCGCCGCGCATTCCGCAACTACGGCCTCGACGTCGATTCCCTGCCCCCGGAAGAGGCGGCGGCCCGCGTCCGTTGCAGCGCCATTTCCAGGGACCTTGTGGCCGGCCTCCTCGAATGGGCTCGCCTCTCCGGCGAAGCGGACGACGGTCCCCTCTCCCGGATCGCCCGGGACGGCGACCCAAGCCGGGGAAAGACCGTCAAACGCATCCAGGTTCGGCGTGACAAGGATGGCGTCGACTACGGCTCGCAGATGAGCTACGCGAGCGAAGCCACCCGCCGGATCGCCGCGTCCAGCCTCCTCAAACGGAGCGAGCAACTCCGGGGAGAGGGCCGCATCGACGACGCTATAGAAGCCCTGCGCGGTGACCAGTGGTATCACCCGCTCAACTTCTGGGTATGGTATGAGCTGACGGTCCTGTATCTCGACCGTCGCGGGCCTGGAGATGTGGAAAACGCGGCACGCCTCGCCACGGGATTGATCGCCATGCGGCCCGATAGCCCGCTGGCGTACACAATCCTGGGCCGCACCCTCTCCGCGGCCGGCGATCATGAGGCCGCGATCCGGGCGCACAGGCAAGCGACGGGGCTCCAGCCCAGGTTCGCTCTCGCCTCCCACGATCTGGGCCGCGCCCTGTACCGGGCGGGCCGCCTGGACGAGGCCGAGCCCCACCTCCGCCGATCGATCGAGCAGGGAGAGGAGGCCGCTCGGGTGCTCCTGGGGGTTGTTCTGGCCGACCGCGGCCGCTATCGCGAATCCATCTCGCCGTTGACGCGAGCGCTCGAGACGGCCGTGGACGACGCCACGGCCTCCCTCATACACGCGCGACTGGGCTTCGCCCACCTCATGACCGGGCGAGACGACGAGGCGGCGCGATCCTACCGGACCGCCATCGGCCTCGGCTTCAACCAGGCTCCCCCGCCGACACCGACCGGACCTGCCCGGGCGAATGAGACACCGGTCGCCCCGTCACAGGACGACAACGAAGGAAGATTGACGCTGAGGAAATGCTTCGAAGCCGCCCGCTCCGTGCTGACGGCCGCGGAGGGGCCGGTAGACGGGCGACGCGATGGCCCCGGTGCCAGGGCTCGCGCTCGCGGCCTCGCGTTCGGCTGGCTGAGGATCGGCCTCGACGCCTGCGGGGGAGATCTGCTCAGCGCTCGCCCCGAGGTTCGGGAAACGGTGCGACGGGCCCTCAACCAGTGGCAATCCCATCCCGACCTGGCGGCCATCCGCGACGAGACGCGGATGGCCGACCTGTCTCCGGCCGAACGGGCGGCCTATAGACATCTCTGGGCTGACGTCCGCGCGATGGCATTCGACGCCGCCTTTCCCGCTCGGCCGTTTGCTCCCTGACCTGGCCTGAGGACGCTTCAGAGAGGTCCCTTCGTAACAGGCACTTCGGCGCCAGGTCTCCTTCCAGGACGACAAAGCAGGATTCAGGGTCGTCCCGGCATCGGTTATCCCTGGGTGTGATGACGCATCGTGGGCGACCTCGCCCGGCCCATCACGCCCCGGGCCCGTGTGATTCGGGCCCGGGCTCGTGGCGACGCCGGGGCGGGTCAGAAGCCGTCCGCCGAGATGACCTCGCCGCCGTTCATGCTGCCGAGGGAACGCCAGGTGGCGCCGTTGATGGTGTCCTTGATGAACCGCACCGAACCGTCGCCGAACAGGGTGTTCACCCCGCCGGGATGATAGCTCCGCGAGGTGATGGCGCCGAGGCTGGGCCCGCCGTTGGTCAGGGTCGCGTTCTCTCGCCAGTTGACCAGGTCCAGCGGTTTGGAGAAGTCCGAGGGGCGGGCGATCGTCTTGTTCGGCGTCCAGGCGGTCGTGAAGCCCGTCTCGTGGACTGCCCCGTCCACCCACTCGGTGTGGCCGGTCAGGCCGAGCGAACAGCCGGAGGCATACTGGGGGACGAGCGTGACGGGGTCGACCGACGTCGCGGGGAGGTTCCTCGGATCGACGTTGGCCAGCGCACCGCAGTTGTTCAGGTTCGACTGATACGTCCTCACCTCCGAGGCGAGGAGCGTGTTGCTGAGGCCGTCGGTGATCGCCGAGAATCGGCGGGCGAGGTTGATGTCGAACGGGGCCCGGTTCGAGGTATTCAGGCCTCCCCAGACCAGCCAGTCGCCGCGATTCCAGCCGTAGTTGTTCACCCCGTGGACGACTTCCCCCGTCGTCGCGTCCGTCCGGGGGTCCGGCTTGACCTCGCTCGGGCACAGGAACATGGCGATGGTCAACCGACTGACTGTGAGGTTGTCCGCCACGCTATAGCGGAGGGAGAGGTTCATCGCATTGTACGCCGCGCCCTGCTCGGAATACGGCAGGATGCGGGCGTGGGCGCTCCAGCCATTGCCGTTCAGGGTCGTCCCCGAGATGATCCCCAGGACGAAGGGGGGCGGCAGGACTCCGTTCGTCGACTCGTAATTATGGAGAGCCAAGCCGAGCTGCTTCATGTTGTTCGTGCACTGGATACGCCGAGCCGCCTCGCGCGCCGACTGCACCGCCGGCAGCAGCAGGGCGATCAGCACGGCGATGATCGCGATCACGACCAGCAGCTCGATGAGGGTAAATCCGGATCGGGTTCGCTGACGCATGGTGTTGCCCCATCGGGATCGCTCGTGCGAACAGGAACCATCTGTTCACACCGACCCATAGTGAGATTAAGTCTCAATCGCAAGAAAACGTACATTCCCGGATCTCAATCCGTCAAGGGCACTGTGGGGACTTCCTGGGTCCGGGCTTGCGACCGCATCGAGGCGTTCGAAGGCGGGTCCGCCGGGTCAGGAGATGGCTCGCCGGCGGACATGGAGCCGCGCGTTGACGGCGCTGCGGCGTTCACGGGCCCCTTCGGCCGTCGCCCCGTTGTCAGCGCCTCTCGGGCCGGGTCTCATGGAATGCTCGTGGGCCCCGCCTCGTGCCGGGGCCGAGCCGACGTCGCGCGGCGACGGGCATGTCGGGACATGCACCCGTCGTGCGACGCGGCCCGCCGGAGTCCCGGGCAGGCTGGGCCCGTACGTTCCGCTCCCGGAGGGATTTGCGATGAAGTGGACCGGGATCATCGTCACGACCGTCCTGGTGGCCGTCCCCGGGCCTTCCCGGGCGCAGGTGGGGGGCAACATCGGGTTCGCGCAGGGGGGCGTGAAGCAGAGGGCCGAGCAGAACGAGCGGGGCAAGCGCGTGCTGGCCAAGGAGGAGCTGCCGCCGTCGGGGACGAGCATGTTCGTCGACGCCAACGTGCTCCTGAACGTCAAGGCCGACGAGTACGTCGCGGTCTTCGCCGTCAGCCGCGAGGGGCAGACCGTGGCCGAGTCCGGCCGCAAGGTCGCGGCGGCCGTCGAGGCGTTCACCGCGGCGGTCAAGGCGCTCGGGGTCGGCGCGGACGACATCCATGTGGACTACGTCGCCCAGTCGAAGCTCTACAGCTTCGACATCGACAGGGACGTCGCCCGCGAGAAGCTCGCCGGCTTCGAGCTCAAGAAGAACGTCTCGGTCCGGTTCCGCGACCGGGCCCTGATCGACAAGCTGACCGACGCGGCGGCCGGCGTGGAGATCCACGACCTGGTGAAGGTGGATTACGTCGTCAAGGACCTGGGCAAGGTCCGCGACCGCCTGATGGACGAGGCCGCCGCCGTGATCAAGCGGAAGAAGGCCCGCTATGAGAAGCTGCTGGACCTCAAGCTGATCCCCCCGGCCCAGGTCCTCGCCGAGCGGTCGGCGGCCTATTATCCCAGCGAGATGTACGACTCCTACGTCGCGGCCGAGGGCGAGACCATGGGCGTCGCCCCCGACCGCCAGCGCATCGCCGTCCAGTCCGCCCGCAGGGGCCGCACCTTCTTCTTCAACGGCCTCGACGGCGACGGCTTCGACGCCGTCATCGAGCCCGTCATCCTCGAGCCGGTCGTCCAGTTCACGCTCTATCTCAAGGTCAGGTACGAGATCGAGCAACCGATGGCGAAGTAGTGTCCTGGCAACACCAGGAGTCTGGTTTGAGGGACAGGCATTCCTGCCTGTCCCCCCGGGTTCATGGCCAGGCGAGTCGGAGATTTCGGGGGACAGGCATTCCTGCCCGTCCCGTCGTCAACCCGTCGCTCATCCCAGCAACTTGTGCACATCCCCCAACTTGGCGGCGATGTCGATCTGCTGGACGCACGCCGGCAGGCAGTCGCCGCAGCCCACGCAGGAGGCGCCGTTCTTCGTCAGGGCGGCGTATTCCTTCTGGGCGCGGTCGAGGTCGAAGTAGTCCCGGGCGTACCGCTCGTAGCGGAAGATGTCCGCGACCCCGATGTGCTCCGGGCAGCTCGTGACGCACTCGGCGCAGAGGAGGCACGTCAGGCCCTTGTTGTAGCCGGCCAGCAGGCCGAGGGCCGCGCGGTCCTGCGGGTTCATGGCCAGGCTGGCGGCCGCGCCGGCGTTCTCGCGGAACTGGTCGAAGTTCCGGGTCGCGATCACCGCGGCGGTGAGGCTCTCGTTCGACTTCAGCCACTTGACCATCGCCGCGGCCGGGGTGCTCCCCGCGTACTTCGGATCGGCCAGGAGCTTGGTGAACTTCTGGTCCTGCGCGGCGCGGCCCACGCCCCCCATCGTCTTCATGGCGATGGTGCCGATGTCCTTCTTCTTGGCCGCGTCGATCCACTCCCCGACTTCCTTGCGGTCGTTGTAGGTGTAGAAGAACTGGGTCGCCTCGTAGGGCTCGTGGTCGGCCAGGTAGTGCATGATCTCCCAGGCCATGTCGCCGCCGATGTTGTTGTAATGGTGCTGCGAGATCGCCAGGTGCTTGACCAGCCCCTCCTTCTTGAGCCGCTCGAACGCCCGGACCATGCCCGGGTTCTGCTTGGCCTCCGCGATCGAGTGATAGCCGAAGTGGAACTTGAAGACGTCGTAATAGCCGACGCCCGACTCCTTGAGGCAGTTCTTGACGAACTCGTAGTGCCGCTCCTCGTCGATCTTGCCGCGCGAATGGTCGCCGTTGACGCGGTCGACGACGCACTCGAGGTAGTACGACTCCCGCGGCTGGGCCTTGAGGGCCGGCGGCATCGTCTCGGCGGTCCACTTCTGGGCCTTGTGCCAGTAGTTGACCCCGGCGTGGACGGCCCGGGGGATCAGCTCCTTGGGCCAGTCGGACGCGCCCACCATCCAGCCGATCTCCAGCCCGGTGCGGCCGTATCGCCGCTTCGGCAGCTTGCCCGGTGCGGCCTGGTCGTCCGCCAGCACCGGCAGGCCGGCGCCGGCCAGGCCCGCCGCGGCCACGCCCGTCGCCCCGATCCGCATCACGTCCCGGCGAGATAGGTTCTGCGCGCCGTCCGACATCGCGATACTCCTCTCCTCGTGTGGATCGGGCGTGGGAAGCCGCCCGGTTCGGTCCCCGTGCCGGTCCAGTCTACGGCGGACGCCCCGGAGGTCAACGAACAAAATCCACGGATCCCAGGCCGCCGGGCCGCCGGGCCGCCCGCGGATGAGGCGGGGAAGGACGTCGAAGCGTGTCCGGGCGGCCATGCGACTCCGGCAGCATTCTGATACAGCGATCGAGGCCCCCTCACGTCCCGGAGCGGCAACACCATCATGGAGAGCCCTCTATTCGACCACGACCTCGACCTCGATGACGATCCCGGGATACTCCTGCTCATGCTCCTCGCGGCGTCTTCCCAACTCCTCTCGATCGCCCCGGCGTGGCCTTACCCGTGCGCCGCCTGCCTCCCGGGCTCGCCGCGGACTATCTGAAGCGATCCATGGCCCGCTGCCGATCGTTGCGGGTCGGCGCCGGGAGGAAGAAAGCGGGCTCGTTATCGTCGCGGACGATGGTCGGGCTCGGCTTCCCGGGCGGGAGCATCCCCCTCGCGCCTGGCGTGCTCGTCGTGTGGGGGATGATCGGCCGACGGAACTCCAAGTTCAGGAGCCCCCGATCGGCCCTCGCCGGCGCGTGCCGGCGCCGCCCGATGTCTCCCCGCCAGGCCGCGTCCACCGCGTTAGCGGGACACGGCCCGGACGAGCCACGCAATCAGGCTGAGCACGACGCTGACGACGATGCAGCTCGTGATCGGGAAGTAGAAGCCGCCGTTCTCGCGCTCGATCGCGATGTCCCCGGGGAGCCGCCCGAGCCTCGGCAGGCCGGGCGCCAGCACCCAGATCAGGCCGGCCCCGGCCAGCACCAGCCCGATCACGACAAGCGTCCAGCCGAAGCCGGCGTTCCCGCCCGGTACGTCCATCGCGCTGTCCTCTCAGCTCGGAGTCCCCGCTCAGCCGCCCGCCAGGTCGGCCTCGACGACCGATCGGGCGAACCCTTCGTAGGCTTTCCAGAGGTCACGGGCCATCGAGTCGGGGAAGGCGTGGAACTCGCCGGAGGCCAGGGCCGAGACGATGGCCTCGACCACGACCGAGGGGGGCTCCGCGACGTCCTGCAGGCCGGCGCTGGTGGCCATGTCGGTGGCGATGGGGCCGGGGTGGACGCTCACGACCTGCGTCCCCTGCTTGCCGAGGACCGAGCGCAGCGACTGCGTGATCGAGTAGGACGCGGCCTTCGACGCGCAGTAGGTGGCGAAGTCCGGGAAGCTCTTGATCGAGACCACGGAGTTGAGCTGGACGAAGGCCCCGCCGCCGTTGGCGGCGAGGACGGGCGAGAAGGCCCGGGCCATCCGCATCGGCCCGAGGACATTCACCTCGAATTCCGCCTTCAAGGCGTCCTCCGCCTCCGGGAGGAGGAGATTCGCCGCCTTGAGGATGCCGGCATTGTTGACGACGAGCTCGACGTCGCGGTTCGAGGCGGCGGCCTCCACGCTCGCCGGCCGCTCGAGGTCGATCTCGACCGGGACGACCCGATCGCCGAACCGCTCCACCAGGCCGGCAAGGTTCGCCGTCTTCCTCGCCCCGGCGTAGACCTTCGACGCCCCACGCCCCAGCAGGCCCTCCACGATCGACTTCCCGATGCCCCGATTGCTCCCCGTAACGAGCGCGACCTTCCCGTCGATGTCGAATCCCATGTCCGTACTCCGGCGTGCCCTGTGGAACGAACCCATGCCGGGTCGCGGCCTCGTCCCCCACCGGCCGACGGCCGCCCGATCCCGGCTCTTCGCATGGTCATTGTCCGGGCCGGGCAAGTCCCCCCGGCCGGACGCTCGCCCGACGCCGGCCGCCACCGCCGCGATGGATGGGGGAGATCCTCCACGCCATCCCCTCCCCGCGTCGCCCCGCGGCCCCCGAGGCGACCGTCCCGCGGTCCCGGGAGCGAGCCCGCGAGGCCGGACGCTCGCCCGCACGCCCCGAAGGCTGCACGCAACACCGACGTGACGCACGCGCATGACTAATGGCATATAAGTTGCTGTGCCATTTCAAGACGTGTCCGACCCTGTTCGATGGTCCAAGCAGAAAGGGGAAACCCCGCATGTCGACCGCGACCAAGGCCCACATCGCCTATGA
>NZ_JAALJH010000014.1 GCF_011064615.1 Aquisphaera insulae | reverse complement strand
GATTCCGGGACAAGGTGTCCAGGTCGTCAAGGCCAACGTTTCATCGCGCCAGGGCGAGGCTCCTGCCGAGCCAGGCGCGGAGCGCTGACCGCGCCGAGCGAGCGTTCCGAACCGAATCGCAAGTCGGGCGTTTTGGAAGCAGTTCAAGGACGGCTTTTCGTCGCGTCTCTCCCAGGCGGCTCCAGTAAGTCAAGCTTCCGGCGGACGTCCTCGATCAGTCGTTTGAGCTCCTCGACATGCATCTTCTTGAGTCCCGAAAGTGGAATGGAGTCTGGCGAAGGCCCGGGTGAGGCGTCGAGGTGTTGCCTGTATTTCCTCAGGCACGAGAGCAGGGTCGCGATCTGCTCATGGACCTCGGCCGTTTGCGAGATGATCAAGGAGATGCTCAGGTAGAAGGGGATGATCCGCCCGACCTTGTGTCCCGGAGAAGGATCCTTGCCCTGCTTTTCGGCGAGGCCCGATTCCACGACTTCCTCCACTCGGGCCTCGGAGTCGCTCCCGTCCTGGAGCTTCCAGGTGCCAGGTGCGATCGTGGAGCGGATGATGCGGATGAGCGGCACCATATCAACTCTTGGCTGTTGTCCATCCTTCGGCAGATCCGCCGGCCTCAACAGGAGATCGCCCACGTAATAGGCTACTGGATAGGTGGTCGCGTCCGGCTGATCGACCGGTCTCGACACGGATCGCGGCAGTGGAGAGCGGGACGCCGGAGCCGCGCCATCCTGAGGAAACGCCAAAGCCACACCGGCGAACACGAGGGCAATGAGCGGCAGAGTCATCAGAGCCGCAAGCGTGGTTTTCCTGAGAACCATCGGCATCAGGACTCCTTTCACGAGTTCGAGGACCGAGGCCGGGGCGACGCTCGCCCCGGCCGTACAGGTGAGGGGATTCGTGACGAGAGAGACGGTCGCTCGTGCGAGCGAATCCGGCACGGTGAGCTCGATAGGCCGGGCCAGGAGCAAGGCCAGGTCGGCGTCGCCGGGAGCGAGGCCGCGACGGGAAAGGCGATCGCGGAGCCTGGCCCGGGCGCGGGCGAGCCGGCTGCGGACGGTGCCGACGGGCCAGCCCAGGCGGGCCGCCGCGGCCTCATGCGTCAGGCCGTCGAGGTAGCAGCAGACGATCGCGGTCCTGAGGCGATCGGGCAGGAGGGCGAGCTCCTCGTGGATCGCCGCCGCGGCCTCGCGGAGCGAAGGGTGCGAGTCGCGGTCAGGCCGGGCATCGACCGCTTCCGGAATCGAGTCGAAGGGCCTCTCGCGGGCGACTCGCCGAATTCGCCGCGTGCGGGCCCGCTGGGCGACTCGATAGGCCACGGTGCAGAGCCAGGGCGATAGCGAGCCATCGCCCGCGGTCCGAATCGATCGAGCGGAGCGGACGAGGACCAGGAACGTGGCCTGAAAGGCGTCCTCGACCTCGTGGCGATCCGCGAGCAACTTGCGGCAGATGTTCAGGACGTGGGGCCCGTGCCGCAGCAAAAGCGCCTCGAAGGCTGCCGCGTCGCCCTCGGCGAATCGCGCCAGGAGGGAGCGGTCGGAATGCCCGGTGAAAGCCCCTCCCCGCATGATCCTGGCTAGCTCGCGGCCGGTGCCCATCCTGGAACCACGCATCGTCGTGCCCGGCCCTCCTGCCCTCGCGTCGAAACGTCAACTCCGTGCGTCTCACTACCTCTATACCGAAAACCCCGCGACCAATCCCGGATTCTTCGATGTGGATCGGTCCGCCTGCCATCTCGCATTCGCTCCTGCGATTGTGTACACTGTCCGCGAATCCAACCAGGCCGAGGAAAGGGGGCGACCGATGCGGCTGGCATGTTCCGATTCCCGGAGTAGTCCGATCCTGGTCCTCCTCCACGGGTTTCCGCTCAGCCGCGCGATGTGGGATGGGCAGATCGAGGCGCTGGGATCCGTCTGCCGGATCATCGCCCCGGACCTCCGCGGGCACGGCGAGTCCGACGCGCCCGACGGCGTCTACGCGATGGACGAGATGGCCGACGACGTGATCGAGCTGCTCGACGCGATGGGGATCACCCAGCCGGTGGTCCTCGGTGGGCTCTCCATGGGGGGATATGTCGCGCTCTCGCTGGTGCTGAGGTATCCGGAGCGGGTCTGCGGGCTGATGCTCATGGATACCCGGGCCGCGGCCGATACGCCCGAGACGGCCAGGGGTCGCGAGGAAACGGCGCGGACCGTCCTTCACGAAGGGGACGGGCACTCGATGATCGAGACGATGATCCCCCGGCTCTTCTCCAAGTCCACCCGCGAGAAGCTCCCCCACAAGGTCGGCGCGATGCTCGCGGTCATGGAGCGGACGAGCTCTCAGGGGATCGCGGGGGCCCTCCGCGGCATGGCTGTCCGGCCGGATCGCCGCGACGATCTCAGCAAGATCACCGTCCCGACGCTCGTCCTGGTGGGCGAGGACGACGCGGTCTCCCCGGTGGACGAGGCCCGCGAGATTGCCGGCCGGATTCCGCAAGCCCGCCTCGTTGTCATCCCGGGCGCGGGGCATCTCAGCCCCTTCGAGAACCCCACGGCCACCAACGCGGCCATACTCGGTTTCCTCGCGGAGCTCCCCGGGCTGGCCGCGACGGTCACGGCGTGAGCATGGTGGACGACTCCATGGAAGAAGCCCTGATCTCGACCCCCGCACAACTCCGCGAGCTTGTCGGGCACATCCGCGACTCCGGCCGGTTCGGGTTCGACACCGAGTTCGTCTCCGAGGACACCTTCGAGCCGGTCCTCTGCCTGATCCAGGTCGCCACCCGCGAGCGGCTGGCGGTGGTCGACCCGCAAGCCGTGGGGGACCTCTCCGGTTTCTGGGAGGTTGTCCTGGACCCGGCGGTTGAGGTCGTGATGCACGCCGCGGGCGAAGACATGCGGATCTGCCACCTCCGCACCGGCTCGCTCCCGGTCCGCGTGTTCGACGTCCAGATCGCCGCCGGCCTGGTCGGCTACAGCTATCCGCTCTCGCTGGTGAACCTCGTCTCGCAGTCGCTCCGCGTCTCCCTTCCGGGGAGCGAAACCCGGACCGACTGGCGGCGCAGGCCGCTCACCCCGGCTCAGCTCCGCTATGCCCTCGACGACGTCCGATATCTCCTGGAGATCGCCGACGCCCTCAAGGAGGAGCTCGCCGCGAAAGGGCGGACGTCCTGGGCCGAGGAGGAGTTCACCGACTTCCTGCACAAGGTCGCAAAGCGGTCGGACGAAGACCGCTGGCGTCGGTTGCCGGGCCTGAACTCGCTGAACCGACGGGCGCTCGAGGCGGCCCGGAGGCTCTCCGCATGGCGCGAGGACGAGGCCCGTCACGCCAACCGGCCCCTCCGCCACGTCCTCCGAGACGACCTCCTGGTCGCCATCGCCAAGCGGCAGCCGGCCAGCCGACGCGACCTGGAGGCGCTCCGCGACTTCAACCGCCCCGCACTGCTGAACCGGGCCCAGTCCATCCTGGCCGTGATCGAGCAAGCCCGCCTCACGCCCGAGGACATGCTCCCGGACCTCAGCCCGCGGTTCGAGGACGGCCCCGGGGCCTCGACCGTGACCAGCCTCCTCTCGGCGGCCCTCGGCCAGTGGTGTGTCCGCGCGGAAGTCGCCACGCCGCTCGTCGCCACGGTCGGTGACCTGAAGCACCTGATCCGCTGGTATCTCGACGGCAGTCCCGACGACGACCGGCCCTCGCTGATGACCGGCTGGCGGGGAGATCTCTGCGGCGGGATGCTCGTGGAGGTCCTGGAAGGGCGGCGGACCTTTCGCGTGGTCGATCCCGCGAGCGAGTTCCCCGTGGCCGTCGAGTCCGCGCCGGGGATTGAACGATGAGCCGAATCCTGAGCTGCTTCACCAATTGCTACGGGCCCGATGGCGTCCGCACGGCCGTAGAGCGGATCCATGAGGCCGGGATTGATCACCTGGAGCTGGCCCTTCGCGGCCACAACTTCGGCGGCCTCATCATCCCCGAGTCCGCGGTGATCACCGAGAAGGCCGATGAGGCGACCGTGCGATCGTTCCTGGACCTGCTCGATCGTCACCGCGTGAGGATCAGCGGCTGTAACGTCGGCGGCGCGGACATCCGGACGGCCGAGGGGCTGGCCCTGACCGAGAGTCGGATCCGCTTTGCCGCCCGGTGGTTCGCGGTGCCGGTCTGCGTCTCAGGAGCCGGACAGCCCGCGAATCCCGCCGAGCGCACTCTGATCGTGGACCACCTCCGACGCCTGGGCGACACCGCGGGGGCCGTGGGAGTGATCCTCGCCCTGGAGACCCACAAGGGGCCGACCCAGAACGCGGCGGCGATGCTCGCCCTCATGGACGAGGTCGATCATCCTTCCGTCCGTCTCAACTTCGATACCGGAAACATCGCTTACTACAACGCGGGGGTCGATCCCTGCGACGAGCTCGAGAAGGTCAAGCACCTCGTCCGCAACGTCCACCTGAAGGACAACCGCGGACGCTTCGAAGACTGGTATTTCCCGGCAGTCGGCGAAGGGGGGGCGGTTGATTTTGGCCGTGTTCGCGAGATCCTCGACGGCGTCGGCTTCGCCGGCCCCTTCACGATCGAGATCGAGGGCATCGGCGGCGAGCCCGAACCCGGCCTCGAGGGCCGGCAGGACCGCATCGCGCGCAGCGTCCGGCACCTCCGGGCCTGCGGCTACCTCGACGCCGCGGGATGAGGAGACGCTCAGTCGCCGCGGCCATGTCGAGCCCGACTCAGCGACATCGCCTCGAGATCGCGATCATCCCTATCCTGCGGATTCTCGAATCTGCTGAGGCTCATGCAGGCAAGGTCCTCGTCCCGGCACCCCGGAGATTCGCGGTCGAGGCCCTGAACCTCTCGCCCGAACATCTCGGTATGATCCGCCTGGAACGCCCCGAACCCTGGACGCTCGAGGCCCCGGATGACTCCCGTGGTGAGAACGAGGGGATTGAGGCTGAGGCTACGATTCGGCATGGGCTCCTCGAAATCGGCTAGCTCGGACGAGGTTCCCCCGCGCGGACGGCGATCGCGTCACGATCGCGCGTGAATCACTCGTCGACTTTCACTTCGCACGACTAGGCCGGGAAGATCCGCCCGGCTCCCGGTCGATCACGATCGATCCGTGTGACTATCCTAATCCATACGCCCGGAAAGGTGATCTGTCACGAGATTACTTCGCATTTTTCTACAAAGATCTTGAACGGATCCGCTTCCGAAGCCTCGTTCCCCCGTGCCAGGAGGTATGAAGGCCGATTACCGAGGTAGTCTGGAAAGGGAGGGCAGCTTGCGGTTCAAGCTCGACGGGGTTTGGTGCCGATGGATATCGATACGCGATGCGGTTGCTCCTGATGCCCCGGCTTCACCGAGTGGCCCGTGTCGCGGACCGTTAAGAATCTCACCTGGCGAGCGAATCACAAACGGGCGCCGATCCGAGAGAATCACGAGGTACTGACATGGGGTTGGACCTGGCCTTGGGTGTGATGGTGCTGCTGGCGGGGATCCGCGGGTGGCTGAGGGGCTTCGTGGCCCAGGTCGTCCGGCTAGTAGGGTTCGTGTCGTGCTTCTACCTGGCGGACCCGGTACGTGACTTCGTCCGGCCCTACGTTGCGGAGCGGCTGCCGACGGTCGCCCCGCCGGTGCTGGACCGGCTGCTCTGGTGGGTCGCGGCGGTCCTCTCCTATGTCCTTATTGTCGGCCTGACGACACTGGCGATCTCACTCATGAGAAGGCCGCCGGAGCCGGGAGGTCTGCCCCAGGCCCGTCGCGACGACCAGTTCGCGGGTTTCCTCCTGGGCGCCGGCAAGGGGACCGTCATGGTCGCGTTCCTCGCCGCGGCCGTGGCGAAGTACGGACCGGCCGTGACCGAGAACCTCCCCTGGGCCGCTCGCCAGACCGAGGGCTCCTACGCGCTGAAGTGGACCGCCCAGTACCAGCCCGTCCCGAAGATCTGGGCATCGCAGCCGGTCCGACACTTCGTCCAGCACATCCAACGCAACGGCCTGAAGAGCGGCGCGGAGGCCGAGGCGGCCCGGCAGGTCGCGGAGAAGGCGATGGGTGGAATGGAAGGGACCGTGAGACCGCGGATGGAGCTCCCCTCCGCCGAGCAGATGCCTTCGGAGCAGGCTCCCGGGGCGCTGGGGCTGGATCCCGAGGTCGTCAGGGACATCGAACGATACAAGCAGGAGCTCGAGAACCGATCCGGGCCTCGTTGAGAGGTCCGCCCCTCGACCGGTTCAAGAACCTGAAATGGCGTTGACCGTCCCGGCAGGTCGGGGCACACTCTCGCCCATGGCGAGCCCGGATGATTCAGCCCTCTTCTCAGACCCGGGAGGCGACCGTTTTCCGGCCCGGCCGGCCTGGCCCGCTTACGTCCTCATCCTGGGACTGTATCTGACCTTGCGCGGGTATCACAGCCTCGACGGCGACCAGGCGTACCGTCTACCGCTGCTCCTGCATCAGGGGAACGCCTCGCTCTACGCGGCGGACCCGTTCGTGAGGGCCTTCGAAGCGTTCAATCCCCACCGGGGATCGCAGGCGGTCCTCGGGATCATCTGTGGACTCCTCGGCCTATCCGCGGGCCTGTTCGCGATCTTCCTCGTGCTCTTCCTGGCGACCTGCCGGGGTCTCGACGGGATCGCGCGGGCGGCCTGGCCGGGGGGGAAGGCCGGCGCCGTCGGCCTGATCGCAATCGGACTCGCTCTGACCGCAAAGGCGGGCAGCCTCGGGACGAATCACCTGTTCGAGGCCATGGTCCTGGATCGGCTGATGGCCCTCGCCGCCGGCTGGCTGGCCATCGCGAGCGTCGTGGCCCGGCCGGCATCAGGGTGGTGGCGGGCGGGACCGCTGCTCATGCTGGCGGCGATCATCCATCCGTCGCTGGGCCTCCAGCTCGCCCTGCTGGTTTCCGGGACCTGGCTTGCCTGGGCCGCCTTTGGGGGTCGCACGGACGTGCGATGGCGGCCGGCCGGGAGGGGTCTCCTCGCGGCGGCCATCGCCGTTCTGCCGGGCCTGGCGCTCAATGTCGGGCCCGGAGGAGCTCTCGGCGAAGGGCTCTCTGCCGAGGACTTCTGGATTCTCGCCGTCGAGATCCAGAGTCCGCAGCATATGCTGCCGCACCTCTGGCGCATGCCCCAGTGGCTGGCGGCAGCCTGTTACCCCCTGCTGGCCGCGCTCTCGCTGCCGGCCGCATGGCGGACGGCCGCGGGTCGGCGACTGACGATCATGCTGGGGATGGCGCTGATCTGGCTGGCCGCGTCCTGGTTCCTGATCGAGGTCTTGCATGACCTCCGGATGACCATCTTCCAGCCGTTCCGAATGGCGACCGTGGCGCGTGGGCTCTGCCTGGTCCTGATCGCCGGGCGGATGGCGACTCTCTGGTCGCGCGGGGGTCGGCTCGATCGGCTTCGGGTCATCCTGATGTTCATCGCAACGGCCGGCGACTGGATGTTCGTGGCCGTGACGCTGGCGGAAGTCGCGACGACCCTGGCCGAGCGGGTGGAGGGTCGGCTCGTCGGCCCGGCCTTCGCGGCAACGCTGACCCTGGGCCTCTGGTATCTCTCGCGACATGACACGGAATCGGGGCACTGGCCGATCCTGCTCGCAGCCTCTGGCTGCGGCTCGCTGGAGATCCTTAGGCGAGCGCGCGATGCCTCGGCGCCTCGCTGGGCGCTCACTCCAGGAGAGGCTCGACTCAAGCTCGCGATGGCGGCGGCGTGGCTCGTACCCGCGATGGCACTGATTGCGAACCTGGTGCCGGCGGAGAGCTCGATCGGCCGGACGGCGGCCGTGCGCGGGCTGGTGGCGCGATGCCGGTTCGCGGCGGTGCCGGTGGAGGAGTTCGAGAAGCTCGGGGCCTGGTGCCGAGCGAATACGCCGGAGGATGCCCGGTTCATCGGGCCGCCGGGGCCGAAGACATTCCGGCTCTGGTCGCGGCGGAGCCTGGCGTTCAATCGCTCGAGCAGCCCCTATCACGCGGCGGGCCTGGCCGACTGGTTCGCGCGATACCAGGACCATGTCGGCCGCCACATCTCGCCGTCGGAGTTCGCCCGGGAGTACATCGAGGGACGTCACCGTCTGGAATCACGATACGATGCCATGACCGCCGGGGAGCTCGCCGCGCTGGCGAGGCGGCAAGGAGCCGACCACGTGCTGGCACCGGCGGACGACCGGCTTGCGTCCCCGGACGGCCCCCTCGAACGGATCCACGTCGAGGGCCGGCACGCCGTCTATCGCGTCCGGCCGGCGACGGCCGCGGTGGCCGCGGCCTATGAATCGCGCCAGAGCCATCGATAACGCAGCCGATGCGTGAATCCGCCGGGGTCGACCGCCGCGACCACCTGGACGCGGCTGGCCCGCCGTCCGGCCTCGGCGAGTGCCAGTACGTCCGGAAGCCGGGCCGTCAGCTCGAGGCGCGATGACGGGTCCGGCAGATCCCAGGCGACGCACCCCGGCCCCGCATCGGCGAGTTCGCTGGACCCGAGCCGTACCAGGTAAGTCGCCGCCAGGGCGGTGACGGGCGAGCGGCAACGATCAGCCACATCGAAATCGACCTCGAAGCGATTGGTTTCGCGATCGACGCGGCAGACGATTGACGCGGAGAAGTGGTGAAGGTGAAGGAGCCCGGTGAGGAGGATGCAAACGCCCCCGCCCTCGCCTCCGAGGTCGTGGCGTTGTAGCTCCTGGTAGACCGGGCTGATCACGCGCGAAGGGTCGTCGTGCTCGGACGGGGTCTCGACCGTCGCGAGGAGGAGGGCAGCGGGCTCAGCGCCCGGCCCGTCGTCGCTGAAGCACAGTCCGTGGGTCCAGCGGTCCGCCTCGCGGCGGAAGATGAAGCGAGCGCCGGCGGCCGCGATGACGACGCGATCGTCGGCTTGCTCGCAGGTCAATTCGACTTCGGGCTCGGGCATGGGACGCGTCTACCTCGCGGCTCACGCCTTGGTCAGGTCGTGGCCCTTGGCGAGCTTCATCCGGAGGTAGCTCTCGATGAACCCGTCGATTCCGCCATCAAGGACGGCGCGGGGGTTGCCGACCTCGTGGTTGGTCCGCAGGTCCTTGACGAGTTGGTAGGGTTGGAGGACGTACGAGCGGATCTGGTTGCCGAAGCTGACCTCGCCTTTCTCGTCGTACTTCTTGGCATACTCGGCCTCGCGCTTCTCTTCCTCCATGCGGATGAGCTTGGCCTTCAGGAGGGCCATGGCGTTGGCGTCGTTCTTGTGCTGCGAGCGTTCGCTCCGCGACTCCGCGGCGATGCCGGTGGGGAGGTGCGTGTAACGGACGCCGGACTCCGTCTTGTTCTGGTGCTGGCCGCCCGGCCCGCCCGAGCGGAACACGTCGCGCTTGAGGTCGTCGTCCTTGATGACGATGTCGATGGTGTCGTCGATCTCCGGGATGACGTCGACTGAGGCGAACGACGTCTGCCGCCGCGCGGCGGCGTCGAACGGGCTGATCCGGACCAGGCGGTGGATGCCGGTCTCGCCTCGGAGATTGCCGTAGGCGTAATCCCCCTTGATGTGGATCGTGGCCTCGGCGACGCCCGCGGCGCCCCCTTCCTCGCGGTCGGTGATCTGCACCGCGAATCCGCGAGATTCGGCCCACATCATGTACATCCGGAGGAGCATCTCGGCCCAGTCGCAGGCCTCGGTCCCCCCTGCCCCGGCGTGCACCGTAAGGAAGGCATGGCAGTGGTCATTCGGCCCGCTGAGCATCGACCGGAGCTCGAACGCCTCGAAGTCAGCCTCGGCCTTCTTCACAAGCTCGCGGAGCTCATCGTCGAATTCGTCGGAGCCCGCCTCCTCGGCCAGCTCGATCGTCGCGGACAGGTCATCGGCCTTGCCGACAAGCTCCTCGAAGGGCTTGAGCACCCCGTTGAGCGTCTTCAGCTCGGCGATGATCGCCTTGGCCTTCTCCTGGTCGTTCCAGAAGGACGGGCCCTGCATGACCTGATCGAGCTCGTCCCGCTTCGCCTGCTTTTCGCCGAAGTCAAAGAGAGTCTCGTAAATGGAGGATGCGGTCGATCACCGCCTTGGCGTTCCTCTTCAAATCGGCGTCCACGGCACAAAGCTCCTGGTTCGAGTCCGGCGCAAGCCGTTGGCAAGCGGGGCGCATCATCCTCGCCCCGCGAGTCCATGATTAGACCCGATGAGCGGGAAGTCAACCAGACCAGTCGTCTTGAGAGAGGCGCGGTGGTCCCACGGAAAAGCTCGCGGTAGATTGACGAAGGAGGTATGGATGATCGATCAGACCGTCGGCCGCCTGGCCCCCTCGCCCACCGGCGGGCTGCACCTCGGCCATGCCCGGACCTTCCTGATCGCCTGGCTGTCGGCCCGGCAAGCGGGGGGCAGGGTCGTCCTCCGGATCGAGGACCTGGATGCCACCCGCGCGAGGGCCGAGGCGATCGACTCGGCTGTCGCCGATCTCGAGTGGCTCGGCCTGGACTGGGACGACGGGCCGTTCTATCAAAGTCGTCGTACGGACCTCTACGACAATGCCCTGAGCCGTCTACGCGACGCCGAGCTCGTCTACCCGTGCACCTGCACCCGGGCCGACATCCTCCGGGCGGCGAGCGCCCCCCACGCCGAGGACGAGGGCCCCGCCTACCCGGGCACCTGCGCGGACCGATCCGCGGCCGATGCCGCGACCCTCGGCGACCGCCCGTTCGCCTGGCGGTTCCGCGTATCGGGCCGTACAGAGCCGGTCGCCTGGGATGATCTCTTCCTGGGCAGGATCTCCATCGATCCCCCCCGCCTCGGCGGCGATTTCGTCGTCGGCCGCCAGGGCGCGGGGGCGTCGTACCAGCTCGCCGTCGTCGTCGATGATTCCCAGATGGGCGTGACGCAGGTCATCCGCGGCGACGACCTCATACCGAGCACGCCCCGCCAGATCCTCCTCTACGAGGCCCTGCACCACGCGCAGCCGCAATTCGGCCACGTCCCGCTCGTCCTCGGCCCGGACGGCCGCCGCCTCGCCAAGCGCGACGGCTCGATCAAGCTGGCCACCCTCCGCGACCAGGGCCTGGATCCTCGAGACCTGATCGGCCTGCTTGCCCATTCCTGCGGCTGGACCGACCACCCCGCGCCCTCCAGCCCGTACCACTGGATCACGCGCTACTCGCCATCCTCCATCCCTGCCACGCCCTGGGTCCTCCCGGAAATGCGAACGAACCACAGAGGCACAGAGGCACAGAGAAGACAGGTCGAAGGTGGAGGAGAGGAGGAGAAAGAGAAGGCGAGGGAGGGGTAAAACGAAGAACTCATGGCCATTCACCGCATCAATTTCATTCAGCACTTCTCTATCGATTCCCTCTCTGTCCACTATCTCTCGTGCTCTTCCAATCTTCTCTGTGCCTCTGTGCCTCTGTGGTTCGTTCGTCCCTTATCCCGCCAGTTCCTTGAGCCTGCGGATCAGTTCCAGTGCCCTGTCGGGTGGAAGTCCGACCAGGTCGACGTGTCGCAGCTCCTCCAGGAGCGGGTCGGGCAGCGATGCGAAGAGGCTACCGGAGAGGGCTCGGCCGGACTTGACCTTGCGGCGGATCGCCCCCTCGGGGAGGCCCGGGTCCGGGCCGTGCTGCTTCTCCAGGAAGGCGAGGATCTCGCGGGCCCGGTCGAGCACCGGGGACGGCACGCCGGCCAGACGGGCGACGTGGATGCCGTAGCTCTGGTCGGCGCCGCCGGGGTTGATCCGGTGGAGGAAGACGATCTCGCCGTCGTGCTCGCTGACGGCGACATTCGCGTTTCGGAGGTGGGCCTTGGTCTTCTCCAGCTCCACGAGCTCGTGATAGTGGGTGGCGAAGAGCGTCCGGCAGCCGAGGTTGTCGTGGATGTGCTCGGTGATCGCCCAGGCCAGCGAGATCCCGTCGAACGTGGACGTGCCACGGCCGATCTCGTCGAGGATGACCAGGCTCTTCGGGGTGGCGTTGTTCAGGATGTTCGCCGTCTCGGTCATCTCGACCATGAACGTGCTCTGACCGCGGCTCAGCTCGTCGGTCGCGCCGACGCGGGCGAAGAGACGGTCCACCACGCCGATCCGCGCCCTGCGGGCCGGGACGAAGCTGCCAATCTGGGCGAGGATCGACGTCAGCGCCACCTGGCGGATATACGTGCTCTTGCCGGCCATGTTCGGGCCGGTGATCAGCAGGATCATGCCGGCATCCGGGCGGAGCGAGACGTCGTTCGGGACGAAGTCCCCGGCCCGCATCACCGCGTCGAGGACCGGATGGCGGCCCGCCTCGACCTCGAAGACCGGATCCACCGAGAGCTCGGGCCGGCAATAACCCTGGCGGGCCGCCAGCTCGGCGAGGGCCGCCAGCACGTCCACCTGCGCCAGGGCCGAGCCCGCCTGGATCAGCCGCGGGGCATCGGCGGAGACCCTGTCGCGGAGGGCCAGGAAGAGCTCGTATTCGAGGGCGTTGGCACGCTCGTCGGCGTTGCGGACCTCGTTCTCGAATTCCTTCAGCTCGGCCGTGTAGTAGCGCTCGGCGTTCTTGACCGTCTGCTTGCGGATGTAGTCCTCGGGGATCGCCCCACGCTGGGCCTGGGCGTGGGTGACCTCGATGTAGTAGCCGAAGACCTGGTTGAAGCCGATCTTCAGCCCCGGGATCCCGGTTCTCTGGACCTGATCGGCCTGATACCGGGTGATCCAGGACTTGCCCTCCTTCGAAACGGTGCGAAGGCGATCCAGCTCCGGATGGTAGCCCGGCCGGATCAGCCCCCCTTCCTTGACGGCGAGCGGCGGGTCCGCCGCGAGGGCCGCCTCGATCGACGACCGAACCTCGGGACAGAGCTCGATGGCGGCCTCGAGCTGCGCCAGCCGCGGCGAGCGCCGGGCGGTGAGACGGGCCTTGATGTTCGGCAGCAGGGCGAGCGTCCGCGCCAGCGCGGCGAGGTCGCGCGGGGTGGCCCGCCCGGTCGCGACCCGGGCGGCCAGCCGTTCCAGGTCGTAGGCCTCTCCCAGCTTCTCGCGGAGATCACCCCGCAGGGAGGCGTCGCCGACGAGCTCCTCGACGGCCGCCGACCGCTCTCGGATCAGGTCGATCGAGGTCAAGGGCGAGGTGAGGTAGTCCGCCAGCAACCGGGCTCCCATCGGCGTGACGGTCCGATCGATGACGTGGAGCAGCGAGCCCTCGCGCTTCCCCTCGCGGAGGGTCCGCGTCAGCTCGAGGCTGCGGCGGGTCATCTCGTCGAGGCCGAGGGTCTCGGCCCGTCGATAGGGCGTCAGGCGGACGATGTGGCCGAGAGAGGACCGCTGGGTCTCGCGGAGGTAGGCGACGAGCGCACCGGCGGCCTGGGCCTCGAGCGCCCGGTCGTCGATGCCGAAGCCTTCCAGCGTGGCCGTGTGGAACTGGTCGTGGAGGGCCTTCCGAGCCTCTTCGGGCTGGAAGTCCCAGGAGGGCCGGATCGTGACGGCGAGCCCGCCGCCGGCGGCCCGAAGGGCCTTGAGCCAGGGGGCATCGAGGTTCAGCTCGGAGACGAGCGTCTCCGCGGGGTTGAGACGGGCGAGCTCGTCCGCCAGCTCGTGTCGGAGCAGGCCGCTGAGCGAGAACTTGCCGGTGGAGAGTTCCACCCAGGCCAGGCCCAGCTTGTTGCCCCCCTCGACGATCGCCGCCAGGTAGTTGGGGGCCTTCGGATCCAGGAGGGCGTCGTCGGTGAGCGTCCCGGGCGTGACGACGCGGACGACGTCGCGCTTGACCAGCCCCTTGGCGAGTTTCGCGTCCTCGACCTGCTCGCAGACGGCGGCCCGCAGGCCCGCCTGGACGATCCGGGCCAGGTACGACTCGAGCGCCGGGTGGGGGAACCCGGCCATCGGCACGGCGGCCTCGCCCTTGTCCCGATCTCGAGTCGTCAGGGCGATGCCGAGCAGGGCGCTGGCGCGTTCGGCATCCTCGCCGAACATCTCGTAGAAATCGCCCATGCGGAAGAGCAGCAGAGCGTCCGGATCGCGTGCCTTCAGCTCGCGATACTGCTGCATCATCGGCGTCAGGGAGGGGTCGCTCATGGGAAGGGGCCCGGGGACACGATCGGTCCCGATCGACAGGCCGACGATGCGGCCCCCAAATGAAGGACGGTCCGCCCCGGGGGGAGCAGACCGCCAAGTTGAAACGGCATTCGCGTCGAGGCTCGACGGCCGAACGGAGACCGGGGAATCGATCGCTCCGTCCCGATCGCTCAGAACTTGTCGAGCGCGGCCTGCTCCTCGGCGTAGATCTCGAAGACCTGGTCGAGGCGAGTGATCCGGAAGACTTCGAGCAGGTCGGGGTGGATGCAGCAGAGCTTCAGCTTCCCCTTGACGGCGGCGACCTTCTTCTTGAGGTTGATCAGCTTGCCGAGCGCGGCGCTGGAGAGATACTGAACGTTGCCGAAGTTCAGCAAGATATTCTTGTGGCCTTCGTCCTCGACCAAGCTGTAGAGCTGATCGCCGACTTCCACGATCTGCTCTTCCGTCACGATCTTGGTGTCAACGAAACTGACGACCGTCACCCCTTCGACGTTTTCCAGGCGGAGGAGACGGCGAGGACCTTGCGACATCGGAACACTCCTGTCGGGGCTGGGTGTCGCATCAAGCGGGGCCGGCGACGATCCGCGGAATCATCGCATCTCGGCCCGAGATGGAAGGAACCGGGCGCAACATCGGATTGTACCGCGAAGCCCCTCGGCGCGAGAACCCATATCCCCATCAGACTTACCAGAACGTGGCGGGGAATCAAGGGCTTGCCGGGAAAACGCGCCCGCTCGAGGCCCCCCGGCCCGAACGACCGGCGCGGCCATCAGAACTTGTCGAGCGCGGCCTGCTCCTCGGCGTAGATCTCGAAGACCTTGTCCAGGCCCGTGAGCTTGAACGGGATCATCAGATCGGGGTGGATGCAGCAGAACTTGAGCTTCCCCTTGCTCTTGTCGATCCGCCGCTTGAAGCCGACGAGCTTGCCGAGGACCGTGGAGGAGCAATACTGGACGTTGCCGAAGTTGAGGAGGATCTTCTGCTTCGCCCCGTCCTCGGCAAGGGCATTGAGCTGCTCCCCCACCTCCAGGATCTGGTCGTCGGTGACGAGCTTGTTGTCGGTAAAGCTGACGACGGTCACGCCGTCGACATCCTCGAGGCGGAGGCGGGGGCGGGGACCTGAAGACATCGCGAGGGCTCCGACGAAGGCGATCGTTCGTTCTGGGGTGACGGAGGCTGAGGGGCCGCCCGGGCCGATCGCCGTCGGCGAGGCGACCCCGGATGAGGCAAGGCCGATAATCGGCACCATGATACGACATCGGGCCGGCCGGATGACAGTCGAACCCGCCGAGTCGCACCCGCGAGGCAACTCGCCCCGCCTGGAGGCGCCGATCTTTGGCCGGCTCGCCTTCGGAGATAGAATAGAGGCGGCCGCCGCTCCTGGGCCGGCCCCCGGGGCCGTCGGGGTCATCGCGGACCGAATCGAAGTCGAGGAGACAGCATGCCTTCCGCCGTGGAGACGTTCCCCAACCAGTTCCCCGATCGGGAGTACGAGATCGAGATCGCCTGTCCGGAGTTCACCGCCGTCTGCCCCAAGACGGGCCAGCCCGACTTCGGCACCATCCTCATCACCTACGTCCCGGCGGAAACCTGCCTGGAGCTGAAGAGCCTGAAGCTCTACCTGTTCGCCTTCCGCGACCGTGGCATCTTCTATGAGCATTCGGTCAACACGATCCTCGACGACCTGGTGGCCTCGTGTCGCCCCAGGCGCATGAAGGTCGTCGGCCAGTTCAACCCCCGCGGCGGGATGACCTCGAAGATCACCGCCACGATGGAAGCGGCCGCCCGCTGAGTCGCCGGAGCGCCGCCGGCCACCCCGCGACGCGGCCCCGGGAGAGGAGCTTCCCATCATGCCAGGCATCGTCACGCTCACCACCGACTTCGGGAACGACGGCCCCTACGTGGCCGCCATGAAGGGCGTCCTGCTCGGCATGGCGCCCGGCACCCAGGTCGTCGACGTCTGCCACACCATCTCGCCCCAGAACATCGTCGAGGGGGCCTTCGTCCTCGCCGGGATCGTCGACGCCTTCCCGCCGGAGACCGTCCACCTCGTCGTCATCGACCCGGGCGTGGGGACCGACCGCAAGCTGATCGCCGCCCGGATCGCCGACCAGTGGTTCGTGCTCCCGGACAACGGCCTGATCTCCGGCGTGACCCGGGCCCATGCGCCCGAGCGGATCTGGGAGATCAGCAACCCGGCGATCCGCCGCGGCGTGGTCTCCAACACCTTCCACGGACGCGACGTCCTCGCCCCGGCCGCCGCCCACTTGTTGCTCGGCCGCGACCCCTCGGAGCTCGGCCCGCCGGTCACGAAGCTCGTCCGCCTCCGGAACCTCGAACCGACCCGAGACAGCTCGGGATTCCAGGCCGAGGTGATCTTCCGCGACACCTTCGGCAACCTGATCACCAACCTGAGCGCCTCGCTGCTGGCCGAATCCCCACCGGATGGTTGGGTCGTGGAGATCGCCGGCCACCGGATCGAGGGCCTCTCCCGGACCTACGGCGACCAGCCCAGCGGCTCGCTCATCGCCCTGGTCGGCAGCTCGGGATGGGTGGAAATTGCCATCGTCAATGGCGACGCCGGCCGGCACCTGACCGCCGGGGCGGGGACCACCGTCTGGGTGCGACAATCGAAATCGGCGACGCCCCCCCGCGCGGTTGCGGCCCGGGGCTAGACTGGTATGTGTTGCAAACCAATTGCCGGGCGCGGTCCACGCGAGGAACGTATCCCTCCCCATCGATCGAGGCTATGACCGACCATGATCGGGAACCCGCCGAGTCCCTCGCCGACCCCCTCACCGGACGGCCTGACCTCGCCCGACGAGGCCTCGCTCTCGAGAGTCCCCGTCCCAACGCCTCACACGCCCGCCAGGCGGCCCGCCCCGGAAGACGGCTCGTCCTCCGCGAGCGGGGATGAGTTCTACGCCCTGCTCGAGGAGTCATCGCCCGACCCGTTTCTTCGGAGCGGCTCCGGAGAGGGAGAGACACCCCGCGAAGGACGCGATCCCGGGCCGGCCGTTGAGTTCATCGACGAACAGCCCGATGGACCCGAGCCCGCCCCGTTCCTGGGCCCTCTCTCCTCGTCCGACAACGCGATCGAGCTCCCGGTCGTCTTCACGCCGCCGCCGGACACGCTCCCCGCTCCCGCCGCGTCGGAGGCCGTCCGTCCGACCGAGGCCGCCACGACGAACGGCGAGGAAGACGCCTCCCCCCGGGTCCATTGGCGGTGGCTCCTGCTCGCCAGCTATGCGAGCGCCGTGACGCTCGCACTGGCCTGGATCCTCTGGACGGGACGGGGCCTCCATCGTCCCTCACCGGAGCCGTCGGACACCGAGGCCGTGGCAACCGATCCGAGCGAGCCCGGCCATGGCCTGATCGCCAGGCCCTCTCCTCCTCTGCCCCGCGGGAACCTCGTCGGCGTCAGTTCGAAAGCTCGGCTCGGCGGCCTGGACGTCCACCCGACCGGGATCTCGTTTGGCAACTCCCGACTCGAACGTCTCCACGGCGTGGCCGGCGAGGCCCGCGACGTCTCGAACGTCCTGATCCTGAGCCTCCGACTCAAGAACCGATCATCCGACCAGTCTTTCGTCCCGCTCGAGACGAGTTTCGTCCGCGATTCGGGCCACGCCGACGACGGCACCTACATCGAGACGGCCAACGGCCGGCGGGTCCCGATGTATCACCTGGCCGTTGAGAGCGAGTGGTCGTTCCCCGACCAGCACTTCGACGAGCTGAAGCCCGGCGAGCAGGCCGATACCGTCCTCGTCAGCCAGCCCGTCCGCCTCGCCGACCTGGCCGGACCGTTCACCTGGCATGTCAAGCTCCGCACCGAGCCCTACCGCAAGGAGGTCCTGGGCATCCGGTTCCGGGCGAGCGAAATCAAGAGGTAGGCCGTGGGAGGTGCGATGAAGTCACTCTCTTGCGGACAGGGGGGGCATTCCTCCCGGAGATTCTGGCCTAGCGCAACGGGGAGAACCGGGTACATTCGCCCCGCCCAACTCCGCAGGAGCCTCGTGATCACGAGCAGGATTCGCGTCTGCTTCGGTTGGGCGGCCGGGGCGTAACGACCCGGGATTGCCCATGCAGAACACAGGGCCCGAGCTCGTGGAAGGACTCCGAGGTGCTCAGTTCCACGGCGGTCCCGTGGCGGAACGCCCTGGCCATCCTGGAGCAACGATCGACGAGGTTCGCTCGAACCATCGACGGCCTCGCGGCCGATGAGATCCTGACCACTATTCCTCCACCGTCACCGCCACGAGGAACGGGTCGCAGACCCCGCCGGCTGAGGTCATGTCGAGCGTGGCGATCTCCTTCTCCGGGTGAGGGTTCGTCCAGCTCACGGCGAACAGGCGGGCCTTCACACCGGCGGGTCGCCGGGAATTCGCCGCCTCGTCGATCCAGGCGACGCGGGCGGAGGTCGGCATCACGACGTCCGGTCCGAACCAGTCCCACCACGCGCGTTGCCGACGGAGGGTCCACCAGTTCACGACGTCGCGACCGTAGACGATCGGGATCCGCTCGAACGAGCCGTCGGCGTAGTGGATCACGTAGGCGCCGACCTCGGCTCCGTCCTTCGCGGTCCATTGCACGCCATGGAGGAAATGGAGCGTCCGGCCGCGAGCCTTGACCGGGATGTCGGTCATCTCCCCGGGTGCTTCAAAGAACTGGCTACCCGCCAGGTGAATCATGAATTCGCCGATCCGGAAATACGAGCCGCCCAGCTTGCGGGCGCCGACCGGAAGGTGACCCAGGTCGTTGCCCGGGCCGCCCGGCGACTCGAAGAGACCGGACTCCGCATAATCGGACAGATCGACGAAGTGAAGCCGCTTCGCCAGGTCGGGCGGGATGGGATCGTCGGGGATCCGGGCAGGCGGCGGGGGCGTCGTGGGGATACGATCAAAGGTTACGTCTACCTCGTCGCGGCCCTGGGGGATCTGAAACTCCTGGATGCGAAATCCCGTCTGCCTCAGACAGAGACGGACCTCGTCCGTGGGGAGGTTATTGAGCACGAATGTGCCATCTCTGTCCGTAACGGCGTCCCCAACCTTGTCGGTGGGTGTCCCGGCTCGCGGATCGGACCAGGTGACGCCCACGTGGAAGAGGGGGCTCCCTTCCCTGTCCTGCACGTGGCCGGTGACCGAGCGAAGGCTTTCGGCCGCGGGGGGAACTTCCGGTACGACGGCCGGAGCGACGACCGCCTTCGCCGGCTCCGCCACGGCCTTGACCATATCGTTGGCCGAGGGAGCCACTGCTGGTCGGGAGATCCACACGAGTCTAACGAGATCCGCCTCACCCTTCTCGGGCACGTTGACGGCGCTCTGGCCGAGGCGAGACCACGGGGACTTCCGATCCATGAGGAACACGCTCTGCCTTCCAGGGGGCACCAGGAATGTGAAGGCGCCCGTCGCGTCGGTCTTCGCGGACTGAAGTGCCGACCCCGACATCGGGTGGGCCGGGCCATTGCAACCCACGAGGATCTCGGCCATCGGCTTGCCAGTCTTTCGGTCGATGACGATGCCACGCAAGGAGCGTCCTTCCGTGACCTTCAAGAGCACCGCCGTGCTCTGATCCGCCCGAACGCGCAGTCCCTCCATGGCGACGGCCGTCGCAGCCGGGCGATCTTGAACACCCAGCAGCACGACGTTGTAGACACCCGGAGAGAGGCCTCCCACGGAAAACCGGCCCTCTTCGTCCGTCTGGGCATACTCCGTGCGCTGGGAGTCATTCGGATGATTCTCGATCGGCTGAGCACTCACGCGGGCTCGCGGCAACGGGCGGCCCGTCTCCGCATTCGTAACGCGCCCGGCGATGGCCCCGGCTGGAACCATCGCGATCGGACCGACGGTCCGAGCATCCGGCGAGATCAGGTCCCAGGACCAGAAATAGCGATCATGGCGGGCACGGATCCAGACTCTCGTCCCGGTCGGCAGGCGGATCTGGAATCGTCCTCGTTGATCGGTCATCCCCGTCGGAAGCCGGACATCTCCGCGGAGAACGGCGGTCGAGGCGGAGAACGATCCCATCGGCCCGGGTCCCGTCGATGAGAACATCTCAGCGACAATTCTTGCGCCCGCGATGGGCACCCCTTTCGTGTCCACCACGGTCCCCTCGACGACATGAGTGAGGGGCCGCAGGGCCATCACGATCGGACGGGCCGGTGTCCCGTCAGGGTCGGCCGCCGCGCTCTCGTCCAGTACGATTTCCCTGATGGCGAGGGCATCGTCAACCAGGCTGGCGAACAGGGTCAGATGCCCGTCCATGCCGTCGCGAGGCACCATGACGATTCCCATCGAATCCGTCATGAGCCTTCGAAGCGGCGGGTTATCAGTCCCATGAAACAGATCGACGGCAACCCCGGCCACGCCGCGGCCCTTCTCGTCCACAATCCGGACATGAATTGGCTCGCTGACAACCTTCTGCTCCGGAGCGCTCGCCGCAACGGCCTGCGACGCGGGCGCTTCATCCGATCCGCCGTCACGACCCCTAAGCGCCATCGCGCCCACCACGACCGTCGCCGCCAGGCCGAGCGCGCCGGCCGCGGCGACGAGCCTGCCGAGGACAGCTCGCCGAAGCTCCGCCGACGCCAGGCCCACCGCAACCGCCGTCGCCGGTCCTCCCGCGGATTCCCCGGCGGCGACGGCCCCCGCCGCGTGCGTGGCCTGCTTCACCAGTGCCGGCGGGACGCTCCCGGCCGTCGACATGCCCATCGCCAACGACTCTGGACCGAATCCCCGCTTCGCCAGCCGCTCGCGGAGCCGTTCCCGCCCACGAGCCAGCCGGCTCTGCAAGGTGCCGATCGGACAGCCGAGTTGACTTGCTGCCTCTTCATACGAGGCCCCTTCCAGGTCGCACAGCACGACCGCCGCGCGGAAGGAGTCCGGCAGCCGGTCGACTTCCTCGTAAATCTCGGGACAGGGTTCCTTCATGGCCGTCGTCACGGGAATCCGCTCGGCCGAAACACGACGTTTCTCCAGCCGTTGACGACGGGCCAGTGTCCGCCGCAACCGCAGGGAGACCCGGCGGGCCACGCCATACAGCCAGCTCGACATGGCCGCCCCCCGCCGGACCGTCCCGGCCCGCTGCGCCAGCACGAGGAAGACCGCCTGGAACGCATCCTCCGCGTCCTGTCGGTTGGCCAGCACCGCCTCGCATACGCCCAGGACCATCGGCCCGTGCCGGTCCACGAGCACCGCAAACGCCCGCTCCGCCGCCTCGCGCCCGCCGGTCCGGTAGATCTCCAGCAAGCGATCGTCCCCGAACCCCGTCAGGGTGCCGGCCTCGAAGAGCACGCGGAGCGACGCCTCCGTGGATTCCATGACCGCGCCCATTCCACAGGCCCTCCCTTTTCGAGTTCACCCTTCCCGGAGCATGGTGGCCATACGGATCCCGCCCTGTTCCCGGTTTCTTCTCGATCTCTGGGCCCCCCATCCGTGTGATCGGTGTCATCCGTGGTTCAACGTCTCCTCTTCCGATACAATGTTCGTCTCGATCTCGCCCCGCGATGACCCCAACGCCCGCACCCGACAGGACGCGTCCGATGCCGACTCCGAACGAGTTGTATGACCTCGCCAGTGACCTTCGCGATCAGGGGGACAAGCCCGGCGCGATCGCGAAGCTGGAGGAGGCGGTGGCGATCGACCCGAACTTCACGATCGGCCACGGGATGCTCGCCAAGCTCTATGCGGACATCGCCGAGGCCGACAAGGCGATCGCCCACGCCCAGAAGGTCGTCCAGCTCGAGCCGGACGACGCCTTCAGCTACACGGCGCTCTCCGTCATCTGTGTCCGCTGCGGCCGGATCGCCGAGGCCGAGCACGCCAAGGCCATGGCCTGGCAGAAGCAGAACGGTTTCGAGGACTGACCCAGTCGCCCCGACGGAGAGCCACCATGACTTACCTCCGGATCGCGCTGGCGGGGATTCTCGCCGGCTTGTCCCCGCTTGCGCCCGCACAAACTCCGCCCGGAGCCGATGACGCCTGGGTGCAGTCCGCCCAGGGAGATCTGGTCGCGCTGTACACGCACCTGCACACCAACCCTGAGCTTTCCAATCAGGAGGTGAGGACGGGTGAACGGATCGCCGAGGAGCTGGAGAAGGCCGGCGCGAAGGTCACGCGCCATGTGGCGAAGACCGGAGCGGTGGGCGTGATCGAGAACGGTCCCGGGCCGGTCGTGATGGTCCGCACCGATCTCGACGCCCTTCCCGTGGTCGAGCGGACGGGCCTCCCGTTCGCCAGCAAGGTCAGGGCGACGAATCCGCAGGGGCAGGACGTCGGCGTGATGCACGCCTGCGGCCACGACGTCCACATGACCTGCTTCGTCGGCACCGCCCGCTGGCTGGCCTCGCACAAGGACCGCTGGAGAGGGACCATCATCCTCCTCGCCCAGCCCGCCGAGGAGGCCATCGGAGGCGCCCGCGACGTGCTCGCCGACGGACTCTACACCCGCTTCCCGAAGCCGAGCTTCGCGCTGGCGCTCCACTGCCAGGCCGTCGAGCCGGCCGGCGAGGTCTACTTCAGGCCCGGACCGCTTCTGGCCAGCTCCACGTCGCTCACGGTGACGATCCGCGGCAAGGGAGGACACGGGGCCTGGCCCCACAAGACGGTCGACCCGATCGTCCTGGCCTCGCTCGCCGTCCTCGACTTCCAGACGATCGTCGGTCGCGAGGTTGAGCCGCTCCAGCCGGCGGTCGTCACGGTCGGCTCGATCCACGGCGGCAACAAGCACAACATCATCTCCGACGAGGTAAAGCTCCAGCTCACCCTCCGCGCCTTCTCCGAGCCGGTCCGGCTCCAGCTCATCGAGGGCATCGAGCGCCGGGTGAAGGCGCTCGCCCAGGCCCACAGGGCCCCCGCACCCTCCGTCGTGATCGACGAGATCGCGCCAGCCACGATCTGCGATCCCCAACTCGTGGCCCGCGTCGCTCCTCTCCTTCGGTCGTCGATCGGGGCCGAACACGTCCACGAGACCGACCCGGTCATGGGCTCGGAGGATTTCTCGCGGTACGCGGAGGGGGGAGTCCCGATCATGATGTTCTGGCTGGGCACTCAGCCCCCCGGCCGGATTGCCGAGGCGAAGGCGAGGGGCGAAGACCTGCCGGCGCTCCATTCGGCTCTCTTTAGCCCGGATGCGGGGCCGACCATCGCGACCGGGATCAAGGCGATGACGGGGGCGGTGGTGGGCCTGCTTCCCCCATCCTGATCGCCCCCCGGGCCACGCTCAGTTCTCGTCCTCCTCGCGCATTCGTTCCCGGAAGAACTCCTTCAGCTCCGATCTCAGCTTCGGGTCCTTGATGGCGTCTCGCAGCGCATCCCTCGCCTTGATGGCCTTCCTCACGGCCCGAATGGTTTCCGAAGTCTCGCTCGCGGCCTTGAGCTTGTCGCTAATCGACTGGGGAGACATCCCGGCCGCCTTGGCGACGTCCTCGAGGGCCTGGATCGCCCCCATAACCTCGGACGGATGATCGAGCTTCTTGATGGCCTCGACCGCCTTGTCCGGATCGTTCCGGGAGGCCCAGCCGAAGACCCGGCTCGCGAACGCCTCGCCGGCCTTCAGCGTCTTCGATTTCCGGAGCGTGTCGCGGTTGCGGTCGAAATACCATAGGGCCGCGGAATACGGGTCATTGGCGGCCCAGCACTCCATGACCTTGGGGAACACCGACCGCTTCAGCGGTCCGTCCGGCAAGGCGAGGACGGCCTCGACGGCCTTCGGACCGTCCTTGGCGGCCCAGGCGGAGAGGAGCAGCTTGAGGGTGACGACGCCCTCTCGTGAGCCCGTTGCTTCCTGGATTTGCGGCAGCGTCTCGTTCCATGCCGCGGCGATGGCCTCCGGGGTGGCCGTGCGAAGGCTCGCCGAAAACGCCTCAAGCCGGTCGATGTCGACGACGTCTCCGTCCTTGGACTTCGCCCGCTCCAGGACCCGGCGCAGGTCGGCGGCGATCGTCGTCGGCCGACCGTCGGCACCGGCCGCGGGGGGCTGCGCGCGGGCCGCGGCCTCGGCACCCGGGACGGCGGGGGCGACGACCGCCACGGCCGCGCCGCCGGCCCCAGGGGCCGGTCCGCCGGGGGTCGGCACGAATCCGATCAGAGCCGTCATGGTCTCGGCGGGGGCGGAGATCGCCGTCACGGAGATACCGGTCGGGCCGTTGTACCCGTTCGAGTTGGGCAACGAAGTGGGCGTCAGGACGCCGGGCGGCAGGAAGTAGGTTCCCGGCCCGGCGTTCTCACCATCCAGGAAATCCGACGAGTTGTCCGCACGGACGACCCGGATGAGCTTGTTGCCCGTATACGAATTGTCCTCCAGGAAGTTGTTGTTCGTTGTATTTGGCCGTGCGTCCACGTGCCAGATGAGGAGGCCGTCGCCGGGCGCCCCGGAGATCCCGCCGTCGTTTCCGATCCTGAAACGGTTTTCGATGATGTACATCTCCGGGTCAGGCGTCAGGGGATTCGACGCGCCCGGGAAGATGGCGATCGCCTTGACGCCCGTCTGGCCGGATCCGGAGGCCAGCAGGGTGCGGAGCACCGGCGGCCCGGAGCCGACCACCTGCGGCGTGATCCAATCCAGCAGCCAGCGGCTGAACGCATTGTGGTTGCCGACGTTCGCGTCCATCATGTCGAGCCCGCCCAGGCCGCCCGGGGGCCCGCTGCCGGTATCGTAGTCGTAGTAATCCGGCAGCCCGAAGGAGTGGCCCATCTCATGGGTCAGGGTCTGGGGGTTGAAATCGTCGCCGGCGGGCCCGCGCGGGTTCACGAACTGGAACACGAACTGCTTGAGCGTCTTGCCGTCGAATTTCCGGGTGGAGGCTTCCGGCACGAAGAACGACCAGCGGTAGGCCCACCAGAACGACCCCCAGCCCGTGTCCGGGCCCGTGTACAGGATCGTCACCAGGTCGATGTCTCCGTCGTGGTCGTTGTCGTACTGGGAGAAGTCGTGGGCCGCGTCGAACGCCCCCATCGCCTCCTTGACCATGTCGAAGATCGCCTGGTTCCTGAGCGCCGAATTGTCCCCGCCCGCCGGGGGGGCGAAGTAGTCCCCCCGGTTCTTCGGCAGGTGATACCATCCCAGGACATTCCCCTGGATGTTCAACTTCCCCTCGGAAGCGCGGGCGTAGTAGTTGTGGACGCTGTCGAAGGGGAGGAACGCGGCGGCGGCCGGAGTTCCGGCGCCGTAGATATTCTGGCCAATGGTCCCCGCCGTCATCCCGGGCAGGACCACGTCCGCCTTGATGTCGTTGAAGTCGATGAGGATCGTCAGCGTCTTCTGCGTCCCGCTGGGCCTCAGGTCCGTGTCCGGATTGAACGGGAAAGCCATTTGCTGTCCGCCGAAGAGCCGGGCGCTGATCTCGGCGGCGGAGAGTCCCTGGGCCTGCAGGGCGGCGCGACGGATCCGGAAGAGGGCGCGGTCGCGGAGCGCCGCGCCGGTCCGATGCAGTTCCAACTGGCGGAAATGCAGCAGCCTGTCGTTGAAGGTGCCATCGGCCTTGGCCTTCTCGATGTCCGCGCGCGTGGGATGGTCGAAGCCACTGGCCGTCGGCAAGACGACCGCAAGGATCGTGAGGGCCATGCCCACGGCGCCCACAGCGGCGCGTCCTGGGAAGATCACGGGTCGCACTCCTTTCGTGAGGAACCGGAGCGATGCGGCTCCTTGGGACGGCGCCGCAGCGGCGGCGAAACAGGCGGGGTCGGTCCCCAATGTCTCCACCCCTGATGAATCCGATTTCGTCGCCCCACACCGAAGCCGACTCGACATGCTATCCTGGGATCCGATCGCCTCCGAGGTTCGCCCGCGGGTTCAATCGGGAGAGGAAGGAAAACCATGATCGCCGAGGGCGACCTCCAGGGTCCGGATTCGCTCGCGCAACGCTGGGCCGAGATCGACGTATCCCGAGCCCTAAGCCCCTCGCTCCTGATCGACCGCGGGATCGTGCAGAGGAACATTGAGAAGACGATCGAGCTGGCGCGCGATCCCGCCCGGCTGCGGCCGCACGCGAAGACGCACAAGATGATCGAGATCGCGCGGATGGAGGCGGAGCTCGGCATCCGCAAGCACAAGTGCGCGACCATCGCCGAGGCGGAGATGCTCGCGCGGGCCGGCGCGGCGGACATCCTGATCGCCTACCCGCTCGCCGGTCCCAACCTCCAGCGCTTCCTGTTGCTCCGGCGCGACTATCCCGGAACGAGCTTCCGCGCGACCGTGGACAATCCCGATTCCGCGCATGCCCTGTCAGCCGTGTTAAGCCCAGTCGACGGCCGGGTGCCGACGCTCGTGGACCTGGACGTCGGCATGGGACGCACGGGGATCGCCCCGTCCGACGACGCGGCGTCCCTCTATCACCTGATCGCCAGCCTCCCGGGGCTGATTCCCGACGGCCTGCACGCCTACGACGGCCACGTCCGGGAGGCCGACCCGGACGCCCGCCGGGCCGTCGTGCGGGATATCCAGGAGAGGACCTTCGCCTTCCGGGATCGCCTCCTCGCGTCCGGCCTCCCCGTCCCGCGGATCGTCTTCGGCGGCACCCCGAGCTTTCCGATCCACGCGGCGCTCGAGGAGCCGGACGTCGAATGCTCGCCCGGGACGATGGTCCTCCACGATCACGGCTACGCCAGCCGGTTCCCCGACCTCCCCTTCATACCGGCCGCGTTCCTGCTGACGCGGGTCGTCAGCCGCCCCCGGGCCGGCCGCCTTTGCCTGGATCTGGGCCACAAGGCCGTCGCCGCCGACCCGCCGGCCGGCGAACGCTGCCACCTGATCGGCATCCCCGAGCCCACCTTTGTCGGCCAGAGCGAGGAGCACCTCGTCATCGACACCCCCGCCGCCGACCGCTACCCCGTCGGGGCCTGCATCCTGGCCATCCCCACTCACATCTGCCCCACAGTCGCCCTTCACCGCCGGGCCTACGTGGTCGACGAGGGCCGGATCGTCGACCAGTGGGACGTGGCTGCCCGCGACCGGGTGATCGGGATTTGACGCGGAGAAACTCGCAAGGCCTTCACTTCGATCGCGTCCGGGGGAATTCAGGTTCGTTCGCCGAACCCTGACCTAGGGTTCTCTCAGACCTCCCGGCCCGGCCATGCATGGTGCATCTCGGGGCGGGAGGCTGCAAGGGACGGATGATGACCCAGGAAGAGGACCCGGCGGATCCCCTGCTGGCGGCAATTGGTACGCTGCGCCGCGAACTCGTCGGTTGGATCGACTCGCGGCTTGACCTCCTCAGGAAGGAACAAGCGGCGGGTCATCGAGCGGACGCGCAATCCGAGCGGATCGCGGTGCGCACGCCAACGGTCGACGGCGGCGTCCAGGCACGAACGCAGGTCGCCCCGGCCGCTCCCCAGACCGGCGACGACCCCAGGCTCCGCCTGGACGCACTGGCGAGACATCTCGGCGAGCGTTTGCGGTTCGCAGAGCCGATCCCCGAGGGCGGCCGCGACGGGGATCGAGAGAAGTCAGCCGGATGACCAGGGTTCCCTCGAGCTGGAGACTCGCCGACGTGTCCATCGATCCGACGTTCTGCCTGTTCCATTCCGGGTCCCGCCCCCTGGCGATGCCCGTCGAGCACGTCGCGGAGATCACCGAGGTGGGCCCACTGGTGCGAATCAGCCGATGTCCGCAACAGGTCGCGGGGCTCTGCGTGTATCACCAGCACGTGCTCCCGGTCCTCTCCCTCGGCGGCGGGCTCAGGATCCCGGACGAGGTGGCCCTGGTCGCCCAGACCGAGGCAGGCCTCTGGGCACTCGGGGTGGATCGGGGCGGAACTCAGATCGTCACCGCGAGGCCGGCCCGGCACGACCCCGCGCGGGATGAGTCGGGCGTCGTCACGGTCGGGCTGGTCCGACGCGAGGGGGTCGATCACGGACTGATCGACGCCGAGGCCACCTGGCGGAGCTTCCGGGCGATGATCGAGGGAACATTCCTCGCCCCGGCGTCGACCCTTCCGAATTCAGCGAGGAGCTGAGGACTCATCATGACTCTCTCGAGGCGATGGATCCCGTTCGGTGTCCTCCTGGGCCTGGCCGGCGCCGGGGCCGGCCAGGGGGCTCGCGCCGCGATCGGCGCGACCCCGGGGATCGTTGCGGACCTCGCGGCCGGGGCCGTGATGGGGGGGCTGATCGCGGCACTCGCCGCGAGCTCCGTCCTCGGCGCAGCGGCCCGCCGGATCGCGGCACTGTCGGATCCGGGATGCGAAGAGCCGGCCCGGGACCTCGGGCACGCCCAACTCGACGCGGGGATCTCCACGCTGTCGAGGACCCTGGACGAAGCAACCGCAATGCGAGAGGACTTCGCCAAGTCGGAGCGGACAGCCCGCCAGTACTGGGCCTCGCTCCACGGATCGGGCACCGCGATCAGGCCGGAGAACGCCCTCTCGGAGGTCGGTGCCCGTCTCCCCGCGGTGCTCGAGACGTTGCGGCAGACGGCGATGGCCATCCATCAGGACGCCTCCTCGCTGGAGGAGCTGAACGAGCGTGTGGCCTCCGGCGCCGCCGACCAGTCCGACGCGGTCACCCGCACGGCCTCGGCCGTCGAGGCCCTTTCCGAGAAGATCGATCGGATCTCCCACAACGCCGACGAGGCCCTCCGCGCCTGTGAGCGATCCCGTACCGAGGCCCGTCGCGGGCTCGAGCAGGTCCACAGCGTCAGCGAGGGCATGGACCGGCTACTTGCCCAGATCGAGGTCAACGGCCGGACGGCGAAGCGACTCGAGGAGCGATCCGAGGAGATCGGCGCCATCGTCGACCTGATCCGGGGCATCTCGAGCCGGACCGACATGCTCGCCCTCAATGCCACGATCGAGTCCGTCCGCGCCGGCGAGCACGGCCGGGGCTTCGCCGTCGTCGCGGAGGAGATCCGCAAGCTCGCGGAACGTGCCGCCACCGCCACCCGCGAGATCGGCACCATCGTCGAGGCGATCCAGGCCGACACTCACGAGAGCTTGCGGGCACTCGGCGAGGAACAGGCCGAGATGCAGCGCGAAGGCGACCGCGTCCGCGAGACCGGCGTCGCGCTCGACCGGATCAGCCAGGTCGCGGAGGACTCGGCCCGGCTCGTCGAAGGGATCTCGCGATCCACCAACGACCAGGTCATCGCCACCCAGGAGCTCGTCCGCGCGATGCAGCGGATCTCCGACGTGACCCACCAGACGCTCGAGCGGACGACGAGGTCCAGGGCCTCGCTCAGGGCCCTCGTCAAGTCGTGCGAGCCCTGGCAACGGCTCGCGACCGCGCCCTCCGAGCCCGCCCCCGGACGAGACCCGTCGCCGCCCGGTCACCTGCCGGCCCCGCTCGGACCACGCCGGGCCCGCGAGCTGGCCTCGAGCGAGGCGCGCCCATGAGCCAGGCCGCGACGGAAGCGACCCCGGTCGCGGCCCGGATCGACGAGATCGCCGATCGGCTCCAGCTCGCGATCCTTGGCGAGCCGGCGCCGGCCGATCTCGGCCCGGTCCGGCGGGCGCTCGCCGACCTTGCCTCGGATTGTCGAGGGCCCCGGCCGGCCCTCGCGAGGGCACTCTCTCGACTCTCCACGCTGACGGAGCTGTGGGAATGCCGGGCCGCGGAGCCTGACGGTGCGGCCGATGAGATCGGCCTCTTCTGCGTGAAGGCCATGGCCCAGCTCGCCCGCAGCGAGGCCCGTGGCGGCGACGACGACGAGGTTGCCGCCCGGCTCCTCGAGCAATCGTCGGCGTCGTGGGGCGATTACCTCTGCCTCCTGGAGGACGCGTCCGCCGACGCCGCCGGAGATTCGGTCTCGCTCCAGGGCATCGACGGCGAGCCCGAGCGAGAGGGACGACAGGACACGGACCCCGAGCCGGACCTTGACGAGCCCCCCGCGATCGACGCTCAGGCCCTGCTCCGGCTCTTCGGGGCGACCCCCTCGGCACCGCCGAATGCGCCGCCCCCGGTGGCTCGCGTCGAGCCCACCCAGCCGCGGGCGACGCCTCCCCGTGCCGAGGTCGCTCCGGCTCTCGTCATCCCCCCCCTGCCCCGCGGCCTGGACCTGGACGACGAGATCCGCGAAGCATTCCTCGCGGACGCCACGGACCTCTTCGAGCGGATCCAGTCGCTGGTCCTGGACGTCGGCGCGGGGGGCGGCTCTCCCGAGTCGTTCCGCGAGCTGGGCCGCTGCCTCCACACTTTGAAGGGGGCAGCGGGGAGCGTGGGCCTGGGCGAGCTCTCGGCCCTGGTCCACGGGCTGGAGGAACGTCTGGACGGGGGGCGCGACGTCCTCCCACCCGGACTCGTCGAGTTGCTCCACGGGACGCTCGCCTACCTCGAGGGCCTCCTCGGCCTGCTCCGCGGCGGCCATCGAGCCGCCGCCCCGCCGGCCGAAACGCCCCCGGTGACCGTTCCCGCGGAGGCCGTCACCCGTCCCGAAGCCCCGACCTCGTGCGGCTCCGAGGCCCCGGCGACGGCCCAGGAGGGGCCGATTCGGGTGGCGTCGGCACGGTTCGACGAGCTGCTCGATGTGGCTTCGGAGCTGATCGCCCGGCGACGGTCCTGGATGGGCCAGGCGGAGTCGCTGAAGGCCGTCGCGGCGATGGCCCGGGGCCTCCGCGGCCGGATGCACGCCTGCCTGGACCGGCTCCATGAGGCCGGCCTCGGCCGCGAGGACCGGGCGACCGGCGCGATCAACGGCCCACGATCTCGCCGCGTCGACGTCCCTGCCCAGCTCCGAAAGCTCGGCGAGCTCGACGATGACCTCGCGGTGATCGCCGAGACGGCCATGGCCGCGGCCACCCCCCTGGCCGACCACGGCGACGCCCTCGGTCGGCTGACGATGCAGCTCTGGGACGAGCTCCAGTCGATCCGCATCGTCCCGGTCAGGGGCCTCTTCCAGCGGCTGGCGCGGGTGGCCCTCGACGCGGCCAGGGTGGAGGGACGGCAGATCGAGGTCGCCATGGTGGGGGACCAGGCGGGCCTGGATCGCGCGGTCCAGGACAAGGCCTACGAGCCGCTCCTCCACGTCGTCCGCAATGCGGTCGGACACGGCATCGAGGCGCCCGAGGAGCGAGCGCGGGCGGGCAAGCCGGCCGCGGGCAAGATCACGCTGGAGGCCCGCCGCGAGGGGAACGGCCTGGCGATCTCGGTGCACGATGACGGCCGCGGCCTGGACCACTCGGCGATCGAGGCCAAGGCGCGCCGCCTCGGGCTGGTCGCCCCGACGGAGACCCCCTCGGTCGAACGGCTCAACGAGCTGATCTTCCATTCCGGCTTCTCCACCAGGGACGCGGCGAATGCCATCTCCGGCCGCGGCGTGGGGATGGACGTCGTCGCCCGCGAGGTCGGGCTCCTCCGCGGCACGATCGAGCTCAGGACCGAGCGCGGCCGAGGCACGCGGATGACCGTCCGCCTGCCCGGCCGCCTGGCGCTCGAGACCGTGATGATCGCCCGGGTGGACGGCCAGGCCTTTGCGATACCGGTCGCGCTCATCGAGCACGCCCAGCCGATCGAGCCGAAGGACCTGGGGGAGGACCGGTTCCCGTTCCGGGGCGGCGAGATCCCCCTGGCCGACGCGAGGGAAATCCTCGGCGTCGCCACCACGCCGTGGCCGGCGTGGCCTAAGCTTCTTGTGGTCCGATCGGCCGGCGGGCCGGTCGGTCTCGTCGTGGACGCGATCGAGGGGACCGAGGAGCTGGTGATCAAGCCGCTGAACGCACTCCTGAGTGGCCATCCCCTTGTCTCGGGGACGAGCGTCCTCGCGAGCGGGGAGGTCATCTGCGTGTTGAACCTGGCCGGGCTCCACGGTGAGGCGGAGGGGCCTCGGATCTCGCCGTCCGTGGCGGGCAACCCGATCGGCGCCATCGACCGTGCCGGCCGGCCGGTGCTGGTCGTCGATGATTCGATCAGCGTCCGCCGCGTGATGGCCCGGCAGCTCCGATCCCTCGGATTCGCCGTGGACGAGGTCTCCGACGGGCAGGAGGCGCTCGTCCGCCTCCGCGACGGGTCGTACTGTCTGGTCGTGACCGACCTGGAGATGCCCCGGCTGGACGGGTTGGGGCTGCTTTCGGAGATCCGCCGGATCGCCTCGCTGGCGACGATCCCGGTGATCGTCGCCAGCACCAGGTCCGACGAGGAGACGCAGCAGAAGGTCCGATCGTTGGGGGCGAGGGCATTCCTCCCCAAGCCCGTCGATCCCGCGGCGCTCGCCGAAGTCGTTAGGGGGTCGGTCCCCCGGCCCGACAGGCCCGCAGGCCCCGGAGACAACCGCACCGCGGAGGAGCCATGGAAAGCCCGCTGATTCTCGTGATCGACGACAGCCAGACGATCCGCAAGATGGTCGAATGCCACCTCTCCCAGGCCGGCTACCGGGTCATCATGGCCCCGGCCGCGGAGATCGGCGTCGAGATGGCCCGGGCCGAGCGCCCCGACCTCATCCTGCTGGACCATCAGCTCCCGGGGACGACCGGCGACGAAGTCTGCCGCGAGCTCCTCGGCCGCGAGGAGACCGCGGCGATCCCCGTGGTGATCAGCTCCGCCATGCGGAACCGGGCCTTCGCCCAGTACACCGAGTTCACCAACGTGGTGGACCAGATCCCCAAGCCGTTCACCCCGGAGCTGCTCAAGAGCGGCGTCGCCAACGCCCTTCAGACCGGGGCCATGGTCGTCCAGGCCCAGCGGACCGGCTGCGCCATGCCGGAGGCGGTGAGCGAGGTCCGCGATGCGTCGCTGGAGGGGACCACCGCCGCCTTCCCCCTCCGCGCCGTCCTCGACTTCCTGAACCACAGCCGTCAGTCCGGACGGCTGACGCTCGAGACCGGCCGGGATCGGATCCGCTTCGCCCTGGCCGCCGGCCGCGTGCAGGCCGTCTATTCGACGACCGTGGGCCCGGACGACATCGTTGCCGCGCTCCCGGAGGAGCTGGAGGACCTCGCCCCGCTGCTGGCGCTCACGCTCGGCGAGCAGCAGGACCCGTCGATGTCCGGCCTGGTGAAGCTATTGGAGCGGAGCCTGTCCGACCCCCGCCGGCTCCGCTCGCTCCTCCGCATCCAGGCGGCCGTCCTGACCCACAGGGCGATCGAGGGTGAGCCGGGCAAGTTCGCCTTCGAGCCCGCGTCGGCCCTGCCGCCGATGTTCCAGGCGATGCCCCTGCAGACGAGCGTGGCGGCCCTGATCGTCGAAGGGGTGCGGGCCTGCGGCTCGGGAGTCGACCCGGGCGAATGGGGCGGCCTGGCCTTCGCAAGGCAGACCGTCCGCGGCGGCAGCAGCGACCGCACGGGGCTCTCCAATGTGGACGTCAAGATCCTCACCCTGCTCGACGGCAATCAGCCGCTGAAGGAGGTCGCCCGGCAGGCCGGACTCGACCTGGCCGACGTCGCGGCGGTCGTCCGGGGCTTCGAGCTCGCCGGAATGGTGGAACGGCGGACGCCCAGCTCCTCGGAGGCCATCCTGGCGCTCGACGACGACCCCGAGAACGCCCGCCTGATCCAGCATGTGCTCGGCCCGGAGGGGACGAACCACCAGGTGAAGCTCGTCCGCGACCGGGTCGCGGCCCAGCTCCTGCTCCGCCGCCAGGCTTTCAACCTGGTGATCCTGCCGCTCGACCGGCCGGAGCATGAAGCCTTCTTCCGGCAATGCAAGAGCCAGTGCCCGGCGGGCTCGCGATTCATCGGCGTCGCCAGCATCGAGGACGAGGCCGAGCTCGCGCGGCTCGACGCCATGGGCCTCGACGGCGTGCTCCACCGGCCGCTGAGCGAGGCGGACCTTCGGGCGACGGTGGAACATCTGACGCGGTCCCCGGGGTCCCGGATGGGAGTCGCCTGACATGAGCCCGATCCAGGTGTTCGACGAACGCGACCAGGGCGAGCGGGACGACCCCGATGGCGGCCTCCTGGAGACGATCTCCCTGCTCCAGGAAGAGGTCGCGCGACTGGAGGCGGAGCTGCTGGCACGGGACGACGACGACCGGGGCCGATCCTCCGCGGACGCGCTCGTCGAGTCGGCGAGGGCCGAGGCGGAGCGGGCCGCCCATGACGAGCTCGATCGCCTGCGCACGGAGCTGGCGGGCCGCGACGAGACGCTCAACCTGGTGCTCGACCAGCTCCGGCTGGTGGAAGAGGCAGAGGCCGCCGGGCGGGCGGAATGGGAGCAGCTCGCCGCCTGGGTCGCCGACATGGAGGAACGCGTGGAGCGTGCCGAGGTCGCCCCGGCCTCGGCCGCGACCGAGGAGGTGGAACGGCGCCGACGCGAGGCCGAGGACCTTCGGGCCGAACTAGGCCGCGAGCGGCGGGCCTGGTCAGAACGGCAGGCCGAGCTGGAGCGCGAGATCGAGCGTGTCCAGGAACTGCTCGCCGCGGCACCCGGCAAGGGGGGCGGGGACACCGCCGGCCCCACGGCCGAGGCGATGGAGGCCATCGAGGCGGACAACCGCCGGCTCCGAAAGCTCCACAAGGCGCTCGAGGCGGAGGCGGAGGCGCGGCTGGCCGTTCTCCGCGAGGAGCTCGATTCGGCCAAGCGGCAGGCCGAGGAGGCGAGCGGCCAGCTCATCGTCGTCCAGGACCTCCGCGACCGCGAGCAGCGCGAGTACGAAATCGCCGTCGCCTCGCTCCGAGCCCAGGCCACCAGGGCCGCGGCGGCGGACGCCGCCCGGCCTGGGCCCGTCGCCTCGGCCGGCCACGGCGAGCTGGAGCCGGACATGCGGATCCACGCGTTCCGCCAGCACCTCAAGGAGATCCACGAGCGCGAGGCGGAGGCCAGGCGCAACAGCGGCCTGTCGGCCAGGCTGGCCAGGCTCTGGGGCCGGACCGCCCCCGAGCGTTGACCCGTCACCAGGAACCCAGAGGTGGACATCGTCCATGGATCCCGCCGCATCGAAGTCGAAGCGTGAGGACCTGCCCTCGACGGCATCCGCATCCTCCACGACGGGTTGGATTCGCGACCTGGAAGAACTGCGCCGGACCTTGCTCCTCCGGATCCAGCTCATCGAGGACCAGGCCCGCAAACGGCCCTCGGGCGGCGCGGAGTCGACCCGGGCGGAGGCGGAGTTCCGCCGCAAGGTCGAGGAGCTGGAACGCGAGCGGGACCGCCTCCTCGAGGACTCGGAGAATCAGGCTACGAACTGGAAGGAGCGGCTCGAGCGGCTCGAGGACGATCGCAAGCTCCTGTCCGACGCCTGGCAGAAGCTCGAGCGTGAGCGGATCGAGGCGGCCGGCGCGGGGCGTGGCCGCCAGCGGGCCTCGAGTTCGAGCCAGGTCACGCCCCCGGTGGCCGCGGGGCACCAGGACCGGACGCGGGACGGCTCGGCCGCGGCCAACCCCGTCGCGGAGTCGATCCTCCGCCAGTTCCAGACCCTATGCCAGGATGTCCGGCGCGCGTCGGACATGCGAGGTTCCCCAAGGTAGGAGGGAGGACGTTCGGGCCATGCGTGCAGAGCCTTCGGTGATCGATCGCCTCCCGGACGGCCGGGAGGAGGGACGGAAGCGGCCGTCGGGGACGATGAAGGCGGCCCTCCCTCCGCGGCCGGGCCTGGGCGCGCGCCTGCTCGGCTGGCTGTCGCCGCGGCCGCGACGCGCGACCGTGCCGGCCAGCGGGACGGAAGCCGCAGGGCCGGACGGCCGCGAGTCCACGCGCAGCATGGCCGCCCGGCTCATCGCGGACGACCGCTACAGCTTCGTCCTCCTCGCGGACGCGTCCGGCCGCGTGACCGAGCCGGATGCCCTCGCCGCCTGGAAGGTGCTCGGCTCGCAGATGGCGATGGTCCCGGCGGGGAACGTCCCGGTGATCCGCTGCGACGGGAGCCTCGATGTGGTCGATCTGGGCGGCTTCTTCATGGATCGTTTCGCCGTGACCAATCGCCAGTACCTGCGTTTCGTCCAGGCGAAGGGCTATGACGACCTGGAGATCTGGCCGAGGGAAGTCTGGCCGAGCGTCGCGCGGCTCACGGACCGCACCGGCCGCGCCGGGCCCAGGGACTGGGAGCACGGCAAGTTCCCGGCGGGCCGGGGCGAGCATCCGGTCGTCGGCGTCTGCTGGCATGAGGCCGTCGCCTACGCGCGGTGGGTCGGCAAGCGGCTCCCCACCGCCGCGGAGTGGCAGAAGGCCTGCGGCTGGCCGGAGCATCTCGGCGGCGGGACCTGCAACCGGTATCCGTGGGGGAACGTCTTCGAGCCGGCCCGCGCCAACGTGTCCGCCTCGGGCTCCGGCCATACAGCCCCGGTCGGCGACTTCGCCTCCGGCGCCACGCCCAACGGCATCTACCAGATGACCGGCAACGTCTGGGAATGGCTCGACGACCCGCTCGAGACGATCCCGTGCCTCCCGGGCGAGTCCTTCCAGCCCTGGAAGCCGATGCGGCGGATCCTGGGCGGAGCGTTCGACACCTACCTCCCGGGCGAATCCGCCTGCCAGTTCATCACCGGACAGGGCGAGCTCGACCGCCGCGACAACATCGGTTTCCGCTGCGTGCTTCCGCTGGACCAGCTCCGGCCCTTGCCCTGAACGACCTTCCGCACTCGCACGAATACGTCCCACGATCGCCCGGATGCCAGGGGGAATCCCGCCATGCCCGCCCGCCCCTACCTGACCGAGTACAACCGCCAGCAGAGCAGCCAGGGCTGCCCCCTCTGCGGCGGCCACATCTACGAAGGGGAGCCCTGCGCGGCCTGCTTCCTGCCGTACAAGGTGACCGAGTCGATCCGCTCGCGGACCACTCCGCCCCGATTCGTCGTGGTCCTTGGGCCCACCGGCGTGGGCAAGACGGTGTACCTCGGCATGCTGCTGGACTTGCTCTCACGCGGCGCGACGGGCCTCCGCGGACTGTCCCGGAGCCCGTTCTCCCTGGCCCTACATCGCAATCTGATCCTCGCCCTGGAGCGGCAGCGCTTCCCCGAGAAGACTCCGGTGGAGACCGATCGCTGGCAGTGGATCCACTGCGAGATCCTCCCCGCGAAGGGCCGTTCGGCGGTGGACATCGTCACGCCCGACGTCGCCGGCGAGGCCGTGACCGAGGAGATGGAAGACCCCGGAAGCCACAAGACCATCCGCGCCCTGATGTCCTGCTGCGCCGGGGTGGTCATCCTCATGGATCTGGTGCAGGTCGTCGCCGACGGCCAGGCCCAGGAGATCTTCGCCATGCAGCTCGTGAGCTACCTGGAGGCGCTCCGGCCGGGACGGAAGAAAGGGCGGAAGGTCGACGTCCCGGTGGCCGTCGTCTTCACCAAGGCGGACCTCCTGGACGACGGGATCGCCGACCCCGTCGCGTTCGCCAAGGGCAATGTGCCGGGCCTCTACGGCCAGTGCCAGGCGCGGCTGGAGCGGGTCACCTACTACGCGTCTGGCGTGGCCGGTTCTTCCGCGAAGGTCGTGGACGACTCGGGCCGCGAGAGCCTGGTCCCGCTCCGGGTGGAGCCGCGGGGGATCATCGAGCCGTTCGCCTGGATGGTCGGCCAGCTCGACGCCTGACCGCGGGGGGATGTTCGTCGATGTGGGCCGAACAAGCGATCTTCACGTCGATCCTCCGGCAAGGCCGGGGCGGATATCATCTCATCGCCCGGTCCCCGGGCGTCGGCGACGAGGATGCCCATGCGATCTCGCGCTGGTCACCGTCCCACGGGTCGCTGGACCTTGATGCCGAGAATTCGGCCGGCGTGAGCTTCTACGCCCTGCCGAGCGGCCGCTTCGCCCTGGCCCGGAGCTGCGAGGGCCCGCCGGAATACAGCGGACGCGGCGGCTTGCAGCTCTACACTCACACCCTGGTCCTCGACGAGAAGGCGATGAACTCGGTCGGCTGGCAACCGCTCGCGGCCTATCAGAACGCCATGGCCGTCGGCGCCCTCATCTACGACGCGTGCCCGCCGATTTCGCTGCGTACGGTGCGGATCCCGGAGCTGTTCGTCCCGCTCGGGCCGAAGGACTGGGAGGCGCGCGGGATCACGCTCAAGCTGCCGCCGCTGAGGCCGATCCGCGACCGGATACTCGCCGGTCGTCCGATCCAGGTTGCACACGCTGGCGACCGCGTAGACCTGGCGACGTGCCTCCTCGGCATGCTCACCCCGGAGCTGCGTCGCAAGGTCAGCTTCGCCGCGAGCCTCCAGCCATCGACCGTCCGGCCGTTCCTGCTCTCGATCGTCCGCCCCGAGCGGCAACGCCCGTGATCGTCGGTCGACGGGCACCGTTCGGCGTCGCGAGGACTCGGCCGAGATCCGCGGCCGGAATGCTCGCCGCCTAGCTGCTCGCGCTTCGATACGACCTGAGGGCATGCTGGAAGAAGGCCCGGCTGAACCAGAGCAGGAGGACCGCGGAGGCCACCGAGAGCGCGACCATCGCCGGATCAAGGACCCGCACCATCACGTTGGCCGGGACGTTCGACACCAGCAGGATCGGGATCAGGAAGGTGAAGACGTCTCCGAGGGCCGCGGCCCAGGGCCCCTTGTAGATCTCGCGAGGATAGCGGGCCAGGCTGGAGAATAGCCACCACATCTCCATCAGGCTCTGGTTCCGCACCAGCCAGACGGAGAGCGACGTCAGCACGAGCATGCAGCTATAGGCGATCACCGTCCCGGCGGCGAACGTCACGATGAACGCGGCGACGCGGCCGGCGTCGAAGGCCCATCCCTTCTGCACCAGGGCGATCCCCATCAGCACCGCGCCCATGATGATATTCGGGAATGTCCCCCAGTCCACGCGGCGGAAGCTGATCAGGAACTGCTCGTCGATCGGGCGGAGGAGCAGGAAATCCAGGTCGCCCGTCCGCACGAGCTCGGCGAACTCGTTGCAGTTCTCCAGGAAGAGCGTCTCGATCAGGCCGTTGAGGGCGAAGTAGCAGCCGACGAAGAAGAAATACTCCGGCTCGGACCAGCTCGCCACGTAGCTCGTGCGGGCGAACACCGTCCGGTAGAAGGCCACCATGATCCCCAGCCAGAGGATCTCCACCGAGATCTTGACCAGGAAATTCCCCCGCATCGAGAGCTCGCGAGTCAGCGTGTAGCGGGCGAGATGCCCGAACAGCCTCAGGTATCGGGACAGGCCGTCGAGCACGTGTCAACCTCCGTAGGCGCTGTAGCGCTTCAGGCCCAGGCGATAGAGCGTCCGGCAGAGGAGCATGAAGCCGACGGCCCAGGCCAGCTCCAGCAGGAGGTGCCCCACGAGCGCCCAGCCGGTGACCTTCCCCAGGAAGACGACCGCCGGGAAATAGGCCATGTACTGGAACGGCAGCGCCTTGAGGAGGCTCGACCAGGGCTCGGGCAGCAGGTCCAGCGGCAGCATGTGGCCGGAGATGAAGAAGTTGAGCGTCATCACGATGTAGAGCAGCGAGGTGACCTCCAGGAACCAGAACCCCACCATGCCCACCGCCGCCTCGAAGTAGAAGCCGACCAGGAACGAGAGGATCAGCGACGCCCCGTACGCCGCCAGCGTGACCGGGTCCGGCAAGCCGTCGAAATAGCCGCGGCAGACGAAAAAGAGCAATCCATAAGGGAGGAACGACATCGTGATGTACGCGACCTTGTGGGCGATCCGGTACGAGAGTAGGTAGCCGATCATGTCCACCGGCTGGATCAGGTAGCGTTTGAGCGTCCCCTCGCGGACCTCGCGCGCGATGCCGCCGGCCAGGCCCGGCATGCTGGAGAACATCCGGCTGATGTGGGTCAGCAGCAGATACGCGATCATTTCCCGATACTTGAATCCGGCCAGGTTGTCCTGCCCCGCCCCCTCGTAGATGGCCTTCCAGAGCAGGATCGTGGTGATCAGCGGCAGGAAGCGGAGGACCGTACCCAGGAGGAAATCCGCCCGGTACGTCATCCGTTCCACCAGCGAGACCCGGAGGATCCGGACGTACTTCCGGACCGTCGATACCAGTCCGCCCATCGCGGGGGCGGGGACCGGGGGCGTGACGGAAAGGGTGTCAGGCGGCGTCATGCGAGAGCTTCGCCTCCTCGAAGACCCGGGCGATGACCTCCTCGAGCGGCGGGTCTTCGACGCTCACGTCGGCCAGCTCGTGGCGGTCGAGCACCGCGCCGAGCATCTCGGCGACCCGGGGGCGGTCCACCTTGATCTCGACGAAGGGGCCCTCGCGGCGGATCACCTCGCCGAACTGGTCGAGGCCCTCGGGCGCGGGGCCCGCGAACTGGAGCTTCACCAGCTTCCGCTCGCCGAACCGCTCGATGATCCCGGAGAGGTCGCCGTCGTACACCACACGCCCCTGGTTGATCACCAGGACGCGGTCGCAGAGGGCCTCCACGTCCCGCATGTAGTGGCTGGTCAGGAGCATGGTCATCCCGCGCCGCTCGTGATAGTCGCGCAGGCACTTCTGGATGGCCGCCTGGGCCACGACGTCCAGGCCGATGGTCGGCTCGTCGAGGAGCAGCAGCCGCGGGCCGTGGAGCAGGGCGGCGATCAGCTCCATCTTCATCCGCTCGCCCAGCGAGAGCTCACGGACCGCCTGGCGGGTCAGCTTCTCGACGCCGAGGAGTTCGGTCAGCTCCCCCAGGGTGCGGTTGAACTGGTCGGCCGGGATGGAGTAGATCTCGCGATGGAGCTGGAAGCTGTCGGCCGCCGGCAGGTCCCACCAGAGCTGGTTCTTCTGGCCCATCACCAGCGCGAACTGGCGGCGGAAGGCGTCGGTCCGCTCCCACGGCACGAAGCCGAGCACCCGGGCGGCGCCGCCGGAGGGATAGACCAGGCCGGAGAGCATCTTCAGGGTCGTCGTCTTGCCCGCGCCGTTGGGGCCCAGGAAGGCGACCATCTCGCCGGGCTCGATCCGGAACCGGACGTCGTCCACCGCGCGGACCTCGCGGTACTCGCGCCGGTAGAGCCCCCGGAACGCGCCGAGGACCCCCTCGCGCTTCTGGAAGACGCGATAGGTCTTGGTCAAACCGTCCACCTCGATGATCGCCATGCGTCGTGCCATCCCGTCCGCTTCGCTGGATCAGATGTCGATATCCTTGGCCGTGTACGCTTCTTCCATGATGAACTTGAAGCGGGCCTCCGCCTCCTTGCCCATCAGGTCGCTGACCGTCCGATCCGTGTAGGGGCGGTCGTCCTCGTTGACGACGACGCGGAGCAGCCGGCGGGTATCCGGATTGAGCGTGGTCTCGAAGAGGAGCTTCGCGGGCATCTCGCCCAGGCCCTTGAAACGGGTGATGTTCGGCTTCGCGTTCTTCGGCATCTTGCCCAGGATCCGGTCGCGGTGGGCATCGTCGGAGGCCCAGTAGATCTCCTTGCCCCAGGCGATCCGGTAGAGCGGCGGGCAGGCCAGGTAGACGCGCCCCTCGGCGAACAGATTCGGCACGTGGCGGTAGAAGAAGGTGAGCAGCAGGGTGGCGATGTGGTGGCCGTCGCTGTCGGCGTCGGTCAGGAGGATCACCTTGCCGTACCGCAGGCGGCCGGGGTCGAACTGGTCGTCCAGGCCGCAGCCGAGGGCGCTGATGAGGTCGGTCAGCTCCTTGTTGTCCAGGACCTTGGCCTTGCCCGCCTGCTCGGCGTTGAGGACCTTGCCGCGGAGCGGCAGGATCGCCTGGATGGAGCGATCCCGGCCCTGCTTGGCGGAACCGCCGGCGCTATCGCCCTCGACGATGAACAGCTCCGAGTATTCCGGGTCGGTGCTGTCGCAGTCGGCGAGCTTGCCGGGGAGGTTGAGCCGGCCGCTGATCGCCGTCTTCCGCCGGACCTGGGAGGCCGCCGCGCGGCTCGCCTCGCGGGCGCGGGCCGCCTGGATGACCCGCGCGGCGATCGCGTCGCCGACGCTCTTGTTCTTGAGCAGGAAGCTCTCGAGCGCGGGGCGGACCATGGACTCGACCTGGGCCCGGACCTCCGGGTTGTTGAGCCGCCCCTTCGTCTGCCCCTGGAACTGGGGCTCGCGGACGCAGACGGCCAGGACCCCCGTCAGCCCCTCGCGGATGTCCTCCCGCTTGATCTCGGTCCCCTTCTTGACCAGGTCGTGAGTCTCCATGAACCGGAGGACGGCGGTGCCGACCCCCGAGAGCATGCCGAGCTCGTGGGTCCCGCCGTCGCGGGTCGGGATGGTGTTGACGAACGAGCGGATGTCCTCGTCGGTCGCCTCGGTCCAGGCGAGCGCCAGGTGGCAGCGAAGGCCGTCCTCCTCGTCCTCCCGCTCGAGGACGAACGCGAGCGGCGCCACCCGGTTGTCGTTCCGCTGGGCGGTGACGGCGTCGAGGAAATCGGCGACGCCGCCGTCGTGGCGGAACTCGACCGACGTCTTGTTCTTCTGGTCGACGAACTGGATCACCAGGCCCTTGTTGAGGTAGGTCTTCACCTCGAGCCGCTCGGCGATCAGCGCCGTGTCGAAGTCGAGCGCGGCGAAGACCTCCGGGTCGGGCGTGAAGGTGATCGTGGTGCCGGTCCCGCGCGAGGGCTCGCCCTTCTCGACCGGCCCCTGCGCCTTGCCCTTGCGATACTTCTGGGTGTAGGTCGTGCCGTCGCGGCGGACCTCGGCGATCAGGGTCTTCGACAGGGCGTTCACGACGCTGGCGCCCACGCCGTGCAGGCCGCCGGCGACCTTGTACGCGTCATTGTCGAACTTGCCGCCCGCATGCAGGGTGGTGAGGATCACCTCGAGCGCGCTCTTGCCGGTCTTGGGGTGATTGTCCACGGGGATGCCGCGGCCGTTGTCGGCGACGGACATCGTCCGGCCATCGGCCTGGAGGGTCACCACGATCCGGCTGGCGTGGCCGTTCATCACCTCGTCGACGGCGTTGTCCACGATCTCCCAGAGCAGGTGGTGGAGGCCCGCCTTGTCCACGCCGCCGATGTACATGCCGGGCCGGCGGCGGACGGCCTCCAGGCCCTCGAGGACCGTGATCGACTTGGCGTTATACGTTCCGCTGGACATGGAGCCATCACCCTCGGATTGCGGTCAGTCGTCCTGTCCTCAATTATCGGCCGCCGTCTCGCCGACCTGGTCCTGCGGCGGGATGGGCTCGACCTCGGCCGGGAGCACGGCATCGATCGAGCCGCGCTGGAGGATCGCGTAGCCGTGGCCGCCACGACCGGTGACGGGGTAGCGGGTGGCGCGGACGATCTGGGTCGCGCCGCGGTTCGTGCGGACGGTCAGGCCCTCGCGCTTCTTGTTGGCGAGGACGAATCCGACGACCTGGTCCTTGGCGTTGAGCCGGATCGCGGCGACGCCGCGGGCGGCGCCGGCGACGACGTTGGCCTCCACGACCGGGAAGATCAGGACGCGGGCCATGCGGGTGGCCAGGCAGACGTTCTCGGAACCGTCGGTCGCCTCCACGCCGACCACGCGGTCCCCCTTGAACGACGGATCGAGCTTCGCCACCACCCTCCCCTTCCGGGTCGAGATCGCCGCCAGCGCGGCCAGCGAGAACCGGAGCACCTTGCCGCCGGCCGTCAGGGCGATGCCATAAGGAGGAGGCGGCAGGGACGGGGCGGCCGCGTGGGGGTGCCCGTTCGCACCGCCGTCGCCGTTGGCCTGGCCGTTAGCGGGCGCCTCCCCATTTGCGCCCGCGTCGCCATCGCCGTCGCCGTCATCGAAGATCCGCTGCACCATCTTGGGCGCGGTCTGGGGATGCTTCGACGGATCCGGCAGGCAGCGCGGGTCGTGGCAGATGACGCCGACGATGTGCTCCTGATCCTCGAAGGCGAACTGCTTCTGGATGGGCTCGCCGTGGCCGGTCGTCATGGGGATGTCGTTGACCCGGAGCGTGTAGGCGCTGCCGCGATCGGTGAAGAACGTGATCGTCTGGCGGGCCCGGGCGCGGTAGACCCAGCCGACCGTGTCGTCGTCGCGGACGCGGATGCTGGCGACGTCGGCGAACGACCGCTGCCGCTTGGTCCAGCCCTCGCGCGTGATGATGACCCAGGAGTCCTCGTCGACGATGTAGTCCTCCTCGCGGAACTCCATCGGCGCCGACGGGGCCTCGATCCGCGTCCGGCGGGCGTCGCCGTAGGTCTTGGCGACCTGCTTCAGCTCGTCGCGGATGATCGCCCACCGGGCGGGCTCGTCCTGGAGCAGCTTCTTGAGCTCGGCGGCTCGCTTCTTCTTCTCGCGAAGCTCCTGGAGGATGTCCTTGATCTCGAGCTTGCCCAGTCGGTAGAGCTTGGTCTCGAGGACGGCATCGGCCTGGATCTCGGTCAGGCCGAAGCGGGCTATGAGCTTGGGGGCGGCATCGGACTTGCCGTCGCTGGCCCGGATGATGGCGATCGCCTCGTCCAGGTTGTTGAAGACGATCGCGAAGCCTTCCAGGATGTGGATCCGCTCGAGCAGGTTCTTGAGCTCGAACTCGAGGCGGCGCGTCACCACCTCCATCCGGAAGTCCAGGAAGTGCTGGAGGATCGTCTTGAGGTCGAGCCGGGCCGGGACGGCGACCTCGGCCCCGGCGGCCGGCAGCAGGCAGGTCAGGTTGACGTTGTAGTTGATCTGGAGCAGCGTGTTCTTGTAGAGGTACGCCAGCGCGGCATCCGCGTTGGCGCCCGGGCGAAGCTCCAGGACGATCTGGATGTCGTCGGTGCTCAGGTCCTTGACGTTGACGAGCTGAGGGACCTGCCCCTTGCTGATCAGCTCGCCGATCCGCTCGACCAGGGCGTCCTTCTCGATGCCGTAGGGGATGGCCGTGATGATCACGGAGTTGGGCCGATCCGGGTGCTTCTCGTAAGTGCCGCGGAGCTTGATGGAGCCCTGCCCGGTCGCGTAGATCTGGCGGATGTCCTCCGGGCCGTTGAGGATCGTGCCGCCGGTGGGGAAGTCCGGGCCGAGCACGTACCGGGAGAGCTTCTCCGCCGGCAGCTCGCGATTGTCCAGCAGGGCGACCAGGGCGTTGCAGACCTCTCGGAGGTTGTGCGGCGGGATGTTCGTCGCCATGCCCACGGCAATGCCCGCCGCCCCGTTCACCAGCAGGTTGGGGAACTGCGCCGGCAGGACCTCGGGCTCCTGCTCCGTGGCCGCGTAGTTGGGCCGGAAGTTAACCGTCTGGTCGCGGAGCTCCGTCAGCAGGGCCATGGCGATCGGCGTCAGCCGGCACTCGGTGTACCGGAAGGCGGCCGGAGGATCGCCGTCGATCGAGCCGAAGTTGCCGTAGCCGTCGACGAGCGTATGCCGGACGCTGAACGGCTGGGCCATGCGGACCAGAGCATCGTAGATCGACTGGTCGCCGTGCGGGTGGTACGTCTTCATCACCTCGCCGACGACCGCCGCGCACTTGATGTAGCGGCTCTCCGCCGACACGTGGAGATCGGCGTACATCGCGTACAAGATCCGTCGCTGCACCGGCTTGAGGCCGTCGCGGATGTCCGGCAGGGCACGCGAGGTGATCACGCTGAGCGCGTAGTTCAGGTATCGCGTGCGGGCCGCTTCCGCCAGCGGGACATCCTCGACGAAGACGTCTCGCCTCACCTTCCGAACCGGATCCTGCCCCGCTCCGCGGTTCCGTTTGCCCATCGATCGGCTCTCGTCCCCTTCCCGAAGTCCCGCACCCTCGGCAAAATCCGCACGATCTCACCAAGTCGGCGAGGAATCACAATACCAGTTTATCGGCGGACCGCACAAGGAATAATGTACAGAATTTCAGTTGCGGCTCAAGAGGCAGTCGATCCCGTCATCTCAAACGATCGATGAGGTGACTTACATGCTCGTCGAGATTTCAGTGCATAGGGAGGTAGGCCGCTATCAATCCAGTTCAATCCCCATCTCGCGGAGTTTGGCGGCCAGTCGATCGGCCCGCAGCTGCTCCTGGTCGGCCCGCTGCCGCTCCTGGTCGGCCCGCTGCCGCTCCGCCAGCCACAGGGATTCAAGCTCCAGGTATGTCAGGAATGGCCGGCCGTCGGGGCGATAGATTTTGAGGGAATCCGGTCCGTCTCCGGGTTCGAATCGGACGCCGAGGCGAGGGCTCGTGAAGCCTGCGATCGATTCGATCTCCTCGAGTCCTGAATCTCCTCGCAACCAGCCCGTGAGCTCTCCGCGATCCGGATCGTAGTGGTAGTACTCCTCGACGCCGTAGTGCTCATAGAACCGAAATCGACGGACTGCATCCGACATCCGATTGCCGGGGGAATGGACCTCGAAGACGACCTGAGGGGCGACGCCATCCTCCAGCCACTGCATGTAAGAGCCCCGTTCCCCTTTCGGCCGGCCGATAACAACCATGGCGTCGGGGGCGGTCCGGATTTTCGGTTGACCTTCGACGGCATACCAGAGGAGGTCGCCGGCCACGAAGACATCGGCACGGTCGCGAAAGAGGGACTCGAGCCCCTCCTTGATCGTGACGATCCACCGGAACTGCGTGGTGTTGTCCGACATGGGCTGTCCGTCGCTATCGGGATACTCGACATCGAGCGCGACCGCGGGCCTGGCCGCCAGCGTGGGCGTGAGCGCATCCATGGGTCCGAGACTCATGTTACCCTCGACTACTGGGACGTGAGACCGAGACGATTCTCATTGCTTCATTTTCCCACGCGACGCGGCCGTCGCCCAGATCGAATCCCGCGGGTTGGCCTGGCCTCGGCTGGCGGATAGTCTTTGAGGAGGTATCAAGGACGACCGGGCCCGACGTGCGGATGACTCCTGATGAGCGAAATCAACCGTCCCCTGGATCGTACTCTCGCTTTCGCCCGGGAGACTCGGCGATTGGAGATCGAGCCCGGCATTCGCCATCGCGCGGCCGAGATCCACACTCTGCTCTTCGGCGACGTGCCGGCGATCGTCGTGGCCGATGAGCGGACGTACCAGGTCGCAGGAAACGATGTTGTCGAGAGCTTTCGGAGTGCGGGGCAGCCGCCTGAAGAGCCGGTCCTCTTTCCGCCTGAAATCGTCGCGGAGGATGCTCGGCTCGATGCGTTGAAGGGTGCACTCTCGAGGACCGAAGCGATCCCTGTCGTCGTCGGCTCGGGGACGCTGAACGACCTGACGAAGCTGGCGGCGCATCGCCTCGGTCGGCCGTACATGGTCGTCGCCACGGCGGCCTCGATGGACGGCTACACGGCGTTCGGGGCCTCGATCCTGCACGAGGGATCGAAGCAAACCTTCGCATGCCCCGCACCGGCGGGGGTCCTGGCGGATCTGGACGTCATCGCGCGAGCCCCGCGAGGAATGAACGCCGCGGGCTACGCCGATCTGCTGGCCAAGAATGTCGCCGGGGCGGACTGGATCCTCGCGGACGCAGTCGGCGTCGAGCCGATCGATCCGACCGTCTGGGAGATGATCCACGGCCCGTTCCGCCGCTGGGTCGATTCCCCGGCTGGGGTCGCACGAGGCGAGCCCGAGACGCTGCGGCAACTGGTGATCGGCCTGATGACTACCGGCCTGGCCATGCAGCAGGCCCGATCCAGCCGGCCGGCCTCCGGCGCAGAGCACCAACTCAGCCACCTCTGGGACATGCAACATCATACGCATCTCGGTTCCATCCCATCCCACGGCTTCAAGGTGGGACTTGGCACGCTGGCCTCGCTGGCTCTCTATGAGGACTTGCTGACTCGCGATCTCCGCAATCTGGAGATCGACCAGACCGTCGATTGCTGGCCGACCCTGGAGCAACACAACGTTCGGATCAAGGCCTCATTCGGCTCCGGCCCACTGGCGGTGAAGGCCCACGAGGAGACACGGGCGAAGTACCCGCATCGCGACCAGCTCCGCACCCAACTCACGAGCCTCCGTGAGGGATGGCCCGAGCTTCAGCGGCGGCTGAGGCATCATCTCATCCCACTTCGGCAGGCGCGCCGGATGCTGCTCGAGGCAGGTTGCCCTTTCGAGCCCGATCAGATCGGCATCCCTCGCGAACGCCTGCACGCCAGCTTTGAGCAGGCGTCATTCATTCGCCGACGTTTCACGATCCTCGACCTGATCCAGCGACTCGGGCTCCTGGACGCAGCCATGGGGCGGCTGTTCGGTCCCGAAGGAGTCTGGCCACTGAAGCCCGACTCCGACCTTTTCACGGTCTGAGGGGCCACGCCTCCAGCGACTTCAGCCTGGCGGTGCCGCCTTCGGCGAAGAGGCCGACCCCACGGCTGTCCGGCCGGGGAAAAACCTGGTCGGTGATCACGACGTCCCCGCCGTCGGCGAAGACCTCGACCGACGTCGCGTCCACGAAGACGTGGAGGTAGACGACCTGCTCCGCTCTCCCGGTCGGGAGCTTCGCCCCATGCCTGCCGGGGAAATCCCGGCTGAACGCCACGTTGCCGGACCGCGCCCGATCGACGAAGACCTCGCCGGCCTTCCGATCCACGCCGACGATCGTCTCCTCCCCCTTGCCCGTGCGGACCTTGAGGCCGAACGTGTCGGCGTCTCCCGCCTCGATGACGGCCATGAGTTCCAGCGACGTCCCCTCGACGCCCTCGGCGGCGAGCGTCATGGAGCCCGGGGGGACCGCGCGAGGGCCCAGCTCGATCTTCGGCCCCCGCAGGGCCTCGAGCGACGGATGCGGGATCTGCATCAGCCTGTAACCGTCGTCTCTCCTGCTCAGCCGGACCTGGCGAGGGATCGTCATCGCGCCTCGCCATGGCGAGGTCGGGATGTCGTTGGCGTATTGCCAGTTGTTCATCCAGGCGATCCAGACGCCGTCGGCCCCGTTCCAGGCCTGGGCGGCGTAGAAGTCCTTGCCGCCGTCGACCCAGAGCGGCGGCTCGTCGGGCTTCCGATCGGCGCGGAAAGTCCTGCCGTCGAAATCGCCCACGAAATACTGGCCGCCGGATCCGCCATGGGGCGCCCCGGGGTTGACGTCCACCTTCAGGACCCAGCGGGTCTGGCGGGTCATCCGCTCGACGTGCACTTCGATCAGCTCCGGGCACTCCCAGACGCCGCCGACCGCCCCGGCCGGGCCGAAGTCGCTGAGCATCTCCCAGGTCTTGAGGTCGCTTGAGCCCCAGAACCTCACCTTGTGCTGGTCGGCCAGCACGGTGGCCATGATCCAGCGCCCGGTGTCGTGGTGGTAGAAGACCTTCGGGTCGCGGAACTCCTTCGAGCCGATGTCGAGCACCGGGTTCTTCGCGTACTTCGTCCAGCTCCGGCCCAGATCCAGGCTGTACGCCAGGTTCTGCGTCTGCTTGCCCAGGCCGTCGCCCGTGTAGGCCGCGACCATGGGGGCGACTCCGTCCCGGCCGAGGCCCGAGGTGTTGGTCCGATCGAGGACGGCGCTCCCGGAGAAGATCATGATGCCGTCGGCCTCGCGGAGCGCGATCGGCAGGTGCTGCCATCGATACAGGTCCCGGCTGACGGCGTGTCCCCAGCTCATGTGCCCCCAGCGGTCCCCTTCGGGGTTGTGCTGGTAGAACAGGTGATATTCGCCGTCGACCAGGACCAGGCCGTTGGGGTCGTTGATGAAGTTCCGAGGCGGCGTGAAGTGATAGAGAGGGCGCCCGGTCTCAGGCTCATCGCCGATGGCCGCCGCGGCCAGGAGGAGAGCCGCGGCGGAGGCGAGGACCGGCAGCACGATCGTCTGACCCATCAAGGCTCAACCTCCGGTTCGAGGGCCGATCGAGATCCGATGCCCGCATCACCCGATCCCCAGCTTCTTCTCCATCTCCTCGAGCGGCACACCCTTGGTCTCGGGCATGATGAAGAGGACCCAGAGGAGCTGAATGAACATCATCACCATGTAGATGGCGAAGGTGGTGCCGGGGCCGAGGATCTCGAGCTCATACGGGAAGATGCCGGCGATGATCGCGGCCATCACCCAGTGCGTTGTGCTGCCGAGCGCCTGGCCGTCGGCCCGAACCCGGTTGGGAAAGATCTCGCTGATGAAGACCCAGATCACGGCACCCTGCCCGAACGCGTGCGCCGCGATGAACAGCAGGAGTCCGCCCAGCACCAGCGCGATCCCCGGCCCGGTGAAATTGCCGCCGTAGGTGTAGAAGGCCAACGCCGTGATGCCAAGGCCGAGGATGTAGCCGATCGAACCGGCCAGCATGAGGGCTCGCCGCCCGAAGTGGTCGATCACGAGCATCGCCAGCATCGTGAAGACCAGGTTCGTGGTCCCGACCGCGACGGCGTTCAGGAGCGCCGCGTCCTTGGCCACGTTGGCCATCCCGAAGATCTTGGGCGCGTAATAGAGGACCGCATTGATGCCCGAGAGCTGATTGAACATGGCGATGGCGATCGCCAGCATGACCGGGATCCGGTAGGCCGGCCTGAACAGGGAGTTCCCCTTCTTCAGGTGTTCCGGGTCGATCGAGGAGCGGATCTCGGCGACCTCCTGGTCCACGCCGCCCCCGTCCACGCCCAGTCTCAGGAGCGCGGCGCGGGCCTCGTCGTCGCGGCCCCGGCCGATTAGCCAGCGGGGGCTCTCCAGGGTGGGGAGCACCAGGACGAGGAACGCGAACGACGGAATCGCGAGCACGCCGAGCATCCACCGCCATTCGTTCTCGCCCAGGCTCAGCCGTGCGATCCCGTAGTTGATGAGCTGCGCCAGCAGGATACCGAGGCAGATGTTGAACTGCTGGACCGCGACCAGCCGCCCGCGGAACCGCGCGGGGGAGATCTCCGCGATGTAGAGCGGCGAGACCACGGAGGCCGCCCCCACCGCCACGCCGCCCCAGAATCGGAAGAAGAGGAATGAATACCAATCCCAGGCCAGGGCTGTCCCCAGCGACGTGACCAGGTACAGGATTGCCACAAGAACCAGGGCCTTCTTCCGCCCCCAGACGTCCGCAGGACGGCCGGCGAAAATCGAGCCGAAGACCGTGCCGATGAGCGCGATGGCCACCGTGATCCCCAGCGTCTTCGAGCTCAGGTCGAATACCCGAACGAGGGCGTCGTTCGTCCCCGAGATCACGACCGTGTCATAACCGAAGAGGAGCCCGCCGAGGGCGGCAATGAGCGCGCTGGCGATCAAGGTGCTCGACATCGAGCTCCCGGCAGAGGGGCCTGTCGTCGCGGGGCTAGGTTCGTGGACGTTCAAGAGCCGACCTCCGGGGAGTGAGGGATGAGGACCTTCAAATCGTCCGGCAGGGCGGGCGTCCCGCCGGGTTGGGAACAGACGTAAGCGGCCACCTTGCTGGCGTGTTCGTTGATGGCGTCGAGTGATCGGCCGGCGAGCAGGCCGACCACCAGGGCGGCCGTGAACGCGTCCCCCGCGCCGACCGTGTCGCTCACCGTGACGGAGACGCCCGGGTGGTCCGACCAGAATCCGCCGGACATCAGCAGGCTGCCGGCCGGCCCGCGCGTCAGGGCCACCAGCGAGAGGCCGAAGCGGTCGGCCAGCGCGGTGATGACCTCGCGCGTTCCTCCCGGCAGGCCGAACATCGTCGCCAGGGCCGGCAGTTCCTGGTCATTGAGCTTGAGCGCATTGGCCAGTCGCAGCGACTCCTCGATGACGTCCCGATCGATGAACGGGGCGCGGAGGTTCACGTCGAAGATCCGCAGCGTCTCGGGCCGGCTGGCCCGAATCAGGGCGCGAATCGACGACCGCGATGGCTCGTCGCGCTGGGCCAGGCTCCCGAAGCAGACGGCGTCGGCCGCCGCCGCCCGGGCCCTCGCCAGGTCGGTGGCCTCGATGCGGTCCCAGGCCACGTCCGACCGGATGGTGTAGTGGGGTTGCCTCGCCTCGTCGAGCTTGACCTCGACGGTCCCGGTCGGGGCCTTGGGATCGACCTGCACGGTGTCGGTCGGCAGGGTGAGGGTACGGAAGCGTGCCAGGACTTCCCGCCCGAGCTCGTCATCCCCGATCCGCGTGACGAGACCGGCGTCGGCCCCGAGCGATCGGCACTGGAAGGTGAAATTCGCCGGGGCGCCGCCGAGTTGCTTGCCGGAGGGGAGCATGTCCCAGAGCACTTCGCCCAGGGCCAGGACCTTGTACGACATGGTGATGCCTCGCCGCTCCGACCGCACGCCCGCCGATGCCCCCTCGGGCCGTTGGCGGCATCGTGTCATCTCGCAGATCGATCGTTGGATAAGGTTCGACCCCCAGAAGCTAACGGCGCCGCCGAGCCGGAGCCAGGAGGTTCCGCCGAAATCCGCCTCCTTCTCAGCGAGATGTCGACCCCGCCGACGCCAGGCGGATGAGCATCCCGCCGCCCCCCTTCAGGCGAAGCTCGGCGCGGGGGCCGGTCGCCGCGGACCAACCGCCGGTCGCGGCGTTGAAGACCTCGAGCGGAGCCGGCCCGACCAGGGTCGTCGTCCGATCCGCCCGGTAATCGAGGTTCACGACCACGACGTGCGTGGCGGTCGGACGTGCACCGCTCCTCGCCCCGGCCGGGCCGAACGAGCCGAGGAGGATGCCTCGAGCCCGATCACCGGACCGGAACGGCTCGGGCGAGACCGGCGGGACGAGCTGAAACGGCGAGTCGTCCGGTAGAGGCACGGCACCGGGGGGCTGCATCCCGGCGTGATGGACGGCCAGCGACCGGAGCGGTTGAAGCTCGCGGGCGATCGCGGTGAATTCGCGATTCAAGGTCTCCAGGGCCCGGTAGCGCGCGGTCGGCTTGCCATCGTCGCCGATCATCCCCCCCTCGTGAGCCGGGTAGTGATAGACGTAGTAGGAGATCCCCTGCGCCCCGTAGGCGAGCGTGGTGTAGACGAGGAACCGCATCTCCTCGGAGCCGGGGACGCGCGGGCTTGTCGGTGACGCCGCGGCGCCCGGAACCCACGAGCTCGCCTGGACGATATTCAGGAAGGGCAGGCCCGAGGCGAGCGCCCGATCCCGGACCAGGGACAGGTTGAGGAAGTAATCCGGCGCGTCGTCGCCCCGGCGGAACTGGTAGTGGTCCCAGCTCAAGAGCCCGGGCCGGACCGTCTCGACGAACCGCCGCAGGTGCTCCTCGTAGGCACGGAGGATCGGCCCCTCGACGCCGAGCTGCTGGTTGTTCGCGTAGGTGGGCAGCAGGTTGATATACGCGAGATGCGCCGGGTCGCGCTCGCGGAGGAAGGCCACGAGCCTCCCGAGCGCCGGGAAGGCCGAGGCGCTCGGCTCGTCCACGACGTGGTAGGCGTACAAGGCCGGATGGCTCCGGAGTCGATCCACGAGCGCCGTCAGGGCCTCGCGGCGCTTCGGGTCGTCGAGCGACTCGGGCGCGATCAGGGGATCGGTGAACAGCCCGCGAAGCCGGTGGCGACGGGCCACGTCCAGGTCTTCGGGGCGGCTGCACCAGGCAAGGTTCCACCCCCCCGCCACGATCTGGTCGGCCGCGGCGTCGTCGAGCGGTCCGCCGCCGGGATAGCCGGGACCGGCCCAGTATGCGACGATCGGCTCTCCGATCTTCCAGGGCTCCGCGGCCCGCGCGGCCGAGAGCGGCGATGCCAGCACCAGGATCCCGATGAGCGACCCGACCCCACGATGACCGATCATGATTGTCTCCCGGGGCGGGACCTCCGCCCTCTCGGCGCGAGGGTAGCAGGCCCCGAGGGGCGCCGCAACGACCCCGCGTTGGTACGCCACGTGCACGCCTTGGCGGCCACGCGAGGATCCGTCTGGAATGGATTCGTACCCGAATGGAGCGGCCATGGTGGTGAAGTCGATGACGTGCCTGATCCTCAACGGCAAGGCGGCGGGGCGGGAGGACTTGCGGGACGCGATCCACACGATCCGGAACGAGGGCCATCGGATCGACATCCGCGTGACGAACGGCCCAGGGGACGCGCCCGAGATCGCCCGCCAGGCGGCCGAGTCCGGCGTCCCGATCGTGGCCGCCGGCGGCGGGGATGGAACGATCAACCAGGTGGTCTCCGGACTCCTTGCGGCACGGTGCAACTCGGAACAGCCCACCGCGCTTGCCGTGGTGCCGCTGGGCACGGCGAATGACCTCGCCAACTCCTGCGGCATCCCCCTGGATCCCACGCAGGGGCTCCGGCTGGCCGCGACCGGTAAGGCCGTCGCGGTGGACGTCGCCCGGGTCAACGGCCGCTGCTTCCTCAACGTCGCCACCGGAGGCTTCGGCACCCAGGTCACGGTACAAACGCCCCCGGAATTGAAGGCGACCCTGGGGCGGGCTGCCTACCTGCTGACGGCTCTGACGCGATTCGGGAGCATCCGCCCCGCCCGCGGGAGGGTTTCCGGCCCCGGCCTCGACTGGGAAGGCGAGTTCCTCGCCCTGGCCGTCGGCAACGGCCGCCAGGCAGGCGGCGGGCACCGACTCTGCCCCGACGCCCTGCTCAACGACGGCCTGCTCGACCTCCGCATCCTTCCCCACCTCCCTGCCGTCGAGATCCACCGCGACCTCCAGATCCTGCTCCGCGAGGGCCTCCAGGCCGTCCGCCGCCCGCTCGTCAGCGCCCGATTGCCCGCCCTGACCATCGAATCCGACGAGCCGATGCAGCTCAATCTCGACGGCGAGCCGATCGAGGGCACCCGCTTCAGCTTCGAGGTCCTGCCCGGACGGCTAGACATGAAGCTCCCGCCGGGGTGCCCTCTCCTCGAGTGACTGACGAGGTCACTCCTCTGCGTAAGGGAGAATCGGGGGAGTCGAGGGGCCCGGTTGGTGGTTGGTCGGGTTTGATCTTCACGGCCTGCGAGTTAACCGCTACGATCCGCGCGATGGGGTTTCCCCGCCCAGCGAAGCCATGGAAGGCGGGTATGGTCGGCCGATCGGGTCGCCTGACCCTGAGTGCATGGAGGTCTCGAGCCGATGCGCATGCGTGAGGGTCTCTGCGTCTTGCTGATGGCCGCGGGCACGCTCACGGCGGCGGCGGGGACCCCGGCTCGCGACGACGGTGAGGCCGACGCGAAGGTCCCCGCCGCGGAGAAGCCGAAGGCGAGCACGTTCCACGACGATTTCGAATCGCCGCAGGTCGCCTGGGAACGAGAGCACACGGATACGACGATCAACCTCATCTCGCAGGAGCGATCGGATCGCGCCGCGCACGATGGAAACCGGTCGGAGCGATTCCAGTTCGAGGCGGGGGCGGGGGGACAGTTCTTCGTCAGCTATGCCGTCCCGAAGGTCCCGGTGAGCGATTCCCTGTCCGTCGTGGTCTACACGCGGGCGAATCGGATCGGCGTCCAGGCTTACGTGCGTGTCGTCCTGCCGACGGACATCGATCCCGACACCAAGGCACCGTCCTTCCTGCTCATCCCCGGGACGATTTACGACCGAGTGGATCGCTGGCAGCGGCTTGAGATCCTCGGCCTGACGGCCTCGGTCGAACGGCAGGCCAGGGTCCTCCGGGCCTCGTCGCGGCGACCGGTGAGCCTCGAGAACGCCTACATCGACAAGGTCGTGGTCAATCTCCTGGGCGGGTCGGGGGCTTCGGAGGTCTTCCTCGACGACCTCTCGGTCTCGCCCGTTTCGCCGGAAGTCCTGGCGAACTGGACGAAGCCGGAGGCCCGCCCGAACTCACCCAGGCCCTCGACCGCCCCCCCTCGTGCCGGGGGCGGGGATGAGGACCGAAAGAAGCTCGTTCGGCTGGACCGCAACCTCCTCCGTCGTCTGGGAGAGGACGGGAAACTCCGAGACTGGTTCCCGACCGCCGTGGATGCACCGGGAGCCGACGTCTCCCAGTTGCGCCTCTATGGGGCCGACATCCTGGTTGACGATCGACGGACCGATCGAGAACGCATCAAGACCGCCATCGACAAGGGCTTCCTGCTGATGCCCAGACTCGAGTCCGACGACCCCGACGCCGCGGTCAAGGAGGTCGAGGAGTACGCTTTCAAGGACGCCGTCGCCCTCTGGCAGATCGGCGGCAGGCTCGGTGCGCGGCGCGATCCCAAGGCACGCGAGGCGGAGCTGGGCCGGATCCGCCAGGTCGTCTCCTCGATGCGGCAGCTCCCTCCGGGCATCCCCGGGATCACCACCGGAGAGGTCGTCGGCGACCTTCCATACTACTCGAGAGCCCCGGGAAATCTGGACACGATCGGGATCAGGCCCCTGCTCTGGGCCTCGTCGCAGAACCTGGGAGAGGGCCTCGAATTCCTCCGTCAGCGGAGACGCCTCGCGGCGAAGGCGAATCCGAGGGGCTTCTTCTGGGCCTGGTTGCCGGTGGCTGCGCCCTCGATCGTCGGCGAGAACATCTGGGGGAACGACGTCCCACCCGCCTGGGGACGCCCTCGAGTCACGCCGGAGCAGCTCCGCCTGATGACCTACATGGCCCTCTCGGCGGGATATCACGGGCTTGGGTTCCTTGGTGACGCCGAGTTGACTCGCCTGGATGGGCCCGGTCGCGTCCTGCTCATCGAGCTCGCCTTCCTCAACATGGAGATCGACATCTGCGAGTCGACCCTCGCCCAGGGGGCGGATCCGATCTCGAATTATGATGTCTTCGACCCCGATCCGCCGGACTTGCCCCCGCCGGGAACACCCCTGGGGACTCGCGTCCGCCCCAGGAAGGAATTCGCCCCCAGGGCCGGGCTCGTCGCGTCCGCCATCAAGGACAGCCGGCGCGGAACGCTCGTCCTGCTGGCGGATTATGCGGCCAATGCGGAGTTCCAGCCGCCCCAGATGGCCGCTCGGAACCTGATCTTCCGTCCCATGCTCCGGGAGGGGGCACAGGCCTACCAGATCTCCCCCGGCGGCGTGAAGCATCTGCCGCGGGACCGGTCCCCCGGCGGGACTCAGCTCACCCTGGACGAGTTCGACACGACGGCCCTCATCCTCTGCACGACCGACCTGGGACTCCGAGAGCGGGTCGAGGCGGCCGTCGCCCGGGTCCGCCCGGTGGCCGTATCCCTGGCCATCGAGCAGGCCGAGCGCCTGCTCCAGGAGGCGACCGACATCAACGGCCGACTCAACGCCGACGGCCACCCCCTGATCGGTCCCGACCTGATCAAGCGGTGGAAGGAGCTGGGGGTCACGACCCGACCGACCGATGAGCGCGACCTCCTCGCCAAGGCCGAGGCCTCGATCCGGTCGGCCCGCGAGGCCCAGGAACGTCTGGACTTCGCCCTCGCCTGGGACGAGGCCCGACGCGCCTCTCGGCCGCTCCGGACCCTGATGCACGGCCACTGGTCCAATGCCCAGGCCGCCTTCCTCCAGGCCACGCTCAACAATCCGCCGAAGCGAACGGACGACTCCAAGGTCCCGATTCCTCACCTGGTCAGGCCGGTCTGCTGCGCCCCGGCCATCGGCTTCAATACGTTGCCGGAACTCTACCTGTGGATCGACTGGATCGCCGGCAAGCCGGGTTACCATTTCGGCGCCAATCGCGTCCCCAGCGGGTCTTTCGACGATCCGAAGGGGATGGCGGAGGACGGCTGGGTCAACATGGATTACCAGCTCGAGGGGCTCGTCGCGAGGATGGCGACCGTCCCCAAGGAGGAAGGCAAGCCCGACCGGATGATCCGGATGTCCGTCGAGCCGGCCCAGAAGGAGGACCTGGACAGGAACGTCCCGTTCCTCGATTTCCCGATCGCCGCGGTCCGATCCCCCGCGGTGCGAGTCGAGGCCCAGAACCTGATCCGGATCTCGGTCCTGGTCAAGCGGCCGATCGCGAGCGCCCCGGGCATGGGCGGGATCATCGTCCGGGACTCGATCGGCGGCGAGCAGCTCCAGTACCGGACCTCCGAACCGATCCCCTCCTGGTCGCGCGTCCTGATCTATCGCAAGGCCCCCGCCGACGTCGACCTGACCGTCACCCTGGGCCTGGCCGGCTACGGCGAGGCGTTCTTCGACGACCTCCGAGTCGAACTGGTCGAGGAAGACGCCAGGGGCTCGCGCGGCGGCGAGATCGCCGAATCCGGCCCCGCCCGTCGCCAGGCCCAGCCCCGGACGCCCGAGACCTCGCTCCCCGCAACCGCCACGGGGCCTACCGTCCCTCGACTTCGACGCGAGTAATCACGCCGTCGAGCAGGCAATCCTGACCTCACTCACACCCCGCACCTGCGACCACCATGCATCCGTGGGCCTCGCGGCCTTCGGGAACCGTCGAGCGCTCCCGCCGAGCCGGCATCCCGTTTCTTGACAGCCCCCACCGAAGATGATGCACTGCAAGGAAGATGCGGCGTCCGTCGCCCACGACGGCGGACTTGCGTGGTAAGATTGTCGATGCGGGAGAGTCCCCGAGTCGAACCGGGCCCGGCCATTCGTCGAATCCATGCCCGCCGGCGGCAACGTCTGGCGCTCGCGCGGGATGGTCGCGATTTCGGCCCTGGCCGGGGAACTCTCCCGAGTCGCCTGACATCAAACTGAGTGACGCGACCGGGTCGAGAGGACCGTCACGCGGCGGGCGTGCTCCGGTACTCTGGCAAGGCGTGGAGGATCTCCCGACGCGGAGACACCCTCGCTCCTGCTCACGACTCCGATCGTCCAGCTCGTCGATCGATCCAACGTCCACAACCGAACGACCACTCTGGAAATCGCGATCGGGGCCCGGCGACGGGCCGCGTCCGCGGTGCCATCGACTCACAGGAGCTTCCCCGCATGGCCAAGATCCAGGCCGTCTGGGCGATCGACATCGGCCAGGCCGCGCTCAAGGCGCTGAAACTGGTGCCGGGCCCGAATCCCGACGAAGTCGTGGCCGAGGCCTTCGATTTCATCGAGTACCCCAAGATCCTCAGCCAGCCGGACGCCGATCCGGAGGAGCTCGTGCGCGAGGCCCTGGCCACGTTCACGGACCGCAACGACGTCAAGGGATCGAAGGTGGCGATCGCCGTGCCCGGCCAGGCGGGGCTGGTGAAGTTCATCAAGCTGCCGCCGGTCGAGAAGAAGCGGATCCCGGACATCGTCAAGTTCGAGGCCCGGCAGCAGATCCCGTTCGCCCTCGACGAGGTCGTGTGGGCCTATCAGCAGATCGGCGGCGACGAGGAGGAGGCGGGGGACGAGGAATTCACGATGGCCGAGGTGGGCCTGTTCGCGATGAAGCGCGATCAGATCAACCGGGCCATCCTCCCGCTGACGGTGGCCGGGATCGAGGTCGACATCGTCCAGATGAGCCCGATCGCCCTCTACAACTACATCTGCTTCGACCAGCTCAAGGGGAGCGGCAACAAGGACTCGGTGGTCGTCCTGGACATCGGCGCGGACAACACCGACCTGATCATCACCGACGGCACCCGGATCTGGCAGCGGAACGTGCCCATCGGCGGCAACCATTTCACCCGGGCGCTCACGAAGGAGCTGAAGCTTACGTTCGCCAAGGCCGAGCACCTGAAGCGGAACGCCACCAAGGCGCCCGATCCCCGGGCGATCTTCACGGCCATGCGGGGGGTGTTCAATGACTTCACCAGCGAGGTGAACCGGTCGATCGGCTTCTACTCGAGCATCAACCGGACCGCCAAGATCCGCAAGGTGGTCGGGCTGGGCAACGGCTTCAAGCTGCCGGGCCTCCAGAAGTTCCTCCAGCAGAACCTGAGCAGCGAGGTCGAGAAGGTCGAGGGCTTCGCCCGCCTGGTCGGCGACGAGGTGAAGGCCGCGCCTCAGTTCCAGGACAATCTGGCCTCGTTCGCGGTCGCCTACGGCCTGGGCGTCCAGGGGCTGGGCAAGGCCAACCTGGGCACCAACCTGCTGCCCCCGGAGATCGAGCGAGTCCGGATGATCCGCGCCAAGAAGCCCTGGGCGCTGGCCGCCTCCGCCCTGGTCATGCTCGCCCTCAGCTCGCTGTTCATCCTCGGGCCCTATCGGCTGCTGGCGAGCGTCTCCACGCCCCAGTTCGAAACGGCCGTGAAGCGGGCCAAGGACGTCACGAAGCGGGGCAACGACCTCAAGTCGGCCTACGACAAGGCCAAGGGAGAATGGAAGGCCAAATTCGACGAGGGGAAGGCCCTGGTCATCGACCCCAACTCGCGCGGCCTCTGGCCGGCCTTCCTGAAGACCTTCAGCGCCTTCATCTACGACCCCCTTCGCGACGTCTACAAGCTCAATCCCGACAACCCGGCCGACCAGGAGACCCTGGACAAGCTGCGGGTCCACATCGACGTCATCCGGCCGGTCTGGCGGAACGACGTCGCGGCCGAGTGGTTCGACCTGATTGACGCCAAGATGAAGCGGCTGATGCACCCCTACGACGTGGCCAATCCTCCCAAGGGAGAGGGCTGGATCATCCAGGTCGTGGGCCATCACTACAACCCCTATCCCTCCAAAACGCAGCTTGAAATCGCCGACCTGAGGGATCCGAAGAGGGTGGAGTTCGGACCCTACCAGTTCATCACCGAGAAGCTGCTCCACAACCTGAATTCGCTCGACTTCCGCCTCTTCGGCGTCAGCCACGTGGCCCTCGCCTGGATGATGTCGGACCGCGAGTGGACCTCGGAGAAGGGGAGCGCCACCAACAACCTGGCGAGCTCGACCGTCCCCCTGCTCTCCCCCGCCACGGCCCCCGAGAGCGCCGAAGGCGGCGGTGGCGGTGCCGCCGGCGGCCCGATGGCCGGCATGGAGAGCATGCGGGCCGCCTACGGCAGGATGGGCGGGGGCGCCGGCATGGGCGGCCCCATGGGCATGGGCGGCGGCGGCGGCGGCATGATGCCCGGCGGAAAAGGCATGGGCGGCCCCATGGGCATGGCCTATGGCGGGCGCGGGGGCATGGGCATGATGGGCCCGATGGGCATGGGCGGGCCCATGGGAGGCTCCACGGCCGACATGAAGAAGAACATCAAGACGCTCACGCGCACCGACTTCCTGATCCAGTTCCTCTGGACGCCCGTCATCCCGGAGACCCTCCCGGACGACCCCGAGGAGCGTAAGGCCAAGCTCGAGGAACAGGCCGCCAAGATCAAGGACCAGGTCAAGGACATGATCGAGAAGATGACGACCGCCGAGAAGGAGAAGGAGAACGCGGCCGTCAAGATCCCCAGCATGGAAGAGATCGAGGCCGCCTCCAAGAAGAAATCCTCCGAGGTCGACACGGCCATCAACAACGCCGTCTCCAAGCTGGCCGCCCCCGCCAGTCCGGGCAGCCCCGCCGCGGGCTCCCCGGCCGCGGGCACTCCGGCGCCGGGCGCTCCGGCACCGGTCACGCCGGCACCTGCAGGCACCCCGCCCGCCGCGGCGCCCCCCGGCGGCGCGACCAAGCCGTGAGCTTCCTCGCCGGGCATCGAGCGAGGCCGCCGGGGACGACATCCCGCCCCGGCGCCCCGCACGGCCCCCGACGTCAACCCCCGCTCCGGGACGCGATTCACCGACTGATCGATCAAGACGAGGCGTGAACGACCATGGATCAAGTCAAGGAATTCCTCCGCCAGTGCGTGATCTATCGCTTCTGGATCTCCGTCGCCACGGCGGCCCTCTTCGCCCTCATCGCCTACTTCGTGGGCGCGGGCCCCGTCCAGCTCAAGGCCGAGACGGAGACCAAGAACATCACCCAGGCCAGCAAGGACGTCGAGCCGTTCAAGGCCCCGGGCGTCCCCAATGACGACTATCGCAAGGCCGTCGACGAGAAGACGGCGGTCCTGAACAAGGACGTCGACACGGCCTGGAGAGAGCTCTACAACCGCCAGAAGCCTCTCCTCAAGTGGCCCGACGTGGTCGAGAATCGGTTCCGCGAGTGGGGCCGGAAGTGGCCCGAGAAGGTCGCCGACGGCGCGGTCACTTTCGCGATCGTCGACTACATCTCGGCCTACCCGGCCTACGTTGAATCGGTCTACAAGATCATCAATCCGTTCGACTACGAGACCGGCAAGGGGGTCATCGCCGCGCCTCCCAAGGAACAGCTCCTCCAGCCCAGCCCGTTCGACATCAACTCCCCGCCCGACCTTGGCAAGGTCTGGGCGGCCCAGGAGCGCCTCTGGGTGCAGCGGTCGGCCCTCGAGGTCGTTGCCCAGGTGAACAAGGATGCCAAGGACTGGGATACGGCGATCATCAAGCAGATCAACTTCCTGGACGTCGGCAGCGCCGGGGCCCAGGACCAGCAGTCGCAGGCCAAGGGGCAGACCTTGACCGAGGCCGAGGCGATCACGGCCCCCGGCGAGGAAGCCGCGTCCGAGGAATCAACCTCCGCGTCTTCGGGCCCCATGGGCGGCGCCTATGGAGGCATGGGGATGCGAGAGATGATGGGGGGCCGCGGGATGATGGGCGCGGGCGGTTCCACCGCCGCCCCTGAGACCATCTCCTTCATCAAGCCGGAGAGCGGCTCCTACAAGATCCTCCCCGTCCTCCTCTCCGTGCTCATCGACCAGGACCACATCCAGGACCTGCTCTGCGAGCTCGAAAACTCCCCCATGGCGATCCAGGTCAAGGACTTCACCCTCGAGCGCCCCTCGGCCCGGGTCACCAAGCCCGAGAAGGGGGAGACCGGGATGATGGGCGGCATGATGGGCGGCTATTACGGCAGGGCCGGCGAAGAAGGCATGATGCGGGGAATGATGGGCATGGGAGGCGGCCGCGGCATGATGGGATACGGCGGCATGGCGTCCCAGATGTCGAACATGATGCGTAGCATGGGCGGCATGGGCGGCCCCATGGGCATGTCCTACGGCGGCATGGGCGGTATGGGCGGCGGCGCCCCGGCCCGGACGGGGACCGATAAGCGGACCGAGGACAAGGCCAAGAAGCGCGAGGAGGCCAAGAAGGCCGTCGAAACGTCCAAGGGGCTTTCGCTCTTCGACCCGTACTACAACATTGTCGAGCTGAAGGTCTACGGTCAGGCCCGCTTCTACGACGCCCCGCCTGCCGAGGTACCGCCGGATCCCAGCCTGGGCGATCAGGCGGTATCCGAGACGCCGGCCGAGGCCGCGAAGCCCGCCGAAGCTCCCAAGGCCGACGCCGCGAAGCCCGCCGACGCCCCCAAGGCCGACGCCGCGAAGCCCGCCGACGCCCCCAAGGCCGACGCCGCGAAGCCCGCCGAACCCGCGAAGCCCGCCGAAGCTCCCAAGGTCGAGGCTCCCAAGGCCGACGCCGCGAAGCCCGCCGACGCCCCCAAGGCCCAGGAGCCTGCCAAGGCACCGGAGCCTGCCAAGGAGAAGGCGCCGGGAGCCTGACGGCCCCTGTCTCAGCCCGGCCTCAATCGCCATCACCCGAATTCGATCTCGTCCAGCGTCTGTGAGCCAATAGTCTTCGCAGGAGATCCCCGAATGGCCCATCCCATCGTCGAGAAAATGAAAGACGCCGGCCTGCGTTATGGCGACAAGGCGGCGGTGGCCCTCAGCTCGCTCCTGTTCGTGGTCTGCCTCGGGCTGGCGCTGTCCAAGAAGTCCATCGAACTGACGCCGGATCAGATCAAGAAGTCGGCGGAGCAGGCGGATTCCAACATCAATCGCAAGCAGGATCGCGAGACCATCAACCAGGCGCTCGTGCAGGCCGACATCAAGCCGACCAACTTCTCCAAGGAGGTGGCGGATTCGGTCAAGACCGTCCTCGTTTCGAGCGAGTACAAGCCCGTGCGCGAGTGGATCATCCCGGAGCCGGGCGCCGGCCTGATCCGCGATACCCCGGTCCTCATCGCGGTTCACGAGCTCTACGCCTATGCGAGCCGCGGAGGGGCACTGGTCTACGAGCTCGACAAGGAGGGCAACCGGATCGTCGACAAGGACGGAAAGGCACTCCCCAAGGAAAAGGAACGCCTCGGCCGGCGCCGCCGGGGTGGGGCCGGCGGGATGGGTGGCATGGGCGGGATGGGCGGCACCGCGATGGGCGGCGGCAGGCGTTCACGTGCCAGCCGCAAGAGCCAGGCCGAGCTCGAGCGCGAGCAGCAGAAGGAGTTCGCGGAGCGCAAGGAGGCCGTGCAGTCCAAGCTCGTTGGCCGCGACGAGCCGGAGTCCGCCGAGGAGAAGGCGAAGTCGAAGGATGAGAAGCCGCAGGGACCGCCGGAGCAGTACAAGGAAATCACCAAGGGGCTCCGCTGGGTCGCGATCACGGGCAAGCTCGACCACGGCAAGCTGGTGGCCAATTACAAGGAAGCCCTGAAGAGTGCCAGTGCCCAGCCCTACTACGCTCGGCTCGACATGCAACGGCAGGTGCACCAGGACGACGGCTCGTGGGGTGATTGGGAAGACGTCAACGCGGACGAGAACCTGAAGGTCCTCGACAATCTCCCGGAAGAGGATGAGGAGCTTACCCCGGAGAGCGTCCGCCCGCCGGGGCTCAATGATCCCCTCCCGTTCCTCAAGACCGGCCTCTGGGAGAAGGTGCACCTCGCCAGCCTGGTGCCCAAGGAGAAGAAAGAAGTCGCTCCTCCGCCGAGCCTCGGCATGGGTGGGGACGATGGCGAAGGTCGTGGCTCGATGGGCCGCGGCATGATGGGTCGGGGCATGATGGGAAGCATGGGCGGCTACCCCGGCATGGGCGGCATGCGGGGCGGCCCGATGGGCGCCGGCGGCGGCGACGGCATGGAAGGTGGCGGCTATGGCGGCGGTAGCGCCATGCGTGGAATGAGCATGTCCGGGAAGATGGGCGGCATGATGGGAGGAGGCCCCGGCATGGGCGGCATGATGGGCATGGGCGGCGGCGGTGGCGGCGTGGACATCACGGGCGACTGGAAGAGCGACGAGAAGACCGTGATGATCCGCGGCCTCGACTTCACCGCCCAGCCGGACTCCGAGTATCGCTATCGCGTCCGGATTGTGGTCTACAACCCGAACTACAAGCGCGACGACGTGACACCTGAGGCCGGCAAGATCAAGACGCAGATGTACCTCACCGGCCCCTGGAGCCAGCCCACGGATGTGGTGACGATGCCTCCGGACGTCTCCCCCTACGCCATGGGGACCATGCCGACCGGCCCTCGGTCCGACCTGAAGGTCAACTTCCAGGTCGTCCGGTTCGACGAGGCCGACGGCGTGACCGTCCCCCACCGTTTCGCCTCGAGCCCCGGCGAGCTGATCGGCGAGACCAGCTCGGTCGACATCCCGACCTCGGAAGGGACCGGTGCCAAGGCCAAGCGCATCGACTTCAACACACGCTCGATCGTGCTGGACACCTCGGGAGGCCTCCAGGCGCTTCCCAACGGGTTCACGGGAGGCGCCGTCGAGCGTCCGGCCCTGGCCCTGGTGCTCCGGAGCGACGGAAGCGTGACCGCACGCCTGCAACTCGACGACGAGAACGACGAGATGCGCAAGGACATCGAGAAGAACTACGCCAAGGAGGTCAAGGACTCGAACAAGAAGCGAGAGAGCTCCATGGGCTCCAGTTACGGCGGGATGATGGGCGGCTATCCCGGCATGGGAGGCATGGGAGGGATGAAATAGCCCTTCTCGCCGACGCGATCTCGAGAGAACCCACCGAACCCCCGTCCTGTCGATGGGGGTTTTTCTTGCGCCCGTGTAACCGGAGCGGGTCGGATTTTCCCGAGAGCGAATTTCGGGCGACATTTTCCGCCATTCGCCTTGACCCAAAGCGGGACACCGAGTACACAGCCCACAACGAACTTGCCCTCGTCCCGATTGCGCGACTTCGACTCCACATCCAGACTGCCCGCAGGGACGCGTGGATCGGGCGAGTTGCCGCCCCCGCAAGACGGGGCGGCTCCGGCAAGGCAACGAATAATGGTCTCTCGCCTCGAAGGCTAAAGGGGCCGCCCTCAGGGACGTCGGCGGTGGCCATCGAGGCGGCGAAAGGAGGTCGCGTTGGGAAGGCTCAGAACTCTCACTGTCATCCTGATACTCGGCTCGTGGGGAGCGGCCACGGAAGGCGCGGCTCCCGGTGACGCCGCCCCATCGCCGGCAGCCGCGGCGCGCAAGCCAGCACCCGTGCCGCCGATCAAGTACCTCGAGGCGGGGGCCAGGCTGTACAACAGCGGCGATTTCGATCGTGCGTCGAAGTATCTCGACGCCGCCAGGATGTATCGGGACGAACTCCAGGCCGACGAGCAGGCCACGCTCGACGCCTACCTGAAAGAGCTCGCCAAGGTGCAGGGCGCCTCGGCGACGCCCCCCGCCCCGGCGGCGGCCACGGCCGCGGCCTCGACCGCGACGGCTCCGGCCCCCACGGTCGCGGTGGCGTCCCCCGCCGCGGACGGCCGCGCCGGAGAACCCGTGATCACGGATCCCAAGCAGCGCGCCCGGTGGCTGCTCCACGAGGCCAGGGAGCAGATCGCCGCCGGCAACTCGGCCGCGGCCGAGGAGAAGCTCGCCAGGGCCGAGGCTATCGACGTCAAGTGGGGTCTGTTCGACGACACGCCGGCCAAGGTCCGCAACGACCTCAAGCGTGAGCTCCCCAAGGCCGCCGCGACGGCCGGCACGACCGGAGTCTCCGCCAGCGGCGATCCCAAGAGCGCCAGGGCCCATCTCAAGGAGGCCCGCGCGGCCCTCTCCAAGCACCAGGTGGACCAGGCGGAGGCCATCGCCACCCAGGTCAAGGGGTGGAACCTCAGCTACAGCCTCTTCGAGGACAATCCTGACAAGATCATCGCCGCCGCCCGAGCCCTGCGGAAGCGAGACCGAATCCGGAACGCGCCGGCCCGAGAGCAGCCCAGCACGGGCGTCTACGACGTCCTCGTCCAGGAATCTCGCCAGCTCCTCAAGGTCGGCGATCTCGACCAGGCGGAGACCAAGGCGAAGCAGGCGCAGCGGATGAACGTGGCGCCGCCGCTCACCGCGGATCGGGCCGAGTCGGTCCTCTACGACATCGCCGCGGCGCGTGCGGGCAAGGGCGGGAACCCGGCCGCCGAATCGCCGAGCGCGGCGGCGGAGCGCGAGGCGAACAAGCTGCTGGCCTCCGGCGATCAGACTCGGGCCTCCGAGAAGTTCATCGAGGCCGAGAAGCTCCGCCGCAAGGAGGTCGTCCGGAAGGGCTCGGATTCGACCCTGGACGCGGCCGTGAAGCAGGTCTCCGGCGATTCGGCCGGTGCTCCGCTGCTGGCCGCCCCGGAGGCGGCCGCACCGGCACCGGCACCGGCCCAGGCCCCGGCCGTCGCCGCGAAGCCCGCCGACGCGGCTCCCGAGCTGGTCGCGGCCGAGCTGCCCCAGGCCCCGGCACCGGCACCCGCGGCGGCTCCCGCCCCGGAGCCGGCCGCCGCGAACGCCGTCCCCGATCTCGATGACGAGCCCCGGGCCGTCGCGCCGGCCGCGGCCGCGTCGACCGCCCCGGCCGAAACGAACAAGGGCGAGCAACTGCTCGCCGAGGCCCGGGCCCTCTGCGCCAGCGGGAACTTCCCGGCCGCCCGGCAGCTCGCGGAGGAGGCGAAGTCCGGCAAGCATGGCGTGGACGCCAAGGCCGACGAGCTGATCTCCCAGATCGGCATGGCCGAACAGGGAGGCGCGCTCAGCCTCTACGAGTCCGCCCTCGCGGCGATGCGCAAGGGCGACAACGCCCGGGCCCGGGCCTACCTGAACGAGGTCGCGGCCGGGTCGTCGCTCGACGAGAACCTCCGGACCAAGGTTCAGGAGCTCCTCAAGAAGCTCCCCGCCGATGAGAAGACCGCCGCCGCCCCGGGCCGCGCCGTCGTCGGCGACAAGGCCCCGATCGCGGACGCGGAGGCGCTCTCCGCCCAGCGGCTCAACGCGGAGGTCGGCACCAAGATCGCGGAGGCCCGCCGCCTCCAGGAGACCGACCCGGACAAGGCGATCTCCATCTACGAGCAGTCCATGAAGGCCGTGAAGGCATCCGGGCTCTCGCCCAGCCTGACCAAGCCGATGGTTCGCCGGCTCGAGGTCGCCCTGGAACTGGCCAAGAAGGACAAGGTCGCCTTCGAGGTCAAGATGCAGGACAAGACCCAGCGGGCCGAGATCGAGCTCAAGCGGCTGCGGATCCTCGAGGCCGACAAGGCCAAGAAGGGCCGCATGAAGGACCTCATGGACAAGGCCCAGGCCGCGTACGCGGAGGGGAACCTGGCCGAGGCCGAGTCCTACGCCAAGAAGGCGGCCGAGGTCGACCCCAACGAGGTCGCCGCCACCATGCTCGCCTACAAGGCCCGAATGGAGCGGCGGTTCAGGCAGGACGTGGACACCCGCAACGCCAAGGAGAACGGGGCCGTGGTCGCCTTCCAGGAGGTCGACCTCGCGAGCGTCGCCGACCCGGAGGTGCAGCTCAACAACTTCAAGTTCCCCAAGAACTTCAAGGACCTGACCCGCGAACGGCTGCGGATGAACAAGAACCTCGAGGTCAAGAAGGACCCCAAGGTCCTGGCCATCGAGTCCAAGCTCCGCGAGCCGATCTCGCTGAACCTGGACAAGCAGCCGCTCAGCGAGGCCATCACGTTCCTGCAGAACTACACGGGACTGAACGTGGTGCTTGACCCCAAGGCGCTCAGCGACGAGGGGCTGACCTCCGCCGCGCCGGTCTCGCTCACGGTGAACAACATCTCGCTCAAGTCGGCGCTGAAGCTCATGCTCCGCCCGCTGGGCCTGGTCTACCGGGTCGAGGAGGAGGTCCTCCTGATCACGAGCCAGCAGGCCAACACGGCCGACATGTACCCGGTGACGTACTATGTCGGCGACCTGATCATGCCCGTCAACCGGGCCCCGCAGAACTCCGGCCTCGGCGTCCTCGGCGACACCTCGTCGACACAGACCGCGCTCAGCCAGGTCCCGGGGGTCGGCAACATGGCGCCAGGGACCGTCTCCGATGCGAGCGGCGTGACCAAGGGGGAACGTCCCTCGGTCGACATGACGCCGCTGATCCAGTTGATCACGACCTCGATCGCGCCGGGCACGTGGAGGGTCCAGGACTCGGTGAACGGCCAGGACCTCTCGTCCAACTACGGCCTCGGCGGCGGCTTCGGCGGCGGCGGTGGCGGTGGCGGCATCGGCGGCGACGAGGGTCGCCCGCCGGGATCGATCATCCCGTTCTTCCTGAGCATCAGCCTGATCATCCGCCACACGTCCGAGGTCCACGAGCAGATCGCCGACCTGCTCCGCCAGCTCCGGCGGCTGCAGGATCTCCAGGTCTCCATCGAGGTGCGGTTCATCACGGTCACGGATAACTTCTTCGAGCAGATCGGCGTCGACTTCGACTTCTCGATCCAGTCGGATTCGGTCGGCAAGAAGAGCACGTGGGCCGTGCCGAATTCGGCGGCCCAGGTCATCCCCGTCCCCGGCACTCCGGGAACCACCGGAGGGACGGCCGGCACCGGCGGGACCGGCGGCGGCATCGGCGGCGGCGGAACCGGCGGCGGCACGACCGGCGGCGGTGGCGTCGGCGGCGGCGGAACCGGCGGCGGCACGACCGGCGGCGGCGGCATCGGCGGCGGCGGAACCGGCGGAGGCGGCATCGGCGGCGGCGGCATCGGCGGCGGCGGCGGCGGCATCGGCGGCGGCGGCGGCGGCGGCATCGGCGGCGGCACCGGCGGCACGTCGAACGTCATCCAGTCCTACCTCGTCAACCCGATCCGCGATCATGCCCTGGGCAGCAAGCTGCCGATCACCGTGGGCACTCAGGGGGGAGGGCTCTACAACTTCTCCCAGAACCTTCAGATCCCGTTCACGAACACGAGTGCCAGCCTGATCTCGCCGACGAATGCCGTCCAGGGTGCGGGAGCCACGCTCGGCCTCGCCTTCCTGAGCGACCTGGAAGTCTACTTCTTCCTCACGGCCGCCCAGGGAGACACCCGGACGAACATCCTCCAGGCCCCGAAGGTGACGACCTTCAATGGTGCCTACGCCTCGATCGTCAACGCCGAGCTTCAGTGGTACGTCGCGGCCCTGACCCCGGTGGTCGGCCCCGGCTCGGTCGCCTTCGTGCCGCAGCCGCAACCGTTGCCCAACGGCGTGACCCTGGGCGTGACTCCGGTCGTCTCCGCCGATCGGCGGTATGTCCGGATGACGCTGTCTCCGCTGTTCAACACGATTGACGGGTTCACGACCATCCAGGTCCCGGCCGCGGTCGGCGGTGCCGGCCTCGGTGGTGGGTCCGCGTCGATCAACGCGACCCTCCAGCTCCCCCAGACGAACACGACCTTCGTGAATACGACGGTCACCGTCCCCGATGGCGGCACGGTCCTCCTCGGCGGCGTCAAGCGCCTCAACGAGGAGCGGAGGGAATTCGGCGTGCCGGTCCTCTCCAAGACCCCGTGGATCGACCGCCTCTTCCGCAACGTGGGCATCGGCCGGGTGAGCAGCAGCCTCATGCTGATGGTCACGCCGCGGATCATCATCATCGAGGAGGAGGAGGAGAAGCTCGGCATCCCCTCCACGGCAACCTTCTGATCGTTCGGACCGCGGTCCGCCACGATTCGAGACGTCCAGCGGGCCGCCGGAGATCCCTTCTCCGGCGGCCCGCTGCCGTGCGCCCCCCGCGAGACGCCGCGAGGTCGCGTTCGTCGCGAATGAACTTGCCATCAAGGGTCCGCATGCCGATGATCGGTGAATCGGCGACCGACGAGGGTCAAGCAACTCCTCCGGCACCGCGACCGGCACCCAGGGAGCTTCACCATGTCAACCGTGCTTTCCATCGCCATGGCTGTCCTCGTGACCGCTCAGGCGCAGTCGGCCAGGCCGGACTCCGCGGCCCCCGCCAGTCCGCGAGAGCCTGACGCGTCCTGGAAGCCCCTGGCCCGCAGCCTCTGGTTCGACCCCGCCAGGAAGCAGGTGATCATCCGCGCCCGGGTCGTCCTGAGGGAGGGCCCGCTGGAGCACCTGATGTGCCTCAAGGGGACGAAGGAGCACGAGGCCATCCTGGCCACGGACGCCCCCGCCCGACAGATCCACGCCGGCCTCCTGCTGACCGGGGCCGAGGAAGGCCACCCCGTCCGTTTCCTCCCCAAGTTCGAACCCCCCGCCGGCAGCCCCATCGCGATCGAGCTGCAATTCAACGAAGGAGGCAAGCCGAAGACCGTCGACGCTCGGAAGTGGCTGAGGGATGCAAAGGACAGGAAGTATCTTCCGGAGAACTGGGTCTTCGCGGGGAGTGAAGTCTACACCGATCCCATCACCAAGCAGAAAATGTACGCCGCCGACGAGGGAGACCTCATCACCGTTGCCAATTTCGGCAGCGCGATCCTCGACCTCCCGATCGCCAGTTCCGCCAGCAATGAGGAGCGCCTCTTCCTGGCCGACACGGCCCGGATCCCTCCGCTGGGCACCGAGGTCTTCGTCTTCCTCCGCCCCGCCAAGGGGCGCCCGGACGAGAAACCTCGATGATCTCCTCGACCGGTCAATCGTATCGCAGCGCGCACCAGACTCCGGTCGGATGCAACTGGGCATCCGCCGGCCGTTCCGCCAGCAGATCCCACTCATCCGCGGACCAGATCAGCAGTCGAACCTTGAAGCCGTTGATCCTCCATCGGGCCGTCTCCTCGACGACGTGCCCCGGATCAAAGAGCCTCGGATACGAGAGGCCAAATCGAGGACCTCGCTCGCGCAGATTCCGAAGCATCGGAGGCAACTCCTCAGTCGCAGCCTGAGCGACTTGTTTCAGGTATGACTCGCCAGGAGGCCGTCCCTCGACTTTCCTGCGAAGGATCGTCGAGTCGTGGCCCGAAGGTTTCACTCTTGCATGCAGGCCCTGCGTCGTCGAAGCATGCTTCGCTTGGTGATACCCTCTGTGTACAGTATTATCTGCTTTATAAAACTGACTAGTCAAGGCTCCTTTCCGGTTTACTTACCTATTTCCCCAAAAAGCCTTGGTTTAGGTCGATCAAACGTTACTTAAGCATTGAACTCCGGCCCACGAGGCAGATAACGGGGCATCTAGGCCTGAAACGGCTCGGTCAAGATGGGTCGAGTCCGCGGACGGCGGAGTGTACGATCGAGGAAGACCAGGAGCAGGGCCCATGAAAACGCCGATCATCCAGGTCGATGCCTTCTCGGCGAGGCCGTTCGCCGGTAATCCGGCGGCCGTCTGCTTGCTCGATGGGCCGGCCGACGAGATCCGGATGCAGCATATCGCCGCCGAGATGAACCTGTCCGAGACGGCCTTCGTCTACCGCGAGGCGGGGAGCGGGATCTTTCGGCTCCGCTGGTTCACGCCCGTGGCGGAGGTCGATCTCTGCGGCCACGCCACGCTCGCCACGGCCCACGCCCTCTGGGAAGGAGGAATCCTCGATCGCTCCGACCCGTGCCTTTTCGACACGCGGAGCGGCCGGTTGGAGGCGAAGCGAGAGGGAGACTGGATCGCCCTGGACTTCCCCTCCGAGCCCTGCGGGGATGAGATCGTCGACGCGACGGAGCTCGACTCCATCCGCCAGGCCCTCGGCGCGTCCGTGCAATGGGCGGGGCGGAACCGCCTCGATCTGCTGATCGAGCTCGAGGATGAACGGGCCGTCCGGGAGCTGTCGCCGGACCACCGTCGCGTGGCCAGAATCCCGGTCCGAGGGGTGATCGTGACCGCCCGGTCGGCCGATCCCGCCTTCGACTTCGTCTCCCGCTTCTTCGCCCCGGCGCTGGGGATCGACGAGGATCCGGTCTGCGGATCGGCCCATTGTTGTCTCGGCCCGTTCTGGGCCGCCCGGATCGGGCTCGATGACCTGACCGGACACCAGGTGTCGCGGCGGGGGGGAGTCGTCCGGACCCGCGTCCGGGGTGCCCGGACCCACCTGCTGGGCCAGGCCGTCACGGTCCTGAAGGGCCATCTCGTCGAATGAGAGGATCGCGGTCCTGAGGCCGGGTTGCCCCAGGATGGAGCCCTCCCTCTTACTTGACGGCCGCGGCCCCGGAGCTCTTTCGCTGGGCGCGTGCGGCCTGCCCGAGCAGTGCGATGATCTCGCCGATCTCTCGCAACGCAGCCCAGTCCCTGCGGCTGGCCCGTGCCTCGGCCAGCCTCCGGCGGCGGCCGGCCAACTCCGTCCAGTCGACCGACCAGGCATGCTCGATCGCGGCCTCTCGAGCCTGCTCGATGAGCCCGGAGAGCTTATCGAGCAGGCTGGCCTCGACGGGGCAATCGCAGGACCTGTACCGGTGCTCCTCCTCCGGGGGGAGGGCGGCGGGCGGCTTACGCGAGGGCCTGAAAATCCGCCCGAGCCGTTGCTTCCAGCTCCCGGCTGCCTCCGACTTGCTGTCGCGAGTTCCGGCGGGCTGCTGCTGGGCCACCTCGGATGACTCCGGGTCGATCCAGTCACCGATGCGGACGATGACCACCGTGATGTTGTCGAGTCCGCCGCGGAGGTTCGCCAGGTTCACCAGATATCGGCAGGCGTCCCGGGGATGGAAGCTCCCGGCGAAGGCCCCGAGCTCCCGGTCCTCGACCGGGCCGGAGAGGCCGTCGGAGCAGAGGAGGAAGACGTCGGAGAGGTGGACGTCGAGGGGACCCTCGATATCCACCTCGATGTTCGACTCCGGTCCCAGGCTCCTCGTGATCACGTTCTTGGGGACGGAGAGATTGGCCTGCTCGGGGGTCAGGTGGTTGCGTCGGACAAGCTCCCAGACCAGGCTGTGATCGAATGAGAGCTGGTCGATCCGACGATCTCGGATCCGATAGACCCTCGAATCGCCGACGTGCGCGACCAGGGCCCCTTCGGGCAGGAGGATGAGCGAGGAGCAGGTCGTCCCCATGCCCTGGAAGTCGCGATTGGCGGCGGCCCGGCTGTAGATCAGCGCGCTCACCTCGCGGAACGACTTGGAGATCGCCTCGGCGGGGGTCCCGGCCTTCGCCTTCATGTAGGTATGGGGGATCAGGTCGCAGGCCATCTTGCTGGCGAGCTCGCCCACGGCATGGGCCCCCATGCCGTCGGCGACCATGAAGACATGGCCCCGGGCCTTCCAGGCCTCGGGATGGGTCGCCCGGACGGTCGTCTGGCTGTCCTGATTGTTCGCTCGCCGCATCCCCGTGTCCGAGGCCGCCGCGTCGATGATGATGTCATCCCATTTCACGGCGTGGCCCTGAACTTGGAAAACGCGGCCGCAGCTCGTCCCCGATCCGACCGAACCGGCCGCGTCCGCATCGGCTCGATCCTATCTTGACCTCGGAATCTACCGACGACTAAGGTCAGTTGCGATACTTGCAGCCGAGCCTCGTCGATCACTCGTCGGCGGAAAAGCGGCCGAGCACCTCGGTTGCGGCATGGATGACATCCCGGGAGTCGTTGCACGCGTGTTGAACCCCGGACCGTGGCCTCAGGGAGCGAGAGGTCCCGTTCGTACTGACTATTACCCCATCCGCCCAGGGCATGTGACCTCGCTCGCTCCGCTTGAATAAACAGAAAACCTCCATCGGTTTACTTCAACCATGCAACCACCGGATCTCGACTACGCCAAGTTCACCCTCGAGAATGGCCTGAGCGTCATCCTTCGGGCCCAGCATGGCCTCCCGATCGTCGCCGTAAACCTTTGGTATCATGTGGGTTCGAAGAACGAAGAGCGTAGCCAGCGGGGCTACGCCCACCTCTTCGAGCATCTCATGTTCGAGGGCTCTCAGCATTACCCCGGTGACTTTTTCAAACACCTCCAGAGACTCGGTGCCAGTATCAACGGATCGACGTCGAGCGACCGGACGAATTATTTCGTGGATATACCCAGGGCGCATCTGGAGACGGTCCTGGCGATGGAATCGGATCGCATGGCGCATCTCGTTTCCGCGCTCGATGAAAACAAGCTGAGGATTCAAAAGGGAGTTGTCAAGAACGAATATCGACAGAACTATGCCAACCGTCCGTACGGCATGGTCTGGCCCTTGATCGCCGAGGCCATGTACCCTCCCCAGCATCCGTATAGCTGGATGACGATCGGCGTGATGGAGGACCTGGAGGCCGCGACCCTCGGCGACGTCTCCGCCTTCTTCGGGCGCTATTATGTCCCCGCGAACGCGAGCCTGGCCGTCGTCGGCGACATCGAGCCGGACGCCGTGCTCGCGCAGGTCGAGCGTTATTTCGGGTCGATCCCCGCCGGCAGCAAGGCCCTGACGCCCTGGGCACCCGGAGCCGGCCTTTCCGAGGATCGCCGGCTCACCCTGCAAGACCGCGTGGAGCTGGACAGGCTCTATCTCCTCTGGCACACCGTCCCCCATTTCCATCCCGACGAGGCGGCCCTGAGCCTGCTCGGCGAGATCCTGGCCCGGGGAAAGTCCAGTCGCCTCTATCGCAAGCTCGTGATGGATCTCCAGATCGCGCAGGATGTGACCGCGTACCAGTCCGGACGCGAGCTGGCCGGGGCGTTCGGGCTCACCGTCACGCTCCGCCCTTCTCGGACGATCGACGAGCTCCGCGGGCTCCTCGACGACGAGATCTCCGCCATCGCCGCATCCGGAGTCGACGAGGAGGAGCTGGCTCGCGTCCTGACCATGAAGACGGCCAGCTTCCTGTTCGCCCTGGAGCATCTGGGGGGCTTCGGCGGGGTCGCGGATCGTCTCAACGCCTACAACGTCTATCGGAACGATCCCTCGTTGATCACGAAGGACCTGCTCCGATTCAAGGACGTCCAGGTGGCCGATATCGGCCGTGTTGCGGGGAAGTATCTCGCGGGAAAGCCCCGCGTGAGCCTCTCGGTCGTGGGCCACAAGAACCTGACGACCTCGAAGTCGTTGGACCGATCGATCCCCCCGGTCAGTGCTCCTCCCTCGGCCTTCCTGGCCCCAACGCCCGAGATCCTGCGACTCCGGAATGGGATCCCGGTCTGGGTGATCCCTCGCCGCGACCTGCCGACGATCTCCGTGGCGGTGGCCATGAGCGGCGGGGCCGGGCTCCAGCCGACCGGCCGGTCCGGGCTCGCCCAGTTCGCCGTCTCGATGCTCGACGAGGGGACGCGGACACGATCCGCCGCCGAGATCGCCCTCGCCGCCGAGGCCATGGGGACCAGCCTCTCCGCGAGCTGCGGCTGGGACGGGGCCTTCGTTTCCTTTCGTTCGCTGGCGCATCTGGCGGAGCCCAGCCTGGAGCTGGCCGCGGACATCCTCCGCGAGCCCTCCTTCCCGGAGTCGGAATGGGATCGGCTCCACGGCCAGACCCTCGCCGCGCTCAGGGCGGAACGCGATAGCGCCGAGTCCCTGGCCTACCGGGCATTGATCGGCGCGCTCTACGACCCGGCCCACCCCTATCACCACCCGCTCGACGGGTCCGAGGAGTCCGTCGCCGGTCTCCAGCGGGCGGAGGCGATCGAGTTCCATCGCCGCGCCCTCGGACCCGGCCGAGCCGGCGTGATCGTCGCCGGGGACATCGATCCCGAGAAGGCCCTCGACCTCCTCGAACGCCGGCTCGGCGACTGGACGGGACCGCCCGTCCCCCTGCCCGAGTTCCCCGCCACGCGTCCTGCCGGTCGGCCCCGCCTGCTGCTCTTGGACCGCCCGGGGGCCGCCCAGGCGGTGATCCGCGCCGGGCACGTGGGCGCCGCCAGGGCCGATGCCGATTTCGAGTCCATCCTGCTCGCCAACCAGGTCCTGGGCGGCCAGTTCACCTCGAGGCTCAACGAGAAGCTCCGCGAGGAGAAAGGGTACACCTACGGCGTCCGCAGCCACTTCGACTGTCGCCTCGCCGAGGGCCCATTCTCGGTCTCGACCTCGGTCCAGTCCGACAAGGTCGCCGACGCCCTCGACGACATCATGCACGAGATCCGCGCGTTCGTCGGCGATCGTCCCCCGACTCAGGTCGAGCTCGACGATGCGCGGCGCTCCCTCATCGAAGGTCAGACCCGCCATTTCGAGACCCCAGCCGCCCTGGTCAACCGCTACGCCAACCTCTTCATCTATTCGTTGCCATCGGACCATTACCGGGGCTTCGCCGCCCGGCTCGAGGCCGTCGATTGCGCGGCCCTCGCCTCCGCGGCAAGCCGGCGGATCCATCCCGACTCGCTCGTCGTCGTGGTCGTCGCCGACGCCTCGCAGGTCGAAGACAGCCTGAGGGGGCTCGGGTGGGCGGACCTGGAACGGGTCGGGGGGTGACTCCCGGTCCGAACCGACCGCGCCGGGATCGGGGCCTCCCCCGGAGAGTCGACGCGAGCTCGTCATTCGGGAAGAAATTCGGACTCTCGCCAATTCCTATGGCCTAGGGCTCACCTCGACCCATAGAATGAGTCGCCTGGGGCGCCCCCATGGTCCTCGCGACCGGCGTGTTTTCATCTCTTCCGAGACGATCCATGGACGCACGTCCCCCCAATGAAGGGCGGCCCCAGAGGCTCCAGCGCTGGTTGGATCGGGTGGCTCGCCGGTACGAGGACACCGATTCGGTCTACTCGGTCCCGTCATGGGGCCTGAGCCTCCTCCTGCATGCCCTCCTGCTGCTGATCCTCGCCCTCCTGATCCGCGCGGGGCAGGGAACCTCGACGAGCAAGGACATCCAGGGGGCCATCGCCATCCCGGCGATCGGCGATCTGAGCTCTCTGGTGGAGGCGGAGCAGGCCGGCGATCCGTTCACGAAGGAGCAGAGCCCCGATCCGCCGTCCATCGGGCTGGAGCCGATCGAGCCCCTGGCGCAGTTCGCCGCCCAGCCCATGATCCCCACCCTGGAACGATTCGCGCCCGAGCTGGCCGGGCCCCGGGGCAACGAGAAGGGGGGCGTGAAGATCCTCACCGACCTCAGCGGCGGCGGAGCCCTCCGAGGCGGCCCTCAGTTCCCTTCGCTGTCGGCGGACGTCTCCGCCCCATTCTCCGGCCGCCAGGGTCTGGACCGCGCGCAACTCGTCCGCCGCGAGGGGGGGACCGTCCACTCGGAGAAGGCCGTCGAGGAAGGGCTTGCCTGGATCGTTCGCCATCAGGCGGCCGACGGCTCCTGGTCGCTGAACTTCCAGGACCACTGCCAGGCGGATCCGTGCCCCCCCCAGCGGGCCATGGAATCCGACACGGCCGCGACCGGGCTGGCGCTCCTGCCGCTCCTCGGCGCGGGCTACATCCACAACGTCAAGTGTCGCCACCAGGACACGGTCCGCCGGGGCCTCGAATGGCTGGTCCAGCACCAGCAGCCCAGCGGCGACCTGTTCACCGGGCCGCCGGGCATCGCGTACATGTACAGCCACGCGATCGGCGCCATGACCTTGTGCGAGGCCTACGGACTCTCGCGCGACTCGAACCTGAAGGAACCCGCCCGCCGCGCGCTCGCCTTCATCATCGACTCCCAGAACACTCAGACGGGCGGCTGGCGGTACGCCCCGGGCCAGGCTGGCGATACCTCGGTCTTCGGCTGGCAGATCTTCGCCCTCCGGAGCGGTCACCTCGCCGGGTTGACCATCCCCCGGACCACCCTCAAGGGCTGCTCGGACTGGCTGAACTCCGCCGCGACCGACTCCAAGAAGATCCTCTACGCCTACCAGCCCGGGCAGGACGTCTCGCCGGTGATGACGGCGGAGGCGCTCCTGGCCCGGCAGCTCCTGGGATGGCCCAGGAACCACCCGTCCCTCGTGAAGGGGGCGGGCCGGATCGCGGCCCACCTGGAGAGCAACAAGGATCGAAACATCTACTACTGGTATTACGCCACCCAGCTCCTCCACAACATGAAGAACAAGGACTGGGAGAAGTGGAACCCGGAGGTCCGCGAGGGGCTCATCCGCGCTCAGGTGAAGGATCAGACCTGCGCCAATGGGAGCTGGGACCCGTTTTCACCGGCCCAGGATCGCTGGGGGGTGACGGCCGGACGGCTCTTCCAGACCTCGCTCTCGATCCTGACGCTCGAGGTGTATTACCGCTACCTGCCGCTCTATCGCACGGCGGATACCGAGGGCCTGGAGGCTAACGCGACGGCTCCCGAGGCGAAGAAGGCCCAGCCGGTTCGTCAGCCGTAGATCGGCGACCGGACGGCCTAGCGATTGCCGTTCCGATTCCCGTTCGCGTTCTCATTGGCGTTGGGGTTGGCGTTGGCGTTGGCGTTGGGATTCGCCCGGAACTGGCGATACGTCACCTTCTTGTAGACGACAAGCTGCGACACGATCACCCCTCGGGGCGTGATCTGGATCGGCATCAGGAAGGCGTAGTCGCCCTTCCTGGTGAGTGCCGATGTCCCACGCGTGATCTGGGAGATGGTCATCTGGCCGGACGCATCCGGCCCGATCGTGGCGAAGTTGTTGCCCGGCAGGCCGATCCTCACCACCGGACCCTGGAGCAGGCCCAGGACGTTTCCCACGACATGGAGACGCGACGGGATCCCGTTCGTGTTCGACGGCACGGGATAGGCCCATCCGTAGAGCATGTTCTGGCCGGCGTAGTCCCACGCGTTCATGAACCGGTTGAACCCCGGGTCGAGCGTGGTGACCACCATATTGTTGGGGAGGATGCTGTTGTATGTGGGGCTGACCAGGTCGCGGTCTTCCCCCTCGAACACGTCCAGGTGGCTGGTCCGAACGACGTTGGAACCCGCATCCTGGCCCACGGCCTCGACGACCGATTGCTGGTTCAGCTCGTCGAACCGTGCCGGCCAGCGGATCAGGAACTCGCGGACGTCGTCGAGGGCGATCGGGAACTGCTGGCCGCTGTGGTTCTGGATCACGATCCAGCGCGAGGTGACGTTGATCACCTCACCCCAGGCCCCTTCCGGCGGCAGGTCCGGCAGGCCCCGCGGCCGGCCGACGACCGAGTCGATCGTGAGGCCCGGATTCTGGGCGGACGCGGCTGCGCTCGCGAGGGAGGCCGCAAGCATGGCCATCAGAACGACTCCCGCCCGTCTCGCCCTCATGTTCGTGCCTCCGTCGAGGACCGCGCGCACAACATCCCCTTCCACCATAGGCATTCCCCGGCCGGCGGGCAACGGCAGGTCATTTTTCCATGCTCTCTGCATCTCGTTCCGGGTCCTGCACCTTGGCCGTCGGGCACCGAATCGATAGTCTAAGGTTCGGTGTTCGCCTCGCGGACGGAGCGAGCCGACGCCGTGGCCGCGTCCCAGATCGCGGCCCAGCCCGTTGGAAATGACACGCCCAGACGGATGACGGACAGACCCATGGCCGATCAGAACCCCCTCTCCCGCCCCGTTTCCAGGCCCGGCTCGAGTCCCGCGGCCGCGCCGGGCTCCCCCCGGAATGCCTCCACCGAGGAGTCCCTCCTGGACGAGGCCCTCGACAAGGCCATGGGTGAAGTAAGCGGGATGACACCTCCCCAGGAGGTCTCGCTCAAGCGCCAGTGGGACGACCAGCTCGAGGCCGAGCTCGAGGCGGCCCTCGCGGGTTTCGATCCGAGGTCCGTCGACCCGAAGCGTGAACGCCCGAAGAAGGCGGAGAAAGCCGCGGACGACGCGGGGAAGCCGGGGATTGCTTCTCAGGCCCAGTCGCAGAATGCCCGCAAGGGCGTCCGCACCGGCAAGGTGATCGTCGCCCGGGGCAAGAGCCTCTTCATAGACCTGGGGGGAAAGAGCGAGGGCGTGGTCCCGATCAATAGCTTCGAGGGGGAGATCCCGGCGCCGGGCTCGACGATCGAGGTCGTCTTCGACCACTACGACCCGTCCGAGGGGATCCAGCACCTCCGCCTCAAGGGCTCCGCGATCGAGGCGAACTGGGACAACCTCCGCGAGGGCGTCGTGGTCGAGGGCCGCGGCACCAAGGCGGTCAAGGGGGGCCTCGAGGTCGACATCGACGGCATCCGCGCCTTCATGCCGATCAGCCAGATCGACCTCAACCGCGTCGAGAACGCCGCCGACTACGTCAATCAGAAGCTCAAGGCCGTGGTCACCGAGGTGAATCCGCGCGAGAAGAACCTGGTCATCTCCCGCCGCGAGCTGCTCGAGCAGGAACGCGCGGAGCTCCGCGAGAAGACCTGGGCCACGCTCGAGGTCAACCAGACCCGCGAGGGCGTGATCCGCTCGGTCAAGAACTTCGGCGCGTTCGTCGACATCGGCGGCGTGGACGGCCTGCTGCCGATCGGCGAGATGAGCTGGTCCCGCGTCCAGAAGGTCGAGGACCTGGTCAAGCCCGGCGACAAGGTCACGGTCAAGATCATCAAGATCGACATGGTCACCCGCAAGCTCACGCTCGGCCTGAAGCAGCTCACGGCCAGCCCCTGGGAATCGGTCGAGGAGAAATACCCGCGCGGGCTGATGGTCAAGGGGAAGGTGACGAAGCTCATGGAGTTCGGCGCGTTCGTCGAGCTCGAGCCCGGCGTCGAGGGCCTGATCCACGTCACCGAGCTCTCGCCGACCCGCGTCCGCAAGATCTCCGACATCGTCCAGCCGGAGCAGGAAGTCGAGGTCCGGATCCTCAAGGTCGAGCCCGACCTCAAGCGGATCTCCCTGTCGCTCCTCCCGGCCAAGGGGAAGGACGCCCCGAAGGCCGACGAGCCCGAGGAAGAGGCCGAGGAGCCCGAGACGCCCCCGATCCCGAAGCCGGAGCGAAAGGTGCCCTTGAAGGGCGGCCTCGGCGATCGCGACGGCGGGTTGTTCGGATAGACAGCCGGCCGCGGGCGGCATTCCTTTCGCCACGGCGGGCTCGCGCGCCGGGCGGCCAGATGCCCGGACGTTCGGTCGTCGCGTCGAGGTTCTCATCGCCGCGAGGGGTGTCCTATGTTCTCGGCAGCAGGTCGCAGGGCCTCGACTGTCGGGGACCGTCGCGACTTCGGCGCGGAGCCTCCGCGCGAAGCCGAACCCCCTCCGGTGAGGATTGGACCGATGTCGAGCATCCGGACGTTTTTCGACGAATGGCGAGAGTCCGGCCGGGCGGCCCGACGCAACGCGAGGACCAGGGCGGCACGAGCGGCCTCGATCGGCAGGCGGCCCGATATCGAGCCGGTCGAGGCCCGAATCCTGCTGAGTACGGCGGACGTCACGATGATCCGGGCGAGACCGCTGATGGTCCATCCCGCATCGCCGGCCGCAGTGCAGATCAGCGAGATCCACGGCATCGGGCTCAAGAACGCGCGGGCCGAGCTGACCGCCACGTTGACCTCGAACGGTCAGCCCGTCTTCGGGCAAGTGGTCAGCTTCAGGCTCGGGAGGCGGTTCGTGGGCGCGGCAAGGACCGACGCAGCGGGCGTGGCGGTCCTGAAGAACGTCAGGGTGGGCAGCCTCAAGGTCAAGGACTACGCCGCGGGGACGGTCGTCACCTTCAGGGGAAATGCCTCCCTCCCTCCGATCGTCCAGCGCGGGCCGCTCACGATTAGCCGGACGACCTCCACCCTGGCCGGCCTGACGGCGTCCGGCATCTACGGGGGCACGGCGACGTTCACCGCGATCCTCAGCTCGCAGGGCTCCGCGGCGGCCGGCAAGCCGGTCGGATTCGTTCTCGCGGGCCGGACAGTCGGCGTCGCCGTGACGAATGCCCAGGGCGTGGCGACACTCTCCGGCGTCAGCCTTGCGGGGCTGAAGGCCGGGATATATGGCATCAAGGCCAGCTTCGACGGCGATACCGACTTCTACAAGGCGACCGTAAGCGGTTCGTTGACCATCGCCAGGGCCGCCACCTCGATCACGCTCGGCGGCCTGTCGCAGACCTACGGGGCGACGGATCAGCCGACGGTCACGACTCAGCCGACCGGGCTGCATGTCGATGTCTCCTATACCGACTCGAGCGGCCACGCGGTCGCCCAGCCGGTCAAGGTGGGTACCTACACCGTCACGGCCAGGATCGCCGACCCGAATTACACCGGAAGCGCCGTCGGATCTCTCGTCGTGGCACCGGCCGTGGTCGGCATTTCCGGCCTCAACGTCTCGAGCAAGATCTACGACGGGACGACCTCCGCGACGGTGGATACCACGGGTTCCGCACTGACAGGCGTGGTCGCGGGCGACTCCGTCGCGCTCGACGGCTCGCACGCCTCGGCGAGCTTCTCGAGCGTCGATGTCGGCACGAACTGGGGCGTCTCGGTCGCGGGCCTGGTCCTGGTCGGTCCCGACGCGAGCAACTACGTCCTGTCGGCGTCTTCGACAATCGCCAAGGCGTCAATCACTCCGAAGACCCTCACCCTCATCCCCCAAAGCACGTCAAGCAAGACCTATGACGGCACCACGTCTGCCCCGCTCGCCATCCTCCCGGCGCTCGGAGGCGTCATCGGCGGCGACAGCGTGACGCTCGACACGTCCGGAATCACGGGTGCCAACCTCGCCGACAAGAACGTCGGCAGCAACAAGGTCGCCACCGAGCACGGCCTGGCGCTGACCGGCACCAATGCGGGCAACTACACACTCGACCCGACCTATCTCATCGACGTCACACCGGCCCTGATCTCGGTCACGGGGATCACTGCCGACAAGGTCTACGACGGTACGACGGCCGCCACGCTGAACGCGAGCGGGATATCGTTCAGCGGAGTCCTCGGCGGGGACGACGTGTCGTTCGATGCCTCCTCGGCCGTGGGCAGCTTCGCCAGCAAGGACGTCGGCACCGGCAAGACGGTCACGGTCACCGGCCTGATCAAGTCCGGGGCGGATGCCGGCAACTACACCTTCGAATTCGCCACGCCGGTCACGGCCAACATCTCGCCCAAGGCCCTGACGATCACGGACCTGCTGATCAACGACAGGACCTACGACGGCACGAATTCCGCCTCGTTCGGACCATCCCTCGGCGGCCAGATCTCCGGCCTGATCTCCGGTGACGATGTCTCGATCGACGAAACCGCAACCGCGATCGGCGGTAGCGCGGCGTTTGCCGACAGGAACGCGGGCACGGACAAGGCCGTGACGGTCATCGGCGTGCAGTTGAGCGGGGCTGATAGCGGCAACTACACGATCGCCTCGGCGACCGGCACGGCCGACATTGCAAAGGCGACCATCACGCTCTCTGGCATCTCGGTGAGCAAGACCTACGACGGCACGACCGACGCCCCGCTCGACATGACCGGGGCCTCGCTCGACGGCATCATCGGCGCGGACTCCGTATCGCTGGACGCCTCGACGGCGACCGGCTCGTTCGCGGACAAGAACGTCGGCACGGGCAAGGCCGTGACCGCCACCGGGTTCACCCTGAGCGGAGGCGACGCGGGCAACTACACGCTTGCCGTCGATCCGATCACCGGCGACATCGCCACGAGGGTCCTGCACATCGAAGGCTTGGACGCCACCGATCGGACCTACGACGGCACGACCGGCGTCACCGTGGATGCCACGGCGATCAGCTTCACCGCGGGCGATCTCGTGAGCGGAGACGACGTCTCGTTCGACTCCTCATCCCTCGCCAGCGCCGTGGGCACGCTGGCCGACAAGACGGCGGGCATCCTCAAGACCGTGACGGTCTCCGGTCTGGTCATCGACGGGGCCGACGCCGGCAACTACGCGATCGTGGCGACGACCACCGTCAACATCTCCAAGGCAACCCTCGCCGTCACGGGAATCCCGAATCTCACCAAGAACTACGACGGGAATCAGTATTTCGTCTCGATCAACACCTCCGGGGCGGCTCTCAACGGCATCATCGGCAGCGACACGGTGACCCTGAATACCTCCGGTATATTCGGCGTCTCCACCTCGGCAAACGTCGGTACCTGGAACGTGTTCATCAACGGCCTTGCGCTCAACGGCTCGGATGCCGGGAATTACAGTATGAGCGTCGTCATCGTGAGCGGCACGATCCAGGGCCCCTGAGCCCCAGACTCGTCGCGAAGGCCCGCCCGCAACTAAGTCGCGGGCGGGCCGCCGGCGATCATCTGCGTGCATCCGTAACCGCTTCTCCGTCGTAAGTGACGTGGCGGATGTTGGTGAACCCGGCCTTGCGGAGCTGGGGCTCGACGGTCTTGCGGTCGCCGACGACGAGGACGAAGCGGCCGGTCGGGGCGAGGATGTCGGCCATGGCCTTCTGAACCTGAGCGAGTGAGAGGCGTTCGAGGCGGGGGAGGAAGGTCTCGAACTCGTCCGCGGGGAGGTCGAATCGCGCGATCTCGGCGAGCTCGGAGACGATCCCGGACGGGGACTCGAACGACTCGGGGTAGCTGCGGGCTTCAGACCAGCGGGCGGTCGCGAATTCGTCCTCCGCGATCGGTCGCGGGCCGACCAGCGCGTCGAGCTCCTTGACGACCTCTCCGAGCGCCGCGGCCGTGACGTCGGCGCGGACCGACGTGACGGCGGACCAGACGCTCCGCCCGCGGCGGAAGTCGAAGGCCGACCCGGCGCCGTAGGTATAGCCGTGGTCCTCGCGGAGATTCCGGTTCAGGCGGCTGAGGAAATCCCCGCCGGTCAGGTGATTGCCGACGAGCGTGGCCGGATACCGCGGGTCGAGTCGATCGCCCCAGTGGCAGCCGACCCGGATGATGCTCTGCACGGCGTCCGGCTTGTCGACCAGGTAGACGACGCCGGGCTCGGCCGCGCGGGCCTCCGCCGGCCTCGACCTCATCCCGGGGTTGTCCGCCCGCCAGCCGCCGAGCGACCGCTCCAGGCTCTTCACCATGGCCTCCGGCTCCACGTCCCCCGCGATGACGAGGTAGGCGTCCTTCGGGCCGAAGTTCCCGGCATGGAAGGACCGGACGTCCTCCAGGCTCAGCGCCTTCACCGTCTTCGGGAACCCACCCGCCGGCTTGCCGTAGGGATGGCCATGGCCGAACATGAGCGCGGGCATCGCCCGGCGGGCCATCCACTCGATCTCGGTCGGGCCCTGGAGCAGGTCGGCGAGCTGCTGCGTCCGCTCGCGATCGAAGTCCTTGGGGTCGAATCGCGGCTTCATGAGCATCTCGGCCACGAGGTCGAGCGTGGGCTGGAAGTTGCGGGCCAGCACGGAAACGCTGACGGAGGTCTCGTCCGCACCCCCGCCGACGCGGAGCGAGGCGCCGAGCTGCTCGTAGCTCTCGGCCAGCTCGGTCGCCGTGAGGCGGGCCGTCCCCTGGTCGAGCAGCCGCGCCATGAGGTTGGCTACCCCCGATTTCTCGACCGGGTCGTCGCCGCTCCCGGCCGGGACCACGAGCGAGAGCCGGACGAGCGGGAGCGTCTTCCACGGTGCGATGTAGACCTTCACTCCGTTGCTGAGCGTGGCCCGGACGGCCTTCGGCGGCTGAAACGGGAGCGGCTGCGACGGCCCCGGGAGCTTCGACCAGTCGGGCCCGGACGCCGCCGGGCGACTCGTGGCGGCGGTGCCGCCACGGGCTTCGAGCGTCTCGGGATCGGGGCCGGCCGGCTCGACGGACGTCTTCGCCTCCCCCTCCCGGACCGAGCGGACGAGGATCCGGACCTTCTCGTCGGGGAGATACCGCTCCGCGACCCTCCGGACGTCCTCCGGCGTGACTCGAAAGATCCGGGCGAGCTCCACGCGATAACGCTGCGGGTCCCCCTTGCCGGCATAGCCCAGCGCCAGCGCGACGGCCCGCCCGCGGGTCGTGGTCAGCCCGGCATAGGTCGCCGTCTCCGCGCCCGCCTTGATGCGTTCCAGCTCCCGGGGCGATGGGGCCTCCGTTTTCAATCGGGCAAGCTCGCGACGGAAGACCGCCTCGATCTCCTCGATGGACTTGCCCTCCGCCGCGGTCGCCTCCAGGGTGAAATAGCCGCCGACTTCCTTGGAGGAGTCGGTCGCATCCACGTCCGTGGCCAGCCTCGTGTCCCTCACCAGCGACTTGTAAAGGCGAGACGTCTCGCCCGAGGCCAGGACGGCGGCAAGGAGACTGAGCGGGGCGGAATCGGGGTGGTCCTCATCCACGGTCGGCCAGGACCAGTAGATCCTCGGCAGTTCAACCTTGTCGGCCATCTCGATCGACGCGGAGGCCGGCGGTGCCGGCCTCGGCTTCGCGACCGCGGGCCGAGGGCCCGACGCCAGGGGGCTGAAATAGGTCTTGATCAGGGCCTTCGCCTGCTCCGGGTCGAAGTCCCCGGCCAGGCAGATCGTGGCATTGGCGGGATGGTAGAACTCCGCGAAGAAGGCGCGGAGGTCGTCGAGCGAGGCCCTGTCCAGGTCCTTCATCGACCCGATCACCGACCACGAGTAGGGGTGCCCCTTGGGGAACACATTCTTGAGGATGGCCTCCTCGACCTGGCCATAGGGGACGTTGTCCACGCTCTGCCTGCGCTCGTTCTTGACGACCTCGCGCTCGGTGTCGAACTTCGCCTGGTCGAGGGCGGCGGGGAGGAAGGCCAGCCGTTCCGCCTCGAGGTAGAGGGCCCGCTCGAGGAACTCGGAGGAGACGGTCTCGTGATAGACCGTGAAGTCCTCGGTCGTGAACGCATTGGACTGCGCCCCGGTCTCCTGGAGCGGGATGTCATAGTTGGGGACGTTCTTCGTCCCCCGGAACATCATGTGCTCGAAGAAGTGGGCGAAGCCGGTCCTCCCCGCCCGCTCGTTCCGGGCCCCGACGTGATAGGCGACCGTGACGACGACGCGCGGGACGCTTGCGTCGCGATGGAGGACGACCTTGAGGCCGTTGGGCAGTTCGTAGGCTTCCAGCGGGAGCTTCGGGCCCATGCGTTCGGTCTCCGCGGCGCCGGCGGGCGAGCCCACGAGGGCGATCACATGCGCGAGCGCGAGGACGGGGACGGCGATTCTCATCTTGGCTTCCTGACTACGAGGCAGTCGCGTGTCGAGGTCACGTCGGACAGATCCATCCCGCCGGGTTGCGCGATCAGTGGAGTGCGGTCGTTTCCGGGCATCCGAGGATCAGGTTCAGGTTCTGCACCGCGACCCCCGCGGCCCCCTTGATCAGGTTGTCCAGGCAGGCGAGGGCAAGGATCCGACCCCGGACCACGCGTACGGTGATGTCGCAGAAGTTGGTGAAAGAGGAGTCCTTGGTCGCCGGCAGGTGGGTGACGACCCGGACGAACGGGCTCTCGGCGTAGAACGCGCGATAGAGGTCCAGCAGGTCGTGCTCGGCGACCGGCTTCCGCGGCTGGGCGTAGATCGTGGCGAGGATCCCTCGATCCATGGGGACCAGGTGGGGCGTGAAGATGACCTCGACGGGATCCCCCTTGCCGGCCGCCACCGTCGTCAGCACCTGGTCGATCTCGGGCGTGTGCCGATGCCGGCCGACGCCGTAGGCGGAGAAGTTCTCGTTACATTCCGGGAAGTGGAAGTTCGGCTTCGGGGCCCGGCCCCCTCCGCTGACCCCGCTCTTGGCGTCGATGATGATGCCGGAGCGCTCGATCAGGTCCCCGGCGATCAGGGGGGCCAGCCCGAGGATGCTGGTCGACGAGTAGCAGCCCGGGTTGGCGATCAGAGAGGCGCCCGGGATCCGCCTGCGGAAGAGCTCGGGCAGGCCGTAGACCGCCTCGTCCAGCCCCCGGGCATCGACGTGTTCGTGACCGTACCAGTCGGCGTACACCTGGGGATCGGTGAGCCGGTAATCCGCGCTCAGGTCGATCACCTTGACCCCTCGCTGGCGCAGGCCCGGGACGGCCGCCATGCTCGCGGTGTGGGGGAGCGCCAGGAACGCGAACTCGGCCTTGTCCGCGATCCTGGCCGCGTCGAACGGCTCGCAGGCAAGGTCGATCCGCCGCGTCAGGCTGGGGTGGAGCGCGTCCAGCCGAGGCGCCTCGTCCTGCCGCGAGGTCGCCGCGGTGATCGCCACGTCCGGGTGATTCAGGAGGATCCGGATCAGCTCGCGGGCCGCATATCCGGAGGCCCCGACGATGGCCACGCCGATTCGACTGCTCACTCGCTCCTCCTCGTCTCGCGCCGCGTGCGGGCCGCGTCGCGGAGCCACAGTGCTCCCCATGCCAGCCAGGCGACGGCCGAGACCGCGGCACCGATCCAGACGTCCCTCGACTCGTATTCTAGATGAAGCGTCCAGCGGCCGGGTTCGGGGGCTCGGACCCTCTGCCAGCCGCCGACGGCAGGGAGCCATCGAAACGTCGGCAGGATCTCCGCCGGCCGCCTCCTCCCGGAACCGTCGACCCAGGTCGCCTTCCACTGCGGATCGGCCAGGACCGAGAGGACGATCCATCCGTCCTCCTTCACCTCGACCTCGACCTCCGACCGTTCCGGCGCCGGGGATCGCCGCCGCAGGGGTTGGGCTCGATCGAGGAGACCGAGGAGCGGCCCGAGCTCCCCCGACCAGTGGTCCAGGATCGCCGGGCTGGGGGCCGCGGTCAAGGGGAGGAACCAGGCCCTCGCGGACTCGCCCGCCGCCGGCAGGATGCCGAAGCTCACGGCGGCATCGCCGCGAGATCCCGGCGGGGGCGGCCCGTAGAGCCAGGCGGCGAGCGCCGGATCCGCGATCGGGCGTATCCTGGGATTTCCAGCCGTACCGGCCGCCTGGGACGTTCGACGCTCCGTCTCCATTTCCATCGGTGAGATCAGTCGGACGTCGACCCCCTCCGCTCGGCCGGCCCGCCTCACGGCGTCGCCGAGGGGTCCAGCCTGGAGCGGGCCGCTCGCGAGCTGCGCAAGGGCCGGCAGCGTGGGGATGTCGAGCGTCCGATAGGCCGTGACAGGAGAGAGACCCGCTCGCATCGAGAAATTGCCCGCCGTGTCGACGATCCGCGAGCCCCTTGGCATTGCACCAAGCTCCTTCATGACGGGGCTCAGCTCGGCCGCCGGTCGGAGCGGACCGACCGGCACCTTCATGCTGATCCCCAGGATCATCAGGTCCGCGAAGGCGAGGAATCCGAGCGCGACGGGAAGGAAGCCGCGGCGGTCGCGGAGTGGCGGTGTCGCGCCGAGGCGGGCGACCAGCAGGATGGCAAGGAGCAAGACCGTCGGCCCCGCGAGCTCGCGGACGTAGATGTCACCACGAGCCTCCTCGAAGCACCTCGGCACGAGCCCGGATCCCCCCTGCCCCGGGCTCGGCCGATCGCCGCCCACCCATCGGGCGAGGCCGATCACCGTCTGGAAATCCGGGTCGTCGGTCCATGGACGGGCCCGGAAGGCTCGCTCGAATGAGGACGAGAGCCAGGTGTCCTTCCCGGCGCGGCCGGCGAGCAGGGCGAGCTCGATCAGCCCGAGGACCGCGACGATCCAGAGCACGCTGATCGCCGCGAGGACCGCGAGCGCTCGCGGCAGGTGGGCCCACTCGCGGCAACGGTCCAGCCCCATGCCGGCCAGGATCGCCATCGCCAGGGACGTCGCCAGCGTCCAGCGCGCGGGGGCTCGGAAGAAGGAGAACCCGGGCACCTCGATCAGCAGCCGAAATCCCGGCACGCAAGCTCCCATACTCAGGATCAGCGTGACCGCGGCCAGCACCGCGAGCGCCCGGACGGCCGCATCCCGCCTCGCCTCGCGGACGACCGCAAGCACCGCCAGGAAAGCCGGAACCAGCCCGACGTACGCGAGCATCTCCTCCGGGGACGTATGCAGCGGATCCCAGACCAGCGGCCTCCAGAAGGCCGAATGGTGGAACAGCCCCGGCGCGACGAAGTTCACGAGATGAAAAGGCGTCGCGGCGAACGCCGAGAGGTAGTCGAAGTTGCGCTGGGTGGCCGCCAGGCTCGCCAGCCTCGCCGTGGGCCAGAGCTGGACCGCCGCCAGGGGCACGGCCAAGGCCAGGGCGAGCATGAGCAAGAACCCCCGCCGCAGCCCCTGCCCCCTCCATTCCACCGCCCCGCAAACCGCCAGGATCGCGACGCCGACCTGCGTGATGAAGGCGAGCTGGAAGTGTCCCGGCAGCGTCTGGAGCGCCAGCACCGCGGCCAGCAACAACGCCAATCGTCCAGGTCTCCGCTCCGACGGATCGAGGACAACCCAGGCGATTCCCCAGGCCCAGGGCATCCAGGACCCGACGGTGTAGCCCCACTGGTGGGTCATGTGGATCACGAAGAAACCCGAGGCGGAGAACGCGATCGCGGCCAGCACCGCGCCGGAGGCCGATACGCCGAACTTCCTCGCCGCCCACCAGGCGCCAAGGCCGCCCCAGATCGTGTGCAGGACCAGGCTCGTGACGTACGCACCCTCGGTCGTCAGCAGTCCGTAGAGGATCAGGTGGGGCGGATAGAACACGCCCATCTGGCTCTCGCCGACGCCGGGAAAGCCATCGCCCCAGAGGTCATTCCAGATCGGCAGCCGCCCCGCCCTCAGCGATCGGGAGAGGACGTCCATCAGCCCCATGAAGAACCGCGTCACGTCCCCGCCGACCGGCATCTTGCCGCCGATGCCGATCGGCCAGAGCCAGGCCAGCAACGCCGCGGTCAACAGGACGACCCATCGCCAGCGTGGGGAGATCGGCGGGCGGCCCATTCCGGAAGGAATCTCGGAGTCGGTCAAGGTCGGCGACTTCCACGGAGGCAAGGATCGTCCCGAACCGCTCCCCTCGTCATCGCGGGCGGTTCGGTCGAAGCGGGAGCAAACTTTACAATTCTTCCGACAGATCTTACACGATTCGTCGACTCGATCGCATCGCGCCGGTCGTTTCGCCCGATCGCGCCGATTTCGAGGATTCACCCTCGAGTCCGGAGTTGCTGGTTCCCGTGGCATTGGGAGCCGTATTCCCCGCCCGGACTCGGCATGAAATCTGCTTCAGGAGCTGACCCTTCAGTCGTTCGATGCGATCGTCGGTCGCAAGTTCCATCACGCCTCGACCTGGCCTCGACTAGGGAGTGAGTCATGCTCGTACTCAGCAGGAAGCTGGGGCAGGCCCTGAACCTCGGTGAGGAAGTCCGGATCACGGTCGTCAAGATCGACGGCAACAACGTGCGCATCGGCATCGAGGCCCCGGATGAAGTCCCCGTGAAGCGGCTGGAGATCGCCTTCGAGGTCCCCGAGTCCTTCGCCGCCGGCTCCGCCGAGGAAACGCCCTCCGACTCCCTTGCCTGATTGAGCACCCTTCCGACCCTTCGGTATGCTGGCAACGGTGTGGCTCGATCCTCCTCCACGCCTTCCCACGCCCCAGCCAGGCCGAGGTCCGTCCGATGCGGCTCGTCATCGCGCCCGACAAGTTCAAGGGGAGCCTCTCCGCGCCCGAGGCGGCGGAGGCCATGGCGCGGGGCGTCGCCGCCGTCAATCCGGACGCGACGATCGATCGAGTGCCGATGGCCGACGGCGGCGAGGGGACCGTCACGGCCCTGGTCGCGGCGACCGCCGGCCGGACTCGCCAGGCCACCGTCGCCGGCCCGCTCGGCGAGCCGGTCAGGGCTGTCTATGGAATCCTCGGCCACGGACGCACCGCCGTGCTCGAGATGGCCGCGGCGTCCGGGCTGTCCCTCGTCCCGATGGCTCGCCGCGATCCGACGAGGTCGTCCACCCGCGGCACGGGCGAGCTGATCCGGCACGCCATCAGCCAGGGGGCGACTCGCATCATCCTGGGGATCGGCGGCAGCGCGACGAACGACGGGGGGGCCGGCCTCGGCCAGGCGTTGGGCTTCCGCCTCCTGGATTCCGATGGCGAGGAACTCGCGCCCGGCGGCGGCGACCTCGGCCGACTCGACCGCATCGAGGCTCCTGATGCGTCTCCGATCGCCGACGGCGTGGAGATCCTCGTGGCCTGCGACGTGACGAACCCCCTTTGCGGCCCGCGCGGCGCCTCCGCCGTCTACGGCCCCCAGAAGGGGGCGACGCCGGAGATGGTGGAGCGGCTCGATCGCAACCTCTCGCGTCTCGCCGACGTCGTCGCCCGCGACCTGAACGTGGACATCCGCGAGATCCCGGGCGCGGGGGCCGCGGGGGGACTCGGCGGCGGCCTCGTCGCCTTCGCCGGCGGCCGGCTGCAGCGCGGGGTGGACCTCGTGATCGAGGCCGTCCGGCTCCGCGACCGGCTCCAGGGCGCGGACCTCTGCCTCACGGGCGAGGGGGCCCTGGACGCTCAGAGCGCCTTCGGCAAGACCGCGGTGGGGGTCTCGAGCCTGGCCCGCGAGATGGGCATCCCCGCGATCGCCCTGGCGGGGACCATCGGCGAGGGGGCCGAGGCCGTCCTCGACGAGGGGATCTCCGCCTATCTCAGCATCTGCCCGGGCCCGATCTCGCTCGACGAGGCCGTCCGCCGCGGCGGGGAGCTCCTCGAACGGGCGACGGAGCAGGCCATCCGCATCTTCAGGGCGGGGCGGGACCGACCGTAGAGGACACCGAGGATCGCTTCCGAGAGAACCCCCTCCATGCCGCCCGACCCAACGCCCGCCGGCGAGTTCGAACTGATCCGCTGGATCCGCGATCACCGGCAGCCCTTGCGCGGGGCTCGCGGCGCGATCCTCGGCATCGGCGACGACTGCGCGATCCTCGAGCCGACGCCCGGGGCCCAGCTCCTGGTCACGACCGACATGCTCATGGACGGCCGCCATTTCCGCCTCGAGGCCGACGACCCGGAGGCCGTCGGCTACAAGGCCATGGGGGTGAACGTCTCCGACATCGCGGCCATGGCGGGGATCCCCCGGGCCGCGGTCGTCTCCGTGGCCCTGCCCAGGGCCGGCGCCGTAGCGCTGGCCCAGCGCCTCCACGCCGGCCTTCGCCGGATGGCGGACCGGTTCGACGTGGAGCTGATCGGGGGCGACACCAACGCCTGGGACGGGCCCCTCGTCATCAACGTGGCCTTGCTCGGGGAGACGACCGCGCGGGGGGCCGTCCGCAGGTCGGGAGCCCGCCCGGGCGATCTCGTCGCGGTCACCGGGCCGCTCGGCGGCAGCCTCTACCGCGGCCGCCACCTGCGGCCCGAGCCCAGGGTCCGGGAGGCCCTGGAGCTGCACGCTAATTTCAACATCCGCGCGATGATCGATCTTTCGGACGGCCTCTCTTCCGACCTGGGCCACATCCTGGAGGAGAGCGGCGGCCTCGGCGCCGTCCTCGATCTCGATCGGATACCGATCCACGAGGATGCCCGCGACCTCGCCGCTAGCGACGGCACGAGCGCGATCCTCCACGCCCTGAGCGACGGCGAGGACTTCGAGCTCTGCCTGGTGGTCGACCGCGAGGAGGCCATGCGGCAAATCGGGCGGCCGGGAATCCCCGCCCTGCACGTCGTGGGCGAGGTCACCGCGGAGCCCGGCCTGCGAGCGCGGAATCCCGACGGGACCGTCGTTCCCATCAAGCCGTCGGGATTCGATCATCTTAGGGTCTCCGAAACATGAAGGTAAATCGGACGGTTTCAGGCCTAGAAGTCGAGCTGGCCTCCGAGCAGGACACGCGGGCTTTCGGCGAGGCCCTGGCCGGGATCGTCGAGCCCGGGACCGTCATCGGCCTGATCGGCCCTCTCGGGGCCGGCAAGACGCAGCTGGCCCGGGCCGTGGCCGAGGAGCTCGGCGCGGATCCGGCCGCGATCGCCAGCCCGACCTTCGTCCTGATCCATGAATACGAGGGGCGAATTCCGGTCTACCATTTCGACGTCTACCGGCTGAACTCCCGAGAGGCGTTCGAGGACCTGGGCCCGGCCGACTACTGGGATGCCGGGGGCGTCTGCCTGGTCGAGTGGGCCGATCGTTTCCCCGGGCTCCTCCCGGACCGGTCGTGGACGATTCGCATTGAGCCCCGCGAAGGGGACCGGCGACATCTCGTGCTCGAGGTCCCGCCCGGCGATTCGGGGCGGCTCGACGCCTTCGGGGGTCCTTGACCGCGGCCCGATCGCGACCTAGGTTTGCAGCGACTCCCCGCCTTCCGGACGCGGAGGCCGCCCGGGCGCGGGAGCCCACGGCACGACTGGACAAAGGAGCCGCGACGTGCGCCTGGCAACCCCTTCGGTGCTCTCGCCAATCTCGGATCGCCAGGCACACGACGGGGCCGAGGCGTACTACCCCCGGGGCATCTCGACCTTCGAGGAGGCCCGGCTCGAGCCCGCGCTCCTCGAGTCGCTGGTCCTCAAGTTCCTCTTCAACACGGGCCAGTCCTCCGGCCGTCGGGTCGCGACCGAGCTCGGGCTCCCCTTCGGGCCGTTCCCGGAATACCTGCGGCAGCTCAAGAACGCCCAGATCCTCACCTACACCAACAGCGTCACGGCCGGGGATTTCATCTACTCCCTGACCGACCTGGGCAGGGCCAGGGCCCGGAGCTACCTGGAAGAATGCTCGTACGTCGGCACCGCGCCGGTGCCCTTCGACGACTACCTGGACTCGGTGGCCGCCCAGACGATCGCCAACGAGCACCCGAAGGAGGACGACCTCCGCCGGGCGTTCGAGGATCTGCTCATCTCGGAGCAGACGTTCGGGATGCTCGGCCCGGCGATCAACTCGGGCCGCGGCCTGTTCCTCTACGGCTTCCCGGGCAACGGCAAGACGAGCATCGCGGAGCGGATCACCCTCTGCTTCGGCACCAGCGTCTGGATCCCGCGGGTCCTCTGCATCGAGGGCCAGCTCGTCAAGCTCTTCGACCCGGCCAACCACGAGGAGATGCCCCGCCAGACCTTCGGCGGCCTGCTCGACGCCACCGACTACGACCGCCGCTGGATCCACATCAAGCGGCCCACCATCGTGGCCGGCGGCGAGCTCCGGATGGAGGACCTCGAGATCCGCTTCGACCCGGTCTCGAAGGTGAGCGAGGCCCCGCTCCAGCTCAAGAGCAACCTCGGCAGCTTCCTCATCGACGACTTCGGCCGCCAGCGGATGCAGCCGGTCGAGCTCCTCAACCGCTGGATCGTCCCCCTGGAAAAGCGGTACGACTTCCTCAGCCTGGCCAACGGCAAGAAGGTCCGCGTCCCGTTCGACCAGCTCATCATCTTCTCGACCAACCTCGAGCCGCGGCAGCTCGTGGACGAGGCCTTCCTCCGGCGGATCCCGTACAAGATCCACGCCACCGACCCGACCGAGCAGGAATTCCGCCAGATGATCGACATCTTCGCCGTCAAGCTCGGCTTCGACGAGGTCATCCCGGAATCGGTCGATCATCTGATCAACTATCACTACAAACGGACCAAGCGCCCGTTCCGCTGCTGCCAGCCGCGGGACCTGCTGCTCCAGGTCCGGAATTACTGTATTTACAACGACCTGCCCCTCGTGATGAAGCCGGAGTACTTCGACTTCGCCGTGAAGAACTACTTCACGGTGATGTGAGGACCGCCGCCGCCCGTCCGCGACCATGCCGCCCGCCGCGACTTCCGCTATGATGGACGTCCGCGTGGCCGCGAAATGGGGCGTGGTGGAGGGCTCGGGACCGTTGGAAGCCGGCGAGGGGGAATTCGATGCCGACGTCGCGGTGCTCGGGGGCGGTGCCGCCGGGCTGATGGCGGCGATCCGCGCGGCGGAGGTCGGCTCCAGGGTGATCGTCCTGGAGCGGAACCGCCGCGCCGGCGTGAAGATCCTCATGTCCGGCGGCACCCGCTGCAACATCACCAACGCCCGCGGCCTCCGCCGCATGGACGTCGTCTCGGGCCCCGTGGATCCCGGCTACGACCCGGCCCAGTGCCGCGGGACACGCGCAATCCAGGACGCGTTCGGGCCCGGCGGGCCGTTCCTCGGCCCGGCCCTGCGACGCTTCGACGTCGATCAGACCGTCCGCCTCTTCGAATCCGAGGGGGTCTCCACCAAGGTGGAGGGGAACGGCAAGATCTTCCCGGCGAGCGACCGCGCCACCGATGTCCTCGATGCCCTCTCGAGGCGCCTGGAACGCAGCGGAGCCGCCCTCCGCGGCCACGCGTCGGTCGAGTCGATTCGACCGATCGATGGCGAGGCCGGCGGATTTCGGATCGATCTGACCGACGCCACGATCGCGGCCCGGCGGGTGATCGTGGCGATGGGCGGGCAATCCTACCCCGGCTGCGGCACGCGAGGCGACGGATACCGCCTGGCCGCGTCGCTCGGCCACGGCCTGGTCGCGCTCCGGCCCGCCCTCGTGCCGATCCGCGTCGAGCCGGAGTGGGTCGCGTCGCTGCGGGGCCTCAGCCTCCAGGACGTCGTGGCGTCGATCCACCTTCCGGGCGGCAAGCTCCTTCAGGAGCGGCGCGAGGCGATCCTGTTCGCCCACTTCGGCCTGAGCGGCCCGGCGATCCTCGACATCAGCCGGGCCGTGGCCCATCACGAGGGCGTGGAACCCCTCGACCTGCGCCTGGACCTCTTCCCGGATCAACCACGCGAAGTACTCGACGCGAGGCTCCAGGCCGCATGCCGACAGGGCAAGGCGTCCGTCACCTCACTCATCTCCGCCATGCTTCCCCAGCGGCTGGCGGAGTGCCTCGTCGAGGCGGCCGAGATCCCGAGGACCCGGACCGGCCCCGAGCTCTCGCGGGCCGAGCGCTCGCGGCTCGTCCAGGCCCTGAAGGGGCATCCCCTGCGGGTGGCCGGCACGCTCGGCTTCGAGAAGGCCGAGGTCACCACCGGCGGGGTCCGGCTCGACGAGGTGGACCCCCGGACGCTTCAGAGTCGCCTCGTGCCGGGCCTCTACTTCGCGGGCGAGGTCCTCGATCTCGACGGCCTCATCGGAGGCTACAACTTCCAGGCCGCCTGGAGCACGGGGTGGCTCGCCGGCGAGTCGGCAGCCAATTCACAAGGTCTCCGTTTGTGAACCATCGGACGATCCCTTATCCTGGCTCGCGCCATCCTATCAGGCCCTGACCGGTCCCTCTCCCGCGAGGTCGCGACAATGATCCCTCGACGTCGATTCTTGATGATCACCCTCTCCGGACTGCTCGCGGTCGGTCTCACTTCGAACAGCGCCCGCGCGGGCCTCGAGGTCGGGGCCGCGGCACGCCGGATCACGCCCGATCCGTTGCTGCCCGTCTCGGGAGGGATGGGCATACCGAACCCCGCGAAAGAGAAGCGCGGCGAGCTTCAGGCCCGTGCGATCGTCTTCCGCAAGGGGGACGTCTCGGTGGCCGTGGTCTCGCTGGACCTCCTCGGCTTCCCCTCGGTCCTGGGCGATCGGGTCCGGGCGAAGGTCGCGCGGATCCCGGCCGCGAACATCCTGATCGGTTCCACCCACACCCACAGCGCCCCGGACTGCTACGCCTTCCCCGACGGCAAGGGGGGCCACACGGGTGACCTCGCCTACATGGACCTCGTCGCCGCCAGGGCGGCCGAGGCCATCAACGAGGCCATCGGCCGCCTGGAGCCGGCCTCGATCAAGGTCGCGACCGGCGAGGCGAAGGGCCGGATCGCCTACAACTACTATGCCCCGGATCTGTACGACCGGCGGATGAGCGTGATCCAGGCCGTCAGTCCCCAGGGAAAGACGATCGCCACCCTGGTGAACTACGCCATCCACCCGGAAGTCCTCGGCAACGACATCGGCGTCTGTAGCCCCGACCTGATCGGCCCGCTCTACGAGTACCTGGACGAAAAGGCCGGCGGCCTGACCGTGTTCATGAATGGCGCCCAGGGGGGCATGGTGACCGCCGACAACCGCCAGCTCGATCGCCCCAGCGACGCGACTCGTGGCTACTGGAACGACGCCCGCGCCTGGGAGGAATGCATCCGGATCGGCCACCTGATGGGGAGTGAGGCCCTCCGGCTCCTGACCGATGCCCCGGTGCAGAAGGACCCGACTCTCTACTGCGGGGCGCTCGACGTCAGGTTCCCCGTGGAGTCGGCCGGTATGTGGGCCGTCGTGACCCTTTCGCCGCTCAAGTACCCTCACGGCGAGGACCACACGGTCACCACGCGGATCAACCTCGTGAACCTGGGCGACGCCCAGATCCTGACCATCCCCGGCGAGGCCCTCCCCAACATCGGCTTCTACCTGAAACGGAAGATGAAGGGGACGCACAATCTCCTCTTCGGCCTCACGAACGACGCCTTCGGCTACATCCTCACCAAGGTCGACTTCGGCAGCTTCCCCCGCTACGAGTACGTCTCCCGAACCTCGCTCGGCGAGATGACCGGCGAGATCCTCATCGAGCAGTCCCTCGGCCTCGTCGAGAAGTCGCCCCGACCCGACCATTGAGGCCCGTGCAAGCCCACCGCGGTCCCGAGCCCCTGCTCGTCCGACGCACAGAACCGACCTCATCCTGCCCATCGCAAATTGGCTTTGTTCGTCGCACAACCTTCCTCTCGGGAACAACGCAAGTCAATGGCACTAGGCTACTTAGATTCGTTTTCAAGATTGGCTTTGCTGGCCGATTTCGCCTCATTTCCGAGGCCTTTCGTGACTTCCTTCGAGCCCGACTTCGAGGAACCCGGCACACGAGAGGCTGCCCGGATCTGACGGACCGTCCACGTCCCTGATCCAGGCTCCTGGTGGTCGGGTCATGAACTCGGCATGCTCCGACCGGCACCCCGGTTGCTTCTTCGCCCCGGCCGGCCCGCGTCCTCCGCGCGGGCCGGCGCCTGTGCCTTCCGCAACTGCCACCGAATTTCCAAAGACCTCTCGTAGGGTTCCCACACGCAGGGCGCGCAAGAATCCCTCCCTACTCAATACAGTCCCGGCGAGCCCGATCCGAGTTTCACAAAAATGGAGAAAATCGGCGCGCGTGCCCCTACAATCGCGCGGCGGCCGTCGGCAAGCCCGGACGGGCATCTCCCCGATGCAACTCCGCTTCGCGTCGATCCATGGCCTCCTCGACCCCTCCAGCCGAGCGGCGATCGCCACGCGGGAGTTGCTGGAGTTGCTCTCCGGCCGCGGGTCCGAATGCCGGGCGTTCACGGCCGGGGTGCTCGATGATGAGGAGGAGACGTCCCTGGAGCAGGCCCTCGGCACGCTCGGACTATCGCGCCGAGGCGCTCGGCGGCGTTCAAGACCAAAGTGGCCCTGGAGGCGGCCAATCAGCAAAAGTCGCTCAGAGCTGGCCACGGAGCATCAACGCCGACTGCGCCGGCCCGGGGACGACATACCCGCCGGGTTGTCCGTCAGCCTGGCCGAGAGGGCGCGACCTTTCGAGCGTGGCCCGTCCAAGAGGCCGGCTTCGAGTATATCGATCCGAGGGGGCCGTGTTCGAGTGTTGCAATCATGTCGGGTGGGAGGGGAGAATGGATATCAGTGACGAGCTGGCGGCCGACCCGGGCCGGGCCCCTCATCGACGGGCCAGCCGGGGGCCCAGTCTGCGACCAAGGCCACATCCATGAGGGACGACCACACGGCAGCGAGCCCGGCGGGGGATGTGGCGGATGGAGCCGGCGCATCGGCCGGTCAGGCCGACCTCGACCCGGCGCTCGGCGACCTGTTCGAAGAGCTGACGGAGCGGATCCAGGCCGGCGAATCGGTCGACCCCGAGGCGGTCGCCGCCGAGCACCCGGAGCTGGCCGGTCCGATCCGGCAGCTCCTCCCGTCGCTGCTCAGCGTGGCGATGACCGGCCGGGCCATCAATGACGCGTTCCTGCCCGGGCAGCCCGGGCCCGACGGCACCCGGCGGTTCGGGGAATTCACGATCGACCGCGAGGTCGGCAGGGGGGGCATGGGGGTCGTCTACGAGGCCCGGCAGTCGCCGATCGGGCGCCGGGTCGCGCTCAAGGTCCTCACCCCGGCGGCGGCGCTCGACCCGCAGGCGCTGAAGCGGTTCCAGCTCGAGGCCCAGGTCGCCGGCCTGCTCCGGCACCCGGGGATCGTGCCGGTCTACGCGGTCGGCACGGTCGGCGGTATCCCCTATTACGCGATGCAATTCATCGAGGGCCGGAGCCTCGCCGAGCTGCTCTCCGAGATCCGCGACCTGCCGGGGGGCCCGGTGCGGGCGGACGGTTCGGGGCCCCCGAAGACCCCGGGCCCGCTCGCCTCCGGGCTGCTCGCGGGGAGCTTCCCCCAAGCGGGTCGGGAGCCGGCCCGGGAGCCGTCGCCGGCCCTCCCGGGGCTCGCCGCGATCCGCAGCCCGGCCTACATCCGCACGGCGGCCCGGCTCGCGGCGGAGGCCGCCGGGGCCCTCGCCTACGCACACGAGCAAGGGGTCGTCCACCGCGACGTCAAGCCGGCCAACCTCCTCCTCGACGACGACGGGCACCTCTGGGTCGCCGACTTCGGCATGGCCGACGTCCAGGGGGACGCCGGGCTCACCCTCACCGGGGATCTCCCCGGGACCCTCCGATACATGAGCCCCGAGCAGGCGCTCGGCAAGCGGTCGCTCGTGGATCGCCGTACGGACATCTACGCGCTCGGTGCCACCCTCCACGAGCTGCTGACGCTCCGACCGGCCGTGGCCGGCGAGGACAAGCAGGAGATCCTCCATCGGATTGCGGAGGAGGAGCCCGCCCCGGTGCGCCGGCTCAACCCGGCGGTGCCCGTCGACCTGGCGACGATCGTGGCCAAGTGCCTGTCGAAGGACCCGTCCGCCCGCTACGAGACGGCCCGCCACCTGGCCGACGACCTGGTCCGGCTCCTCGACGGCCGGCCGATCGCTGCGCGGCCGGTGGGGCCGCCGGTGCGGCTCTGGCGGTGGAGCAGGCGGAAGCCGGCGCTGGCCGGGCTCGCCGCGTCGCTGGCGATCACCGCGATCGCCGGGCTCGTCGGGATCGCCTGGAACTGGCGCGAGGCCATGGTCCAGCGGCAGGAGAGCCGCCGCCAGGCCGCGCGGGCCGAGGCCATCAATCGCTTCCTCGTCGACAAGCTCCTCAGCCAGGCCGAGCCCGAGACGAATCCGGACGTCAAGAAAGTCACGCTCCTCGAGGTCCTCGATCGCGCCTCGGCGGAGGTCGGCGACTCGCTCTACGGCCAGCCCGAGACCGAGGCTCACATCCGCATGGCCATCGGCAAGGCCTACCACGGCCTGGTCGAGTACGCCCGGAGCGAGGAGCATTATCGCGCCGCGGTCGCCCTCCTCGGGAACGAGACGAACACGCGAGAGGCGATCGAGGCGAGGATCGAGCGCAGCCACCTCCTTGGCCACCTCGACCGCAATGCCGAGGCCGAGACCATCCTGCGGGCGGCCCTGGCGTCGTGCCGAGAGCGGTTCGAGCCCGACGAGGAGGTGACTCTCAACACCCTGGAATACCTTGGCGCCGTCTGCGGGGCACTCGGAAAGCTGGAAGAGGCCGAGTCGCTCGAGCGGGAGCTCCTCGCGAGGCGAAGCCGGGCGGCGAAGCCCGATCAGAAGAAGATCCTCACGGCGATGAACAACCTGGGGGTCACCCTTGTCCGCCGCGGCAAGCTCCGAGAGGCCGAGCCGCTCTTCCGCGAGACCGAGCGAATCGAACGCGATACGCTGCCGGACGACCACCTCACGCTCCTCACGACTCGCTGCAATCTCGGCTTCGTGGCCGCCGGGCTTGGCCGCCTCGAGGAGGCCGAGCGCCTGATCCGCGGGAGCGTCGAACGCGGGCGGGCGTCGCTCGGGGGGGACAACCTCTGGACCCTCTACTGGTCCAGCAAGCTCGGGGAGATCCTCACGGCCCGGGGCCGGCTCGACGAGGCGGAACGCCTCCTCCGGCCGACCCTCGAGGCCCAGCGCCTGAAGTTGGGCGATCAACATGTCCAGACCCGAGAAACCGCGGGTCGTCTTGACGCCCTCGGCGCAACCAGGGTGATGGCGAGGTGATCGACCGACCAGGAGCGTCCCCGAGCCGGCCGGGGCCGGCTCGTGACCCGGCCTGTATCCCGACCCGCGCGGGCGGCCTCGAAAATCTTGCGGCCCGGGTGAAACCGCGTCTGTCCGTCCTGCGGGGTAAGCCGTAGAGAGGATTCGTCGCCATGACCGACCAGGCCCCCGCCACCGACCGGCTCCTGAACCTCGCCAGCCTCGGCGACGAGGCCGCGCGGAGGGAATTGCTGGAGCACTTCCGCGAAAGCCTCAGGCGGATGGTCGCGGTCCGGCTCGACCGCCGGCTGGGCCCGCGGGTCGACGCGTCCGACGTCGTCCAGGAGACCCTCGCCGAGGCGGCCGATCGGCTCGACGCCTACCTCCTCGATCGCCCCCTGCCGTTCCCCGGCTGGCTCCGCCAGATCGCGACGGAGAGGATCATCGACGCCCACCGCAGGCACCTCCACGCCCAGCGCCGGAGCGTCGCCCGCGAGGCGCCGTCGGCCCTGCTCGCCGAGGATTCGGCGATCGCCCTCGGGATGAGCCTCGTCGCCCGGGACACCAGCCCGAGCGACCGCCTGATGCGCCAGGAGCGGGCCGAGCGGGTGCTCGAGGCCCTCGACGCCCTGCCGGATCGGGACCGCGAGGTGCTCGTGATGCGGCACCTGGAGCAGCAGTCGGTCGCCGAGATCGCCGGGGCGCTCGGGCTCACCGAGGCCGGCGTGAAGACCCGGCTGATCCGCGCCCTCGCGCGGATGCGGGCGCGGCTGGAGGCCGAGCCACGATCGAACGGCCGACCGACGGACTCGACCCCTCGGCCGGGCGCAGGCTCGGCGAGCTCACCGAGGAGATCTCCGGCCGCCTCCACGCCGGCGAGCGAGTCATGGTCGAGGAGTCCATCGCCCGAGGGCCGGAACTCGCCGAGGCTCTCCTCCGAATCGTCCCCCCCACCCGCGACCTCGTCTTCCTCGGCCACGGCCGCCGGAGGCAAGGATGCGAGGACGGCCACCCCCCCCCAACGACCCGGTGTCGCTCCGCCATGATCTATGAACCTCATCGGCTCGGCCCCGTCGGATCGAAGCCCCACTCAATCCGGAGCCCGAGGCGACCGAGGCCATGGGAACGGGACGGTGTGGATCGCTCACGAGTCCAACCACTCGTGACCCAATCCCCCATCGACCCGAGGAAGGGGTGTCCCGGGTCGGCGACGCGGCCCGATTGCGTTGAAACCGAGCGACTTCGTCGCCCCTTGCCTCGTACCTGACTCATCCGCATCCCACCGCCCGCCGACGCCCCGAGCCGGCTTCCTCTCCCGGGCGGGCCGACCCGACGACGAAACGAACCCCGATCATCCGACGCCGGAGGCCCCCATGTTCCAGGCATCACGTCGATCATTGCGGATCCTCGCGACACCCACGCTCCTGACGATCGGGTCGTTTGCGGCCGCGGCGTGCACCGGCTGCGGCGACAACTCGGCGGCCAGCTTCCCGCCCGGACCACCGCCCCTGAGCGAATCCGACCTCCTCGAGCTCAAGAAATCGGCCAGGAACCCCGCCGAGCTGCGGGCCATGGTCAACGCGAAACGCCTGGGACTGGACGTCCCTGCCACGAAGACGTCCAAGGCCAGGCGCCCAAGGTCCACCAACATCAAGCCCTGAGCCCCGCCGGCACGACCTCCGGATCCGGGTCCCGAGGCCCCCGAAGCCCTCTCCCGTTGTCCTTCCGTCTGATCGCATCATCTCATCCCTAGAACCGAGGATCGAACCATGTCCCCAACGCCATCAGACCGCAACCGGGCTCGCGGCTTCACGCTGATCGAACTGCTCGTCGTCATCGCAATCATCGCCGTCCTGATCGCCCTGCTCCTCCCCGCCGTGCAGTCGGCCCGCGAAGCCGCCCGCCGCATCCAATGCACCAACAACCTCAAGCAACTCGCCTTGGGCTGCATGAACTACGAGAGTGCCCACTCGGTGCTGCCTGCGCAGATGCTCCCTTTGACCACCGCGAAGTCGTTTCTCAATTACTATGACTTCGGTGTCTTCGCCAAGACACTCCCCTTCTACGAACAGACGGCGCTCTACGACACGATCAATTTCAGTGCGGGGGCCTGGGACTCTTTCAGTCTGCAACGGGCAACAACCACCGATCCGGCCAACGTCACCGTTTTCACGGTGGCGGTCAATGCCTTGATCTGCCCGTCCGACCCCACCGCCCAGGCTCCCATCGTGCTCGCCTATGAGCTCTATCCGGGTTTTCCCTACGCCGACTGGTGGGGGTTCACCCAGTTGCCGGGGTTCCCGGAATTTCGCGGCACGAGCTACCGCGGCTCGGGGGGGATGTTCGCTCGATTTTCACCCAACAACGCGTATGGCGCCGTGACCGAAGTGGCCCAGAACATCACCCTGGCGAGCATCACCGACGGCACCAGCAACACGATGCTGATGAGCGAATACACGGGGGCGAAGATCCCGACGTCGAACCCGAGTTATTCACTCCTTCTCAGCAGCATCGCGCCCTGGGCCATCGGCGATATGACTCTGAATTTCGATGCCATGTTTCCTCCCAATGCCGTCGGAGCTCAACTGAATCCGATGGGGACTAACGCCACCAACACCATGATCGCCTCGAGCATGCACCCGGGCGGCGTGAACGTGTCCTTCTGCGACGGATCGGTCAGGTTCATCAAGAACTCGGTCAGCTCATGGAAGGTCTCGGACGATTGGACTGCCGGCGGCTGCAACCCCGCCTTCTACAACATCGTGAACGGCGCGACGGCCTCCAGCGGCCGCACGGTCGGCCTGACCGCCGCCGCCCAGGTGGGGGTCTGGCAGGCCCTCTCGACCCGGGCCGGCGGCGAGGTGATCAGCGCCGATCGGTATTGAGGGTCTTCGATTCAAGGTACGCGGTAAGGGGTGGAGGGAGGATCCTGAATTCGGCTCTCTCGGCTGCCACAAGGCCCCTCACCCGGCCCAGCCACCGACTCCCCGTGATCCGGAGAGAAGAAGGGTCGTGGCCCGGCGAATCGCGCGGGAGAGCTGGGCCACGCCCCAGCCTACGAGACGAGTGCGGCTGCAATCCGAGTCTTCCGACGTCTCCGGGTGCCACGGGCTGAATACAACCCCTGGCACCCGGGGCCTCCTTTTCAACTGCGATGGTCCACTACGAAGCCTGTGTTCCGCCACTCCTGAGGTCCAACCGCCATGACACGACCGCTGATGATCCTGGCCGTCCTGGCCGTGGTAGCCACCCCCGCGCGCGCCGATGAGGCCAGACCGACGACCTCCCCGGGCGACACCTCGCTCGCCGCACTCAACAAGGCTTACAACGACGCCGTGCAGGCTTTCTACAAGGAAAGGGATGCCAGTTATCAGGCGGCCAAGGAGAAAGGCGATGCCGCGCTCGAGGCATTTAAGTTCGACAAGCCATGGCCGGGCATCGAGTTCTCGCCGAAATTCGTCGAGATCGCGGAGAAGGCTCCCGAAGGTCCCGATGCCCTCGGGGCGATCGAGATGGCGATCCAGAGCGGCTTCGGTTTGAGAGAGCTGTTGCCGTCGACTCTCAAGGCCGTGAAGATCCTCCGCGAGCACTATGCCACGAGGCCTGAGATCAAGAAGCTGGTGAAACTGGTGGTCGGCCTCAACGACGACGAAGCCCGCAAGCTGCTCGACGACGTCGTCCACCGCAACCCCGACCGCTCGATCCAGGCTTCGACCCTCAAGCAGATGCTGGGTCAGCGGGAGATGGCGGTCAAATGGATCGAGATGAATCATCGGCCGGAAGCCAAGGAGGCTTTCGAGAAACTCTACAAGAGCTCGCCGAGCTTCAAGAAGCAGACCGACTGGTTCGTCGAGCTGGCGAGCGAGATCCCGGCCCTGAAGAAGACCCTCCGCGACCAGTATTCCGAATACTACACCGAGATTTCCGTGGGCGCAGCCGCGCCCGAGCTGGTCACGAAGAACGTGGAGGGGAAGACGGTCAAGCTCGGCGACCTGAAGGGGAAGGTGGTCGTCCTCGACATCTGGGCGACCTGGTGCGGCCCCTGCAAAGCCATGATCCCCCACGAGCGCGAGATGGTCGGGCGGCTCAAGGGGAAGCCGTTCCAACTGGTCAGCATCAGCGCCGACGACGAGCTGAAGACCCTCACCGACTTCCTCGCCAAGGAGCCGATGCCCTGGGCACACTGGTTCCCCGGCGGCCCGGCCGCGAAGTTTTTCGAGGACTGGAATATCACCAGATTCCCGACGATCTACGTGCTCGATGCCAAGGGAGTCATCCGGGACATCGATAAACGCGGCGAGGAACTGGAGAAGGCCGTCAACGAACTCCTGAAGGAAGCCGAGCCGAGCAGGTCCGCCGCGCGTTAACGTGAGACTCAGACGAGACGGACGAGTGGTCGATGCCCCCCCTCGATTTGTGGCAGCGGGCATGATCTCCGACGTCATCGCGACATCGATGGCACCTCCGCTCTCGGGAATGGGGCGGAATTGAGCCGGTACGTCCTGTCGGTCCTCATTCAGAACCGGCCGGGAAACCTCGCCCATGCCTGGGGATGCATCGAAGGCCAGATACCCACAGTGGGTAGTCTGGCTAACTCACACCGGAGAGAGGAGCATCTCGAAGGCCAAAAGGGAAGTCATCGAAGGCCACCTCCGTGGCCATTGATCTCCTCGTGGCCACTCATCTGCTGATCTTCCCTCTGATCTCCCCTTGATCTCCCCGAGAACCCGGCTCCCTCCGCCGGTGTCGCCGATGAGGGGCTCGACCGGCTGACGAGCCCCGTCGCCGTGACGCCCGCCCCCCCTCAGCCGGCTGGTGGCCTCGCCGGCATCGGCTCCCCAGGAAAGGGGAGACTTCTCGCCGAACCCGACAGGGATGGTCGAGTGGCATGGGTGGCTGTGGCGGAGCTGAAAGCGACGCCACGGGATCGCGCGGGCCGGATCTCGAGCTGGTGCCTCGTGCGCGAGCCATTGCGATCCCGTGGCGTCGCTTCGCATACGCCACAGCCACCCGGGAGGGGATGAGCGTCACCTCCTCCTGTCGGGTTGAGCGAGAAGTCTCGGAAAGGGAGGATGACATGGCTGCGACATCGTCCAATCCGGGAGGGCGATAAGGGGTCAGGAGGGCGATAAGGGGTCAGAGGGCGATGAGGGGTCAAGGGCGATAAGGGGTCACAAGGGCGATAAGGGGTCAGAAGGGCGATAAGGGGTCAGAAGGGCGATAAGGGGTCAGAGAAGGGCGATAAGGGGTCAGGAGCCTTAGAAGGGCGATAAGGGGTCAGGAGCCTTATTGCAGAAGGGCAATAAGGGGTCAGGAGCCTTATTGAGGGCGATAAGGGGTCAGAGGGCGATAAGGGGTCAGGAGCCTTATTGAGGGCGACAGAAGGGCGATAAGCGGTCAAGGGCGATAAGGGGTCAGAAGGGCGATAAGGGGTCAGAGGGCGATAAGGGGTCAGGAGCCTTATTGAGGGCGAAGGGCGATAAGGGGTCAGGAGCCTTATTGAGGGCGATAAGGGGTCAGGAGCCTTATTGACATCCGTCTCGCGTCGTCCTACCATGAGATGGCGATAAGGGGTCAGGAGCCTTATTGACATCCGTCTCGCGTCGTCCTACCATGAAGCCATGCCAAGGAGATGGCGATAAGGGGTCAGGAGCCTTATTGACATCCGTCTCGCGTCGTCCTACCATGAAGCCATGCCAAGACCACCTCGAGCGGCTGAAGGCGGGCTGATCTACCACGCGCTGAATCGCGCCAACGCGCGGTTGGGCATCTTTGAATGCGACGACGATTATGCCGCGTTCGAGCGAGTCCTCGTACAGGCCCTCGCACGATATCAGATGCGGCTCCTGGCGTACTGCCTGATGCCCGACCACTTCCACCTCCTGGTCTGGCCCCGCGAAGCAGGCGATCTATCCGACTTCATGCGGTGGCTGACGATGACTCACACCCAACGCTGGCACGCTCACCACCGCACCGTCGGCACCGGTCACCTGTATCAGGGGCGCTTCAAGTCCTTCCCGGTCCAGTCCGACGGGCATTTCCTCACCGTCTGCCGCTACGTCGAGCGGAACGCCCTGCGGGCCGGCCTGGTCGAGCGTGCCGAGGAGTGGAAGTGGGGCAGTCTGGCGGCGGTGCGCGCCAAGGGAGACGACGAACGACCCTCGCTGACGGCCTGGCCCATCGATCGGCCTCGCGATTGGAAGGCCAGGGTCAACCGGCCACTCGGCACCAAGGAAGAGGAGGCGATCCTCCGCAGCATCCGTCGGGGCCGGCCGTTTGGATCAGATTCATGGCAGACCCAGGTGGCGGCCCGTCTCGGCCTGGAATCGACCTTCCGACCTCGTGGACGTCCGCCGAAGCAATCCGAAAATGGCTTTTTGCCTGCCCACTCGGTAGGTTCTCCTGGAGGGTGACTCATCGAGGGCACGACATGGGACAGGTCCGCAAGCGGTACTCGGCGGCGTTCAAGAGCAAGGTGGCCCTGGAGGCGGCCAAGCAGCAGAAGACGGTCAGCGACCTGGCGAAGGAGCATCAGGTCCACCCGGTGCAGATCAGACTGTGGAAGAAGCAGCTCCTGGACGGCCTGGAAGGGCTCTTCGAGCCCGTGTCGGCGTCCGACCGACCGGACCCCGACAAGCTCCAGGCCGAGCTCTACGAGCAGATCGGCCGGCTCCAGATGGAGCTGGCCTGGGTGAAGAAGAAACTCGACGGCTGAGGCGGTGGCGCGGCGCCTCCTGATCGAGCCCGATGGAGTGGTTCCAGGCCCAAGGGACCTGATCCGACTCCGGGGGCCTTGCACGCCTTCCGGCCTGACCCGGTTCAGACCGGGCAGGCAGGAATGCCCGTCCCCGGGCTCAGGAGGCCTGGTGAGGATGTTGTCGGTCGGAGACCGCGATCACACGTGTTCTGCGACCGGGGACGCGGCGTCCCGGGGCCACCGGAAACAGGAATACAGCGAGCCCGCAGTTGCAGGGAGGGAAGACATCGGGCCGGGTCAGGGGTTCCCGTCGTTCGCCGAGTGGTCAAGGACGACGGTGGCCGGGTGCTCGGGCCAGGATCTCCTGGATCCGCCGCAGGAGGTCGACCAAATTCACCGGTTTGCTGACGTAGTCGGTGGCCCCGGCCGCGAGCACCCGCTCGCGATCGCCGGGCATCGCCAGCGCCGTCGTGGCCAGGATCGGGACCGTCTTCAGGCCGGTCATATGCCGGATCCGCCGGATGGCCTCCAGGCCGTCCATCGCGGGCATCTGGATGTCCATCAGGATCAGGACGGGCGAAAGCGCCTGCGCGCGGGCGATGCCGCTGGCGGCATCGAACGCGAGCTCCACGGCATAGCCCTTGAACTCGAGGAAGTCCTTGATCGCTCCGGGGCCGAGCCGTTCATCGTCGACGATCAGGATCTGAGGCCGCCGGGTCGGGGAGGCGACCGGCGCGGCTTCGGGAGCGTCGCCGGGCGTCGAGGGGGCGGCCGAGATCTGCTCGACGTCGAGGGGATCCCACGGGAGGAACGCCGTGAATCGGGTCCCCTGACCCACTTCGCTGTCGGTGTGCAGGCTTCCGCCGTGGAGCTCGATCAGGCTCTCGACCAGGACCAACCCCAGCCCGGTCCCGCCCTGGTGCCGGGAGAGCCCCGCGTCGATCTGGACGAAGGGTTTGAACAGGCTCTTCAGATCCTCGGCGCTGATTCCGATGCCGGTGTCCCAGACCGTGAAGCCCACCTTGCGGCCGGCCCGGTCGCCCTTGACGTCCAGCCCCACCTCCCCCCCCGGGTCCGTGAACTTGACGGCGTTCGAGAGCAGGTTCACCAGGACCTGCTTGAGCCGGCGTTCGTCGGCAATCAGGCTGCGGACCGAGTCGTCGACATGGACGCGAACGGCGATCGACTTCTTGTGAGCAGCCTCCTTGATCAGGCTGATGGCGCCGCGGCAGAGTGCCTGGAGGTCCACCAGCCCGGGCTCCAGCCTGACCATCCCGGCCTCGACCTTGGCCACGTCGAGGATGTCGTTGATCAGCGACAGCAGGTGATGGCCGCTCTCCTGGATATCGAGCAGGGACTGAATCTGTAGCTCGTTGAGCGGTCCGTAGACGCCCTCGGTCAGCCCCTCGCTCAGGCCCAGGATGCCCGTGAGCGGGGTCCTCAGCTCGTGGCTCATGTTGGCCAGGAATTCGTCCTTGAGCCGCGCGCCGCGAGTGAGTTCGGCGTTCGCCCGGGCGAGGTTGTCGGACTGCTCCTGCAGCGTCGCCGCCATGTTCTCAAGCTCGGTCGTTCGTTCCGCGACCCTCCGCTCGAGGTCGGCGTTCAGCTTGCGGATCTCCGCCTCCGCCCGCTTGCGATCCGTGACATCCTGCAAGAGGGCCACGAAGTGTTGAACCGACCCGTCCCGGTCGCGCTGGCATTTCACCGAGATGGTCGTGTCGATCACCTGCCCGTCCTTGCGGACGAATCGCTTGTCCAGCGTGTAACCATCCCTGGCGCCGGAGAGGACCGTCGAAAACAGCCCGGCATCGGCAGCCAGGTCGTCTGGGTGGGTCAGCTCGGCCCAGGTCTTCCGGAGCAGTTCCTCGCGCGTGTAACCGAGGATCCGGCAGATCTCGTCGTTGACCTCGAGCATCCTCCTGGTCGGCGAGGTGATGGCCATGCCGACCAGGCCCAGCTCGAAGTAGCGCCGGAATCGCTCGTCGCTTTGCCGGAGCGCTTCCTCGGCACGCTTGCGGTCGCTGATGTCGTGGGCGAGGCCGATGAGACCGCCCGGGACGCCGCCCGCATTGGTGAAGCGGGTCACTCGCGCGTCGATCCACACGCGCGACCCGTCCTTGCGATAGTCCTCCCACTCGCCGGAGAATACCCCCCCCTCGGCGATCGCCCGGATCACCGCGCGCATCGCGGGTCGTCCCTCCTCCGGCACCCGGTCGGTGATGTGCCGCCCCAGCATCTCGTCGGCACGCCAGCCGAAGAGGCGAGTGGAGCCATCGTTCCAGTACGTGACGACCCCCTCCATGCTGGTCACCTGGACGGAATCCCGGACGTTGGCCAGTACCATGGCGTCCTGGGCGAGCACTTCCTCGGCTCGCTTCCGCTCGGTGATATCCTGCGCCAGCGCGATCAGCCCCGCGAACCGCCCCTCGGCGTCCGTCAGGGGCGTATTCGTCCATTCACAGACGATTGTCTTCCGGCTCTTCGTCAGGTTCTCGTTCACGCTGTGCGCGTCCATGTCGCCGGCCCAGAGTCGCTGGAAGGTCTACTGCAGGGCGTCGTTCAGGGGCAGCGGCGCGATCAGCTCGAAGCCGTCGCGCCCCAGCACCTCGTCCCTGGAGTAGCCGAAGATCCTCTCGGCGGCGGGGTTCCATTCCAGCACGCGACGGTCGGCGTCGAACACCAGGTAGGCCAGCGGGAGCCGGTCGATGTGGAGCCGAAGCCGGTCCAGCAGCCGGTGTCGATCGGCCTGGAGCTTCTTCTCCGCCGTGACGTCGCGGGCGATGCCGATCACCCCCGCCACGCGGCCTTGTTCGTCGAAAAAAGGAGCCTTGGTCGTGAGATAGGACCGCGAGTCCAATTGGACCTCGACGGTTTCCTCGTAGGTCAGGGCCTCTCTTGCCGCGATGACCCGCCGGTCGATCTCGGCGATCTGCCGCGCGCTTTCGGGCGCGAACAGGCGCGCGTCCTCCACGCCGACGACCTCGTCGACCGACCTGCCGAGCAGGCGGGCGCCGGCCGCGTTGATCATCGTGTAGCCGCCATGAAGGTCCTTGACGAACACCGCATCGGGGATGGCGTCGACGACGGCCCTTAACGTCGTGCAACGGGCTCGCAGGGCAAGATTCTCGGCGTAGACTGCGCGCAGGTCATCCATCACGAGGCATACCAACATATTTTGGCTGGGTGTGTCCCAGGGACATGACGTCCTGAAATGGGGGCTCTCTTCCGCTCATCTCATCATAACTCGTGCTGCCCGGCCTGCCTTGTCAAAGTCTTCCATTAAGGATTTTTCTTCATGCGTATGTCCGGGACAGTGAACTCGTTCCGTCCCCCTGGCTCGGAGAGGATCACGAGGAAAGCCTCCCCGGACCGGTCCGCGGTGCGGCGAGGCTGAGATTTACCAATGCGCTTCACGCGATACGTGTGGGGGTTGAGGGAGACATCCTCACGCTGATTGGTATCATCGACCCGGCCGCATCGCCGGTTCCGAGGGCCACCGCCGAAGCGGCTTGGGCGCTGACCGATCATGCTCGCGTAGATTTGTAGCGGGGTCGCTCGCACGGCCTCCCAAGCACATCGATGAAGGCCACCGCGAAGAAGGCGAGGCACCCAAGGTCGACTTCGGCAGCTTCCCCCGCTACGAGGCAAGAGGCATCAAAGGCCAGACACCCAAAGCGGGTGCATTATGAAGCGCAGGGGCTACGGTTGGAACGAGAAGTTGCTCATGAAAGTCATTACCGCATTAATATGTTAGTGTGCGTCGACCATGGGTCAAGACCGCCATGCAGCTTTCGGGACGAGCTCACGAGCCGGACGGCGAACGCAGCTCGCGGGTGCCGCGATCGGGGAGGACACATGTGGCCGGGTAGCGGCCGGACCGGGCGGGCCACACCTGTCATTCTCTATGGGTCACATGGAAACATCTTTGTCCATCAGGGAAGCGACCCCACACCGCCGCGTCGGGCGTCAGGCGTCCAGTGAACGGAATCGCGGTCATTTCGTCCCTGATCGGCTCATCGACTCTCGCGGGCGCGCTTGCGAACGTCGAGCTCGATCGGCCCGAAGATTTTCTCGTGCTTGTCCACCGTGATCTGGAGTGCGGTAACCAGTCGCTTGGCCGTATAGAGATTCATGGCCAGGCGCCGCGAGGCCTTCACGGACTGCTCCCCCTCGGCGAAGGGCTGGGGATTCATGGCAAAGTCGAGCATGACCTCCTCCGGGGTCGCGGTGACCCTCGCGAAGTTGGCATAGATCGCGTCGACATTCGCATCGTCGACCTTGACGATCCCCGAAGTCGCCGCGACCGGCGGGGCGGGCGTCGGCTGGGCGACGGTGGGCTTCGATCCCGACATCGGGTGAAGAGCAAGCGCGGCCAGCACCGCTCCTGTCGCGGTGGCGCAAGCGTAATTCAAGATGGACTTCATCGAGGAATCCTCAATCCTGAGCCCGTTCAAGGGATGGACGCTCATCCGCGGAGAGGTCTTGCCCGCGGAGATTCCGCGCCGATCGGACCTACCTCATTCGCGCCGTATCAGACCTCGCGCATGGTCCTGGAACAAGGGTGGAGATCCGGGACGGCATCGCCCAGGGATCGGTCCCGGACCCGCGAAGGAGGGTGGTGGCCCCGGGCGTTGGGTTGCTCCCACGGCACGCTCACCTCGGGGTTGACCACGCGCCGTGGCTCGGCTAACGTGAATTGAACGTGCGTCCACGCGGCGGCGGACGTGTCCAAGCGGGCGGATGGATCGTCGCGAGGCGGTCTCTTCGTCGCTCCGGGGTTACCCCGCGAGACGTTGGTGAGTTGGGCATTTCGGCGCGTGAGGCCAGCTACGCCTCCGTCGTAGAGCACCTCACGCCGGACGAGACTGGTTGGAGCGTCCGCCGCTGTCGTCTTCCAGGCATCCCCACCGCCGATTCGCCCTGGTCCTGGCCCGTGCCTTCCTGGCCGGGCCATGGGAACACCCGGAGCTCGTCGGCCGAGGCCGGACGGCCATCGGCCGCAAGGGAAGGTGGCTGGACGCCGTGGCGCGGCGGCTGCTCGTCGCCTTCCCCTCGCCGGCGGCCTTGCGAGCGCGGTGGATCGCCGATCATCTGCTCGCCGACCCTCAATTCCTCAAGGCCATCGGCAAGGCCCGGGTGCCGCTCCGCGCGGAGCTCAGCCCGGTGATGCGTCCGGCTCCCGGCGAGCCCGCTTCATGGCTCGTCCCGGCGATCACGACCCCGGCGGAGCTGGCCGCGTTCTGCGGCGTCACGATCACCCAACTCGAAGGGCTCGCGGACTGCCAGGGCCGCGAGAAGAAGGCACGCCGCGAGCCGCTCAGGAACTATCGCTATCGGGTCGTCGCCAAGCCGTCCGGAGGCTCGCGGCTCGTCGAGTCGCCGAAGCCGAGGCTGAAGGCCATCCAGCGACGACTGCTCGACGAGATCGTCGCCAGGATCCCGCCACATGATGCCGCTCACGGCTTCCGGCCCGGCCGGTCGGTGTCGAGCTTCGTCGCCGGACACGCCGGGCGACACATCGTCCTCAGGATGGACCTCGCGGACTTCTTCCCGTCGATCACGTCCGCGCGTGTCGAGGCGATCTTCATGACGGCCGGCTACCCGGAGGACGTGGCACGACTCCTCGCCGGTCTCTGCACGAACGTCGTGCCCCGCCACCTGGAAGACGGGGACGGGGCAGACCGGGCCACGGGTTGGCATTCGAGGAGGCTCCTCGCCGAGCCTCACCTGCCCCAGGGTGCTCCGAGCTCTCCCGCGCTGGCCAACCTGGCGGCCCATCACCTGGACGTCAGGCTCGATGCCCTGGCGAGGGCGGCGGGGGCCCGCTACACGCGCTATGCCGACGACCTGGTCTTCTCGGGCGATGACGCCTTCGCGCGGTCGGTCCGCCGGTTCTCGATCCATGTCGCCGCGATCACCCTGGAGGAGGGCTTTGCCGTCCGCCATCGCAAGACGCGGATCATGCGCCGGGGCGTCCGCCAGCGGGCCGCGGGAATCATGCTCAACGTGCGTCCCAACATCCCGCGCGAGGACTACGACGCCCTCAAGGCCATCCTCCATAACTGTGCCCGCCACGGGCCGGAGGGCCAGAATCGTGCCGGGGTCAGCGACTTTCGGGCCCACCTGCTGGGACGGATTGCATACGTCTCCGGGATTCATCCGCAACGAGGCGCGAGGCTGAAACGAACGTTCGATCGCATCGCGTGGTGAGCTCGTTGATCGCCGTCACGGTCGCGACCCGAAGACGTCGCGAACGGCGTCGAGATAGGCCATGCCATGGACGGTATCCGGCTCCAGGTAGGATCCCTCGGTCCATTCGTTCCAGCAATTGATGGTCACGACGCGCGGTCCCTTCTCCTGGGCGAGGAGCCGCCGCTTCGTCTCCGCGAGGGCCTCGCGGAAGCGCCCGGGCGTGTTGCCGGCGATCGTGTTCGTGAACGGGTAACCGGTGTTGCCGAAGGGATCTTCCTGGCGGGCCCGCGGGCTGGAATCCCAGCCCATGGAGACGTTGGGGAAGTACGGGACGCCGAACGTCGAGCGGGCGCGATCCCAGTAGGAGAGGTAGCCGTCACGGACCTTGTTGTAGTCGGTCTGCTGCTCGTTCAGCGGGACGTGGTGGATCCAGACGTAGGACGTGACCGAGTCGAAGCCGAGGTCGCGGACGAGCTTCGCCGGGTCGGCCGGGGTCTTCTCGGCCGGCAGGATCGGCTGGCCCCAGACCACGGCGTTGAGATGGAGCCCCGGCAACCCCGCGGCCACGGCCTTCGCCCGGAACCGGTCGAGCGCGGATCGCGTCGCCTCGACCGACCCGAAGCTCTCCAGCAGCTTGGTCAGCTCATAGAACGAGAAGTACGGCTTCCCCTCGATCCGCCAGTAGGAGGGATGGAGGAAATAGTCCCGGATCACGTGATCCGCGATCCGGTCGAACGTCGCGGGAGTCACCTTGCCCGGGTAGACGAGCCTCTGAGGGCTGTTCAGCCTGTACGGGAAGATGTCGAGCCAGTCGTGGTTCGCCCACATGAGGGCGAACTTGAGGCGGCCGACATTGGGAGCCTTGAGGAACCCGCGGTCGATCGGCCGGTCCAGAAACGGGCCGTCGTCGTAGTGGTACCAGTCGAAGAGGAACGCGTCGATGCCGTGGTCGGCGGCGGCGTCGATCTTACGGGCCATCACCTTCGGGTCGGACTCATCCTCGTAGCCCCAGAGGGGGACGTTCGGCTGGTGATGGCCCGGGAAGCGAGGCCTTGCGGCCTTGACCAGATCCCACTCCGACCACGTCTCGCCCTTCTCCCGGACGTTTCGCGGATCGCCCGGATGGTAATTCCCGAAGTAGTAGCTGGCCACCGTGACCGGCCGCGGCCTGGGATCCTCACCCCGGGCGGCGACGCCCCGACCGAACCAGCAGGCGAGTATCACCAGAAAGGCCACGTTGCAGCGGTTCATGGAATTCCTCCCCCCGGTCCGCGTCGACGCGGGAATCTCCGATCAGCGGATCGTTCAGGCGATCAGCCCCTTCACCACGTTCCCGTGCACGTCCGTCAGGCGGAAATCCCGCCCCTGGAAGCGGTAGGTCAGCCGGGTGTGATCGAAGCCGAGGAGGTGGAGCAGCGTCGCGTGCAGGTCGTGGACGTGGACCTTATCCTTCGCCACGGAGAAGCCCAGGTCGTCGCTCTCCCCGTAGGAGATGCCCGGCTTGATGCCGCCGCCGGCACACCACATGGTGAACGCGTTCGGATGATGGTCGCGACCGTCGGCACCCCCCTGCACCATCGGCGTGCGGCCGAACTCGCCCCCCCAGACGACGAGGGTATCCTCGAGCATTCCCCGCTGCTTCAGGTCCTTGACGAGCGCGGCGCAGGCCTGGTCGGTATCCTCGCAGTTGTGCTTCAGGTCGCTGACGAGGGCCCCGTGCTGGTCCCAGGCTTCGTGGAAGATCTCGACGAACCGGACGCCCCGCTCGAGCAGCCGCCGGGCGAGGAGGCAGGTCCCGGCGAACGAGGGCTTCCCCGGCTTCGCGCCGTACATCTCGAGGATATGCGCCGGTTCGCGGCCGATGTCCACCACCTCCGGCGCCGAGATCTGCATGCGGAAGGCCGTCTCGTACGAGTGGATCCGGGTGGCGATTTCGGGGTCGCCGATCTGCTTCAGGCGGGACTCGTTGAGCTGGCGGACGACGTCCAGCGAGTCGCGCTGGATGTCCTCGTCGATCCCCTTCGGGTTCGTCAGGTAGAGGACCGGCTCGCCGCCGTTGCGGAACTGGACCCCCTGGTAAACCGTGGGCAGGAACCCGCTCCCCCAGTTGGAGTTGCCGCCGCTAGGGCCCTTCTTGCCGGTGCTGAAGACGACGAAGCCGGGGAGGTCATTGGACTCGCTGCCGAGCCCGTAGCAGGTCCAGGCGCCGAAGCTCGGTCGGCCGAAGATCATCGAGCCGGTGCTCATCATGATCTGGCCGGGGGCGTGGTTGAACGCGTCGGTCGACATCCCCTTGATCACGGCGATGTCGTCCACGACCGTGGCCAGGTGGGGGAGCAGGCTCGAGAGCTCGGTCCCGCTCTGGCCGTGGCGGGCGAACGGGAATTTCGGGCCGAGCAGCCGGGCGTCGGGGTTGATGAACGCGGCGCGATAGCCCTTCAGGAGGTCGGCGGGCGGGAGCTTGCCGTCGAACTTCGCGAGTTGCGGCTTGTTGTCGAAGAGCTCCAGGTGGCTGGGCCCTCCCGCCATGAAGAGGAAGATCACGCGTTTCGCCTTGGGGGCGAAGTGCGGGGCTCGCGGGGCCAGCGGGTTCGTCCCGAGCGAGGGCGTGGCGGGCACGGCCTCGGTCTCGGTCCCGCCGCTGGCGTAACCATCCTGGCCCAGGAGCTGGGCGAGGGCCATCGAGCCGAGCCCGATCCCGCACTGGCCGAGGAACCAGCGGCGAGAGATCGCCCGGGGGTCGCCGGCCGCTCGGTAGAGATGATCCTGGCAATTCATCGGCGGAGGCCTCCGGGGCGGCTGATTATTCCCTGGTGATCGTCTCGTCGAGGTTGAGGAGCACGCGGGCGACGACGGTCCAGCTCGCCAGCTCCGTCGGCTTCGAGCCCGTCGCCGACTTCGCGGTCGAGGCACCCGAGACGCCGGCGACGTCCGAGGCGTTCCCCTCGCCGCGGGCGAATCGGTCCCCCTGGCGCTTCAGCAGGGACAGGAGCGCCCGGGCCTCGTCCGCGGCCGGGGGCCGGGACAGGCAGCGGCGGAACGCGAAGTCGAGCCGGTCGGCATCGCAGGCCCCGCCCTCCGCGAGGGTCCTGGCGGCGAGGGCCCGGGCGGCTTCGAGCGAGATCGGCTCATTCAGGAGCGTCAGGGCCTGGAGGGGCGTGTTCGATCGGGTCCGCCGGACGCACGAGAAATCGCCGTTGGGGGCGTCGAAGTTCTGGAGCATCGGGTACGGGACGCTCCGATAGCGGAACGTGTAGAGGGCGCGGCGAAACCGGTCCGGCCCGGTCGCCTCCGGCCAGGACTTGGGCCCGTAGCTCGCGGGGGGTGAGAAGAGGAATGCCGGCGCGGTGGGGAAGACGCTCTCGCCCCCGATCCGAGGATCGAGCAGGCCGCTCGCGGCCAGCGTGACGTCGCGGACCAGCTCGGCCTCCACGCGGAACCTCGCGCCGCGGGCGAGGAGCCGATTGTACGAGTCCTTCGCCAGCAATTCGGGCGTGACCCGCGACGACTGGCGGTAGGTGGAGGAGCTCACGATCAGGCGGTGGATGTGCCGGAGGCTCCAGCCGGAGTCCATCAGCTCGACGGCCAGCCAGTCCAGCAGGTCGGGATGCGAGGGCGCCTCGCACTGTGAGCCCAGGTCCTCGCTGGTCGCCACGATCCCGGTGCCGAAATAGGCCTGCCAGATCCGGTTGACGATGGCGCGGGCCGTCGTCGGTGCCCGTCGATCCACGAGCCAGCGGGCCAGGCCCAGGCGGTCCGCCGGCTGGCCGGCGGGCATGGGGTTGAGGAACGCGGGCACGCCCGCCCCGACCGCCTTCGCGGGCTTGAGGAAATCGCCGCGCTGGAGGACATGGGTCTCGCGGGGCTTCGCTCGCGTCTCGAGGACGAGCTGGGATGACCCCTCGGGATGATCGCGCCAGGCGGCCTCGATTTGATCGTTCGCGGCCTTCCACGCCGGGACCGTCGTCCGCCAGTGGCGGAAGACGGTGTCCACCTGCGCCGGGGTCCGTCGCGATTCGGGGATCGCGAGGATCTCGCGGACCGGCCGCGGCAGCGGATCGGCAACGGCACCGGGTCGGTCGGTCACGGAGAGCCGGAAGCGGCCGAGGTTGTTGTTCTGGTTGTCGTCGCTGTTCCAGCCGCCGTGCTTCTGGACCAGCTTGAAGGTCAGGATCGCTCCCTTGGGGTACGAGATCGGCTTCTCGAGGACGAAGACCGCCTTCCGCGGGACGTTCCGGCGGCCGGGGCCGGCGTCGATGCTCCAGGCGGTCTCTTCCTTGCCGTCGATCGCGAAGCCGATCGGGCCGGTGACACGCCGTCGCTTGCTCCGGTCGTCGAAGATCGGGGCCAGCACGGTTTCGGGCGGATTCACGTCGGCGGTGGCCGAGGCGACCTTCACCGCGACGGGCCGGTCGTGATGGTCCGCCGCCGCGGCCTCGAGCTGGAACTCGGTCAGGGCGAGGCCGCCGGTCGTCGACCGTCCGGGGCCGTTCAGCGGCAGGGCCGGGTCGTTGAGGAGCTCGAGCTGGACGGCGGCGACGGTCTGCACCGGCTCGAGTGCCGTGAACCGCGCGACGTGGATCGTCGGGGCATAGCCCTGGGCGAGGATCGAGCCGTCTTCCAGGAGGTAGTGCTTCTGGCCGCTGCCGTTGTTCTGGTCGACCTCGGTGCGGACGACCTTCCAGGGGATCGGCTCCGGCTTCGCGGCGGCTTCCCACGCGCGCATCCGCTCGGGCCAGTCGGGATTCTCGTGGCGGAGCCGCGCCTCGATCTCGCCGATCCGGCGGTGGACCTCGGCCCGTTTCATCTGCTCGGCCGGGGTATACACGGCGACGTTCGACTCGTTGGTGCTGTTGAGGAAGGCGAAGAGGCGGTAATAGTCCTCCTGGGTCAGCGGGTCGTACTTGTGGCTGTGGCACTGGGCGCACGCGATCGTCAGCCCGAGGACCCCCTTCCCCAGTGCGTCCATCCGGTCGAACATCGCCTCCATCCGGAATTGCTCGGGGTCGATCCCCCCTTCCTCATTGATCATCGAGTTCCGGAGGAAGCCGGTGGCGACGAGCTCGTCCTGGGTGCGGTTGGGGAGGAGGTCGCCCGCGACCTGGTCGATGATGAAGCGATCATAGGGGAGGTCGCGGTTGAAGGCGTCGATGACCCAGTCCCGGTAGAAGTGCACGGTCCGGGGCTTGTCCTTCTCGTATCCGTCCGAGTCCGCATACCGCGCGGCGTCCAGCCAGAGCCGCGCCCAGCGCTCGCCGAAATGGGGAGAGGCCAGGTCCTTCTCCACGAGCCGCGAATAGGCGTCCCGATCCCGGTCGGCCGCGAACGCCTCGACCTCGGGGACGCCCGGCGGCAGGCCGAGGAGATCGAGCGAGAGCCGGCGGGCCAGGGTGATCCGGTCCGCCTCGGGTGAGGGGGAGAGCCCTTCCTTCTCCAGCCTCGCGAGGACGAACGCGTCGATCGGGTTCCGCACCCAGGAGGCGTTCCGGACGGGCGGGACCGGGGGGCGTTCCGGCGGGAGGAACGCCCAGTGGCCCTCGTAGCGGGCGCCGTCTTCGATCCAGGTCCGGAGCGTGCGGACCTGGTCCGGGCTCAGGCCCTTCTTGAGCTTGGCCGGGGGCATCACCTCCTCGAGGTCATGCGAGACGACCCGCCGAAGCAGCTCGCTTTCGTCCGGCTTTCCCGGGACGATCGCCGCGGCGCCGGTCGCCCCGGGGGAAGTCGCCGCCTGGGGGATGTCGAGCCGGAGATCGCCTTTCCGTTGCGAGGCGTCCGGGCCATGACACTGGAAGCAGCGGTCCGAGAGGATCGGCCGGATGTCGCGGTTGAACCGGACGGCTTGAGGCCGTGCGGGCCCGGGGGCGGGCTCGCCGGCCCGGCATCGGCCGGCAACCAGGCCGAGTGGAAGGGTCGCGGCCAGGGCCGCGGCGTGCAGTGCCCGCCACGAGATCGTCCGACCGCGAGGCACGCTGAGAGGGGTTCGCTCGACGAGCATCAGTTCGAGCCACTCCGGGGTTCAGGGTCGGGGTGGATGATTCGAGTTCCGGTGACGGGACCCGGAAACAGGCAGGGGGCGAGGCTCGGCATAGTTCATTATCCACGGCAGGCCGAGCCAATGCGAGGCCGGACCGCGCGCTCTTTTCGGGAACCCGGGGAGACCGCGTTGTGTCGATCGTCATTCCTTCGTATCCTAATGCCGGATCGCCAATCCTGTCCGAACCCGTTTTGGGGCTTCGACCTGGCGCGAGCGAACCGGCCACGCTTCGGATGTTTTGAAGCGTAAAGTCTCATACCTCTTCGTACCGTCCCTGCGAGCGGAGCCCAGCCTGGGATGAGCATGACCGCAAACGGCGCGGGCGCGCTCGGCACGCGGCCCGGCCCGGAGTCCCCCGGATTTCGCCCCCTCACGCCGCTCCCCGATGAATGGCGGTCCTTGGGGCATGCATTCGTGGCCGCCGTGCGGCGACACTGGTCCTCGCCGGCCCTCTGCGACGGCACCGGGGCCAGCCTCTCGTTCGGCGAGACGCTCGTCCGGTCGTGCGTCCTCGGGCGTCATCTCTCGCGGACCCTCGGGCCCGAGCCCTATGTCGGGATCTTGCTCCCTCCCATGGTCCCGGCGGCGGTCGTCAATCTCGCGCTGGTCCTGCAAGGCAAGATCCCGGTCAACCTGAACTTCACGGCCGGCCAGTCGATGATCGATGCGTCGATCCGCCAGTGCGGCATCCGCCACGTCATCACCTCTCCCAAGGTGCTGGACCGGTTCCACGTCCAGCCGAAGGCGGAGCTCCTGGCACTCGAGGAGATCCCGCGGCGGATCTCGAGGACCGACAAGATCGCCGGCGCGGCCACCGCCCACCTGCTCCGCCGCGTCGTCCCGCCGCGCCTCCTGCCGGGACTGTCTCGCCCCGACCTGGACGCGACGGCCACGGTCATCTTCACGTCCGGGTCGACGGGCGACCCCAAGGGGGTGCTGCTCACCCATCGCAACGTCCTGAGCAACGTGATGCAGGTGGATCAGCAGGTGCGGCTGGCCCCGGATGAGGTCCTGCTGGGGATCCTGCCGTTCTTCCATTCCTTCGGCTTCACGGTGACGATCTGGATCGCGCTCTGCCTCGGGAAGAAGGTCGTCTACCACAGCAATCCGCTGGACGCGAAGACGATCGGCTCGCTCTGCGAGCAACACAAGGTAACGCTCCTGGCCGGCACCCCCTCGTTCACCCGGCTCTTCCAGAAGAGCTGCCGTGCCGAGCAGTTCAGGACGCTGACCCACCTGATCCTGGGTGCGGAGAAGCTCAAGCCGGAGCTCTACCGGGACCTCAGCGGCTGGCTGGACATCGAGCCCATGGAAGGATACGGCACGACCGAGCTGTCTCCGGTGGTGGCGGTCAACGTGCCGGACGAAGTGGTCCTGGCGGATGGCAGGAAGGTCCACGGGAACCGCCCGGGGACGGTCGGCCTCCCCGTGCCCGGCACGCAGATCAAGACCATCGATCCGGACTCCGGAGAGGACCTCCCCGCCGGCGCGGAAGGGGTCATCGCGGTGAAGGGGCCGCAGGTCATGGCGGGTTATCTCGGTCGGCCCGACGAGACGGCACGGGTGATCAAGGACGGATGGTACGTCACCGGCGACATCGGCTTCCTCGATCCCGACGGGTTCCTCAGGATCACCGATCGGCTCAGCCGCTTCGCCAAGATCGCCGGGGAGATGGTCCCCCACCTGCTGGTGGAAGGCGCCATCCTCGACGTCGCCGGGGTCGACGAGTCTCACGTCGCGGTGACCTCGGTGCCGGATCCGAAGCATGGCGAGCGGCTCTGCGTCATCCACACCCCGCTCGAGAAGACCCCCGACGAGATCCACAAGGCCCTGACCGCCAGCCACATGCCGCGCCTCTGGATCCCCTCGGTACGGGACTTCATCCAGGTGAGCGAGCTGCCGATCACCGGGACCGGCAAGGTGGACCTTCGCCGGCTCAAGGAGCTGGCGATGGAGAGCTGCTATCAACATTGAGGTCCTGGGGCCTGCCCCGCCGGCGCCCGGGGCCGGCCATCGCCCTCACACGGCCGGCGGGGGGGAACGGTAGCCGGAGGGAAGCGCAGGATGGACATCGTCCTTCAGGTCATCTCCGGCCCGCACAAGGGGCACGACTTCCGCATCGACGAGGCCGGGCGGTTCGTCGTCGGCAGGTCGTCCCGCGCCGCGCTGCCGATGATCAAGGACCTGGCCCTCTCGCGCGAGCATTTCGCGATCGAGAACGTCCCGCCGAGCTGCCACATCGCGGACATGGGGAGCACCAACGGGACCAAGGTGAACGGCCTCCGCGTGGAGCGGCTGCTGCTCCGCGAGGGGGACACGATCTCGGCCGGCGACAGCCACTTCCGGGTCCACTTCGAGGAGTCCGAGGACGAGGCCGGCTCCGGCTTCCACCACCGCTGCGCCGGCTGCGGGGCGCGGATCCTGCCGCCCGCCGACGGGGAGATCATCCGCCACGGGAGCCTGAGCTCGGAATCGATCCCCGAGGTCGTCCAGATCTCCCCGAACGTCTGGATCTGCGACCGTTGCGAATTGCGCCGCCGGCAGTTCCCGGAGACCAGCCCGGACTACCTGATCGAGGAGCTGATCGGCGAGGGCGGCATGGGGCAGGTCTATCGGGCCAGGCACGTCTCTCGCAACCGACGGGTGGCGATCAAGACCATGAGCGCTTCCGCCGGCGGCCCCGGCGGCGAGAAGGCCATGGAGTACTTCCGCCGCGAGATCCAGGCCCTCCACGACATGCTCACGCCGGGCGGCACGAATCATCCGTGCATCGTGGAGTTCTACGAGCTCTTCCAGGTCGAGGGCCAGCTCCAGCTCGTGATGGAGTACGTGGACGGGAAGAACGCCGCGGCCTGGGTCAGGAGCCTGGGCGAGCCCCTGCCGATCGAGAGCGGGATCCGGATCGGCGAGCTGCTCCTCTCCGCGCTCCACTACGCCCATTCGAGGGGGTACGTCCACCGCGACATCAAGCCGTCCAACCTGCTGATCATGGGCCCCGCGCGGCGTCCTCGCCTCAAGCTGACCGACTTCGGCCTGGCCAAGAGCCTGATCGACAGCAATGTCCTGGTAAACCTGACCAGGCAGGGGGAGATCGGCGGCACGATCGGATTCCTGTCGCCGGAGCACATCCGCCAGTTCGGAGAGGTCCGCGAGCCGGCGGACCTGTACGGGGTCGGGGCCACGCTCTTCTACCTGCTGACGCTCCAGTACCCCTACCTCGGGTTCAATCCGGATCGCTCGGATTCCTACGAGATGATCCTGGAGCACCCCGCCGTGCCGCTCCGGGCCTTCCGTCCCGACGCCCCGAAGTGGCTCGAGTCGGTGATCCTGAAGGCGCTGGAGAAGCGCCCTCGCGACCGCTGGGGCTCCGCCCTGGACATGTGGCGGGCCCTCAGGCCGCGGTCGACGCCGCGACCCTGAGGCTCGATCGCACGGAGCCCGCCCGAAGCACTCCCCCGCAAGTGCCGGCGCCGTTGCGAGCGGGGGCTCCGTCGGCCAGGGATTGTCGCAAACGGCAGGGGTTTAGGACGCGGAGAGATTGTCAGATGGCACTGGGTGGCCGTGGTGGAACACCACGGGGGGCAGGCCGAGTGGGTGGACTGGCTCTTCACCAAGGCCGAGGCGGTCCCGTGGTGTTCCACCACGGCCACCCGGAGGGTCTGCGTCGGAGCAAAGGCTGTCAACGTCCGCCATTGCGTATTGCGACAATCCCGTCGGCCAATCGGCCAACGGGGCTCGTCGGCAGGTCGAAGAACGTGTTAATATAGGATCGGTCGAGTCGTCGGGCGCGAGCATCCGCCGGCACGTCAAACCTCGTGCGAAACCGGATTTGAGGGCAGATCCGTTGGAGCAATTCGGGACGGTGGCGATCCTCGGCGTCGGGCTGATCGGCGGTTCGATCGGCATGGCGCTACGCTCCGAGCGGCTGGCCGCCCGCGTCGTCGGGGTGGGACGGAGCCTGCAGACGCTCCGTCAGGCCCAGGAGCGAGGAGCGATCGACCAGGCGACGACCGACCTGGACGAGGGGGTCCGCGACGCCGAGGTTGTCGTCGTCTGCACGCCCGTTGACCGGATCCCGCGGGACGTTTGCCGGGCCGCCGCGATCGCGCCCGGCGGGGCCCTGATCATGGATGCCGGCAGCACCAAGCGGAAGATCGTGGAATCGGTCGAGGCCGATCCCGTCGGCTGCGGCCCGTTCGTCGGAGCCCACCCCATCGCCGGGTCGGAGCGATCCGGTGCGGCCTTCGCCCGCCCGACGCTGTTTCGGGGCCGCGCCTGCGTGCTCACTCCCACCCCTCGGACGCGCCCGGAGCCCCTGGAACGAGCCCGCGACTTCTGGTCGAAGCTGGGTGCCAACGTGGTCGAGATGAGCCCCGCGGAGCACGACGAGGTCCTCGCCTACACGAGCCACCTCCCCCACGCGCTGGCCGCGGCCCTCTCCCTCTCGGTCCCGCCCGCATGGCAACTGCTCGCGGCCGGGGCCTTTCGCGACGGGACGCGCGTCGCCGCGGCCGACACGGGGCTCTGGACGGCGATCTTCCGCGACAACCGAGGCCCGTTGTTGAAAGCGCTCTCGTCCTTCCAGGATCGCGTCGCGGCGCTCAAGTATGCGGTCATGACGGATGACGCCGAGGCGATCCGGAAATGGTGGGACGAAGCGAGGCAGCTTCGCGACCTCTACGACGACCGGCAGGCGCCCCGCGAACGCGACGAATGACCGCAGCCCGACTTCACGACCGGCCCACGACGAATTCATTCCCTTGTTCCCTCGAACTACCTGGCGATCCATGCTCTGGCACCTAGAAATCCGCCCCTCCCCCGGCCGCGACGACCTCGCCGGACGAAGACTGGCCCACGAAGCCGCCGACTCGGGCATCCCGGGATTATGGGACATCGCCGTCAGCCGCGGCTTCCTGATCGAAGGCCCCCTCGGCCGCGAGGACGTGGAACGGGCCGCGCGCGAGGTCCTGGTGGACCCGGTCGTCGAGTCGTTCCGGATCCACCCCGACGGCGACGGCAGCCCGACCTCGGAGAAGATCGTCCACGTCCTGCCGAGGCCGGGCGTCACCGACCCGGAGGCGGAGAGTGCCCTCGAGCTGCTCCGCGACCTGGGCTACGCCGCATCCGAGATCCGGACGATCCGCTCGTACCTCATCGACGGGCCGGAGGACCTCCGGGGCCGCCTCGTCGATCGCCTCCTCGCCAATGAGGCCGTCGAGCAGGTCGTGATCGGCCCCCTGCCGTTCGACCGGCTGGGACAGGGGCACTCGTACGAGCTCCGCCGCATCATCGTCCCGATCCGCGCCATGGACGACCGCGGCCTGGTGGAGGCGAGCCGCGCGGGCCAGCTCTCGCTGAGCCTCGCCGAGATGAAGTCGATCCAGGCCCACTTCGCCGGCCTCGGCCGCGACCCCACCGATTGCGAGCTCGAGACCCTGGCGCAGACCTGGAGCGAGCACTGCTCTCACAAGACGCTCAAGGGCCGGATCGAGTTCGAGGGCCGGACGATCGACAACCTGCTCAAGCAGACGATCTTCGCCGCCACCCAGGAGCTGAACCTCGACTGGTTGGTGAGCGTCTTCTCCGACAACGCGGGGGTCGTCCGGTTCGACGACGAGGTCGACGTCTGCTTCAAGGTGGAGACCCACAACCATCCCTCGGCCATCGACCCCTACGGCGGATCGAACACCGGGATCGGGGGGGTGATCCGCGACGCGCTCGGCACCGGGCTCGGCTCCCGGCCGATCTGCAACACGGACGTCTTCTGCGTGGCCCCTCCGGACATGCCCGCGGAGCGCCTGCCGGCGGGCGTCCTGCACCCGCGCCGCGTGCTCAAGGGCGTTGTCGCGGGGGTCCGCGACTACGGCAACCGGATGGGCATCCCCACGGTCAACGGGGCCCTGGCGGTGGACCCCGGCTATCTCGCCAACCCCCTGGTCTTCTGCGGGACCGTCGGCGTCATCCCCCGCGGCATGGCGTTCAAGTCGGTGGAGCCCGGCGACCGGATCGTCGCGATCGGCGGCAAGACGGGCCGGGACGGGATCCACGGCGCCACCTTCAGCTCGCTCGAGCTGACCAGCGAGAGCGAGTCGATCTCCGGCGGCGCGGTCCAGATCGGCAACGCGATCACGGAGAAGATGGTCCAGGACGTGATCCTGCAGGCGCGCGACCGCGGCCTCTTCCACGCCATCACCGACTGCGGCGCCGGCGGCTTCAGCTCGGCCGTGGGCGAGATGGGCGAGAAGCTCGGGGCCGTCGTCGACCTGGATCGGGCCCCCCTGAAGTACCAGGGCCTCTCCTATACCGAGATCTGGATCTCCGAGGCCCAGGAGCGGATGGTCCTGGCCGTGCCGCCAGACCGATGGCCGGAGCTCGAGGCTCTCTGCCGGTCGGAGCACGTCGAGGCGACCGACCTCGGCGAGTTCGCGCCGACGGGGCGGCTGACGCTCCGCTACCACGGCGAGGTCGTCGCCGACCTGTCGATGGAGTTCCTCCACGACGGCCGCCCCGCCGTCGTCCGCTCCGCGAGATTCACCGCGCCGCCGCCCCGCCCCGTGGAATGGCCCGAGCGGATCGATTACGGCGCGGACCTGCTGGCCCTGCTGGGACACTGGGACGTCTGCAGCAAGGAGTGGATCGTCCGCCAGTACGACCACGAGGTCCAGGGCCGGACGGTCATCAAGCCGCTGGTCGGGGTGCTCGACGACGGGCCGGGCGACGCGTCGGTCGTCCTGCCGGTCCGGGATTCATACCGGGGGCTCGCGATCTCTTGCGGGATCAATCCCCGCTACGGCCGCCTGGATCCCTACGCCATGGCCGCCTGCGTCATCGACGAGGCCATCCGCAACTGCGTGGCCGTGGGCGCCGATCCGCGGCGGATCGCCCTCCTCGACAACTTCTGCTGGGGGAGCACCGATCGCCCCGAGACGCTCGGCTCGCTCGTCCTGGCCGCGCAGGCTTGCCACGACCTGGCCCTGGCCTACAAGACCCCGTTCATCTCGGGGAAGGACAGCCTGAACAACGAGTATTCCCACGAGGGGAAGAGCCTGGCCATCCCCCCCACGCTCCTGATCAGCGCGATCGGCCAGGTGCCGGACGTCCGGCGGTGCGTGACGATGGACCTGAAGGAACCGGGGAACCTGCTGGTGATCGTCGGGACGACCCGCGACGAGATGGGGGGCTCGCTCTGGGGCCACGTCCGCGGCATCGAGGGGGGCTCCGCCCCCCGGGTGGACGCGGAGCTCGGATCCGCCCTCTTCCGGGCGGTCCACATCGCCATCAGCCGTGGCCTCGTCCGGAGCTGCCACGACCTCAGCGAGGGGGGGCTGGCGGTCGCCCTGGCGGAGATGGCCATCGCGAGCGGCCTCGGGGTCGAGGCCTCGCTCCGCGACGTCCCCTGCGACGATGCCGCGGCGATCGACCCAATCCTCCTGTTCTCCGAGTCCCCCGGCCGGTTCTTGCTCGAGGTCCAGCCGCGGCACTACGCCACGCTCGCGGACGTGATCGGCGCCCTGCCGATGGGGAAGATCGGCGAGGTCCGCGAGGCCGCGGCGGGCGGGGTCCCCACGCTGACGATCTCGGGGCTCGACCACCGCCCCGTCGTCGCCGCCGCCGTCCCGGACCTCAAGGACGCCTGGCAGCGGACCCTGAGGTGGTGACGGCTCCTCTCGCCGAGCCCGCGGTCCCGCCCCGACGCCGGAGGATCGAATTCAAAACGACATCCTAAATACATATAAAGGTAAATCAATGTCAAGATTTGTCACGTTCGTGGACGGCTCCAACCTGGATGGGGTGCTGAAGCACCTGAACCTGCGGGTGGACGACTACGGAGCCTTCTATCGGCACGTCTTCGAGCAGAGCGTGCAGTACTGGGGCCGGACGTTCGCCGACGGGGCGCGGTGGCCGACGGCCCAGCACTCGCGGATCTACTGGTACGTCGTCGGCAAGATGGACGAATGGGACCTCTCCGACCCCAAGGCCGAGGCCCGGCTGCGGGCCCGGTTCGAGATGAACCCGAGGCTCCGCGACGCTTACATCGAGGACGTCAGCCGGCGGGCGCCGGAGCTGCCCTCGGAACGGCGGATCGAGGAGGCCTGGTCGGCCTGCTTCGCCGAGACCCGCGAATGGTACGACAACAAGAAGCGCGCCCTCGAGCGGAAGAAGCGGTTCTACCACGGCGTCCAGTCGGCGACCGACTTCGTGGAGATCCGCCAGGAGGGGCACTGGAAGGTGGACCTGCTCCATCACACCGTCAATGAGAAGGGGCTCGACACGAGCCTGGCCGTCGACATGGTGGCCCTGCAGGACACCTACGACATCGCGCTCTTGATCTCCGGCGATGCCGACGGCATCCCCGGCATCAACTACGTCAAGAGCCGGGCCAAGCACGTCGGCGTCGCCGAGTTCCGCCGCGGGTCGGCGGCCGACTTCCCGGCCAAGGGGGCCTCGTCGCGGCTCAAGATCGCGGCCGACTTCGTGGTCCAGGTCTACGAGGCCGAGCTGCTCCGCCGCAACCTCGCCTACCGCGCCGAGCCCGACTTCCACGGCCAGGGCTACGGCGGCGGCGAGTCCAATTACTGAGAATGTCCACCGGATCGTAACGGGATCGGAACTCGCATGAGCACTCCCCGCGTGATCGTCCTGAGGGCCCCCGGGACGAACTGTGACGAAGAGACCATCGCCGCCTGGCAACTCGCCGGCGCCGAGGTCGAGACCTGGCACGTCAACCGCCTCTTCGAGGAGCCCCGGGGCCTGGGACGGTTCCAGGCCCTGACGATCCCCGGGGGCTTCTCCTACGGCGACGACCTGGGAGCCGGCCGGATCCTGGCGACGCGTCTGAATCACGCGCTCGGGGACGCGCTCCAGGGATTCCGCGACCGGGGCGGGCTGATCGCGGGCATCTGCAACGGCTTCCAGGTCCTGGTGCGATGCGGGCTGCTGCCCGGCGCGGACGGCGGCCGGGCGACGCTGACGAACAACGACTCGGGCCGCTTCGAAGCCCGCTGGATCCGCCTGGTCCCGCGGCCGGGCCTCTCCCCGTTCGTCGATTTCGACGATCCGATCGAGCTCCCGGTCGCCCACGGCGAGGGCAAGTTCCTGACGGCCGACGAGGCGTCGGCCGCCGCGCTCGACGACCGCGGCCAGATCGTCCTGAAGTATGCGGACGAGCGCGGCACGCCGACCCAGGACTACCCCGCCAATCCCAACGGATCGTCCCTGGCCGCCGCCGCCGTCTGCGACACCACGGGACGGGTCTTCGGCCTGATGCCGCATCCCGAGCGGCATGTCCGCGCGATCGATCACCCGCGCTGGACCCGCCACGCCGGCCCGCTACCCGAGGACGGGCAGGGGCTGCGGATCTTCCGGAGCGCGGTGGCGGCCCTGAAGTAGTGCTTTGTCACAGCCTGATTTTCGGGTTAGCGGCAAGACGGGCAGGAATGCCCGTCCTCCGTAATCGGAAACACACCTGGCTCGAAACCCGGGGGACAGACATTCCTGTCTGTCCTGCAACCCAAATCTGAGTGTTGACAGAGCACTATGGGGATTCTCGCCGTTCATCCCGAGCCGGGAAGACCTCGCCGAGGAACTTCGAGACGGCCGCGTTGATCCTGGGGCCGCCCCCCTCGAAGAAGTCGTTGTGTCCCGCGCCCTCGATCACGAGCGTGTCGACGGGCCTGGCCGCGGCCTTGGCGAGCGCCTCGTGCATCCAGAACGGGGCGAGCGGATCGAGCCGGCCGTGCCCCAGCAGGACCGGGCATTCCAGCCCGGGCATCTTCTTCAGGCTGTCGAACTTGTGCCGCAGGAGGAGCCCGGGGACGGGGAGGGGCCGGGGGATGATGGTCCGGGCCATGTCGCGCATGCTGGTGAACGTGCTGAAGGCGAAGACCCCGGCCAGGGGCCGCCTCGCCGTCGCGTCGATCGCGACGGCCCCGCCCAGCGACCAGCCGCCCACCACGATCCGGGAGTCCGGGAATCCCCGGGCGTTGAGCGCATCGAGCGCCGCGTCGGCCGCCTGGCGGCAGCCGGACTCCGACGGCTTGCCGCCGCTCATCCCGAAGCCCAGGTAATCCGGGATCACCACATTCAGGCCGAGGCGGCGGAATCGCTCGAACTCGCCGTCCGAATAGGCCAGGCACATGGCATTCCCGTAGAAGAAGACCAGTGCCGGCCGGGCCGCGGCGCCCGGATCGGGCCGGCCCCCGGGCAACAGCGCGGGGCCGAAGAGCGCGACCACGCGTTCCCCGCTCTTGCTCTTGAGGGTCAGCAACTCCGTCCCGGGCCGGGCGTCCACCCGGGCCTCCGGCTTGCCCTGGGTGTCGGAGCCCGGGAAGATCAATCGTTCCTGGAACTGGAAGAGCACGGCGTACATCCCCAGGATGACCAGCCCGAGCAGACGCAACCCGCGGATGACCAGCCGGCGTATCCTCGAGCGGTGCCCGGCCGGATGGACGTCGCGGGCGGCGGCGGGCGACGGCGACTCGGCGCCGGAGGTGTCCTCAACGGGATCGACCTGGGTGAGCGAACGCATGCGAGTGACTCGCGGCTCGGGCTCGATCGAGACTCATCATGGCATTCTATCGGGCCCGGGGGCGCGCACAAGGCCGGCCCGTGCCTCGCGGGAGGAGCCGCGGGGCGCGGGCCGGCTGGGCGTGAAGACCGGCGGCGATGTCCCCGACCTGGACCGGGGGGATCTCGATCCGAGGCCGGGAGGAGGAGTTGAGGTTCGTCGACTTCGATCGGGGATCGATCCGCTCAGATTCCGTTGCCGAAGTTGGCGGACTCGCCGCGGCGATGATACTCGGAGGAGACCTCCTCGCCGGGGTTCTCGCGGCGGGGGCTGACGTGCGGCCCGCGGAGGACCGACTGGTTGCCCCGGGCGTGCTGGGTATGGCCGCGGAGCGGGCCGCGACGGAGCGGCGGCTCGCTGGCGACGCCGTGGCCGGTCCCGGCGTGGGTCTCGTACGGCGAGTCGTAATCGTCCGCCTCGTAGTCGTCGTAGCGGGAGATGTAGCCCGGCATCTTGGCCCGCTCGAGCTCCTCGGCGTAGGAGGCGAGCACGGCGGCCTGGATCTTCTCCCGGCACATCGAGTTGATCGGGTGGGCGATGTCGGCGTGGAGCTTGGCCCGGCCGTCCGCGTCCCGGAGGGCGCGGTTCTCGTCCAGGCGGCATCCGCACTGGTTGCAGAAGCGGCTCCGGAGGTGGTTCTTGGTGCCGCAGTTGTGGCAGCGATCGGTCAGCTTGCGTGACGGCATGGCGACGAAGAAGCCCTTGGCCCCCTCGATGATCTTGAGATCGCGAATGACGAACATGTCGTCAAACGTGATGCTGCAGAATGCCTGCAGGCGTTCGTTGCTGCCCGAGTTGTCTTCCATGAGCTTGATGCGAACTTCGGTGATCTCCACAGCCAGTACTCCTTTACGAGGGCTTCTCTGCTCAGGGGCCGCAAGTCACGACCCGGACCCATCCTAGTCCGAGTGGTTCGAGAAGATCCGCGGCGCGTCCCGCCGCATCGGCGTCGCGGCAGAGCCCGAAATAGGCCGAGCCGCTGCCACTCATCAACGATCCTTCGAAGGGGGGGACGATCTCAGCCAGGGCGTCCCGCACCCGAGCCAGCTCGGGCCGGACATCCTCGGCGACGTGCTGGAGCCGATTGAAGAGGCTCCGTCCCAGGGGTCCGGGATCCCCCTCGTCCAACGCCTCCAGCACCGGGCCGATGGGCCGGGGCGTGTGGTCGGTCTCGAGCTTCCGGTACACCTCGGCCGTGCTCACGCCGACTTCCGGCGCGACCAGGACGAAATGAAGCGGATGCCGGACGGGCACGGCCTCGACCCGCTCCCCCCGGCCTCGGCAGACCGCCGACGGGGCGTGCAGGAAGAAGGGCACGTCGCTGCCGATCTCGCCGGCGATGGCGTCCATGCGGGCCTCGGACGTCCCCAGGCCCCAGATCCGGTCCAGGGCCACCAGGGTCGCCGCCGCATCGCTCGAGCCGCCGCCAAGGCCCGCCTGCGCGGGGATCACCTTCTTCAGGGTGATTGAGGCGCCGCGACGACAACCGGTCGCGGCCTTGAGCCGCTGGGCTGCCTTCACGACCAGGTTCTCGCCGCCGGTCGGCAGCCTCGGGTCGTCGCACTCCAGGATGACCGCGTCGGAGTCCTCCTCGCGGACGATCAGGGTGTCATGCAGATTCACGCTGACCATCAACGACTCGATCTCGTGGTAGCCATCGGGCCTGCGCGACAGGACCTCGAGGAACAGGTTTAACTTCGCCGGGGCGAGGACTTCCACGCCGCCGTCGATGAGTCGCACAATCATGAATCACTCGCCCCGGATCCCAATCGTCAGGCTTGTTGACCCTGTCTTCAGACCCGGGTGCCAGTGCCATTCCGCGGTGGTTTCTATCCCGGACCCCGGATCCCTGCAATAGCGAAAATTTACTAAAGTCGAAATCACCCAAGGGTTCGCGACGCCTTGACCTTGTATTTCTTTCAATGGCCCATTTGGAGGCTTCTCCGACACGGATCATGGCCATCGTGCAAGCCGAAACTCGCCCGTTTTTCGGGCCGGTCCGACGCCAGATCGAAAGCGGATAGATGCTTGCCCGCAGGCGGCGGCGGTGCTGTAATGCCAGGCAGTTCGGCCATCCCGCCCCCGACCGGCGTCCCTCCCACCTCCCGGGCCACCAGCCGGGATTTCCGCCTACCGAGGTATCACACCGATGATCCGAATCCCCGGCCTCGTGCTGATCCTGTCGCTCGCCTCGCTCGCCTCCGCCCCCATCACCACGGCGGCCCGCGGCGCCCCCGCGATCGTCTACGTCTCGACGGACGGCAACAACGCCTGGACCGGCCGCCGTCCCACCCCCTCGCCCGACGGCCGGGACGGCCCCGTGGCCTCGCCCCGGCGTGCACTCGAGCTGGCGAGAGAGCTTCGAAAGGCTGGCCTCGCCGGAGAAGGCATCCGGATCGAGATCCGGAGCGGCACCTACTTCCTGAGCGATCCCCTCACCCTCCTTCCCGAGGATTCCGGAACCCAGGAAAAGCCGATAACCTGGGCCGCCTACCGCGGTGAATCCCCCGTCCTGAGCGGCGGGACGGTCCTTAGCGGCTGGACCCGTACCAAGATCAACGGCCGGGATGCATGGACCGTGCGGCTTCCCGGAGAGGTCGTCCCGGGGGCTCCCTACGCCGCGGTTCGTGAGCTCTGGGTGAACGGCGTCCGGATGCGCCGGGCTCGCTGGCCCAAGTCCGGCACCCTCCAGGTCGCGGGCCTGAGCGACGGCGAGAAGCACGACAACTGGTCCCGCGGCGTCAACGAGTTCGCCTTCGAAGGCAGCGACCTGAAGGGCTGGCCCGGGCTGACTTCCGGCGAGGCCATCCTGGCCAACCGCTGGGTCGAATCGCACCTGCCGATCAAGGCCGTCGACGAATCGAAGCGGGTCGTCCGCTTCGAGAAGCGCACCGTGTTCCTCCCGGAAAAGGGGGACCGCTACTGGATCGAGAACGTCCCGGTGCACCTCACGGAGCCGGGCGAATACCAATACGACCCCAACAATCGGACCGTCACCCTGATCCCGACCTCGGGCGTCGATCCGAACGTCGCGACGGTCGTCATACCCCGCCTCGCCCAGGTCCTCCGCCTGGCCGGCCGCCCCGGCGAGGGGGCCTATGTCGAGCACGTGAACTTCCGCGGGATCACCTTCGCGCACGGCGAGTGGTTCTTCGATCACGCGCAGCTCAACCACCCGACCGCGGAAGAGGCGGCCATCGGCTGGAACCTCAAGCCCGACGCATCGGCCTCAGGCTTCGGCCAGGCGGCCATCGGCGTGCCGGGCCTCGTCGCCGGCCGGGGTGCCCGGTCCTGCTCGTTCGTGGGCTGCACGATCACGCAGGCGGGCACCTACGGGATCGAGCTCGCCGAGGGCTGCCAGGGGAACACGATCTCGCGATGCACGCTGACCGACCTGGGGGCCGGTGGCATCAAGCTCGGGGAGACCTCGATTCGCCCCGAGGCTCCCCGTCAGGCCTCCGGCAACGTCGTGACCGATTGCGTGATTTGCGACGGCGGATACCTCTTTCCGAGCTGCGTCGCCGTCTGGATCGGCCAGTCGCCCGGGAACGTGATCGCCCACAACGACATCCACGGCTTCCTCTACACGGGGATCTCGATCGGCTGGACCTGGGGCTACGGCCCGGCCAACGCCGCCAAGAACCTGGTGGAATTCAACCACGTCCACCACATCGGCAAGAAGTCAGACGCCGAAACCCCGATCCTCAGCGACATGGCCGGGATCTACACCCTGGGCAACCATGAGGGGACCGTGATCCGCCAGAACGTCTTCCACGACATCGCCGCTCGCGTTTACGGCGGCTGGGGCATCTACTTCGACGAGGGGACCACCCACATCCTGGCGGAGAAGAACCTGGTCTACCGGACGACTCACGGGGGCTTCCACCAGCACTACGGCAAGGAGAACACCTTCCGCAACAACATCCTCGCCTTCGGCCGCGATGCCCAGATCCAGCGGTCGAGGGTGGAGGATCATCAGAGCTTCCGGTTCGAACACAACATCGTCTACTGGGACAAGGGCCCGCTCCTCTCCGGCGACTGGAAGAAGATCCAGGCCAGCTTCGAGGGCAACACCTACTGGCGCACGTCCGACCCCGCGATCCGGTTCGACCAGCGTACCTGGGACGAATGGCGGAAAGCCGGTCAGGACCGGGATTCGAAGATCGCCGACCCGCATCTCACCGATCCCGGCCACGACGCCTTCGGCCTGACCGCGAGCTCGAGCGAAGCCCTGGCCGGGTTCGTCCCGTTCGACGTTTCGAAGGCCGGACCAAGGAGTCGTTGACCGACTTCCACGCTATCGGGCCTTTGCCCGTCCCTTCGTGGCCGGCCTCGTCGCCCCGTGGGCCGCGGCGACGTCCGCCGGCTCGAAGGTGCGGCCCTGGTCGTTCGTCTCCTCGATCCAGCGTTCGAGGACGCCTCGCAGGCGGGCCAGGGCCTCGCGGTGGGCGGACACCTCGGATCCGGCCAGGTTGTGGATCTCGTGCGGGTCGGCGTCCAGGTCGTAAAGCTCCTCCGCCGGCATCGTGGGGGCGGTCAGCACCTTCTGTACGGGCGTCAGCTTCCCCTGGGCGTCCAGCTCCTTGAGCAGGTTCCAGACCGGGTAGCTCCGCTCCTTGTAGGCATTCGCCTGGAGGAACGGGCGGTCGGGCGTGAAATTGCGGATGTAGCGGTAACGTCCATCGCGGACGGTCCGGAAGCGGAAGACCGTCTCGTCGCAGCGATCCCGGGCGCCGAAGGCGTAGGTCCGCGGCGAGTCGGCGTGATCGCCGAAGAGGATCCGCCCCTGCATCGCCGCCGGCTTGCCCGCGCCGGCGATGTCCAGGGTCGTGGGCGCGAGGTCAATCGACTCGACGAGCCGGTCATCGACCGTACCGGGGCGGTATCCGGAGGGGGCCTTCAGCCCTTTCGGCCAGCGGACGATCAGGGGGATGTGCAGCCCTTCCTCGTAGCAGAACTGCTTCCCCCGCACGTGTGACTGGCCGTGGTCGCCGAGGAAGACGACGATCGTGCTCTCCGCCAGCCCGTCCGCCTCGAGCTGCGTCAGGATCGCCCCCACCTTGCGGTCGAGCTCGGCGGCGGCGTCGAGGTACTTCGCCATGTCCGTTCGCGTGACCGGATGGTCCGGGTAATAGGGCGGAATGGAGACCGCAGCCGGATCGGTCCGGGCCGCGGCATGATAGGGCCGGTGCGTCTCCTGGAAGTTCACCTGGGCGTAGAACGGCTGGTGCGTCTTCAGGTCGGCCCATCGATCGGAATCGAACGACTTCCCCTCGTGGGTGAAATTCCAGTCCGTCTTGCCCGTCCCCTTGAAGCCGAGGCCCGGCGGCAGCGTGACGACATTCGCCGTGAAGTAGCCGGCGTCGCGGAGCCAGTCCGTCAGCACCCGAACGCCGTTCGGCAGGCGATAGCCGTCGTCGCGATGCGACCGGTGATTGTGGGCCCCGATCGTCGTCTGGTACATGCCCGTCATGAACGCCGAGCGGCTGGCCGAGCAAACCGGCGCGGTCGAGTAGGCCCGCGTGAATCGGACGCCCTCGGCCGCCAGCCGATCGAGGTTGGGAGTCCGCGCCAGGGACGTCCCGTAACAGCCCAGCTCCGGCCCGAGGTCCTCCCCGATCAGCCAGAGGACGTTCGGCCGGTCCGCGGCGGACGCGGGCCGACCCGCAAACGTTGACAACAACAGCAGAGTGAGAAGGAACCTCTTCACCGCGAATCCTCCGGTATAGACGCTGGGTCGTCCGCTCATCTTGACGGCCATGACGGGGCGTTGCAACCGGGCGGCGGCCCGCCCTCGATCGGCTCGGCGGCCGCCGATCGGTGCTCGCGAGCGGTCCGCGACCCGCGGCTGGTCGGACCTGGCAGCGGGCGAGCGACATGTGTAAGATGATCGACCGTCGAGGAGTCGCTGACAGCGTCGAGGGCGGGGCCGCGATGGCATCGGATCGCGTGGGACGGGATGGGCCGGCGATCCGGGCGGACGACCTGCGGAAGGTCTACGGGATCGAGCACAGCCGGGTCGAGGCCCTGCGCGGGGTCTCGATCGAGGTGCAGCCGGGGGAGCGGGTGGCCCTGCTCGGCAAGTCGGGATCGGGCAAGTCGACGCTTCTCAACCTGATGGCGGGGCTCGACCGGCCCACCTCCGGCGGCCTCCGCGTCGGCGGGCTCGACCTGCACGCGCTGTCGGGTCGCGAGATGGCACGGTTCCGATCGGGCGTCGTGGGGGTCGTCTTCCAGTCCTTCAACCTGATCGCGACCAGGACGGCCGTCGAGAACGTGGAGCTGCCGATGGTCTTCGCCGGCCAGCCGCCGGGGAGCCGACGGGCCGCGGCTCGGAAGGCCCTGGAAGCGGTCGGGCTCGGGGCGCGGCTCGATCACCGGCCGAGTCAACTGAGCGGCGGCGAGAACCAGAGGGTCGCCGTCGCCCGGGCGCTCGTGAATCAGCCCCGCGTGATCCTGGCCGACGAGCCCACGGGCAATCTCGACAGCCAGACGGCGCGGCAGATCATGGCCCTGCTCCTCGATTACGTCGGACGGCACGGGGCCACCCTCGTCCTCGTCACGCACGACGAGGAGCTCGCCGCGCGCTGCACCGACCGGACGGTCCGGCTCCTCGACGGCCGGATCATGCCCGAGGTCGCCGTCTAGGAGTCGTCGGAGGTTCGCCCGGTGCGTTGGTACGACCTGCTGAAATTCCCGCTGGCCTCATTCGGACATTCGAAGATCCGGACCTGCCTGACGACCCTGGGCGTGATCTTCGGTGCGTTCGTGCTGGCCGCGAGCCTGTCGATCGACGAGGGGGTCCAGCGGACGATCGAGCGCGAGGCGAGCCGCGGAGACGTCGCGCGCAAGATCACGGTTTCTCCCGGCTGGAAGCCGGCCGAGCCCGGGGCCGAGGAAGACGTGAAAGTCGCCGGCAAGATGTCTCCGGAGCGTCGCGAGCGGATCCGCAAGGTCCTGGCACAGCGTCGCCGCCAGGGCGGCCCGAGCCGGGAAGAGGTCAGCCTGACGCCGGAACGCCTGGAGACGCTCGCGCGAATCCCTCACGTCGAGAGGATGATCCCCATCGTCGGGGAAGGTGTCGTCGCCACCCTGGGCAACCGGCCCCAGCCTGCGAGCGTCTCATCGGGCGCCGGGGAGGACCCCGAGTTCCGCAAGCGGATCATCGCCGGCCGGGCGTTCGAATCCGACGAGGAGCGCTCGATCCTCCTCGCCGAGATGTTCGCCTACCGGATCGGACTCGTCGATGAGGCGGACCTCCAGCAGGTGATCGGCAAGCCGCTCCGGATCGCGATGGGAGGGGTGGAGGAGGGCCCGAGCATCTATGTCGGGCTGTCCGGCCGATCGCGCGGCGAGGGAGGCCGAGACGAACAGTCGGCGCTCCGGCAACTGGCCTGGCAGCTACCTGGCGCGCTCGACCGGCTGAGCCTGACCGCCGAGGAGGTCGCCGCCCTGCGGAAGGCCCTCCGGCCCGGGCCCGCGAAGGTCCGGCCGGCGGAGGTCGCCGACGATTTCCGGGTCGTGGGGATCTTCCGCGAGATGACCGACGACGAGAAGAGGCAGGCCTGGACCGGCTTCCCGGCCGACACGGACCTCGTGCTGCCGCGGCGGACGGCCATCGACCTGGCCTTCCGCGATCCCGGCCGCCGCGAGCGGGGGATCGACCGGGCGGTCCTCTTCGTCGACGACACGCGGAACGTCAAGGAGGTCGTCGGCAAGGTCGAGGCCCTCGGGTTCGGCAGCCGGTCGATCGTCGATTTCATCGAGCGCGAGCGGCTGACCTACCTCCTCATCTTCGGCGGCATGACCTGCGTGGCCGGCGTCGCCCTCCTCGTCTCGGCCCTCGGGATCGCCAACACGATGCTGATGAGCGTCCTGGAGCGGCGCCGCGAGATCGGCATCATGAAGGCCGTCGGGGCGGCGGACTGGCAGCTCCAGACGGTCTTCGTCCTCGAGGGGGCGCTGATCGGCCTCGTCGGCGGCGCGATCGGCCTCCTCCTGGCCTGGTCGATCTCGTTCCCGGGCGACGCCTGGGTCCGCTCGATGGTCCAGCGCGACATGAAGATCGACCTGACGGGCTCGATCTTCGCCTTCCCGCCCCGGATCGGCGTGCTGGTCCTCCTCTTCACCGTCGGCGTGACCATCGTCGCAGCCCTCTACCCGGCCCGCCACGCCGCGAAGGTCGACCCCGTCACCGCACTACGACACGAT
>NZ_JAALJH010000139.1 GCF_011064615.1 Aquisphaera insulae | reverse complement strand
CCGCCGATGCCCACGGCATGGGCGAGCGATTCAAAGTAGGAGGGACTCGCCCCGAGCGGGACGACGTCGCCTTGCCTGCCGCCAGGCCGATCCGGTGCGTCTGCGCTTCACTTGACACACCCTACAAGAGGGGCTCGTGACCGGGTTTGAGGATGGATCCGGATCGGCTCAAGGTGCGTGCGAGCCGTGCAGGAACGCCCCACCGTCGGCTTCAGCACATGTAGTGTGTGTCAAGCGAAGCGCGGACGCACCGGACCGCCGATGCCCACGGCATGGGCGAGCGATTCAAGGTAGAAGGGACTCGCCCCGAGCGGGACGACGTCGCCTTGCCTGCCGCCAGGCCGATCCGGTGCGTCTGCGCTTCGCTTGACACACCCTACAAGAGGGGCTCGTGACCGGGTTTGAGGATGGATCCGGATCGGCTCAAGGCGCGTGCGAGCCGTCCAGGAACGCCGCGCCGTCGGCCTTCAGCTTGTGGAGCGAGGGCCCGTGCAGGTACATCATGTGGCCCGCCTCGTAGGTGGTGGTGGAGATGTTCCCGCGGATCGCCGGGTCGAGCCCCAGCCGGGCGAGCGCATGGTCCACGGCGCGATACGGCGTGGCCAGGTCGTAGTAGCCGGAGGCGATCAGCACCTTCATGTGCGGATTCTTGGTGAGCGCCTCGCTGAGCGGCCCGGTCGTGGAGGGATAGCCCATCCGGACGTCGAAGTCCCAGCGGCCGACGCCCTCGCCGAGGATGTAGTACGGGACATCCGTCTTGTAGCCGAGCTCCGTGCGGATGTAGCGGTTGAAGGCCGACGTGTATGACGCGCGCACGGCCGAATAGCTCGGGTCCGTGGCGGGCTCGCCGGACGAGGACGGGGAGAGGTTCTCGATCCCCTCGTAGCGCGAGTCGAACCGGCCGACCGAGCGGTGCTTCGCCTTGAGCAATTCCTTGCGGAAGACGTCGAGCTCGAGCCGCAACTGGTGGTCGGCGATCGTGGTCGCGTCCAGGCCCGTGAGCCTCGCCAGGCCGGCGGCGACCCGCTGCTTCTCCTCGTCGGTCAGGCGGTCGCCCCGGGCGAGGACCGCCGCATATTCACGATCGACGAACGCCTCCGCCTCCTTGAGCACGGCGGGCAGGCCCCCGGCCTGGAGGTCGGCCGGCAGCTTCTTGTGATACCAGGCGGTGGCCGCATAGGACGGGAGATAGTTCAGGAACGGGAGGTCATTGCCGGTGTTGAAGACGAATCCCTGGTAGTCCAGCGCGCAGGACACCAGGATGATCCCGTTGAACGCGATGCCCTTCTCGACGAGGTGGCCCGCCAGCCCCGCGGCGCGAGTGGTCCCGTAGCTCTCGCCGATGACGTAGAGCGGGGAATCCCAGCGATCGAACCGGGTGAGGTACATGCGGACGAACTCGCCGACCGATTCGATGTCGCCCTTGAGCGAATGGAACTTCTGGTTCAGCTCCGGCTTGGCCGCGCGCGAGTAGCCCGTCCCCACCGGGTCGATGAAGACCATGTCCGTCCGGTCGAGCCAGGTGGCCGGGTTGTCGACGACGCGGAACGGCGGTGCCGGGATCGTCGGCCCCTGGGGAGCCGGCACGAGCCTCGGCCCGAGCGCCCCGATGTGCAGCCAGACCGAGGCCGAGCCGGGCCCGCCATTGAAGCTGAACAGGACCGGCCGCGGCGAGCTCGCCTTCGGCTCGTCGAGGTGATACGCCATGAAGAAGATCCGCGCCTCGGTCTCCCCCTTGGCGTCCCGGATCGGCATCAGGCCGACGGTCGCCGTGTACTTCAGCTCCTTGCCGCCGACCGTCACCGCGTGATGCGTCACCACCGGCTCCTCGTCCGTCGAGGACTTGCCGGCGTCCTTCTTCTCTTTCTCCTTGTCCTTGGGCTTCTCCTCCGCCTTCGGGGAGTCCTTCTTCTTCGGCTTCTCCTCCGCCTTCGGGGAGGGCTCCTGGGCCCTCGACGGGCTCGTTTGCAGGGCCGCCAGGGTCAACACCATCGTCAAGGTCGCGAACGCGCTCAGGATGCGGGTCATCTTCGGGGTATGCCTCAATAGCTGGTCGATGCGGTGAGGAATCCGACGATCGGGCAGATTAGACGATGAGTGACGCGGCGCGTTCTCGCAAGAGCGAAGATCCCTCGGGGGGCCGAGCGGCGGGCCCTCCCGGGATGGGACGATTCGGAGGAACGGGGGATTCTCCGGCGCTGGTCTGCTATCATCACGCCCGTTCGTCAGGTCTTCCTCGGGGCTGGGAGAGCTCGCGATGCCGATCCAGGTCACGTGTCCCGCGTGCGCGTCCGGATTCAACCTCGGCGAGGAGCACGCGGGCCGCAGGGTCAAGTGCCCGCGGTGTCGCGCCTCCATCGCCGTGCCGACGACTCCGGAGCTGGACGTTCACCAGGCCGGCATCGTCTTCGACAGGTTCTTCCTCGACGCCTTCGCGCTGACTCAGCCGATGCCGCTCCCCGCCGAGCATCCCCCGGCCCCGGGCGACCTCGCCGCGGCCAAGGCGGAGTTGATCGACGCCCGCCAGGACATGCAGGTCCGGCGCGGTGATAACCTGTCGGCTCTGCTCCGCTGGAATGTTGTCCATCCTCGCGCGGAGAAGGCCGAGGCGGCCGCCCTCCTGCTCCGCGCCGGGCTCAAGGTCAGGGCCGAGGACTTCGAGCTCGACGCCCCGACCCTGCCTGCGGCCGAGGCGGCGCTGGCGCGTGCGAGCGACGGCGAGCGGAGGGTCATCGCGGCCCTCGAGCCCTTCGCCGAGGCCGCGGCCCGGCGGCTGACGGCGACGGTCGGCCTGCTCGAGCGCGACGACGTGGCCGAGCGGGGTGCCGGCGGCCCAGGACGCCGCGACGAGGCCCGGAGGATCTATCCGAGCGCCGCCTTCCTCGCGACGGAGGTCGTCGGCCGGACGGCGGGCTTGATGGGCTCGGCCAAGGTCCTCGCCCACCTGGTCCTGCGGATCCGGGACGAGAAGAAGCCGAAGGAGGCCCTCCTCGAATCCGCCTTCGCGGCCGGCCAACGCCTCCGTGCCGGGGTGGACGACATCCGCCGCATCCTCGATCGGACGTCGGCGACCTTCCTCGAGGATGAGGACGGGCCGTTTCCTCTGGTCCGGTTCTTCATCCCGGATCTCCCCGCTCCCCAGGATGTGATCAACCTGATCGAGGCGGCGGACCAGGTCAACGACCGGATCTTCACGGTCTACCGTCAGCTCCTGGGCCGGCTCGCCGTCTCCGCCGAGGAGGTCGAGCGCCTCCTCGGCCTGCCGCCGCTGAAGGCCGAGGCGGATTGACGGCCACGTCGGCCGGACGCTCATCGTCGCGGGGCCGGGATCTCGGACTCGGGCGGGTCCTGGGGCGTCACGCGAAGCGCGGACCTCAGTCGTGCCAGCTCGGCCTCGAGCTCCTTGCGGGCCGTTGCGTACTCCGGCTCCGAAGAGACGTCCCGCAGCTCGAGGGGATCAGCCTGGCGGTCGAAAAGCTCCCAGGTGTCGATGTCGGAACCATAGAAGTGGACGAGCTTGTAGCGATCGGTGACCACGCCGTAATGGCGGCGGACGTCGTGCACGGCGGGGTATTCGTAGTAGTGATAATAGAAGCTCTTCCGCCAGTCGGCCGGCGTGTCGCCGCGGAGGATCGGGACCAGGCTGCGCCCCTGGATTTCGCGAGGGACGGGGACCCCGGCCGCCTCCAGCAGCGTGGGGGCGAAGTCGACGTTCGAGACGATGTCGGCATTCACCGAACCGCGTTTCGTGACGCCCGGCCAGCGGACCAGGAGGGGCGTGCGGAGCGACTCCTCGAAGATCCATCGCTTGTCGAACCAGCCGTGCTCGCCCAGATAGAAGCCCTGGTCCGACGCGTAGACGACGATCGTGTTGTCGGCCAGCCCCTCGCGGTCCAGATAGTCGAGCAGGCGGCCGACGCTCTCGTCGACACCCTTGATGCAGCCCAGGTAGTCGTGCAGATACCGGTTGTATTTCCAGCGGACGAGATCGGCGCCCTGCGGGGCCTGGCGGCGGAAGGCCGCGTTGCGGGGCTCGTAGTAGGCGTCCCAGGCGCTGCGCTGGTCGGCGTCGAGCTGCGCGGGGGGCGTCAGCTTGAGGTCCTTGTCGTTCATCGTCCGCGCGATCGTCATGTCCTGGCGGTGCTCGGCCGGGCCGCGGCCGGAATAGTCGTCCAGGAGCGTGGCCGGCGGCGGGTAGACCCGGTCCTTGTCGTGATCGAGATGACGCAGGGCCGGCTCCCATTCGCGGTGGGGGGCCTTGTGCTGGCACATCAGGAGGAACGGCCGCGATCGATCTCGCCGGCTGAGCCAGTCGAGCGAGAGGTCGGTGATGACGTCGGTGACGTAGCCGTGGTGCTTCGTGCGGCCGCCGGGCTTGAGCATGGGCGGATTGTAATAGATCCCCTGGCCCGGCAGGACCTCCCACGCGTCGAAGCCCGTCGGGTCGCTGTTGAGGTGCCACTTGCCGAAGATGGCGGTCTGGTAGCCCGCGGCGCGGAGGAGCTTGGGGAACGTCACCTGCGAGCCGTCGAAGCGGATGCCGGTGTTGTTGTAGAAGCCGTTCAGGTGGCTGTACTTGCCGGTCAGCACGCAGGCTCGGCTCGGCCCGCAAATCGAGTTGGTGACCAGGCAGCGGTCGAACCTCATCCCCTCGCCGGCGAGGCGGTCGAGGTGGGGCGTGTCGATGAGCCGCCGCGGATCGCCGTAGGCGCTGATGGCCTGATAGGCGTGATCGTCCGAGAAGATGAAGACGATGTTGGGACGGGCCTCGGAGGCGACGGCCCGGCCGGGCGGGCTCGTCGCCGCGATCAGGGCGGCGAGCCCGAGGGCGAGCGTGGCGACTCGCGTCGCGTCGGGACGAGGGGCGATCCGGAGTCGAGGGTGAACGTGAACGCGTGGCATGCCGAGGATCTCCGAGTGATCGAGCTGACCGATCGCACGATACACGATCGGCCGGCCGAAATCAGCGCGGGGCCCGGCGGCATGCCCGCCCTCGGCGTCACTTCTTCTTCGCGGCGGGCTCCGGAGTCGCCTCGTGGGCGCCAGCGGGTCGCGGGGCGGCCTTGAATTCCTCCGGAGTCATGGACCTGATCGTCCGATTCAGCAGGAGGACCTGGCCGCCGCTGGTCGGCACGCTCTTCTCGTAGGCGAGGATCTCCGCGGTGTCGGCGTGGCCGGGATCCTCGTCGAGATCGGGGAGCTTGGCGTTGTAGAGGAGGATGACGTCGCCCTTCTCCAACGCCTGGAATCCGTTGGCCCCCATGGTCCTTGATGTATTGAAGTCGGAGAGCTTCTGGGGGGGCTTCTGCTTGGTGAACTGGTAGTTCCGGCAGAGCTCCGCGATCTGAGTCAGGCTGTCCTGGACCGCGGCCTCCGGGGGCAGCGTCGAATTTGCACCGCCGCCGCACCCGGCCGACAGGAGGGCCAGGCAGCAGGCGGCGAGGGATATCCTGGGCATGATCGGCTCCCGATGGGATGAGACGCCGGCGGCTGGGCCGGCGTCCCGATCCGTGGACGATTCGGCGGACGGCAACCTGGCGCCGCCGGCCTCGGGCGGGTCAGTACGAGTCGGCGCTGATGACCTCGCCGCCGGCCCGGGTGCCCAGGGCATTCCAGGTGGAGAGGTTGATCGAGTTCTTGAAGAACCGCACCGAGCCGTCGGCGAAGGCCGCATTGGCGCCGCCGGGGTGATAGCTGCGGGCGGCCAGGTGGGTCCTCGAGAAGTTGTTGATGGCCGTCGTGTCGGCGGCCGTGCCGCAGTCGCGGAGCGGGCTGTTGGGCGGCAACGTGTGGGTGTAGAAGGCCGTGGGCCCGAACGCTCGGTAGTACTCCTGGCCGCGATAGCGATAGGTGCTGTAGCGGCTGGCGACGTCGCAGGTCGGCGGGGCGAGGTTGTCCAGGTTCGCGCTATAGATGAGGGCCACCGTCGGGTCGGTGACCGGCGGCAGCGTCGTCCCCACCTCGTGGCCGCGCCACGCCTCGGCGAAGGCCGCCGTGTTGCTCGTGCCGTCGGTGACCGAGGCGACGCGGACGCCGGGCACCTTCAGGTAGTCGGCGTTGGGCGTCGTCCCGTTGCAGAGCGGGGTGCCGTAATTCACGGCCGCGTTGTAGATGCCCAGCCGCCCGGTGATCGACTCCATGTTCGTGTAGGTCGAGCCCGCCTCCTGGGCCGCCGTGGCGCCCAGGCTGGCGAAGTAGTTGCAGTACGCGATGTTGTCCCCGATCCGCTGGTCGGCGCCGTCGGACGGGCAGATGAACGCCGTCACGAGCGTCGTCTGCGCCGTGCCGTTCGGCGTGATCGTGCCCCCGACGTTGTACGTACACATGTCGATCTGTATGTTGAAGGCGGAGTAGATCTGCGACTGCTCCATGAAGGGCATGAGCTGCCCGAGCACGCTGATCCGGCAGCCGCCCACCTGGGAGGTGCAGTTCTTGATGTTCTGGACCGGGAAGAGGCCGTACCCCGGCGGATACGTCCCGTTCGCCGACTCGAAGTTGGCCGCGGCCAGCCCGAGCTGCTTCAGGTTGTTGGTGCACTGGGCCCGCCGCGCCGCCTCGCGGGCCGACTGCACGGCGGGGAGCAAGAGCGCGATGAGGACCGCAATGATGGCGATGACGACGAGGAGCTCGATCAGCGTGAAGCCCACGCGGGCTCGAAGACGGCGGCGGGATCCCATGGGTGGCTTACTCCCGGTTCCAGGATGAGTCGGATGGGTCGAGAAATGGGAGGGTGGCCGACGGGGGAGCGTCGACGACTCGCGTTTCGAGGACAAGGCGGCCCGGAGGTGGCGGGCCGACAAAGGGGCGGCGACCTGAGTTACCGGAGCGGCCCGCGCTCGCGACGGATCGCCGGGCTCACCTGAGCGAAGGATCCGCGGGGGAGGGACGAGCGGGTCGGAATCGGCCGCCTCGCCGCAACCGGCGACCGACTCGGGAGTGAAACTCTAGCACGCATCGCCACCGCTGACAAGAGAATCTTCATAAGATCTTTTCGATTCATTCCCGCATCAGGCTTGGATGAGCAAGTTTTTGAAAGAGCGGGCCGCCATGAGGAAGACCGGCCTGGATTGAGACTCGATCCGAGGATTGCCGGCGGGCTGGACGAGGTTGACCTCGCCGTCGCCGGCCCCGAGGATGGCAATGGCCGGAGCGATCAGCCATCGGCCGATCGGCTGGCATTCCGGGAGGTGGAGCGTGCGGGATTCTCGACATCGCGCGGCCTCGGTGCTGGCGGCAGCGGTGCTGGTCGCGGGGCTGGCCGGCGATCTCCCCGGGGCGAGCGCCGGCGCCCCGGCCCGGCGGCCGAATCTCGTCGTGATCGTGCTCGACGACCTTGGCTACAGCGACCTCGGCTGCTACGGCGGGGAGATCCGCACGCCGAACATCGATCGGGTCGCGGCCGACGGCATGCGGTTCGCCCGATTCTACAACGCCTCGCGGTGCTGCCCGACGCGGGCCGCCCTCCTGACGGGGCTGTATCCGCATCAGGTCAATCTTGGCTCGAACGGCCGGGACCTGGGCCGCAACGGCGCGACGATCGCGGAGCTGCTCCGCGCCGCCGGGTATCGGACCGCGATGGCGGGCAAATGGCACCTGTCGTCCACGACCCCGCTGGGGGGCAAGGAGCGCGGGGCGGGGCACATGGCCTGGCTCAACCATCATGCGAATCTCGACCGGCCCTTCGCCGACGTCCGCACCTACCCCGTCAACCGGGGCTTCGAGCGGCACTTCGGCCCGATCTGGGGCGTCGTGGATCATTTCGATCCCTTCTCGCTGGTCGAGGGCACGGAACCGGTGAAGGCCGTCCCGCCGGGCTTCTACCTCACGGACGCGATCACGGCGAAGTCCGTCGAGTACATCCGCACCATGGCCCGCGATGATCGACCGTTCTTCCTCTACGTGGCCCATTGCGCCCCGCACTGGCCCCTGCACGCGCTCCCCGAGGACATCGCACGCTACCGGGACACCTACCGCGGCGGCTGGGATGCCCTCCGCGCGTCGCGATATCGCCGCCAGGTCGAGATGGGGCTCGTCGATCCGGCGACACACCCCCTGCCCCCCCTGGACGGCCGTGGCCCGGACTGGACCGCGATGGACGACGCCGATCGGGACCACGCCGCCGCCCTGATGGCGGTCCACGCGGCGATGGTGGATCGGGTTGACCAGGGCGTCGGGGCCATCGTCCGGGCGCTCGAGGAAACCGGCCGCGCGGACGACACCTTGCTGCTCGTCCTGGCCGACAACGGGGCCTCTCCGGAGCGTTACCTCAACCCCGGATTCGACCGGGCGACGGAGACCCGCGACGGCCGGCCCATCCGCTACGAGGGACGGTTCGAGCCGGGCCCGGAGACGACCTGGGGGTATATCGGCCCGCGCTGGGCCAGCGCGGCGAACACGCCGTTTCACTACTGGAAGGCGGAGTCGTTCGAGGGAGGCTGCCACGGCCCGCTGGTCGTCCGGTGGCCGAACGGCCTGAAGGCTCCGCGCGGGACAATCAGTCGGTCGATCGCGCACGTGATCGACCTGATGCCCACGTGCCTCGACCTGGCCGGGGTCCCCTATCCGGGACGATACGACGGCCATGTCCTCCTCCCTCTCGAAGGAGTGAGCCTGCGGCCGGTGCTGGAGGGCGGACCTGCGGCAACCGGACGGTCGCTCTTCTTCGAGCACGAAGGGGGCCGCGCGGTGCTCTCCGGCGGCTGGAAGGCGGTGGCCCACCCGCGGGGCCGCTGGGAGCTCTATCACATCGAGTCCGACGCCACCGAGACCCGCGACCTCGCCGCGGCGGAGCGCGCACGCCTCGCCGAGCTGACGGCATCCTGGCGGGCGTGGGCCGGTCGCGTTGGGGCGGCGATACCGAAGGAGCCGACGGGTCCCTGATCGGGCCGCCCGAACCGCACCCGACCCGCCCGCCGCTGGCGAGGCGTCGAGGCTGGTGCTAATAATGTACAATCGCCTACGATCGGCGGGATTGCCGCCCTTCACAACCTCACCGAGGACCCTCCCCGTCATGAACCGAACGATCGCGCCTCTCTCGCTCACCGTGATCCTGGCCATCGCGTCCCAGGGGGCATCGGCCCAGCCCTCCGGAGCCGCGAATCCCTCGCGACCCGCGGGCATCCCCGCAATCGCCTTCCACCCCCTTCCGCTGGGCTCCGTCAAGCCGGCCGGCTGGCTCCGAGAGCAGCTCAGGATCCAGGCGGCGGGCCTGGGCGGCCACCTCGACGAGTTCTGGCTCGACATCAAGGACAGCGCCTGGATCGGCGGCAAGAGCGAGGGCTGGGAGCGGGTCCCGTACTGGCTCGACGGGCTCGTGCCGCTGGCCTACCTGCTGGACGACGCGGCGCTTCAGGCGAAGGCGAAGCGGTTCATCGACTACATCCTCGACCATCAGCACCCCGACGGCTGGCTCGGTCCGATCGGCGACACGGCCGGCCACCAGCCCTATGACGCCTGGCCGCTCTTCCCCCTGCTCAAGGCCCTGGCGCAGTATCAGGAGGCGACCGGCGACCCACGGGTCATCCCCGCCATGTTGAAGTGTGCCAGGCGGATCGAGAAGGCCATGGATGACAGGCCGCTCTATAGCTGGGCGCGGATGCGGGTGGCCGACTTCGCCGTCCCGATGCTCTGGCTGGCCCTGAAGTCCCGCGAGGCCTGGCCGATGGACGTCGCCCGCAAGGCATACGCCCAGAGCCACGACTGGAAGGCCCAGTTCGACGACTTCAAGTTCACCGGCCGCACTCGGGACAAGTTCGACCTGGACACCCACGGCGTCAATACCGGCATGGCCCTGAAATACGCGGGGATCCGCTACCTGCTCACCGGGGCCGAGGCGGATCGGGACGCCATCTTCCCGATGCTGGAGAAGCTCGACAGGTACCATGGACAGGCCACCGGGATCTTCACCTGCGACGAGCACCTCGCCGGGCGGAATCCCTCCCAGGGGACCGAGCTCTGCACCGTGGTCGAGGCGATGTACTCCCTCGAGCTCCTCGCCGCGGTCGTGGGAGATGCCCGCCTGGGCGACCGTCTGGAGAAGCTCGCCTTCAACGCCCTGCCCGCCACGTTCAAGAAGGACATGACCGCCCACCAGTACGACCAGCAGGCCAACCAGGTCCTCTGCGTGAAAGAGGGCGATCATCTTTATGTGAACAACGGTCCGGATTCCAACCTGTACGGCCTCGAGCCCAACTTCGGCTGCTGCACCGCCAACTTCCACCAGGGCTGGCCCAAGTTCGCCTCGTCGCTCTGGATGAGGTCCGCCGACGGCGGCCTGGCGGCCGTCGCCTACGCCCCGTGCGTGGTCGAGGCGAAGGTGAAGGGCAAGCCGGTCCGGCTGGAGGTCAGGACCGACTACCCATTCCGCGACCTGGTCGAGATCGTCGCCACGGCATCCGAGCCGGTGGACGTCCCGCTCCGCCTCCGGATCCCGGCCTGGGCGAACGGGGCCAGGGTCGCGGTCGGGGACGCGACCTCCACGGTCGCCTCCGGGACCTTCCACGAGCTGACGCTGGCCGTGGCCAAGGAGGCGAAGGTGACGCTCCGGCTCCCCGCCGAGCCGCGGCTCTACCACGGCTTCAACGACTCCGTGGCCGTGGAGCGGGGGCCGCTCGTGTTCGCCCTGCCCGTCCGCGGCGAGTGGAAGAAGGTGAAGGACAATCCGCAGTTCGCCGACTGGGAAGTGCGGCCGGCGTCGCCGTGGAACTACGCGCTGGAGATCGACCGCGTCCATCCCGAGAAGTCGATCGCCTTCGAGGACAGGCCGGTCCAGGCCTCGCCGTTCGCGACCGAGGCCCCCGCGCTGATCGCCCGCGTGAAGGGTCGGCGGCTGCCCGGCTGGGTCATCGAGAGGGGGGCCGCGGCGGCACCGCCGTCGAGCCCGGCGAGGAGCGACGCCGCGGAGGAGGAGCTGAGCCTCGTCCCCTACGGCTGCACCGACCTGAGGGTCACCGAGTTCCCGACGCTCGACGGCTCGGGGCGATAATCGGCGGGCGGATCGTCCGGTTCGGATGGAGGGCGAAGGGGACGCGCATTGCTCATGGGCTCGCTCCGAAACCTGCTCTCGACACCGATCGACGCGGCGCCGGAGGCCCTCCGGCGGCAGTCGATCGTGTTCAAGCTCACGCTCTTCGTCGGGCTCCTCGTGGCGCTGACGGCGGGGACGCTGATCACGATCGGCTATGTCTATACGGGGCAGATTTTCGGGGAGCAGGTGAGCAGCCGGCTGTCGGCCGTGACCGAGGATCGCCGCGCCCTCCTGCTCGCGGAGATCGCGCACCTGGACGAGCGGATCCGGACGCTCGCCAGCCGCTATCGCCTGCGCGAGTCGCTGGAGTATTACCTGCCCGGGCATCAGCGTCCCGCCGGGGGGGCCGCTCGGGCCAACGTCTGGTCGCTCGACGAGGTCCGCGAGGACACCGAGGGCCTGCTCGCGCTCTGGATCGAGGACTCCCAGCGGCGTCGGGTCGCCTCCACGGGGCCCGGAGACCTGATCGACGTCTTCGCGGCGATGCCGCGACCGTCCGGAGACGAGGCGAGTGCCGGTGACGGGCCCGCCCTCATCGGGCTGCCGAGGCTCGTCGACGGCAGGACCGGCGCGCTCTTCGTGATGCCGGCCCGCACCCGGGCCGGCGAGGTTGTCGGGTCTTACATGCTCGTCATGGACCTCGGCCCGATCGTCGCCCACATCGCCCCGCCCCGCCACCTCGGCGAGACCGGCGAGGTCCTCGTCGGTGTCGCCGCCGGGGACCGGATCCACTACCTCTTCACGCCCCGGCTGGAGCCGCATGATCTCGAATTCCCGGCGGGCCGCGTCCCGGCCATGAGCCGGGCCGTCGCGGGCGAGAGCGGGTTCATGCGCACCACCGACCACGGCGGCCGGAATGTCCTGGCCTCCTATCAGCCGGTCGGATATCGCGGCTGGGGGCTCGTCGCCAAGATGAACGTGGACGAGGCGTACGCGCCGGTCCGCCGCCTCCGCCGGCTGCTCCTGGGCGTCGGCGGCCTGATCCTGGCGATCGGCCTGGCGGCGTCGTACGCGATCGCCCGCCAGCACACCCGGCCCATCCGCAAGCTCGCGGCGACCGCGGATGCCATCGCGCGCGGAGACCTCGGCGCGGCCTCGACGATCGAAGTCCCGCCCGGCGACGAGGTCGGCACCCTCGGCCAGGCCTTCCATCGGATGAGCCATCAGATCGCGCGGGCGCATGCGGACCTCGAGCGGCGGATCGCCGCCAGGACCCGGGACCTGGAGGCCGCACGCGACCTGCTCGGGTCGCTCTTCGAGATCTCGACGTCCCGGCTCGACCCCCAGAACATCCACAAGATGTTCGGGTCGGTACTCCGGTCGTGCCATCAGCTCGGCTACGACCTGGCGATGATCTCCCTCGTGGATCGCGAGGCCGGCGTCGTGCGGGGGGTCCGCGGCGAGGGGACGATGAGCGAGCTGGTGGGCCTGACCGTCCGTCCCCTGGACGGCGAAGACATCCTGGCCGAGGTCGTCCGCCGGGGCCGAGCCGTCGTGATCCCGGACTCCTTCAAGGACCCCCGCTGCGACCAGCGGGCGGTGGAGCTGGCGGGGATCCACGGCCAGATCATCCTTCCCCTTAAGGGGGACGAGGTCATGGGGACCCTCCAGGTGGCGACGCCGGAGTTCCTCGACCCGGAGCGCGTGGACCTCCGCCCCCTGGAGACGCTCGCCAGCCACACGACGAGGGCGCTCGACGCCCTCCGCCACGTCGAGGAGATCGCCCGGCTCAACCGCAGCCTGGAGGGGCAGGCGGCCGAGCTGAAGAAATCGGAGGCCGCGCTCCGCGAGCAGACGGGGATCCTCCGGTCCGTCCTGGACTGCATGCGCGAGGGGGTCGTCGTCGCCGACCGCGACGCGCGGCTCCTGGTCCTCAATCCGGCCGCGGAGCGGATGCTCGGGAGCGCCGATCACCTCGACGACGGTGGCCGATGGAATCCGCTCTACGAGGTCTATCGGCCCGACCGGGTCACCCGATTCGCGACCGAGGAGCTGCCCCTCTACCGGGCCATCCGCGGCGAGGTCATCGACCTGGCCGAGCTTTACATCGCCCACCCGAGCCTCCGCGACGGCTCCTCGATGCTGGTCAACGCGCGCCCCCTCCGCGAGGAGCACGACGAGATCCGGGGAGGGCTTGTCGTCTTCCACGACATCACCCGCCTCAAGGCCGACGAGCGGAGGCTGGCCGTCCAGTACGCGGCGACACGGGTCCTCGCCGAGAGCGACTCGCTGAACGAGGCGAGTCCGGCCATCCTGGAGATCATCGGCCGCGGCCTGGACTGGGACTTCGGCGCCTTCTGGCGGGTCGACGCCGGCACTAGGTTGGTCCGCTGCGTGGCCACCTGGCGGACGTCCGGCGACGACCTCCCCGTCTTCGATGCGGCCACCAGGGCCGCGGCCTTCGCCCCCGGCGAAGGGCTCCCCGGCCGGATCTGGGCGGGTCGTCGGGCGGAGTGGATCGCGGACATCGCCGCGGATCCGGACTTCCGCCGCAAGGCGCCCGCCGCGGCGGAAGGACTCCACTCGTCCTTCGCGGTCCCCATCCTGGTCCGCGGCGAATGCCTGGGCCTGATGGAGTTCTTCAGCCGATCCCCGCGCGCCGTCGACTCCAACCTGATGGAAATGGCCACCAACCTCGGCCGACAGATCGGCCAGTTCATCGAGCGGCAGCAGATCCATTCGCGGATGGTCCAGTCCGAGAAGCTCGCGTCGCTAGGGATGCTCAGCGCGGGGGTCGCCCACGAGATCAACAACCCGCTCGCCTACATCGCCAACAACCTCGCCGTCCTGGAACGCGACCTGGATTCCACGCTCAGGCTCCTGGCCATCTACGACCGGGCCCGCGAGGTCCTCGCCGCCCACGCGGCGGGCATCCTGGAGGAGGTCGATCGGCTGGACGAGGAGTGCGACCTCGGCTACATCCGGTCGAACCTGGGCAAGATCCTCGCCAGCACCCGCCAGGGCGTGAAGCGGGTGGCGGAGATCGTCAACAACCTCCGCGGCTTCACCCGGCTCGACCGGGCCGCGGTGGACCAGCTCGACGTCCACGAGGCCCTCGCTGCCGCCCTCGAGATGATCCGCGGCCGGCTCGAGCGGCGGCGGATCGCCGTCGAGGAAAAACTCGGCGCCCTGCCCAACGTCGCCGCATCCCCGGTGCAGATCAACCAGGTCTTCCTCAACCTGCTGGTCAATGCGATGCAGGCCATCGAGTCCGCCCGCTCCGACGGCGGCCGCATCGAGATCCGCACCTCGCTCCTGCCCTCCGACGAGTTGATGATCGAGATCGGCGACAACGGCTGCGGCATCCCGCCCGACGTGTTGCCCCACATCTTCGACCCGTTCTTCACCACCAAGAAGGTGGGCGACGGCACCGGCCTGGGCCTGAGCATCACCCACGGGATCATCCAGGACCACAACGGCCGGATCGAGGTCGACAGCACCCCCGGCCAGGGGACCACCTTCCGGGTCATCCTCCCCGTCTCCCGACGCACGGGCGGCCGGCTGCCTCCACCCCCGTCGTGAGCCGCTCGCGCGACGAACGCGAGGGTCCGAAAA
>NZ_JAALJH010000138.1 GCF_011064615.1 Aquisphaera insulae | reverse complement strand
GGTAGAGTTGCTTACCGCGATCAAGGCTCGCCTCCTCGCATTCTCCTCATCGGTGCCCTGACGTCCGAGACGGCCGGCGTTCGCTTGCCCACTGCCCGGTAGAGCCGGAGAATGGAGTCCTGCCCCGGCCTCTTCCCGCCGGGGGGCCGGGAGGGACATCTCCATGAGCGGCATGCGGACTCGTCGAGAGGTGCTGGCCGGGATCGGGGCGGGCCTCGCGGGGCTCGGCCTGGGGACCACGTCGGCGCGGGCACGGCCCCCCGGGCCGAATGAGCGGCTCAACCTGGCGATCGTCGGCTGCGGCGGACAGGGGGCGGAGAACCTCAAGGAGGTCGCGGTTGAGAACATCGTCGCGCTCTGTGACGTGGACGACCATCGCGCGGCGGAGGCATTCGCGAAGTTCCCCAAGGCGCAGCGGTTCCGCGACTATCGACGGATGCTCGACGCGATCCATGGCCAGGTCGACGCCGTCGTCGTCACCACGCCCGACCACATGCACGCCCCGATCAGCCTGGCCGCCATGGACCTGGGCAAGCACGTCTACTGCGAGAAGCCGCTGACCTGGAGCATCGACGAGGCCCGGCGGATGGCGAAGGTCGCGGCCGAGAAGAAGCTCGCCACCCAGATGGGGACGCAGGGCATGGCCGAGGACGGGGCGAGGGCCGGCATCGAGGCCATTCGCTCGGGCGTGCTCGGCGTGGTCAAGGAGCTGCACGTCTGGACCGATCGCCCCGCGGGATGGTGGCCCCAGGGCATCGACCGACCCGCCGATCGGCCTCCCGCCCGCGAGGGATTCGACTGGAACCTCTGGCTGGGCGTCGCGCCGGAACGGCCCTATCATCCGGCCTACTCGCCCTTCATCTGGCGGGGCTGGAAGGACTTCGGCACCGGCGCCGTGGGCGACATGGGCATCCACAACGCCGCCATGCCGTTCGCCGCCCTGGACCTGGACGCGCCGGTCTCCGCCGAGCTCGTCGCCACCTCCGGCCTCAAGGCGGAGACCTTCCCGCTCTGGTCGCGGATCAAGGTCGAGTTCGCGGCCAGGGCCGGCCGCGGGCCGATCACGCTGCACTGGTACGACGGCGGCCAGAAGCCCTCCGCGGATCTCGTCGGCGGCCGCAAGCTCGCGGACAACGGCGCGATCGTCGTGGGGACGACGGGGGTGCTCTCCTCGGCCGAGTGGACCGGCGGCGACTGGGCGCTCCTGCCGGCGGAGAGGTTCCGCGACTTCAGGGCCCCCGCCCCGTCCGTCCCGCGGGCCCCCGGCGGCAGCCATCACCAGGAATGGCTCCGCGCCTGCCGGGGCGGCCCGCCGGCCTTCTGCCGGTTCGACGGCTTCGCGGCCCGCCTGACGGAGACCATGCTCGTGGCCAACCTCGCCATCCGGACCGGCCGCAAGATCGACTGGGACGCGGCCTCGATGACCGCGCACGGGTGCCCGGAGGCCGAGCCGTTCATCCGGCGGCCGTATCGCGAGGGCTGGTGAGGACCCAAGCCATCGATCCTGGAGGAAGGCGCAGCCATGGCGAGCAAGGGTAAGGTCAAGGTCGGGATCATCGGCTCCGGCTTCGAGGCGGACATCCACGCGGCCTCGTTCCGGATCATGCCGGACGAGGCCGAGGTCGTCGCGGTGGCCTCGCCGACGCCCGGCAACGCGGAGTCGCTGGCGCGTCGTTACGAGATCCCGCGCGTCTTCCTCGACTACCGGGCGATGCTCGCCGAGCCGGACATCGAGATGGTCACCATCACCGCGCCCAATGCGCTCCACGCCCGGATGACGATCGACGCGGCGGCGGCCGGCAAGCACGTCGTCTGCGAGAAGCCCCTCTGCATGACCCTGGAGGAGGCGGACGCGATGATCGAGGCCTGCCGCCATCACGGCGTCCTTCTGATGTACGCCGAGGAGCTCTTCTTCACGCCCAAGTACGTCCAGGCAAAGCGGATGGCCGACGAGGGGGCCTTCGGCCGGGTCCACCTGGTGAAGCAGTCGGAGAAGCACTCCGGCCCGCACGGCGACTGGTTCTGGGACGTCTCGAAGTCCGGCGGCGGCGTGTTCATGGACATGGGCTGTCACGGCATCGCCTTCTGCTACTGGTTCCTGGGCCGCCCCGCGATCCAGGGCGTCTACTGCCAGATGAGCACCCAGGTCCACGGCGATAAGACCCGCGGCGAGGACGAGTGCCTCTGCATCCTCACCTTCGAGGGGGGCGCCGTCGGGCTGATCGAGAATAGCTGGACGCGGCTCGGCGGGATGGACGACCGGGTGGAGGTCTACGGCTCGGCCGGGCTCACCCTGGCGAATCTCCACATGGGGAACTCGCTGCCGACCTACAGCGAGCCGGGCTACGGCTATGCCGTCGAGAAGGCCCCGAGCACGAAGGGGTGGAGCTATCCGGTCTTCGAGGAACTCTGGAACTACGGCTTCCCTCAGGAGATGCACCACTTCGCCCGCTGCGTGCGGGGCAAGGAATCGCCGATCGCCACCGGCGAGGATGGCCGGATCGTCCAGGAAGTCCTCCTGGCCGGATATCGATCCGCCCGCATGGGCGCGAGGGTGGACCTCCCGTACCGCCCCGCCGGCATCAAGCGGCCCATCGACCTGTGGCTGGGAGGGGAAAACTAACCACAGAGGCACAGAGAGCACAGAGAAGAAGGGAAGAGAATAAAATACTAAGACAATTTTATATTTTAATAACAGGTAATATAACAGCGACCAGCAGAGGGCGTGCAAACACGGCGCGGCAGCCGCCTCGCACTAACCCACCTGATTTCATGTTTCCCCCTCTTCTCGTCCCCCCGTCTTCTCCGTGTCCTCTGTGCCTCTGTGGTTAGTCCTTCCCCGCTATTTGCCCCGGGCGCGGGCGAGGAGTGCCTGGAGCGCCTTGCGGAGGTCGACCATGGTCTGGAAGCGCTCGGCCGGATCCTTGCGGAGGCAGCGCTGGACGACCTGATCGACGGCGCCGGCCATGCGGGCGTAGGGCCTGACGACGAACGGGGCCGCCGAGGGGGGCGCATATTTCGTGTGCTGGCGGGCGAGCATCTCGATCGACCTGCCCGCGAAGGGGAGGTGGCCGGCGAGCATCTCGAAGAGGACGACGCCGAAGGCGTAGATGTCCGCCCGGACGTCCGCCGTGGCGGCGTCCACGAACTGCTCCGGGGCCATGTAGGCGCCGGTCCCGAGCCTCACGCCGATCCGGGTCAGGCGCGGATTCTCGGGACCGTCGGACGCGAGGGCATATTCGGCGGTCGACTGATCCTGGGTCGTCGGCCGGGCCTGGGTCGTGGCCACCTGCGGGGCCCGATCCCTCGGGTCGCTGAAGACGATCGCCTGGGGGGCCCGCGGCGCGGAGGCCAGGGGGATCGAGCCGTCCGGAAGTTCGGGCTGGACGGCAATCATCTCCTCACAGATCCGCGCCAGCCCGAAGTCCGTGATCTTGAGGATCCCGTCCTCGGTGACCATCAGGTTCCCGGGCTTGATGTCCCGGTGGCAGTTCAGGCCCTGGCGGCCGGCGTGCTCCATGCCGTGGCAGAACTGGATGCCCAACCGCAGGGCCTGGAGCAGGTCCAGGCGACTCGTTCCGATCCAGCGGACGAGGTCCCCCCCCTGGACCAGCTCGAGGACGACGAACGGCCGGCCGTCGAGGATCTCGACCGCGTGGGCCTGGACGATGTTGGGATGATGGCCGAGCTGGACCCAGAGCCGGCACTCGGTCGCGAATCGGGTGCGGCGGATCCGGTTCCCCAGCAGATCGTCGCGCAGGGTCTTGAGGGCGACCACCGCGCGCCCGGCCGCAGCCCTGTGGTCATGCACCACATAGACCCAGCTCATGCCGCCTTCGTGGACGTCGAAGATCTCGAATCGGTCGCCGATCCAGTCGCCCACGCGCAGGCTGCCCTGCATGAGGATTCACCTCGCTCATCGACCCTTGAGCCACACCGGTGCGAGAAGCCCCGCGCGGTATTATACGCCCGAGGTCGCCCGGCCGGGGGCTTTCCGGTCCGTTTGGCACAAGGCCCGGCGAGGGCTAATGCTCTGCCAACACTAGGAATCCGGGTTTCAGGACAGACAGGAATGTCTGTCCCCCGGGTTCAAAGCCAGGTGTGTTGAAGATTACGGAGGACAGGCATTCCTGCCTGTCCTGTGGCCAACCCGATAGATATGCTGCCACAAAGCACTAGCATCCGCGGCCCAGTTCCCAATCGATGGCGGTCAGGCGGTAGAGGCGATTGGGGAGGCCGGCGAAGACGATATCCGTGTCGTAGCGAAACCCGAGCTTCTCCATGACGCGGCGGGAAGCCAGGTTGTCGGGCAGGGTCCAGCTCGCCACCTCGGGAAGGCGAAGCTCGCGGAAGCCGATATCCAGGCTGGCCGCCGCCATCTCGGTGGCAAGGCCGCGATTCCAGTGGTCGTGGATCACGGCGTAGACCAGTCCTACGGTCTCCTGGCCCTCGATGCTGTACGACTGCAAGCCAGCCCGGCCGAGGAATTGCCGGGTCTGCCGGTCGCGGAAGATCCAGAGCCCGAACCCATGCCGCCGCCAGTGGGCCTCGTTCTGAATGAGCCCTTCCTTGGTGACATGATCCGGCAGGGGCTGACCGTCCACCGAGAGCGTCTTCATGATCTGGGGATACAGATGCATGCGGCGGACATCGGCATAGTCGGCCTCGGTCAGCCGCTCGGCCACCATCCTCGGAGTCGACAGCCTCTCGATCCCCTCCATCGGGCGCCCGTTCTTCAGTACGACCATAGGACGCGGTCGCTTTCACCACGAATCATGGATGGATCTTCACTCCACTCCATTCTACGACACGGGGAGGGGGCTGTCGATCTGGAGGAGGCGGGGCGAGGAAGGATGGATCAGGATCGCCGGCATGGCTCGGCGTGCGCAGGCCGAGCGGGCGGGAAAGCCGCCGGAGGAAGCGCGGGGATGGTCCCGGTGACGCTCCCTCCCGGAGCCGAATTCCACGATGGGGCAAGGTCTCGATGTCACTCGGCGGTGGTGGCCCTGGGGCGGCCGCGGCCGCGACGCGGGGTCTCGGGCTCCGCGGGGGCGGTGGCGAACCGCGAACTCGGCTCGGGAGCGGGGGCGGAGGCCATGACCGGAGGGGGGATGATGGGCAGGAGCCGATAGGACTCCTCGACGATCCGCGCGATCCCGTCCGCCATCGGCGAGGCCAGCAGCATCCGGAACTTCTCGATCAGCTCGTCGGCCCGATCATGCCCGCCCTGACGCTCGACCCCCAGGCTGAAGACCGGGTGGCCGCCCATGGAGCCCCCTTCCCCTTCCGCGTGGGCCTGCGTCTCCCCCAGCACGGGAGTCGAATCCAGCAGGATCTCGAGCGGGACGCCCAGCGCCCGGGAGATCCGCCGCAAGGTCCCCGCCTGGGGCTTGCTCGTGTTGCCTCGCTCAATCTGGTAGAGAGCGGTCCGGGAAATCTTCGCGCGGCTGGCCAGTTCGTCGGGGCCCCACCCCTTGGAATATCGCAGGTCGCGAATTCGTTTCGCCAGGTTCATAGATCGCCTCAATTGGTAATGGGTTCTTCGGTGCCCCCAATCATTATACGCGTTTCATGCCGAGCCGACGACATTTTCGCGACATTTTTTCGCAGGCTCCGATCATAATTCGTCGCCAAACCCACCGCTTCGGCCTGCTCTCCCCATGTGCCAAACTAGACCCAGACTACGCCGCACCGCGAATCCAGCCCTCGGAACGGTCCCCTCATTCCTGCATTATTGTATGCGAAAGCGGCGAAGAGCATCGAACGGCGGGCCCTCCTCCGGACGCGACCAGCCCGCCGAGGGCACAAGCCATATTAAAAAGTGTTTACCTCGGGCACTCGCCCGCGAGCCCGGATGCACGCGGAGGCTCAGCAACAATCTGCACTGATCCTGATCTTTCAGGTCTATCTCGTATCAATCCGCACATGCTCCCAAGGGACCACGCCCGGATTCGTCCGGCGGACCACCGCAAAGGCAGGTTGGGGGCGCAAGGGACCCTTTCCCAGCCTCCGCAGGCTGGTGGGGTTTTCTCAACCTTGCTCATTCACCCCCTTGTCGATCCCGACAGGCGGCGTTATCGTCATGGGGTGCAATCACGAAGACGGCACATCATAGATGATTGCAGTCATTAATGCAAGGTGTGTCCTTGTGAGATAAGCTTGGGTCGGACGGTCTTTGGGGAGTATTCATCCCATGCGGGACTCGATCAGGAACTTCGACCTGTACTGGCAATCGTCCGCCCTTTCACCTGCCATTATCTCGAAGCGGCCGCGGGTCCCGGCCTATCGAGTGGGCGAGCCACTCCGGGTGGGCCGTTGCTCCTGGCCTATCGGCTCCCACTACAATTATAGCGAGAATGGGCACGAGCTCGTCCTAATTCGTTCATCGATCGACGACGGGGCGATCCTCGATGTCCGGCGCGGGGAGGCGGAGTTCGCGATCACGACCCATCCTTCGATGATCCTCTTCGCCTATCGATTCGGTCGATCGATCCCCTGGTCCGACGCCCCCTATTCCTGGCACATGAGGGCGGACGCGTCGCGGCTGGTGCCCCCGGTGGACACGTCTCCCGAGGCCAGGGCGCTGCTCTGGGTCTCGCTCGTGGGCGCGGAGGACGGGATGATCCACGCGCAGCGAGGCCTCGTCCTGGCCCCCGCGTTCACCCGGACGCTGGAGGCTGCGATCCGTCGGCAGGCACTCGGCCCGTTCGATCCGCATGGTTGCGTGGCCGCGGTCCAGGACGTCCTGGTCCGCGTCCCGTCGCCCCAGGATCGGCTGCGGCTGGCGACCTCGCGGACCCTCGGCAATTGTTGAGCGGCCGTGGAGGGTAGGACCGCGGCTCAGGGCGATCCGTCGCGATAGCCGAGGACCCCGGACCAGAGCCCCTCATAATCGCGAACGACCCGGCGGATCGAGAACTCCCGTTCCACCCGGGCGCGGCCCGCAAGGCCGAGTGCCCGGCAAGTAGCGGGATCCCGGGCCGCTTCTCCCAGCGCCGCGGCCAGTGCCGGCGGGTCATCGGGCGGGACGAGCCAGCCGGTCTCGCCGGGGATGACCAGTTCATCGGTCCCTTCCACGGCCGTGGCGACGACCGCCCGCCGCGCGGCCATCGCCTCGAGGACCACGTTGGGCATCCCCTCCCAGAGCGAGGCCAGCACGAGCAGGTCGGCCGTCGCCAGCAGATCCGGCACGTCGCGTCGTGGGCCCAGCCAGTGGATCCGGCCGTTCAGAACCTCCGACCCGGCGATCCGATCCAGGAGCCAGCCCCGGTCGGGCCCGTCGCCGGCCAGGGCGAGGTGCCAGTCGGGGCAATCGGGGATGACTCGCTCCGCCGCGTCCAGGAGCGGGGCAAGCCCCTTCTGGAGGGTCAGCCGGCCCACCTGGATCGCCAGGAAGGCATGATCCGGTATACCCAGCTCCGACCTCGGCACAGCCGCGGCAACGTCATACGGTCGTGGGTCGATGCCGTTGGGGATCACGGTCAGGCGACGAGGGTCCAGCCGGCCGGCCTGGACGCTGAACCGGCGGACCCCCTCGGAGACGCAGACCGAGCCCGCGGCCAGCCAGCCCGTGATCCGGTCGAGCGTCAGGTGCCAGCCCTTCTCTCGCTCCGCGACGCGCAGCCCGCCGATCACCCATGGCCGCCCGGCGAAGGGCGCGGCGAGCCGGGCCGCGAGGTTGGCATGGAAGAGGAAGCTCTGCACGAGTTCCGGCCGTCTCCGCCTCAGGGCCCGGATCAATCGCGCCACGACCGCGAACGGCCGACGCGGGCTCCCCCCCAGGCATTCGCAGTCGATCCCCGCGCGCCTCAGCTCGACGGCCAGCTCGCCCTCGCCTCCCAGCGCGATCACCGACGGCTCCCAGCGGCCGCGGTCCAACTGCGTCGCCAGGTTCACGAGTGCCCGCTCCGCCCCGCCGACGTCCAGGTCGGTGATCACCATCGCCACCCGGACCGGGCGCGCGGGCCGGGGATCGAAGCGAGCGGTGCGGAGGCGATCGGCGAGCGTCTGCAAGTCGTGACGGCCCTTCTCGCATGCCCCGCTATCGGTGGCACGACGTCCCTCGCGCCGACGGCCCCGACGCGGGCCGCATCCTCGACGCCGACTCCATTGTAACCGCCTCGCCGATCCCGAACGCGGGGCCCGCGCGGTCGAATCCCGCACCATGGAAACCGGGCGGACCCGTCATCCGGAAGTTCGAAGCATCCCCGCGTCTTTCCTCGCGACCCCGCCCCCCTCCCGACCGCGTTCGGATTGTCGTCACGCCCGAAATCCGCGACGACCGGCCCGGATCGACGGCCACCCCATCGCGGTCGCGGATGTCGCCATCCGGCTCCGAGCGGCCACTTCCCCCGCCGCGAGCCGGCAAGAGGATGGCTCCCCATGAACGCCCCTGCCGGAGGACCCGGCGAGTCCCGGGCGATGCGCCACAAGGCCCCGCGAGACTGACCCTCCGGGCGGCCGTGACCCAGCGAAGCGACGCCCAGGGATCACCTCGGCCGGACCCCACTCCATTGTCTCTGAGCATGAGCCAGGGCCACACGGTCGAGGTGTCGCGGGCCGAATGCGATCAACGTCTCACCCGAGGTTCACACCCCGTCGGGTCCGTAAGCCGTCGGGGGCCGGGCTGGGCCCGGTTGTTGGGAGGGAGCGAAGCAATCCTGCAACTCGAGAGTCGCCTTCAATCCAGCACGTCTTTCCCATGGCCCCGGATTGGCTTCGTTTGTCGCATTGATGGTCGCTTACGATAACAGTTAAGTCTCATCTCTGTCTAGTTTTAGGCTCGCTCCCAAAATTGGCTTTGCTCCCCAATTTCTGCGACTTCCGCCGGCCCGCGTCCTCCGCGCGGGCCGGCGCCGGTGCGTTCCTCACCGACACCGAATTGCCAAATATCCTTCCGGAGTTCCCGCGCGCACGGCGCGCAAGAATCCCTCCCTACTCAATACAGTCCCGGAGAGCCCGATCCGAGTTTCACAAAAATGGAGAAAATCGGCGGGCGTTCCCCTACAATCGCGCGGTGGCAGTCAGTAGACCCGGACAGGCGCCACCCCCATGCGACTCCTCTTCTCGTCGATCGATGGCCTCCTTGACCCTTCGAGCGGCGCGGCGATCGCCACCCGTGAGTTGGTGGAGTTGCTCTCCGGCCGCGCGTCCGAATGCCGGGCGTTCACGGCCGGGGTGCTCGATGACAAGGAGGAGACGTCCCTGGACCAGGCCCTCGGCGCGCTCGGGCTGCCGGCGGCTCGGTTCGCGGCGGACCTGGGCGGGGGACGCGCGGCGGAGGTCATCGACGTGGAGGCGGGGCGCGTCAGGTGCACGATCCTGGCCACGCGATCGAGCCGCGCGGAGCGATCGCCGGACCGGGAGGAATCGGCGAGCTTCCTCGAGCTGGCCACGCAGGTCCTCGACCGCTTCCGGCCCGACGCCCTGCCCCGCCAAGGGGATGAGCGTCTTCAGCCGGATCGCGATCGAGCTGAACGCCCGCCGCCCGGACATCCCGCTGCTAGTCGTCGAGGGCCGCGGCACGGCCGAGGCCCTGGAACGATTGCCCGTGCACCTCTCAGGGCTGGCGAACCTGAACCGGATCGCCGTCAGGCCCGACCCTCGCGACTTCTACCGCGTCAGTCGGGCCGCGAATCTCGAAGGCCAAACATCGACATCGAAGGCGGCCCTGGGAGCGGGTCGGCCGGAGATCGTCAACACCGATCAGGGGTCCCAGTACACGGCGCGGAACGACATCGAAGGCCAGGAGCCCAAAGCGGATCATCGAAGGCCAGGCATCCGAAGTGGATACGGGATGCCACTTCTCACGCCCCAGACTTCTCTATTTTGTGTGCGTGGCCACTGAGTCCCGTGGCCACAGAGTCCGACGGTAGAAGCCGGTCGACTATCCGGTATCATATCCATGCTCATATCTCGTCATTCTCTGGATGCTGAACCACCGCCCCTCATCTGGTGTTCTGATGGCCGGAGTTCAAGTCATCAACAGGCGTCACCAACTCAACGTCTCTACATATTGTGGGGCTCCATCTTGTTTTATCGCCGTTCCTTGGCCAGAATATGCGGTCGACGTCATCTCATTTGAGATCAATGGGCCTGTACGGGTTCGCAATGCACTTCCGCTTTGCGGGGGACTCACGTCAATGGCCACCGATTCTCACCCAATCACAACATCATCAGCACAGGCAAAAACCGAGCGTGTGCGGCTCTATTCAACGATCAGCAGGTTCTCGTCTCGCCCGTGGTTCGCATCGTTGCTGATCTGGCTGTTTGCCTGGTTCGTCCTGGGGGGGCTACTGACCGGAAACCCAACGAGAGGCGCCGGACGCATGGAGGTTCCGTCACTGACCTGTCGCGATCTCGAGGTCGTAGGGGATGACGGAAAGCCGAGGATTCGACTGGCCACCACCAACTCTGGTGCCATCTTCTCGATCTTGAATTCGGACGGCCGTCTCCTGATGGATGCGATATCGAATAAGGACGGGCGGATCTCTCTAACGCTACGGGATGGCAAGGGAACTGATAAACTGGTTCTGTCCTCTTCGGATGAAGGTGGCTCGGCGGTCAGGTTGTACGACAACCACGGAACGCCGCGTGCTTCACTTTCCTTGGTCAGGGACGATTACCCTAACTTATGCCTCTATAATCAAAGAGGAGAACAAAAGATCGTCCTTTCGACAATGAACAACAATTATTGCACGATGCGTTTCATAGGTGTGGGCAACCGTGATCGAGTCAAGCTCGCCATGGACGGAACGAAGAGCGATTATCCCTCAATCGGGCTCTGCGATAAGGAAGGCATACCCGTTCTTTCGGCCGTACTTCTGGAGGACTCGCCTAGAATCAACCTGCTTCATCAAGGAAAGGTCAGGTCCACCTTGTCTCTGGCGGACGATGGAAGACCAGCTATTAGCATTAGAGATAACCACGAGGAATTATTATCAATTCTATCCGTTGATGATCGAGGGCGCCCGATTTCCAGCAGCAAGTAGGGAGAGTCAGACGCAGGAGACCGACAACGGGACATTCCTGGGACTGAGGGGCATCGGGAGGACGAATAGGAGTACAATGGCCAGGCACCGGGGGAGGCAGTCAAGGTAATCGACATGGGGTGGAGGGTCGATGCGGTCGCGTATCAATCGCCAGCTTCTCTATCTTGGGAACGTGGCCTCTGAGTCTTAGCCCTGATTCCCGGTAAAGAATCGACGAGCCGCTCGGGAGGTATTCTTCCTTACCTCTCCAAATCCTATATCTTGGGAGCGTGGCCACTCATGCCTCCTCATCGCACAAGTCAATCGTTGAGAAGATCGAAAAATGCAGCCGGCAGGGATGTCAGTTTGTACTGAATTCGGAGACTTTTCAATGAATCGGCAGTACGGTGATTCCCACTATACCACCCGGATGATCGAAGACAGAGCAGAAGGGTTTGTGGGTTACGAGCTAATGCGACAGCGACAAGGGAGCGACGATTGCATAGCCAGAATTCTCTTTTGGGACAGTTCCGGACAATTCTCGCTTGAGACCTTGGGCGGCGACGTTCCACTCGATATTCTTGAAGAGTTGGTTGGCGAAGCCAAAAGCTCGATCAAGTTCGCATAACTCGCGGGGAGCGCGGACGGCGGAAAGTCAGAGGGATGCGGATAACACCGAAGGGGGCGGATAAGGGATGGATAAGAGGTCAGGGGGCGGATGGGCGGATACGGGGTCGTTCTGGTGTGCGACCGGTGTTCAGTAGGACTGGGGGTTTTCCGTCCTGGGGCGGATCGACGCTTGCGAGAGCATGTTGGCAAGGTCATGCTGTCGAATTGACTCGCGTGAGAGGGAGCGAATCGAATGCCTCGATCGGCACGAGCTTCGGCGGCCGGGTATTGCGACCACGCGATCGACCGCGGGAATGCTCGGGCCGAGGTCTTCCACAAGCCGGAGGATTACGCCGCGTTCCTGCGGGTGGTGGCGGAGGCGGGTCTGCGGACGCCGATGCGGGTGGTCGCGTACGTGCTTGTGCCGAACCACTTCCACCTGGTGTTCTGGCCGAGTGGCGACGGCGATCTGAGCCGGTGGATGCGGTGGTTGCTGACGGCCCACGTCCGCCGCTATCGGCGCCACCACGGCGGCAACGGTCATGTCCGGCACGGTCGGTTCAAGGCGTTCCGGATCGAGGAGTCTCAACATATGATGCCGGTGATCCGGTACGTCGAGCGGAACGCGTTGCGGGCGGGGCTGGTCGATCGAGCCGAGCAATGGCCATGGTCCAGCCTCCGGGGAAACGACCTGCCGGTACTCGACCCCGGTCCGGTCCCCCGCGGTCCCGACTGGCGGGGGCACGTCAACGCGCCGATGACGCACGGCGAGGTCGGTGCCATCCGCCTCTCGATGCGCCGCGATCGCCCTCATGGGTCGGAGACCTGGACGGTCGTGGCTGCCGTTCGCCTGGGATTGGAGTCCAGCTTGCGACCACGAGGACGTCAGCCGAGTGATATGCCTGAAACTGGACATCCCGAAGGAGAGTTACCCAGTCTTCCTGGACGCCAATCGTGAGCCAGAATGACTCCTTCAGAATTCTCGTGTGTCATGTCATCCTGTGACCTCTGCTGTTCCCGGTTTCAAGGCTAGCCGCACATTGAAATGCGCCGGCCCTGTACTTACCCCTATGAATTCAACGGTTAGTGGTCTAAGCTCCAGAGAGTGAGAGTTTTGAACTCCAGAAACTGACCCGGGGAGGTTCGCAAGTGACGACGCCAGAACTGCAAGAGCGGTCCAGAGCCCGGTCGATCCTTCTTTACCTCTGGCTCTTAGGCTGGCCTTTGCTTGGACCATTAGGATCTTGCTATATCACGCAGTCAACTGCTAGGGAAGCCGCGACAAGGACGATTTCTTGTGAGCGGCTAGAAATCGTCGGTCCCGACGGGAAAATGAAAGGAAGTTTCGAGGGAACGGAATCTGGTGCAAATCTATCGCTGAGAGATTCTCAAGGTCGCACTCGAATCTCTGCATTCACTGACGCGAAAGGAAGCCCTAGCGTTTTCCTGTGGGACAAGCAACTCAGAGAGAGGTTGGCTTTTCATGTGACCGATGACAATGAACCATCAGTCGAATTATTGGGCCAAGATGGAGGTATTCGAACTCGCCTCACCTTGCTAAAGAACGGGATACAGACTCTGTCTATGTCGGCCAACGATGGAAAGGAAGTAGTCTCTTTGGGCATACAAGAAAGTCAGAAGCCTAAACTTCAGATCAAGGACCCCAAATCAATGCAATCAATATCACTGTCTATTCCCGAAAATTCAGAGCGAGGGGCGAGCATGGAACTTGCTGACAAGGAGGGTAGGACTACCTTTATAGCGAGTCTACAATCAAACGGCCATCCCGCTTTAAACCTAATAGCCAATACACGCATTAGATCAAGCTATCTGCTGACATCTGATGGATCTCCATTGTTAACATTAAACAACAGAGATGGCGATATTGTTTACGCGATCGGCGTTGGCGATCAAGGCAAGCCATTTTCTGGGGAGGTTCCAATCAACAAAGCGGATGCGAATGAGAGAAAGAGTGGTGAGAATGGCGATAGCGAAGAAGTCATCAACGCGGGTAGGGAGTCGAGCCTTGGATCGAAAAGTGTAAACGTACAAGCGAACGGGCGACGGTGACGCCGAGAGGGCCGGATGGGGTGTCAGGAGCGCCGGATAAGGGATCAGTAGTCGAATCGCCAGCCGTAGGATCGGAGAAGGAAGAGGGTGGAAAAGACCGCCATTCAGTTTTCGGTTCCGAGACGTGAGACGGACGGAGAACGCGGCTCGCAAGGGCCGCGAGCGAGTGGGATACACGTGGCCATGTAGTGGCCGGACCGAGCGGGCTACACCTGTCATTTACCATAGCTTACATGAAGTTATCTTTATTCATCAGAGGAGTGACCGCACGCCGCCGCACCAGGCGTTTGGTGATCCGACAGGGCGCCGCGCTCTTGTCGAAGGCTTCGAGGAGCCACGGTATCAGCAAGGCGTTGTCCGATCCCCTCGGCCCGCTCCGGCTACGTGTGGTCCACGGGGATGCTTGTAGGTGTTTTGCGTAGCCTGTAGCCTGCGACCACGGGGACATCAGCCGAGTGCCATCCTGGATTCTAACCCCCCGGAAGAAGAGTTGCCGAGTTTACGTGGTCACCGGTTGTGAATCAGAATGCCTCCCAAGCTTATGTGAACCAGATTGCGCATAAAAGTGATATCCATACGCTTTTGTATTCTTATCCCGTGATACCGCATATGCATTTCAATGAGCGTTAATGGTCTACGTCCCAACTCGCTACCGAGGTGTCAGATGAAGTCCAGGCCTCCGGTTCACGCCGTATTTCTAGGAGTGTGTGCACTGGCTTGGGTGGTCGGTTTCACCGTGCGACAACTGCGATCTGAGGAATACTCCCTTAAAGGGGAAGCCCAACCGGAGAAGGAGCGCAAAGGCAAAGTGGAAGATCCTCTAGGACACGTTGTCGATCTCAGCAAGCTCTCGGATGGGCAGTTAGAGGGCTTGCTGGAGCTTACCAAGGCAAAATATGATCGTGCTATGAGGGAGAGGGAGCAAATTCGTAAAGAAGTCGAGGCGTTCTTGGCCTACGCCAAACTGTTCGATAACCTGCGTCCGGAAGTCCCTGCCAGA
>NZ_JAALJH010000137.1 GCF_011064615.1 Aquisphaera insulae | reverse complement strand
TTTGTCGCGTGAGCTGAATCTTATGCGATTCTTATCTTGTTTCTCAGAAAGCACTTTCGTCGATTTCAAATTGGCTTTGCCATCCCCGATTCCGGTCTCTCGCTCTACCCTCGGTCGACTTGTGGGCCGACTTTCGCGCTCCGACCAACCTCCGCATCGCGAGCTCAGCCGTCGCCGGGATTCGTGACCGTCCGCCCGCCGGCAGGGCCTTCCCTCGGTAGGCTTGCGGCGACCTTCCGCGGCTTCCCCGCTGGGAGCGAAATTGGGTTTGTTCGTCAAATCAACGGCCGCGAATCCTTGGTGTTTCCCTTTGCGAATCAAGGGTTTGCGTCGCGGAATGACCTTGGCTTTGATCGTCCATTTCATCACGAATCCCGCCGGCCCGCGTCCTCCGCGCGGGCCGGTCCAACCTGCTCATTCACCGTCTCGCGGATTGCCAAGGAGCCGCTCGGGATTCCCGCACGCGTGGCGCGCAAGACTCCCTCCCTGCTCAATACAGTCCCGACAATCACGCCCCGAGTTTCACCAAAATGGAGAAAATCCGCAGAAGGGATCCTACAACCGCACCGTGAACGATGGAGGCACCGCGTCCCGGGTCTCGCGGGAGTCGGCTCCTTCCGGCGATGGGGCAAGCCGTGGCTACTCCCCATGCCGTCATCTCCGGTCCAGCCCCGCGGGAGGCGGCTCGGCCCGGCGACCGGGTGGGCGCAGGATCAGCGGCCGCACGATCGCTTGATGAACGAGTGCTCTGCCGCAGCTTGGATTTCGGATCTCTCCGAGCCGGAAGCGTCCGCGACGGAAAATCATGAATCATGAATTGACCGTCGCCGACGCTTCCGGCTCGGACATCGGGATCGCCTTCGTCAACCCGTCCTTTTAGCTGTGACAAAGCACGAGTGCCTTGACAGCACCAGGAATTCGGGTCGCAGGATGGGCACGGGTTGCATGCCCGACAGGAATGCCTCTCCCCTCGGTTCATGGCCACGGTTCATGGCCAGGCGAGTCGGAGAGTTCGGAGGACCAGCGTTCGTGCCTGTCCCCCGGCCAACCTCACCAACCACGGCAGGAGAGGACGATCATCCCCTCCCCTCCCGGGTGCCTGTGGCGTCCGCCACAGCGCCCCGCCATCCGCCGGCGAATGGTCGAACCGGGCGGCATCGTGGCATCCGGAGTTCGGAGTGTGGGGCAAGATCGGGCGGGCGGGGGGCGTCAGCCCCCTGCCCGACTTCGGTTTGATCGGCATCGCAGACACGGGGCCGACGTCCCCGGATCGCCGCGGGAACCGACTTCCGGGGCGGACACTCAGCCGGCGGCCTTCGCCTCGGCCTCGGCCTCCTTCAGCAGCTCGTTCACCGCATCCTCGAGCGCCTCGCCACGAAGCTCGGTGTGGCGGATCACCCCCCGGGTGTCGAGGACGTAGATGGTCGGGAAATGCGTGACGTTCCAGTCCTCGAAGAACTTCGCCCTGGTGCCGCCCGGCCACCAGTGGGCCCAGGGCAACTTCTCCTTCGCGAGGAAGTCGGTGAGCGACTTCAGCTCCTGATCATAGCTGATGCTCACCAGTTGGAACGGCTTGCCCTTGAGCCGTCCGACCATCTCGCGCTCGTGGGGGATCATCGCCTTGCACGGACCGCACCAGGTGGCCCAGATGTCGAGGACCACGACCTTGCCCCTCAGGTCGCTGAGCTTGACGGTCCTCCCCTCGATGTCCTGCGTCACGACCTCAGGGGCCATGGCGCCGATGCTGAATTCCGTGTAGTACTCGGCGTACTTCTCGCGTAGGGTCTTCTTCAGGCCCTCGACCTCGGCCGCGTAGCGGACCTGCAGGTCGATGATCTTGCGGATCGACGCGTCCTCGCGATAGCTCTTGTCGAAATCCGCCTTGTTCTCGGGCTTCTTGCTCAGGGCGAGGTTCGTGACCGCCATCTCGCCGCGGCCCAGCCTCCGCTTGAGGACGAGCGCCTGGAGGGAGCGGTCGGGGTTCTTCCGGACGACCTCGTCGAGCAAGTCGGCGGTCTCGTCGTCGCCGAGATAGCTCAATTCCCGAAGCAGGTCGCGGATTTCCGGCCGGGTCGTGTAGCGATCGCGGAGGATCTTGACGGCCTTCTTCGAAAGGACAGTGGGCTCGTAATTCTTGTCATGGTCGCTCTTCAGGGTCAGCCTGATGGCCTCGATCGCGTCGGGGCCCTCGGGCTCCTTCTCGGCGATCGCCAAGAACCTCGGCGCGAACGCGGCCGACGGGTCGGTCGCCTCGACCTTGAACGCCTTGACGGCGGCCTCGCCCTTCCTCTTCGCGGCCTCGTAGGCGGTCGAGACCTCAGTCTCGTAAGCCTTCACGGCGTCCTCGTAGGCCGCCTTGAGCGCGGCGAGCGAGTTGTCCCCGGCGGTCGCCTTCAATCTGGCGTCGTCGGCCCAAGCGGAGGCGGCCGCGGCCAGGAGGGTCAGGACGATCAGCGGTCGGCTCATTCGGGGCTTCCTCTCAGTTCAGTGTGTTCGAAACCGCATGGCTGAGGGGTGCGCGGTTGCCGAACCCGTGACCCCCGCCAGACTGGTGATAGTATCAATACGTCAATACTGATCTGCGCTGACAACCTCGCCCGTGTTGATCGTCGAGATCGCTTGCCAGACCCCGGGTTTGGCGACGGGGGTGTAGGCATCGTAAATCAGGCCGGATGTATAGGTTTCCGTGTACCAGGAGGGATCGGCAGAGGCCGACTGCCCGAAGGTCGGATCGGGTTGAACGGGGAGAGTCCAGGAGTTGATCGTCTCCTTGAGGAAACGGACCGAGCCGTCTGCGAAGGCGGCGTTGAAGCCGCCGGGATGGAAGCTCGAGGCGATCTGGGCGAGAAAGAAGGCGGAATTATTCGCCCTCCGACTCAGGTAACGCCACGGATTGGGGGGATAGAGTGTGACGAAGTTGTCGCCCTGGTTGATGACGTTCCAGAAGGGCCGGTAGCTGAGGATGAGAGCCGAGTTCGGAGCGAAAAACTCGCCGGCCGACGCGTCGATCCAGGAGCCCGAGGTGATCTCCGAGTACATCATCGTGTTGCTCGTCCCGTCGGTGACCATCGCGACCGAGACGAGTTTCCTCAGCGGGTTGAACATGCCCTGGATCCCGAGGAACCCGAACGGGCCGCCCGAGCCGGCGTAGCTGCGGCCCGTCTGCCGCCACGATCCCGGCGGCAAGACGTAGCCCCAGCCCGCACCAAGGCTGGGCGAGAAGCCCAGTGGGTCTGGCCCCCCGAGGTCGAGGGAGTCCTGGGCCGGCGCGTCACTCGGGCAGAAGAGCGTCGCGACGGCAACCCCGGCGAGGGTGATGTTGCTCGGATGCGTGGCGTACAGGTTCTGGTTGAACGCGTTGTAGAGGGCCGACTGTTCGACGAACGGCAGCAGGCGGACGAACATGGACATCTGCCCGATGCCGTTGACCTCCTCGGGAGTCATGGTCGCCCGCTGTCCGTCGAAGGGGTAGCAGCCGTTGGCGCTCTCGTAGTTCACCGCGCCGAGCGCCAGTTGCTTCAGGTTGTTGGTGCACTGGGCGCGGCGGGCGGCCTCGCGCGCCGACTGGACCGCGGGTAAGAGGAGTGCGATCAGCACGGCGATGATGGCGATGACGACAAGCAGCTCGATGAGGGTGAAACCGGACGCGGGGCGCCGGGGCGATGGCAAGGCGGTCATGACGGGGACTCCTGTGGGGCCTGGCGGACCTGGAAGAAGGGGGATGGCAGCCCTGGGGACAACGTGGGAGAGGTCGGCTTCCGCGGCGAGGGGAGGGGCGTCAGCCCCCTGTCCGGTCGATTGAAAGACACGGGAGACCGGGGCCTGACGCGCCCCGCTCGCCCGTTCGGGGAAGGGTCTCACTTCCTCCGCGCCCCCTTCGCCTTGCCCTTGACCGCGGCTTCGGGCTTGCCATCGGGGAACCGCGCGACATCGCGAAGGGCCTGGAGACGTTCCTGTGGATTCTTGACCTCGGCGAGCTTCTTCGTGATCGCCTCATGCCGGGGCGACGCCGCGGGCGGTGACGATTCGCCGCACCCCCCCGCGGCGACCAGGGCGAGGGCGAGCACCAGGGAACCCGCCGCCACCCGTGGTGACCAGAATGGCAAATCTGGCATGACGATCTCCTTCATCGATCGGGGGCGATCTCCTGGGGGGACATCCTCCCTCGCGACCTGGACCACTCGTCGGCGTGTGCGATCGTTCATGCGTCGATCTCCATGACCGAGCGGATGCGGGCGAGGGCGCGAAGGAGTCGGGACTTGACCCCGGACTCGGCCAGGCCGAGGGCCTCGGCGATCTCGGCGGTGCCGAGCTGCTCGAAGTGCCTCATGATCAGGACCTCGCGATCGCGGGGCGAGAGCGCGGCGAGCGCCTCGCGGACCCGCTCGACCTCCTCCTGCCGGGACATCCGGTTGCTCGGGCTGGTGTCGGCGGCCACGAGCTGGCGGCAGAAGGCGAGCGTTGACACGTCCGAGAGATCCGGCAGCCGGCTCTCGCGGGCGACGCTCCGCTGCTGGGTGTAGAGGTGGCGGCGGTGGGCCTGGATGACGCGCTCGCCGGCGAGCGAACGGAGCCAGCCGAAGAAGGGGAGCGGACGCTCGCGGAGGTAATCGTCCATCCGGTCGGCGGCATCCGCCAGCGTCTCCTGGACGACGTCGGAGGCGTCGACCCGGGGGGCGACCCGTGTGTCGAGCCGGGCCGAGACCATCCGGAGCAGCCGGTCCCGGTACAGCCCCAGCAGCGCGCGGCGGGCGTCGTGATCGCCGTGGCCGGCACGCTCAAGGAGATCCTGGGTCGCCTGCGTCGCCTCTGACATCGTCGTGAAGCTCCTCTACTCCTGGTCCTGCAAGCGACGGCGGGGAGGATGCACGGATATTTCGGAATTTCCGCGTCGGTAACGGCCTCTTCGTCCCAAGTCGTGTCTCCGGAGGGCGATCCGGCGAGCGGGGCGGACACTCACCCGGCGGATTTCGCCTCGGCCTCCTTCAGCAGGGCGTTGACGGCCTCCTCCATCTCCTCGCCGCGGACCCCGATGAAACGGATCACCCCGGTGTGGTCCAGCACGAACGTGGAGGGCCATCCCTGGACGTCCAGTTGCTCCTGGAGCTTACCCTCCGGGCCGTCCCACCAGTGAGTCCAGGGCATCGGGACCTTCGCGAGGAACCCCTTAAGCGTCTCCTTCTTCTCGTCGCCGCTGATGCTGATCAGCTCGAAGGGCTTTCCCTTCAATCTGGCGACCATCTCGCGCTCGTGGGGGATCATCTCCTTGCACGGCCCGCAGGTCGTGGCCCAGACGTCGAGGACGACGACCTTGCCCCTCAGGTCGGCGAGCCTGGCCGTCTTGCCGTCGAGGGTCTGGCCCACCAGGGGCGGGGCGGGATCCCCGATCGCGACGGGGGGGAGGACGTCGGCGTACCGCTCGCGGAGGGTGGCGAGGATCGGTTCGGCCTTGCCGCGGTTCGACTTCCCCTCGGTCACCTTCTCGGCGACGACTTCCTTCCCCAGGGCAATCTCGATGTCCTTCCGGAGATCTCCGTTCGTTTCGAGGTCGTTCGCGACTCTGACGCTCCATGTGTAGTAGTCGGCCCTGGCCCGCAGCGCCAGGGCCTGGATGCGGCGATCGGGATTGCGATCGACGACGTCGTCGAGGAACGCCCGGGCCTCCCTTTCCTTGTAGCGGGCGATGAGACTCAGGAGATCCCGATCGAGATCTGGGCTGGTGGTGTAATGGACGCGGAGGAGTCTGAGCGCCGTGACACGCGTGTCGATCGCTTTGCCGGACCTGTCGGGACCAATCCGAAGGGCCAGCCTGAGGGCCTCCAGGGCCTCCGGCCCCTGAGGATCCTTCGCCGCAACGGCGAGGAACCGGGGCGAGAACTCCCCGGGGTAGGCGGGCACCTTGAGCTTGTGCGCCTCGAGGGCCTTTTCTATCTCCTCCTGGTTCTTCGCGCCCCTGGTGGCAGACTCGACATCGTCAGAGTAGGACTGCTCGGCGTCCTTGTAGGCCTTCTTGAGGGCGGCGAGGGAGCCGTCACTCTGCGAGGCCGGGGCGTTCGCGTCATCGGCTCGCGCGGGGGCGGGGATCACGATCAGAAGGGCGAGGATCATCCAGGCTCGATTCATTCGAGGTTTCCTTGGGATTGGTCGGATCATGATTCGGTGGGGGGGCAACCTTCGGTCATCGGTCCCGGAGGGGTCACGAGACTCACGCCAAGCGAGTTCGATCTTCTCCGTGAATTCCCAAGGCCGAGCCGTCGGTACTGGTCGGCGCTGATCCCTTCGCCGCCGGAGCGTGTCGAGAGCGTCGAGCGGCGGGCGTCGTGATCGCCGCGGCCGGCGCGCTCAAAGAGGTCTCGGGTCGCCTGCGTCGCCTCGGTCATGGTCGTGAAGCTCCTCTGCTCCTGGTCCTGCAAGCGGCGGCGGGGAGGATGCACGGGAATTTCGGAATTTCCGCATCGGAAACGGCCTTTTCGTCCCAAGTCGTGTCTCCGGAAGGCGATCAGGCGAGCGGGGGGCGTCAGCCCCCTGTCCGGTTGAATCGGCAGAGGCGCCAGGGGGCCGACGCCCCACGCTCGCTCGCGTTGGGTTTCAATCATCCGGACAGGGGCCGACGCCTCCCGCTCGCCCGGACGAAAGGTCGCGTCAAACCAGACCTCCAGGGCGTGCGGCTGATTGCGGACGTGCTGCAGGAGGGCCTCCGGGTTGTCCAGGTGGGCGACCTTGCGCGTCGAACCCTGCTCCGTCCACCACTTCGACCTGGGTATGCCTCCATCCCGCCGGTTGAGGGCGCGGCTCGCATCGCTCTTGAAGTCCCGGAGCAGCGCCGATGGGTCGGGATCGTCGGGGACACCGACCACGAGGTGGACATGATTCGCCATGATCGCGCCGGCCAGGAGTGGCCAGCCGCGATGACGAGCGGTCTCCTCGAGCTGGCGTCGGACACACCCGGCCTCGACCCGGGTCAATCGCACGGGATCCCCGTCCAGCTTGCTCTCGGCGATGCGACGCAGGTCTCCCCGGCCGTCATCATAGGGGCGGCCTGGCTCATTATTCCGACGCTCGGGGACATGCCCCTCGAACTTGTGGCTGACTAAGCCACGCTCATCACTGGGCTGCCAGGTCCCGTAGGTCGTCCATGTCAAGAACCAGATGCGGCCGATCCCGTCCCAGTCGATCATCCGTACCTCCCTCTCAGGCGAGCGGGGGGCGTCGGCTCCCTGTCTTCCGTACTGTTTCGATCGGACACTCGGACAGGGGGCTGACGCCCCCCGCTCGCCTGGTGCTGATTCGATCGGACACTCGGACAGGGGGCTGACGCCCGCGCTCGCCTGGTGCTGATTCGATCGGACACTCGGACAGGGGGCTGACGCCCCACGCTCGCCTGGTCGGGCACGGGCGCTCAGCGGGGCCTGGCGAGCGCGGCGCGGGCATCGCGGACCTTTGCCAGCCGCTCGACGGCCTGGACGGTGTCGGCATGGTCCGGTCCGAGACTGCGTCGTCGGACCTCGACGCACCGGCTCGCGAGCGATTCGGCCTCGTCGAACCGGCCTCGTTTCTCGAGCACCGAGGCCAGTGTCAGTATGCTGCTCAGGATATAGGGATGTTCGGGGCCGATCACCTTGCGACGCCCCTCGATGCACTCGCGGAGCAGGGCCTCGGCCTCCTCGAGCCGCCCCATCGGTTCCAGCGTCCGGGCCAGGTTCTCGAGCGTGGTGAGCCGATCGGGGGAGAGTGGCCCGAGGGCCTCTCGCTGGGCCTCGCTGCATTCCCGGAAGAGGCGCTCCGCCTCCAGGTATCGCTTCTGCCCCAGGAGCGACAGGCCGAGGTTGTGCGTCGATGTGACGGTTTCGCGATCTTTCGGCCCGAGCACGCGACGCCGCACGTCCTGGACCTGGCGATTCAATGCCTCGGCTTCGGCGTAACGTTTGGCGCTCATCTCGGTCGAGGCGAGGTATTCGAGCGTGCGGAGGGTGAGGAGGTGTTCCCCTCCGAGGATGCGGGCGGCCTCCCGCGAGGCGTGGTGGAGGATCTCGCTGGCGGGATCGTGCTGTCCCTGGTGGAAGAGGGCGTGGCCGAGCTCGGCGAGGGCCGCGAGCCCGTCCTCCCCGGGGCCGCCGGGGAGGTGTTCGAGGCGTTCCCAGGCCGCGCGGAAGTGTGGCTCGCTACGGGCGAACTGGCCCAAACCGTGATAGGAGTTACCGATCGCCATGCGGATGGCGGCCTCGGTCTCGGGCTGATCGGCGAATGACCGGCCGACCTCGTCCGCGGCCCGGTCGAGGGCCTCCAGCACCGTGAGCCGGCGGGCGTCCTGGTTGGTGCCGGGCTCGGCCTGGCCCAGGATCTTGTCGATGAGGAAACGGTTGATGGCCTCGGCCCGGTCGGCCTGGGCCAACGCCTTCCGCTCGGCGACGACGAGGAGGGCCTTCTGGGACTCGGCCGCGTTCCGCTGGCGGACGGCCTCTCGCCAGTTCCAGGAGATGCCGGCAAAGCCCAGGAGAAGCGCCGTCACCAGCGCCGCGGCGAGGCCGGCCATCGCGGGCTTGCGCCGGCACCACCGCCAGGCCCGTGCCACCGGCCCGACCGGGCGGGCGGCGATCGGGCGGCCGTCGAGGAAGCGGCCCAGATCGTCGGCCAGCTTCCTGGCCGTCTCGTAGCGGGCCGACGGGTCCCGGGCCAGGGCCTTGTGCACGATCGTGGCGAGGTCGACGGGGATCGCCGGGTTGAGCCGCCGCACCGGCTCCGGCTCGTCCTCGGCGATCCGACGCAGGATCTCCTGCTTGTCGGCCCCCTTCACGGCCGGTTCGAGGATCAGCAATTCGTAGAGCGTGGCGCCGATCGCGTAGATGTCGGTGCGGCGGTCGACGAGCGCGCGGTGGCCGAGGGCCTGTTCGGGGCTCATGTAGCGGAGCGTCCCGGGCAGGTCGCCGGTGAGGGTCAGCCCGGTCCCGCCCTGGACGTCGGCCATGCCCAGGTCGGCCAGCCAGAGCGTTCCCTTGGTGTCGAGCAGCAGGTTCGCGGGCTTGACGTCGCGGTGGGTGACGCCCTGGTCGTGCGCGTACCCGAGCGCCTCGGCGGCCTGAATGCCGAGGCGGGCGACCGTCCGCAGATAGGCCCCGCTGCGGATCGTCGGGTTCCTCGCCTCGCCGGGTTCCGCATCCGGCGCGGAGGGGGGCTGACGGCGGCCGTCGCCGCCGGGCTCGGAACGGGGCCGGGCGAAGCGGCCCGAGAGCAATCCGGCGGCCAGGGCTCCGGGACTGGCGTCGTCCCGGCTCGGTGCCGCCGGCTCGGGAGAGTCCGATGGGCTGCGGAGCTCGGCGATGATGTCGGCCAGGCTGCGGCCCTCGACGTACTGCATGGCGTAATAGGGCACGCCGCCGATCGTGCCGACGGCGTAGACCGGGACGATCCCCGGGTGCTGGAGCAGCCCGGCGACCTGGGCCTCGAGCTGGAACCGCTGGAGTGCCTTCGAGTCGAGGGCCGCGGCGGGCGGGAGGATCTTGAGCGCGACGCGTCGGCCGATGGGCAACTGGCGGGCCTCGTAGACGACGCCCATCCCCCCCCGGCCGATCTCGCGGTCGATCTGGAAGTCGCCGAAGAGGCGGCGGCCCTCGCGGTCCGGCTCGCCGGGGAGGAAGGCGTCGGCGACGACCTTCCCGGCCCGGGCCACCCGCACCAGCGCCGGCAGGAGCTGCCGGATCGAGCCGGCCCAGGCCGGGTGCTGGGCCGCGACCGCTTCGGGATCGACGGGCTCGCCGTCCTGGATCCGCTGGGTCAGCTCGTCGAAGAGTTCCGCCAGCGCGGGGTCGAGGTCCGCCTGCGAGGCGTTCGCCAGGGCCGAATTCGGGCCCGAGATTTCGCTACGGACGAGGCGATCGTTGTCGATCATCGCGGGGACTCGACGCTGAGCCGAGGACGGTCGAAGAGACGTGACGCTCTCCGTCGGGCGGGCGTAATGCCGCCCTGGGATGATGACCTGCGACATCGGGTCTTCGGCCCGGCCGGAGAGGATGGCCAGGCCAGGCGGCGCCGCCGCGGTGTTCGCCGCTCGACGCGAACCACCCCACGGATGAACCATGCTAGCACATCCCGAGCGCCGCAAACCACGGATCTCGGCGTGCCGCGGCCCGGGCGGCGAGCCGGAAGGTCCCGGGAACGCGCCAGGGCGCCGTCGCCGCGTCTCGAACGGTCCTCCCTTCCCTGGTGCGTGGCCTCGCGTCGTTTCCGGCCGGACCCTCCGACCCCGCGACGCCCGGCGGTCGCGATCACGAGCACCTCGCCCAGGCCGGCCATCGCCGGCGTGCCGCGGCACCCTCGCCCGCCGTGCCCGAGCGATCCGACCGGGCGGGCGGCGTCCTTCGGCCCATCACCTCGCACCCCGAAATCCATCGCCGGTTGGAACTCCTCGAAGGAACATTCGATCCCGCTCGCATGATCAAACGTGGTGGATCAGCCGTGTTCTCTCGTCCCGAGCCGGAGGTCTCTCGCTCGAACCCAACTCGGGCAAGCTGGCTAACCTTCTGATCCCAGTCCCGCTCGCTTGTTGGCACCTGACCACTGGCCTGAGAGACGTCCGTGAGCACGACTCACCCAGCGGCGGAGGATCGTCCCTGGAGAGCTACATTCTAAACTTGTTCTATGGGAAAAGTCTAGATTCGCCGGTTCGGGCACACCATGCACCTGGCTTGTGTCGCGAGTTCGAGAAGCACCGGCGAACCTTGATTTGCCATTTGCACTCGAGCGACGATAGGTGATCGTCGCGAGTCCCGATGCCGTCTCGGGCTCACTTGCCGGGGCGGGCCGAGACAGAAATCGTTCCCCTCTAACCAAGGGGGAGAGCCGGATTTGGCGTCGTCCTGAAGCCCGCGCGCGCTTCCGCCGGATGAGCCTTTCGTAGGGTGCGTCAAGCGGAGCGCAGACGCACCGGACCGCCGAGGCATGGTGGACGAGCGAGCGATCTGAGGTCCCTGTGCCTTGCCCGAACGGGGAATCCTCGCCATCCTGGTGCCGATCCGATCCGGTGCGTCTGCGCTCCGCTTGACGCACCCTACGAAGGACGGTCTCACCCTGAGGAGAGACTCCCTGGGGGGAGGTGAACTGCCCCGCCGCTCATCCGGGGCACGCTTCGGCCGGATGAACCAGATCGAAACCTGGGACATATGGGGGCCTTGACTATGTAGACTTGTTGGTTTCTCGATTCTTTTGGCTTTCGATCTTCCCCAGATTACTCCCCTCGAGTGTCTGGTCACCGATCGTGTGGCCACCGATCGTGGGCCTGGTGTGCGCCGTATGGCCGTCCGAGACCTTGGATCGGAGAGAACGCCAGGAGCCATGGATCGATTCGAACAATGGCTGTTTTGCCTTTCCGATCAACAGGGCATCGCCCAACCTTTCCTAGGCTCGTCGAGATTTATGAATGCTCCCCTATCTGCCCCCGGGATACGATGAAGGGGCGAGCCGGCCGGCAGAAATACAGGGAGGTCAAGTGCACCACATTGAGCGTCATCGAACGACACACATCGGCTGGTTGCGCGCCTCCGTCCTGGGGGCAAACGACGGTCTCATCTCGACGGCGAGTTTGGTGGTCGGTGTCGCCGCTTCCGGCGTCCCACGGTCCGCCGTCCTCATCTCCGGCGTCGCCGGTCTGGTGGCCGGGACAATGTCCATGGCCGCGGGAGAGTATGTTTCCGTGAGCTCGCAGGCCGACACCGAGGCAGCGGACCTTGCACGCGAGCGTCGCGAGCTTGCGACGGACGAGGAGGCCGAGCGAGCAGAACTCGCGGCGATTTATGTGGACCGTGGCCTGACGCCACCGCTCGCGGCACAGGTCGCGGAACAACTCATGGCCAAGGACGCGCTCGAGGCTCACGCCCGGGACGAACTCGGGCTCTCGGACACGACGGCGGCGCGGCCGCTTCAAGCGGCGCTCGCCTCAGCGGTGTCCTTCGCCGTTGGGGCCCTGTTGCCGGTCGTGATCTCGGCTGTGGTCCCGCGGGCCCTGCTGGCGGTCCTCGTCACCACGAGCACGCTCGCTCTCCTGGGCGTGTTAGGCGCGGTGGCAGCGCGTGTCGGGGGCGCAATCATGTGGCGGGGTGCCTTCAGGGTCACTTTCTGGGGCGCGCTCGCCATGGGCCTGTCGGCGTTGGTGGGGAGGCTGTTCGGTGCGACCGTCTAGAGGTGGTACACGGAGGCGTGACCGTTGGAAGAGAGCGAGAATCGCCGGTCTCGTTAATCGGACATGCCGCGAACCTCTCGATGGCCATACCCCCACGTCGCCAGAAATCGAGGGCCGTCGATCGCCCTATGGCAGACGGCACCGGCATTACTCACCAACACCACGCCCATGCCCGCCGAGGCGCTCTGGCCGAACCAAGGAACGGAAAGCCGATGGCTACCAAGACACCCCGACAAGCGGGCCCGGCGCCGAGGGAATCGGTCGTCCAATGGCTCCTCGATTCGGACCCTTCGATTCGCTGGCAGGTGATGCGTGATGTCGTCGGCGAATCCGAAGAGATGATCGCCCGTGTGAGAGAGCGGGTCGCTACCGAGGGCTGGGGTTCGAAACTCCTGGACCGGCAGCGATCGGATGGCAACTGGGGGGACGGGAGCTCGTGCCCGCAGTGGCAATCCACCCTGGGCACCTTCGTGCTACTCCGCGAACTGGGCCTCGACCCGGCGTCCGAGCGAGCGCGCAGTGCCGTCGGCCTCCTCCGCGACCAGGTTACCTGGGGGCCGGAGTTCGGTGACTCGCCGTTCTTCGAGGGCGAGGTCGAGCCCTGCATCAACGGCCGAGTCCTGTCGCTCGGCGCCTACTTCGGCCAGCCGAGCGGCCGGCTGCTCGAACGGCTCCTCGGCGAACAGCTCCTGGACGGCGGGTGGAACTGCGAGGCGGAGCGAGGCTCGGTGCGCTCGTCGTTCCACACCACGATCTGCGTCCTCGAGGGACTTCTCGAGTATGAGAGAGCGAATGGTGCGACGGCCAGGGTGACGGACGCGCGGCTGCGGGGAGAGGCGTATCTCCTGGAGCGTCGCATGTTCCGGCGGCTCTCAACCGGCGAGGTGATCAAGGACCGAAATGGGGATCACGACTGGACGCAGTTCGCGTTCCCGACCGCCTGGCATTACGACGTGCTGAGGGGCCTCGACTACTTGCGAGCCGCCGATGTTGAACCGGACGAACGAGTCGCGGAAGTCATTGGCCATGTGGAGGAGAGACGAAACCTGGACGGCCGATGGCCGCTCGCTGTCACCCACCGAGATCCCGCTGAATTCGACATGGAGGGCGGGGCTGGCGAGCCCAGTCGTTGGAATACACTCCGCGCCCTACGAGTGCTGGACTGGTACTCAGGACGACGCGGGACGGGATCTCCGAGCTGAAGGAGTCCGTCTCTCCGAGTGAGTAGGAGCTCGTCGTAGCGAATCACCCATGCGGATGACCGCCGCGCCCCGAGCTTCGCTTCCCGGCACGGATCCGGTGGCTCCGTGCAAGATCGCCAACGGTGAACTCGGCCTCACCGACGAGCCTGGGGAACTCGTCGGTGAAATGTCAGTCGTTGACTGTCTCCATCCCGAGGCCCCACTTCGCGTGTAACATTGGCCACGCATCCGAGGCCGCAAGTTCAGAGAGGATTGATAACTTCTGGCATGTTGGCATGTCGATCTCGCGACGCCTCTGGTTATCGATCTCCCCAGACTACCCACTTGAGCGCCTGGCCACCGATCCGGCCCCCGGCCACCGATCCCATGGCTTGATCCGACGATCCGAGGCCGCCGCTAGCTGTCGATGAAACTGACCATTGCCAGCCGGCTGAAGCCGCGGATGTCTCCGATCGTCATGAATTCGCGGATCATGCCGTGGACCCACTCATTCCAGTCGTCGTCCGACTCGGGAGCAATTCCGACCTCCGGCAGCGGGGGCGCCTTGAACCGGGGTCCCAGGGTGAGGATCCGGCCTAGCCGGTCGATCATGAAGCGGGCCTCGTCTTCCGTCCACACTCCCATCCACAGACCGCGGTCGTCGCTCGGGATGAGGGGGAAGTCGAAACTCTTGAGATCAATTTCCGCGTGCGGGAGCATCGAGCCGCACTTGTATCCGCGCAGCACTTTCTGCCAGTTGAGCGCAAAGCGGGCAAGCTCCTCCGGCGTCAGCAAGCCGCTCTTCTCCGTGAAGTCGAGGAGACTGCCGATCCACCACCTCCGGTAACCGCTCGTGATCCTCTTGACGAAGCCGATGCCCGTGCACCCGCTGAGTGCTCTGAGGAGGCTGCGCAGCGCGTCGCTGCTTTCCTCCCGAACGTGCTCACTCGCCGCCCGTGCCAGGAACAGGTCGCATGATGAGGCGGGATTCGGTATGTCTTCCCTTCGGCTCGGACTCGCGCTTCTTGGGATGGTAGTCCGGAGAACGGCGTCGCCAGGTACGGCGCGGACGGGTCCGCGATCCGGTTCCCACCAGGAGACCGCCCCGGCTTCCCGATCGGTCCCATGATCGACGACGTACTGGAGCACGCTGCCGACCGGTTGCGCCAGGAAGTCGACGAGGGCAGGCACGTCGACCGCATAGGCTTCGATCCGAACTCCCATGGGACCCCCTTGTCGCGGATTCAATCGCCCGGCCCCGACGCTGGCCCTCCTGCGGCATAACGAATCCTGCGACACCCTCCTTCATACATGATCCATACTGACCGAGTATGCGGTCCCGATCGGGACGCGCGCGGACTCCCCGCTCGACACGGTATGCCCGAACTGGGCTCGGAGGAATCCGGGAGGAATCAGAGATTCAGTGGCCACGCAGGGAGCCGTGGCCGCGCATCCACGATCGGAATCTTGGGGAGGATGGATGATTTCCGACCTGTCGGCGTGTCGAACTCGCGATGCCTCTGGCTCTCGGACTTCCCCGATTATTCCCCATGAGTGCGTGGCCACCGATCTCCCCCGTGGCCACCGATCTCTCCTAGGTCGGGGTGAAATCGAGGTTCATGACCGTTCACGGTCGGATCAAGCTCCAGCACCTGTACCCCGCCATTCCACCCGAATATTCCAGGTTCATCCGGCGGAAGCGCGCGCCGGGAGATTCGCGACGCCACTCCTTGACATGGGGAATTGTTGAGCTGGAGGCCCCCGATCTTC
>NZ_JAALJH010000136.1 GCF_011064615.1 Aquisphaera insulae | reverse complement strand
GGCCGAGAACTTGGTGCCGACGGTTGGCCGTTCCAGCGGGAGAAGGTGCTTCAGCAAGATCCTGATATGAGCTTGCACACAAAGGTCCCGCTTCCCTGGGAGGCGTGAATCGCCGTTCGAGCTGCCCCGTCCCCTTCGAGCTGCCCGGGGCGTTATCGCAATCTCGATGCCGCAACACAGGGCTTGGCTCGAGAATTCCTCCGCGAGCTCCAACGTGACCCTTTGAAGGTGAGCGGAAACGTCATCGGCGTCGACATACTCAATCGCGTGATGCGCAGATCTCCATGGTCTAGATGAGGTGATCTATGTCTCAAGACTCTGTTGGCCTTCAGCTTCAGCATCACAGGGAGTGGCTAGCCAATAACGGTGACCGAATCGAGCAACGCGAGCTTCGATACATTGAGCAGGAGTTCGCAGATGGTTCGCCGCAGGCTTGTCTGGTGCTCACTGATTGCCTCGATGGTCTCGCAACCGTATACGGTGTCCGGGGGATTTTGGACGCCGCGGATGGCAGCGGTGACTGGGAGTCGCAGGTCGCACGGGCGTTCGATTACTGGGGTTGGTCACTAAAGATACGTGCTCATGCGTGTTTTGTGTCACCGTTAGTCAAACGCATGAATCTGACAAATCATATAAGTCGCGCCGCCTGCCTGGTTTGCTCTAGTGATGCATGGGCAGGGATCGCAGGAGCCGTGCTCAGGCGAGCCGCGGCGGAGCCTGGAGCGATTGATGAGAAATTCTGGCAGAGGCGGCGATTTGAACCTTTTGTCTTGGCTTGCTTGGACTTTGCCGAGAACAGGCGACTGGAATCCTCAGGTCAGCTCAGAGATCCATATGTTGGTGTTCTTGAATCGATATCAAGAATTGGTGGTGTGCCGATGGAAATGATGGCATCTATGTGTGACTACCAGTTAATGAATATCTCTGATTCTGGAAGGGGTCGGAAACCAGAGTTTACGGATCCTCCATTTGATCTGTTGCCATGCGAAATCATGATTGTAAACCAATTGCTGGAAGTCACAGGCAGGCCTCATATTAAAGAGCTAGACCATCGCCTGGTTCGACTGTCCGGGCGGACCACTAGATTGGGCGCGAGCAAGAGTGCTGATGCTCTCATTGATCGTGTCGAGAGTTTCTTTGAGTCGTGCTACGGATGATGGCAGGAGTAACCTATGCAATGGACCTCGAATTGCGAAAAAGGTGACTCTAGCAATCCAGGCGGTGCTTGGGGGGCGATGAGGATAGTCCTGTTCCTGGCAGGAGGTATTCCGGCTGCGTTGTTTAGCGTGGTCAATTTCCCTTCGCTGGACAGCGTGATTAATCTCATGTTCTTACTAGTGTCAATCCTCGGGATAACCCGAAAGTCCTGGGTCTTGCTCTTCACCTGCCCGCTCGCGTACGCGGGGGGCTTGTATGGACATTGCATGGGATCTGGAGCTACAAATGTGCAAGTTCACAGTGTGGTTGGAGTGGTGACCGGATTGGCGTTTGGATACGTGTTTTCGCTGCTCGAGAAAGGGCCGAGCCAGGTGAAGGAGAAACCTCGGATGGGCTGAGCCACCTCCCGGAAGAGGCCCACGAACCAGGGGAGTCAGAGGTGTCAAGGGAGTCAAATGTGCCGGGAACCGATATCGCGATTGGGTGATGCCTGGCCAGCTTCTCACCCCAGATGGGGCAGACATCGCCCGCCCCGATCACCGGCGTGCCTGTCCGCCTCCGCACGGTGATGGAGTGCGGAGGAAGCGTTCGGTAAAGCCATCCTTGCCACGTCGGCTATCGTCGGGGGTTGGTCCCCAACCACCACCCGCGGAGCTAGCCCATGGGACGACCGAAAGGGGCAGACTTCGAAGGGTACATAGCGATTGCTCTCAGGTGTCTGAAGGGTCTGGGTTACTCTCGATTCGACGCGGCGGCGTATGCTTCCATCTGAGGGAGTTGGTGGATGCGAGAGGGAGAGGGCCACGGGGACATCCCGATTCCCCACAGCAGGCGGGGTGAACTAATCAGGTGGAGGTGGATCGGGGAGACGACCGCACCCTGCCGTTATCCCGGATTCAAGAGCCGAAACGACGACGGCCGCCCGGGGGTTTCCAGGGCGGCCGTCGCGGTGGGGCATCCGAGAGGACGCCGATCGGTCATGTCGAGGCGAGGCGGGGTTCGTCAGCCCGCCGTTCGGTTCTTCTTCTCAGTAGGCGAAGAGGCCGAACGGGTAGGGGGTGAAGAACGGCCGGGTGTAGTGCTTCTTGAAGTCAAGCCACCAGATCCCGTCGTCCCAGCGGAGGGTCACCGCTCGCCAGTCGAGGGGGACTTCCGGGTAGGGGTAGAAGGGGCCGATGTTCGGCCAGGCCTGCCAGGGGTAGGCCGTCGGGTAGCCGACCGCGGAGAAGTTGGGGTAGGGGGCGTAGCTCGGCCAGGCGTAGTTCGGGGCGCCCGGGGCCGCACCGCCGCCGGCGCTGCCGCCGCCCGCCGGGCCCTCGGGGAGCGGGCCGCCGTCGTTGACGAATCCGCCGGCCGCCGGGCCGCTGGCGAATCCGCCGGCCGCCGGGCCGCTGACGATCCCGCCGGTCGTGCCGCCGTTGATCACGGTGCCGCCGCCGTGGAGGTGGCCCATCGCGACCTGCTGGGGCTGATACTGGACGGTGCGGACCGTCTGGTCGGCCACGCGGATCTGATCGACGACGCCGCGGACGCCGGCAACCCGCTGGGCGCGGGCGACCGCCTCGGCCTTGAGGGCCGGAGAGGCCAGCGTGCCGGTCAGGCTGACCACGCCGTCCTGGGCGTCGATCTCGATGCGGGACCCGGAGAGGGTCCGGCTGGACCGCAGGGCGCCCGCCACCGAGTCCGCCGTCGTCTGGTTCGGATTGGTCGAGGTCCCCTGGCCGAACGCCAGCGTGGCCGTCGTCGCGAAGAGCCCGACCACGGTTGAAATCCGTTTCAGTCCAACCATCATGGGAAAGTCCTTCTCCCGCATGAATCCGACTCATTCTCGAGGCGATCGGCGAGCGGGACACGCCGGTCGGGTCGGAGGATGATCTGGCCTGAGGCTACTTACTGGTTTGCTCCCTTCCCTGCATCGCGTCAGTCCTGCGGCTAGCGGGCGAGCGCCGACCACCGACTGTCACGACGGGAGCAAGGCTGCTGAGGCCGGGAGAGGCACGGCTCTGGGTGTGCGTCGAGGTGATGGGGCGGGACGCGCCGATCCGCGGACACTCTGATCGTCGCGGAAATATGGCGCGCGGTTTGGAGGCGGTCAAATGGCGGGCGAAAAAAAAACGGGGCGGAATCGCCCCGAGGAGTCCAAGTCACGGATTTGAAAGGATTTGCGGGACGAAAAAAGGTCCCCGAATCAGGCCGCCTCGGTCCGTGCGTAGCTCGGGGTGGGATCGGTGGCATCGATCGTGCTGTTGCCGATGGTCATGCCGATGAGCAGGACGGTCATGGTCCCGCCGGCAAAGAGGGCGAACTCGGAATCGTGCCGGCCGCAGAGGGCCCCGGCGATCCCCAGGCCGAAGAGGGCAACGATGAAGCCGATCTTCCCCCGATAGCACCAGGCGGACCTGGGCATGAGCCGATTCACGCAGAGTCCCATGACGCCGCAGACCTGGAAGAAGACCACGAGTGCTTCGAGCACGGCGCAGAGATCGATCCTGGAGACGAACATGCCAGACAGGCTCCTTCCTTGGTTCCTGTGTGGAGAGACCGGAGATGGGAATCGAGGCCGAGATGATCGGGCATTCCCGATGAGGCTGGAGGGGTGGTAACGCATTCTCCGTACCAAACGATCCTGGGGCCCGTGAATCGTCGAATTCCCGGCAGCTCAAGGGGAAATCTTGAGGAAAATCCGGGATTCCGCGGCGAATCCGGTCCGGATCGTTGGAAGAGTTACAAGGGTCGTTCTTTCAATGCACCCTGTCGAAGACGGGAAAGCCAATGTCCCGGGGAAGCTCCAATCCGAGCCTCCCCGGGACACAGGGTGTTCGATCACAAGGATTTGCGGCAGGCTGGCTGAGAGGACGTGGTCGGGAGAGCGGGGGTCATCTCATCTCCGGTTCGTGTTCCGCCGCTGCCCGCCCATGCCCTTGAAGAGGGTCTCGGCGCCGATGTCCATGACGCCCCAGCCCTTCTTCTCCTTGCGGACGGTGAGCGTCCGCCGATGCAAGTCTCCGTCTTCGCTCTGCTTCTGGATATAGATTCCGATCTTGCCCGTGCTCTTGACGGCATTGACACCACCGATCTGGTATCCGTCCAGCTTCTTGGCCAGGTCATCCAGGTCGGAGTCGGAGATGCTGCCGTCGAGGATCTTGCCGAAGAACTCCACGTTCTTGGGGCTGATCGATTCGGTGGGATTGCCGCTCTGGGCGGCGTGCATGGCGGTCGCCTCCGTGAGCCTGTCGCGATCCTTGGCTTTGACGGCGTTGAGGAACGCATGGACGGCACCTTCGGGGGTTTCGGTCGTGGCCGGTCCGTTGTCCTGGCCGCCGCCACCGGCTCCCGGGCTCATGCCCATCATGCCGGCCATGGGGGCACCGTTGCTGCCTCCGGGGCCACCGCCGGCGCCGGGATAGCCGCTGGGCACGCCTCCCGGTCCGTTGTTCCGCTGGCCCTGCATGCGGGCCCTCATCTCGGACTCGGCACCCCCGCCGCCGGCTCCCGGGTAACCGGCGCTGCCGCCCGGCCCGCCCGAGGCCATGGGTGCGCCGGCGCTGCCGCCGGGCCCGCCCGAGGCCATGGGGGCGCCGGCGCTGCCGCCGGGCCCGCCCGAGGACATCATGGGTGCGCCGGCGCTGCCGCCGGGCCCGCCCGAACTCATGCCCTGCCTCATCCGGGCGGCCATGTCGGAGCCGCCTCCGGCGCCGGGAAAGCCGGCCTGCGGCCCGCCCGCGCCCGGGCCGTTTTCCGGGCCGGCGGAGGACGCCGGCGGGGGCTGGCTGGCGGTCGCCAGCCGGAGCATCTCGGCGGTCGTCGAATCCCCTTCCGACTTGCCCGGTGCGGCGTCCGGTGCGGCTGCCGCCACGGACTCGTCGGCCGGCTTGTCGGTCCCGGCTGACTTCGATGCAGCGGGGGTCGGTGCCGGGGCTGCGGCCGGGGCGGGGCCGCCCGGGGCGGCCGGTGCCGGCGCGGCGGCGACGGCCGCCGGCGGCTCCTCGCCCTGCGGGGCCGCGGGGGGGGCCCCCTCATTGGCCGCCGCGTCATCCGAGCCCGGGTCCGGCACGTCGCTACCGCCGCAGCCGACGGCCATCAAGCACACCGCGGCCAGCCCGGCCCCGGTCATCCAGCCGATCCAAGGTCTCATCGCCCCGCCATCCTTTCTGAACGGCCCGGGAGTTCTCGCCCCGCCTCGCGGCGGGTGCCTCGCCGTCGACCTGGTCCCACCCCGCCCCGAGCACTCAACAATAGATTATGGCCCCGTGCCGGGGCCCTTTGGAAGGGCTCAGCCGCCTTTTGCACCGCCGCGAGGGCACGCCTTTTTTCTGAGAATTCACAATTTTCGATATATGGATCGGCCGGCCTCCGGCCCCCTTGTCCCTGGCCGGCGTGCGGGATATGATCGATCCATCTGCACACGGCCCGCACGTTCCCTGGGCCCCTAGCCTCGTGGGTATCACACCATGCCTCCTCAACAGCGAACCATCCTCCTCGTGGACGACGATCACGAGATCATCGAGTCCATGCGCACCATCCTCGAGAACAAGGGCTTCCGCGTCCTCGTCGCCCGCGACGGCAATTCCGGACTGATGGTGGCCGAGCGCGAGAACCCCGACCTGCTCATCCTCGACATGATGATGCCCAAGAAGAGCGGCTTCCTCGTCCTCGAGAAGCTCAAGAGCCGGCCGGGGGGCCTGATCCCCACCATCATGATCACCGGCAACGAGGGGAGCCGGCACCGCGCCTACGCCGAGATGCTGGGCGTCCGCGACTACATCCGCAAGCCGTTCGCGATGGAGAAGCTGGTCCGATCGATCGAGCGCGTCCTCGGCGTCAAGTCGCGCGACGGCTACGACGACGAGCCCTGATCGCGGCGTCCCCTCGGCCGGCGCAGCCCGGCCCCGGGCCTTCGTCACGGGACGAGGAAGCCCAGGCCGCGTAGGGTCGTGACCAGCCGGATCAGGGGGAGCCCGACGATCGCCGTGTAGTCCTCGCCCTCGATCGCCTCGAACAGCGCGATGCCGCGATCTTCCAGCCTGTAGCTCCCGGCGCAATCCAACGGCCGATCCGCGGCCACGTAGCGCTCGATCGCCGCGCGGTCGAGCGCGCGCATCGTCATCCGGGTCCGGTCCAGGTATCGCTCCACGCCCCCCGCAGAGGTCACCACGACGGCCGTCAGCAGCTCGTGCGTCCTCCCGGAGAGCCTGGCGAGCTGGTCGATGGCACGGTCGGGCGTACCGGGCTTGCCCAGGACCTCGCCGTCGATGGCCACGAGCTGGTCGGAGCCGATGACGACCGCGTCCGGCTCGATCGCCGCCACGCTCCGGGCCTTCTCCTCCGCCAGCCGTTCCGCCAGCGCCCGGGGGGCGAGGCCCTCCCTCGGGAAGGCGGACTCGTCGAACGGCGGCGGCACGCAGCGGAAGGGGATGCCCAGCCTCGCCAGCAGCTCGCGACGATAGGGCGAGGTGCTGGCGAGCACCAGGTCGGCCGGGCTCGCGCCCGCCCGGGTCTCATGATCGGGCGGACTCACAATCGGATCGTTTCCAGGAGCTCCTCCGGCGGGAGGAGATAGCCGAAGTAGAAGTCGCCGAAGAGGGCGTACTTCGCCGAGCTCTCGTCGAACCTCATCGTGTAGACGATGTCCTTGAGATAGAGCGGATTGCGGCCCCAGAGGGTCACGCCCCATTCCCAGTCGTCGAGCCCGGTGGATGCGGTGATGACCTGGGAGACCTTGCCGGCGAACTTCATCCCGCTGCGGCCGTGCTGGGCCATCAGCTCCGAGCGTTCCTCGAACGGCAGGAGATACCAGTTCTGGTCGCCGCTGCGCATCTTGCTCATCGGGTAGAAGCAGAGGCAGGGCCAGTCCGGGAAGTCTGGTGTCAGGCGCTGGCGGTTCATCGGCCCGAGCCGCTCCGAATAGGCCGCGACCTTGGCCTTGTACGTGGGGCTTTCGGGATCGACGTTCTCCCGCTCCCGGAGGATCCGGCCGTATTCCTCGGCGTCGGGGACGTACTCCGAGACCTCGGTGAGCGAGTAGAAGGAGTAGGCGGGGACGATCGCGGGGCCGAGTGCCGAGGCCTGGATGGCCATCTGGACGCCGTGGACCGCCTTCAGGTCCGGCCCGGCGAGGACCACCCCGAAGTCGGCCTTGTGACCCGGGACGGCGAAGCACTGGAGCTGCTCGATGGAGCCCGGCGCCCTGGCGGCGAGGGCCGCGAGGAGGTCGCGTCGGCCCGCCTCGCGTCGCTCCGCGTCAAGGCGATGGAGCCGCTCGCGATCGATCCGATAGAAGAGGTGAAGGAAGTGCCAGCCCGTCTCCGGCACGAGGGTGGCGGGTGTCTGCTGTGACGCGCCCGGCCGGTGGCCGTGCGTCGGCTGCGCCCGAGGCGCGGCCTGGGGGCCGTGCGTGGCCGGGTTCGAGGGATCGTGCGACATCGATGGCTCCCGATCGCTTCGCGAGGGACTCTAACGTGACGGGAGCGATTGTATGGCCCGGGCGGCGGGGCCGACAACAGAGGAACGGGACGAGGGTTGAGGGGCCGGAGGATCCGGGAACCGGGCATGTCCCGACGACGCGGGTCTGTCAGGACTTCTTTCCGCGGTTGGAGGAGAGGGGTTTGCAGATGCCGCACGGCTTCAGGTTCCTGGCGGCGGCGTCCTCAGGGCTCTCGATCGCGATCAGGTTGCCGTCGGTGATCTGAGTGACGCTGCTGCACGTCGGCAGGTGGAACTTGCCGGAGTGGGTGCTGCCGACGAATCGCGCGGAGGGGATCGCGGCCTTCGGCTTCGCCGGCGGCGCCGGCCCGGCAGCGGTTGGGACCTCGTCGGACGGGCTCGACGCCTCGAGGAGGGCCTTGATCGCCGCCGGGCCCGTGCCCCCGCCATCCTCGGCCTTCGTCGTCGGCCGGCGATCCCCCCGCGAGTACGCGGCATGCAGCCCCGTGCCGAGGACCAGGCAGGCCAGCAGGCCGGCGGCGACCATCGCGAGGGCGCGGCCGCGCGGCCTCGTCGCCTTGCGGTGGTCGAAGAGCCAGGCGTCCAGGTCGTCGGCGAGCGCCCTGGCGGACGGATACCGATCGGCCGGGTCCTGGGCGATGGCTCGCTGGCAGATCCGGTCGAGGGCCGACGGGACGGCGGGATTGAGGGCCCGCACCGACGGGGCACGCGACTTCGCCGAGGACTTGCGGCCGGTCGCGATCTCGGAGTAATTCCCCGATCCCGACGCGGGGTACGGGCGCTGGCCGCAGAGCATCTCGAAGAACATGACCCCCAGGCTGAACACGTCGCTCCGCTCGTCGACGAGGCGGCTCTGGCCGATCGCCTGCTCCGGGCTCATGTAGGCCGGCGTCCCCACGATGGCCCCGTCGCGGGTGAGGCTGGACTCGACGTCCGACCGCCGGGAGAGGCCGAAGTCGATGAGCCGGGGGCGGCCCAGGTCGTCGATGAGGACGTTGCTCGGCTTGAGGTCGCGATGGATCACGCCCTGGCGATGGGCGTGGTCCACCGCATCGGTCAGCTCCCGGAGGATCCGCGCGGCGGTCGGCGGGTCGAGCCGATGGTGGTCGCGATACCAGTTCAGGGGACGGCCGCTGACCAGGTGGAAGGACACCCAGCATCGGCCGTTGTCGAAGCCGGCGTCGTGGACGGCGACGATGTTGGGATGGTCGAGCCGGGCCGCGGCGCGGGCCTCGCGGAAGAACCGCTCCATCACCCGCTCCGTCGGGTTGGCCTGCTTCAGGACCTTGATGGCGACGTCGCGGTCCAGCCTCGGGTCGAAGGCCAGGTAGACCTCGCCGAAGCCGCCGTCGCCGAGCCGCTCCCGGAGCTGGAACCGGCCGAGCGAGCCGAGCGAGCCGCGACTCCACATCCCCGCCCAGCTCGACGGCGAAGCCTCGCCCCCGCGGGCCGTCTCTTCGTCCATCCGAGCCCGGGAGACCGTGCCGGGGGACTCGCTGTCGACCGGCTCGCCGCAGAACGGGCAGAGGCCGCCGCCCGGCGCCGAGCCTTCACGCGAGCCGATCTCCACGCTCCGCAAGCAACTCCCGCAAACCACGCGGATCGGGGGATTCATCGTTGCGCCTCCCAGGATCGCGGCAATCCTCTCGCCGACCAGGCTTCCGCGACGAGTGTCGAGCGGGAACGCCATCGGCCCCCCCCACCCTTCGGGGTCTCTCACCCTAGAACCTAGAACGTTGATCACGAGGAGCAACCTGGCCTCCCGTGGATTTCCACTTTCCTTGAAAGAGACCGGAATCGAGATCGCTCACCCCACGGTTTCACTCTTCTCACTCATGCTTACGAGGATGTCACCAGCCGTGACGGACCTAGGGATCAAGTATGGCTTAATTCTTGGTTAATATGGCCCTTATGAATCCTAGCACGACATAGCGATTCGCGGCCTGACGATCCCGATCGAAGCCGGGCGGGGTGAGACTTCAGGCCGACCGCCGTACCGACTGGATGGTGGCCTTGCAAGAATCGGTTCGAGTATCATCGCGGGGCACTTACGAAACCGGGATGAGGGCGATCGGAACGAGCCCGAGAGACCGTCCAAGAAACCGATGCCCGGGAGCGAAGACTCCCGCGGGGCGCGGCTTTTGCTAAACCGGACCGGCGGAGATGGGCCGCATCAACGGCGTGATTCGCGGCCGTCCCGGCGGGACGATCATCGGGGGGATCTGAGCACATGATCGTGGATTCGCGGACTCCTCGGCGGGCCCTGCGACGCGTAGTTGCCCTTTGCGCGATGATGGGCGCGGCGGGGATGGCCTGGGGGGCGGAGAAGACACCGGTCCCGGAATACACGGGGGATCGGCTCTATGTCGCCGGGGTCGACGGGGACTACGGGGCCGTGGCCCGGGCGATCAAGGAGCTGGAGCGGTCGTCGCCGCAGACCTACTTCGCGATCGTGGTCCGATCCGCGGGCGAGGGGCCGGATGCGGCGGGCCGCTACCTGGACGAGCTGGTCCGGGCCTGGCGCGGCCAGGCCGAGGCGAAGGGGCTGAAGCTGGATCCGGATCGGTCGGTCCTCGCGCTGGTGGCCGTCGACGATCGGCGGGTCGCCATCCACCCCGGGAACGACCTGCGGCGTCGCCGCGGGATGGAGCAAGCCCGGCTCGAGTCGCTCATCGGCAGCGACTTCGCCCCCTTCGCCCGCGAGCAGAATTACCCCGAGGCGATCGCCTCCCTGCTGGCGGCCGTGAACAACGAGATCGCCCGCACCGACAGCGGCACCAGGGCCGTGGAGACGGGGACGGCCCTCTTCCCCGCCGTCCCGCTCCCGCTCCCGCCTGCCCCGGAGCAGGCGACGGCCGGCACGCCCGCCGTTGTCGGCACGCCGGCACAGGCGGTCTCGAGCCGAGAGACGACCGGCCAGGCCGTCATGGCGCTCCTGGCCTCGCTGCTGGCCGTGGGCCTGATCATGGCCGGGCTGATCTGGCTGGCGCGGCGGCGGACGCGGAACAGCGTCGAGGGGAAGATCAAGGAGTACAAGAAGAAGGCCGTGGACGTCATGGACCGGCTCGACGCCCTCAAGGCGAGGCTCAAGAAGCTCCCCGTCGAGGATGCCGACTTCAAGGAGCCGATGTCCGGGGAGACCCTCGCCTACTACGAGGAGACGCAGACGCACCTCACCGGCCTCTGGGACCGCTGGCTCGAGGTCATGGACGTCCTCGACAAGGCGGAGGCGCTGGCGAAGAAGGACTCGGCCCTGGGCACCCAGAAGATGAAGGAGGCCGAGCAGCTCGTCTCCGATTCGAAGACCTTCGAGAAGATCGACGAGGAGGCGAAGGCGTGCGCGGCCAGCATGGACGTGCTCAATCGGTCGCACGAGGACGCCCGGGCCGAGGCGGACGCCGTGGGCAAGAGCCGCTCGGAGATCGACGACCGCGTGGAGAAGGTCGCGCACGAAGGGCTGCCGACGGTCCCCTACAAGCCCGAGCTCGACGGCGTGGCCGGCGAGGCCGAGAAGGCCGGCAAGATCCTCGTCCCGGACCCGATCGGGGCCCGCCGCAGCCTGGAGTCGACCCGGCAGCGAGCCGTGGCGCTCCGCGATCGGATCGAGCAGATCCTGGAGAGCTTCGCGGACGGGCGGAAGGTCAGCGACGCGCTCAAGGTCCTCGGGGAGGAGGTCGGCTCTCGGCGGAGCCAGGGGCTGCGGCTCGACGAGGATGGGGGCAACCCGGATCATCCGATCGCCCAGACATACCAGCGGCTGGAGCAGCTTCGCCGGGCCGTCCACGACGGCGATCCGAAGGTGGCCCTGGAGCAGCTCAAGGGGGCCCACGAGTCGCTCGATCAGGCCCGCCAGACGTTCGACTCGGTCCTGAAGGCCCGCGAACATTGCGAGAAGGACCAGCCCGAACGGGTCCGCGAGACCCAGCGGCTGCGGGAAGCCGTGGGCCAGTATGCGGCCTTCGAGGACGAGCTCAATCGCGAGTTCGCGCCGGGCTCCTTCCAGGCCGTCGCCGGCAACCTGGCCCAGGCGAGGGGCCTGCTGGAGAGCTTCGATCGCAAGGCCGCGGAGGCCGCCGCCGCGGCCACCCCGGAGGCGCAGAAGTACCTGCTGGGCGAGCGGCTGCTGGGCCAGTTGGCCGACGAGCAGCGTGCCGTCTTCCGGCTCATGAACGGCGTGGCCGAGCAGCTCAATGCCCTCAAGGCGATCCGGGCCGACTGTCAGCAGGGGGCTCGTTCCCTCGACGAGACGGAGCACGCGACCGATCGCTACTTCGGCCAGCATGATCAGGCGATCGGCGCGGTGGCCCGGGGGACGTTCGCGTCGGCCAGGAAGTCGCGCGATCAGGCCGTGGCCCTGATGCGCGAGGCCCGCCCGGACTGGCCGGCGGCCCGCCAGGTCCTGGCCCGCGCCCTCGACGAGTTCGCGGCGGCGCGGAACCAGGCGGAGGCCGACGTCCGGGCCTACCAGCAATACAACGACGAGGTCGAGCGGGTCCGCCGCGAGGCGAGCCGCGTCGGCGCCTTCCTCGCCGGCCACGAGGAGGACCGGCTGGCCGCCAACCAGCATTATCGGAATGCCGAGAGCTCGCTCCGCGCGGCGGAGGCCGGGGGGGCCAACGGCGAATGGGTACGCTGCCTGGAGCTGGTCCGCGGGGCGGCCCAGGATCTCGCCTACTCGGAGCGGCTGGCGCAGGAGGACATCCGCCTGGCCCGCCAGGCGGAGCAGGAGATCGCCGAGGCCGCCCGGATGATGCGCAAGGCTCGCGGCTATTTCTCCATGGGGGTGACCATGGGGACCGTGGGCGCGGAGGGCCAGGTGGCCCAGGCGCAGCAGCTCTACCAGTCGCAGGATTACGAGCAGTCGATCCGGACGGCCGCCGCCGCCATCCAGCAGATCCGCCAGGCCTATGCCGAGGCCGCGCAGCAGGCCTTCATGAGGCAGCTCGCCGCGTCGGCGGCCCGCAGCCGCGCCTACGACCTGCCGCTGGGGGGAGGGCCGGTCTTCCGCGTCGGGGGCATGCCCGCGGCGGCCCCCCGCGGCGAATCCGCCCCGCCCGCGAGGGACCGGGCGGGGACCGCCACGGGTTCCTGGTCCACCGGGACCGCGGAAGGAGGATGGTAGGCCGCGGTCGTCGGCCGGGGGCCGTCGCCGGCCTCGTGGAAAATGCAGGGATTCTTCACTACCATATTGAGCGTCGTCGGGAAATCGTCACAGGGTCGGACACAGGTGAACCATGATCTTCGGCAAACTCTGGAAGGCCATCGCGGCTCAGTTCAACAAGCTGGCGAACATGTTCAGCGGGTATGACCCGATCGCCCAGATGCAATACGAGTACGACCGGTCCGTCGATCAACTCCGCGAGGGCCGCGAGGGCCTGGCGCAGTACCGGGCGCTCGTCGAGCGGGTCACCCGCCAGGTGGAGGGCCAGCGCAAGGTCGTCTCCACGCTCGAGGCCAAGATCAAGGCGTACCTCACCGCCGGCGACCGCGAGACCGCGGCCAAGTTCGCCCTCGACCTGAAGCGGGCCAAGGGGGACCTCGAGGAGAACGAGCGTCAGCTCGGCCTCCACGAGCAGGCGTACAACAACAACCTGCTCAAGATCAAGCACGCCGTCGAGAAGCTCGAGGACGTCAAGCACAAGATCACCAAGTACGACGCCGACCTCAAGATGAGCCGCGCCGAGGCCGAGATGTCGCAGCTCGCCAACCAGTTCAACTTCGACGTCACGACCGATTTCGGCCAGGCCGAGGACATCATCCAGAGCCAGATCGACAAGAACCGCGCCCGGGTGCGGGTCTCCGCCGACCTGTCGGGCCAGGGCGTCGAGGACGTCAAGCGCGAGATCGCCGTCGAGAAGACCATGGCCGAGGACGCGCTCAAGGACTTCGAGAAGGAGATGGGCCTGGCCACGCCCGCCACCGCCCAGTCCACCAGGCAGCTCGGCCCCGCGACCAAGGCGCTGGAGCCGCTGCCGGAGATCTGAACGCGAGGCCCACGCCGGGCCGCGCCCCGCGCCACCGAGGTGGGACGCGGCCCGCCTTCGTATCCACGATCGCTGCTTTGTTCTCGTCCCCGACGTCGGCCGTCAAACCTCCGGAGTCCGAACCGTGGTCAAGGGGAATCCCCCGTCCGAACAGGCCGCCCCGACCTCCGCCACGCCGCCGCCCGGCGGCCCCGCGATCGTCCCGGCCTACGACGACCTGGTGCCGCGGTGGTATCCCGGCTGGGCCAGGGAGTTCGCCCAGCAGTACTTCGCGGGGACGACCTGCGTCTTCATCCTCCACGGCAACGTCAACGACGTCGTCAAGCAGGACGACGCCGCGCCGGGGACGTACGGCTCGGTCCCCGACTTCCTGGCGACGCAGCTCTTCGGGAGCTGGGACATCGTCCTGATCCACGACCTCTCGTACGGCCTGAGGATGGCCGCCGGCACGGATCGGGAGAAGCTCCGCAAGATGTTCGGCCCTGTCTCCGAGCGGATCGGCGAGCCCAAGCTCTGGCCCAAGGATCCCGACGCGATCCTCGCCCTCCTCGACCAGCTCTTCCAGAAGAACACGCTCGAGGATGACCCGGCGCGGCGGGTCAACGTGGCGGTCCTCTTCGACCACGCGCAGTTCCTGATGCCGACGATGGAACTCTCCCAGATGGCCGCCACCCTGGGCACGCGGCTGGTCCGGTTCCTCGCCTGGGCGCAGAGCCCGTACATCAAGCGGAGCAACATCGCCATCTGCATGCTCTGCGACCGCCTCAGCGAGCTCAACGAGCGGCTCGTCGGCAGCCCCCAGGTCGCCACGATCGAGGTCCCCATGCCCGATGCCGCGGCCCGCAAGGCGTTCGCGGCCTGGTATGACGGCCGCGACGGGCACCTCGGCAACCTCACCGACTTCTCCCCGGAGCAGCTCGCGGAGCTGACCAGCGGCCTCAGCCTGGTGAGCCTGGAGCGGCTCCTCGCCCGCGCCGAGAAGTCGGGGATCAAGCTCGACGCCGGCAGCCTGAAGGTCCTCAAGAAGGGCCTCATCGAGAGGCAGGCCCGCGGCCTCGTGGAATTCGTCGAGCCCCCCCACACGCTCGACGACTTCGTCGGCAACGACGGCGTCCGCCAGCGCCTGGTCGACGACGCCAAGCTGCTCGCGGAGGGTCGTCTCGACGCCACGGCCATGGGCTATCTCATCTGCGGCCCGGTCGGCACCGGCAAGACCTACCTGGCGGAGTGCTTCGCCGGCTCGGTCGGCGTCCCCTGCGTCAAGCTCAAGAACTTCCGCTCCAAGTACGTGGGCGAGACGGAGGGGAACCTCGAGCAGCTCCTCAACGTGCTCCGCGCCATGGGGCCCGTGGTGGTGGTCATCGACGAGGCCGACGCGGCGCTCGGCAATCGCGAGTCCGGCGGCGACTCCGGCACGTCCGGGCGCGTCTTCTCGATGATCGCCAGCCAGATGGGCGACACCCGCTATCGCGGCAAGCTGATCTGGATGCTGCTGACCAGCCGGCCCGACCTGCTCCCTATCGACCTCAAGCGACAGGGGCGGGCCGAGGTCCACCTGCCGCTCTTCAACCCCCGCGACGACGCGGAGGTCCGGTACATGTTCAAGGTGATGGGGAGGAAGAACAAGGCACCCGTCAACCCGGACCTCCTCCCCGCCGGCCTGGCCGATCGGGGGCTGAGCGGAGCCGACATCGAGAGCATCGTCCTGATCGCCAAGCGCGGCGCCCTGATCCAGAACCGGGAGGAGATCACCGCCGACGACCTGAAGAAGGCCATCGACGAGTTCGTCCCCTCGGCGCAAGGGCTGGAGAAGGAGAAGCAGGAGCTGGCGGCGGTCCTCGAGTGCACCTCCATGACCTTCCTCCCGGAGGACTGGAGGGAACGCCTCAAGAAGCCCGACGAGCGGGCCCGGCTCCAGGAACGGGTCGCCAAGATCAAGCAACTGATCGAGGATTGAGATCGACGTCTCCACCGGAAATGAACCTGACGAATCCCAGTTCGAGAATCCGAAGGGCGGAACGATGAGCAAGGACCACGGGAAGCTGCACTGGTTCGACGAGGCGACCGACGCGCCGCTGATCAACGACTACGCGACCCGCCTGACCGGCTTCATGGAGGCCATGGCCGACGGCAAGATCGAGGCCCACGAGCTGAAGGCCCAGGAAGAACGCCTCGTCGAGCTCATGAAGAAGGTCGAGCCGGAGCTCCCCGAGAAGATCCACGGCGAGGTGACGAAGCTCCTCTGCGAGCTCACCGCCTACAACATCATGCACACCATCCACGAAATTATGGCCGCCCGGCCCAAGACCAAGTTCCGAGGCTGATTCGGGAAGGGGCGAGGGACGAGGGGCGCGGGGCGAGGAGGACGGGGGAACGGCCGACAGTGGCCCCTGCCGTCGATCGCCCCGCTTCCGTCCCGAGCCCTCTCTCACCCCAATCCTAT
>NZ_JAALJH010000135.1 GCF_011064615.1 Aquisphaera insulae | reverse complement strand
TACGAGATCGGCCTGCTCATGTGGCCATAGAAGTAGATGCGAGTGCGGGGGTTGTAGAAGCCGCTGCTGACCGGGTACTGGTCCTTCTGCTGATAGACCCGGCTCTCGAGTTGCGTCATGGCGCGGACGCCGAAGGTGACCTCGTCGTCGAGCGTCGACCAGAGGAATCCGTCATTGTCGAAGTCGTAGACGGATTTGATCGGCAGCTTGCCGAGGTGGAGGTTGCCAACCTCCTGGGCGCGTGCGGATGAGGTGGGATCGCCGCCGCTCGCTTTCGACCCGCCGCCGGACGAGGGGATAAAGGCTTCCCCCGCTGAGTCGCGCGCGGGGCGGTTGCCGGGCTGAGGCACGGGCGCGGTCCCGATCCCGGAGATTTCGCTGAGCTGGTCAACCCGACTGGAAAGCACCGCATTCTGACGCATCAACTCGGAATTCTGACGCAAGAGCTCCGCATTCTGGGTAGCGTTCTCGTCGACCTTGCGGAGGAGCAGCTCAATTGTCGTTTCCATTCTCCGAAGCCTCTCCGGCTCGGAGGCGTCCGCTGAGATGGATGCGGGAGAGGCGACTGTCGGATTGGATGTCGGCGGCGGTGGGGCCTGAGCCGAGGAAATGCCAGGCCAGGCGAGGACGAGCCAGAGCCCGATCAACACATGCCATGGGTGATGCCCTCTCGCCTGGATCGCCCCCATTGAGTCCCCCGTCACGCGCGCGTCAAGAGGAACATCGAGCGCGCCCAAGTCGGAAGGCCATTCCGAGTTGAACGCTCTCGGTCCCCGCGCTTTCAAGGTGAGGAGGCGAAGTGTGGGAATGACCAGTCGACCCCCAGGTAGTATCGGCATTCAGCCGGCACGACTTTGGCGAATTTAACGACTGGGCGGCCAGTTGCGTCTGCTCGGCCCCGAAGTCGCTCATCGGGCATTCGTAACTTCGAAGTGCGGCGTGATCCGTCCTTCAAGCCCCGGAATGCGTCCGAAAGTCCGTCCCCAACGAGAGTCCTTTCCACCGGTCGATCATTTCTCCCAGTCGCTTCAGTTGTTCCCGCGCTCGTCGTACAGAGTCGGACCCGAGGAACAGGTGGAGCGGTGGTTCGGTAGAGTCGATGGCTTCCAGGATCGCCGCCGCTCCACGGGACGGATCGCCGATTTGATTTCCCGCCAGTCGCCGCAAATACTCGATGGCCCTGCCGCTTGTTTCGGTGTAGGCGTCGACGCGAGCCGTCGCATGCTGGATCGATCGCGACGAGAGGAAGTCCGTGCGGAAGGCACCGGGCTCGACGAGCATCACGCGGACGCCCAGCGGGGTGACCTCCTGCGCCAGGCTCTCGGAAAGCCCCTCCAATGCGAACTTCGAGGCGGCGTAAAGCCCAGAGCCGGCGGCCGGGGCGAAGCCGGCGATCGACGACACGTTCACGATGCACCCATGGCCCTGGTTGCGGAATATCGGCAAGATGGCGCGAATCAGGCGGAGTGGCCCGAAGAAATTGACGTCGAAGACCCGTTTCGCCTCGAGATCGTCGGCCTCCTCGACTGCCCCGAGGAGGCCGTAGCCGGCGTTGTTGACCAGAACATCCAGCCGGCCACGGACTCGCATGGCTCGCTCGAGAATCTCGCGCTCAAGCCCCGGCGAGGCGAGGTCGAGTGGTAGCATGTGAAGCTCTCCGGCCCCGGGAACGAGGTCCGATGAGCCATCACGGCTCGTCCCGACCACGAGATCGCCACGGGCGAGGACGGCTCGGGCGATCTCTCGACCGAGACCCCGCGATGCCCCGGTGATCAGCCATGCACGGCGAGCCTGGTGCTGAGACATCAGTTCCTCCTGAATGATTGAGCCCGAATCATGACCCGCGAATGAAGCTCGTTTCAGACGATGTCGTGATACACGACTTTGCGTTGCCTTGATCGCCAAGATGAACGGCGGGACGCAATCAGTGAGACGCGTTTGCGGGCGACTCCTTCAGTTCTTCGAACCTGGACCAGGCGGTTTGCTCTGTCCGGCCAAGTCGGCCTACATCTTGAACGGCGAGCATCCAGCCCGGGTACTCGGGAGGCAATGCACTCACATCGTCGAGCGCGTGGACTTCATCCTGCGACAGGGTAAGCTCCATTGCGCCGAGGTTATCGGCGAGCTGGTCACTCCGCTTGGCCCCGATGATGATCGACGTGACCACGGGCTTGCCGAGGAGCCAGGCGAGCGCCACGCGAGCGGGGCTGCATTGATGACGTTGGGCGATCGGCGCCATGACGTCGAGGACGCGCCAGGCCCGCTCCTTGTCCACGATCGGAAAGTCGAATTCCGATCGCCGGGAGTTGGTCGGTTTCTGATGGTCGCGGTTGAATTTGCCCGAGAGCAAGCCGCCCGCCAGCGGGCTCCAGACGAGCAGGCCCATGCCCTCGGTCTGCAGGAACGGGACGATCTCGCGTTCGAGGTCACGGCCGGCGATCGAGTAGTAGGCTTGCAACGTGTCGAAGCGAGTAAGATCCTTGCGATCAGCGACTCCGTTCGCCTTGGCGATCTTCCAGGCCTGCCAGTTCGAGACGCCGATGTAGCGGACCTTGCCGTGCGTGACGATCGCATCGAGTGCCCGCATTGTCTCCTCGATGGGGGTGACGCTGTCGTTGGCGTGAATCTGATAGAGATCGATGTAGTCGGTTTGGAGCCTTCGGAGGCTCGCCTCGACAGCGGTCATGATGTGCCCGCGCGAGGCCCCCATGTCATTCGGCCCGGGTCCGACGCGACTGTAGACCTTCGTTGCGATCACGACGTCCTTGCGTGCGACCTTCAGGTTCTTGAACGACTGGCCAAGGGTCTGCTCGCTCGCGCCTTCGGAGTAGACGTCGGCCGTATCGAAGAAGTTGATGCCCGCGTCGAGGGAGACTTTCACCAGCTCATCCGCTTCGTCCTGCCCGAGGGCGCCGATCGCCTTGTAGACGCCAGTCCCGCCGCCGAACGTCATGGTGCCGAGGCAAAGGCGTGAGACCAGCAGTCCCGTGTTGCCCAGCGTTTGATACTTCATGGTCGATCTCCGATTGTGAGGGATTGCCGAGGATCATCGGCTCTGGTTCAGGAAACAGCGAGACTCTGCGAACGGCCTGTTTCGACTCGGCTCATGCTCGTGCGCCCGTGGCCAAGGTGTAGGAACTTGCCCCAACGCCGGCCAGCTTGCCGCCGTCAATGATCAGGTACTCCTCGCGGATCGGCCTGCCTTCGAACCAGCACTCGAGGATCTCGCGCGTACCGGCCGCGTAACGGGCCTGGGCCGATAAGGTGGTTCCCGACACATGCGGCGTCATGGCCTGATGTGGCATCGTCCGCCAGGGATGGTCCGGCGGCGGAGGCTGGGGAAACCAGACATCGCCGGCATAGCCCGCGAGCCGGCCGCCTTCAAGGGCGCGGACTACCGCGTCACGATCGCAGATCTCCGCCCGGGCCGTATTGACGATGTACGACCCGCGCTTCATCCGGCCGATGAGCTCGTCGTTGAACATACGGAGCGTGCCGGGATGGAGCGGGCAGTGGATCGAGATGACATCGCAGGCCTCGGCCAGCGATTCCACGGAGGGGTGGAACTTCGCGCCAAGCTCCCGGGCGACTTCGGGCTGGAGGGGGTGTCGCTGCATGTAGTGAAGGGGCACGCCGAAGGGCTTGAGGCGCCGCATCAGGGCGAGCCCGATCCGGCCGGCCCCCACGATACCGACCTGCATCCCCTCCAGGTCGTAGGCTCGCGATACGCAATCGGCGATATTCCAGCCGCCTCGCGTGATCCACTCGTGCGAGGGGAGAAAATTGCGAACCAACGCCAGAATCTGCATCGCGGCGTGCTCGGCCACGCTGATGCAGTTGGAGTCGGTAACCTCAGCGACCGTGACGCCGCGCGCCGCGGCCTCGTCGAGGTCCACATGATCCGAGCCGATCCCCGCGGTGATCGCGAGCCGGAGCTTCTTTGCCCGAGCAAGCCGATCGGCCGTCAGGTAGGCGGGCCAGAAGGGCTGCGAGATCACAACCTCGGCATCGGCGAGTTCGCGCTCGAAGACCGAGTCGGGGCCTTCCTTGTCCGAGGTGACGACCAGGGTGTGCCCGCTCGTCTCGAGAAACCTGCCCAGCCCGAGCGAGCCAGACACGCATCCCAGCAACTCGCCGGGTCGGAAGTCGATGTGCTGGGGCGTCGGCAACGTTCCTCCGCTCTCGTAACGGTCGATTGTCGGCACGCCGTCACGTGGATAACGGGGCGGAAACCCATCGACCGGATCGGGGTAGAGTACGCACAGGATCTTTGACATCGCAGGCCTCCTGATGTGGATGGGAGTGGGTGACGGACGGAGATCGCCCCGTCCAGTCCCGCGTGTGGCGGGGCCTGGACGGCTGACATCGCATTTCCCTCGGTCAGGTCAGGGATGAACGAGCCGCATCGCCGACAATTAACGCTCGAACGATACCGTCCGAATCACCTTGGTCCCGCGATCTCGGACAGGAACCATGTCCTGCGCTCGGTTTCGTCGATCCAGTTCTCGATCAGGCTGGTCGTGGCGACATCCTGATGCTCGTCGCACACGGCGTGAGCTGCGCGAAGCGATCGCGTGAGCTCCTGGTTGTCGGACGCCAGCTCGGCGAGCATCGTGCGGGGCTCGACGAACTCCTTGTCATTGTCGCGCAACCGCTGATGACGCGCGATGTCGCCGATCGAACGCAGGGTCGTGCCGCCGATCTTGCGGGCCCGCTCCGCCAGCTCGTCGGTCATGGCGAAGATCTGGTCGGAGTGCTCGTCCAGGAGGAGGTGGGAGTCGCGGAAGTGCGGCCCGCTCATGTGCCAGTGGAAGTTCTTCGTCTTGACATAGAGCGCGAACACGTCGGCCAGCAGGTCGCGCAGTTGGTCCGCGATGGCCGCGACACCCTCCGAGGAGAGATCGGTCGGCGTCGCAAGGGCTGGGTTGACGGGCGAGATTCTGGGGGATGTCGTCGTGGCGGACATGGATCCTCCTTCGGGTTGGGGGCTCGCGAACTGTGCTCGACAGAAGAGTTTCTGGCACTCATGTGGGATTGCGGATTTATCGGAGCCGACGCTTCAGCTCCTCGGCCACCTGGAGCAGCGAGGCGCGGGTTGCCGGGACCTGACTGATCGGGTTCAGCAGCCCCCAGTCGTGGATCACGCCGCTGTAGCGCACGGCGATCACGTCCACGCCGGCCGCGTCGAGCTTGCGGGCGAACGCTTCCCCCTCGTCCCGGAGCACGTCGTTTCCGGCCGTCTGCACCAGCGCCGGAGGAAGACCGCGAAGCTCCTCGGTCATCGCCCGCAGGGGTGAAGCGTAGATATTGGCCCGCTCGACGGGGTCGGTGGTGTAGTTGTCCCAGAACCACTTCATCATGCTGCGGGTCAGGAACCGTCCCTCGGCGTATTCGTGGTAAGAGCCGGTGTCGAAGTCGGCATCGGTCACGGGCCAGAGCAACGCCTGGAACCGGATCTCCGGGCCGCCACGGTCGCGGGCCATGAGCGACACGACGGCCGACATGTTGCCGCCGACGCTGTTGCCGACAACGGCCAATCGTCGCCCGTCGACCCGAATCTCGTGGCCGTTCTGCGAGACCCACTTGGTCGCGGCGTACGCCTGGTTGATCGCCACCGGGTATTTCGCCTCCGGCGACGGCGTGTAGTTCACGAACACCGCCGCCAGGCCCGAGAGGGCGACCAGGTCGCGCACGAATCGCTCGTGCGTCGGAAAGTCGCCCAGCACCCAGCCGCCCCCGTGGAAGAACATGAAAGCCGGCACCTCACGATCCACCCCGGCCGGGCGGACGATCGTCAACTCGACCTTCAGGCCGTCCTGCTCGATCGTCTTGTTCGACACCTGCGCGGGGGGTAAGTCCTCCGGGCTCATCGCCTGGAGATTGATCAAGACCTGACGGGCGTCGTGAGGCGCAAGCTCCTCGACCGGCTTGCCGCCAGGGGCATCCAGCTTTCTCAGAAACGCTCGGATGCGATGATCGATCGCCTCGTCAACTGCGGGGTCGAGAGCTTCCATCGCGGTCTCCTTCGATGTGCTGGAGTGTGTTTTTGTCATCGATGTCAATCAACTTCGGTGGTGCGTCTAGTGAGATGGCCCTGCATTCCGGTAGCCGCCAGGTGGCAGGACGGGAGGATGATCGTAGTCCGCCGGCATCGGGCCGGTGAGGCTGCCGAGAAACGCCGCGATCGCCTCGACCTCGGTGTCGGCGAGGTCGGTGTCGAGCTGGATCTTCGCCATGATCCGGATCGCCTTCGGTAGGCTTTCGACCGAGCCGTCATGGAAGTAGGGCGGCGTCACGGCCACGCCGCGCAATCCCGGGATCTTGAACTTGTCGACGTCGTCGGGATTCTTCGTCAGGTCGAACCGGCCCTTGTCCGGGTTCATGGTCCCGGTCGCCGCCCGGTAGTCGGAGAACACGCCGAACTTGCGGAATCCGGCCCCGCCCACTCCCGGTCCTTTGTGGCAGTCCACGCAGCCCGTTTCGATGAAGAGTTTCAGCCCTTTCGTCTCCTGGGCCGAGAGGGCGTCGGCCTTGCCGGCGAGGTAGTCATCGAATCGCGAGGGGGCGATGAGGGTCCTCTCGAACGCGCCGACCGCCAGGGCGAAATTCCGCGCAGTGACGGGGTCCTTGTCGTCTGGGAAGGCTTCGTGGAAGGCTTCCGGGTAGCCTGGGATCGCCGCGAGCCGGCCCTCGACCGTGCGATCGTCGGGATTGCCGAGGCCCGGCCCCGTCAGGCCGTGGACGGCCTGGTCCTCCACATCGACGAATCGGCCGTCCCAATGCTGGGACGTGTGGATCGCGGCGTTGAAGATGGTCGGCGCGTTCCGGATGAGATGACGATCGTAAGCCCCGATCGACTTCGACAGCGCATCGGTCGCGCAGAGTTGGGGAAGGTGGCAGCGTGAGCAGCTCACGGCCCCATCACCCGAGGTTCTGGGGTCGAAGAACAGCATCTTCCCGAGGCGTACCCGTTCCGGCGTGATCGGTCGATCCGGCTTCGCGGCGTCCTTCGGCAGCGTCGGGAAGAGGTTTTGCGCTTTCTTCATGAGATCCGCGTCGTAGCTGGATGCGAAGGCGGACGCGGCGATCAGCGCGGTGGCGATTCCCAGACGACACGGGAGGTGAAGTCCGACATGCATGGGCAGTCCCTCGGAAAGTCGTGTGATGGTCGGGTTAGTTGGTGATCTGGACGAAGAGGAATTCACACGACCTCAGGGATGCCCGGGTGCTCCGCAGGCCGGGGGCCCGGGGCCGCCCAGAAGAATCGACGGTCGTGTTCGCTGATGCTGACGTCGTTGATGCTGGCCTCACGCCGTCGCATGAGGCCGGCTTCATCAAACTCCCACAGTTCGTTGCCGTAGCTGCGCCACCATTCCCCCGCCGCGTCGCGCCACTCGTATTGGAATCGGACGGCGATGCGGTTGCCGTTGAAGGACCACAACGCCTTCACGAGCCGGTAATCCCGCTCACGCTCCCACTTTCCGGCCAGAAACTGCCGGATCTGGTCGCGTCCGGTCACGAACTCGGAGCGATTCCGCCACACCGAGTCCTCGGTGTACCCCAGTGCCACCCGGTCCGGATCGCGGCTGTTCCACGCGTCCTCGGCGACACGAACCTTCCTGGTGGCGGACTCCATCGTATAGGGCGGGGGAAGGATCACGGTCGAGGTCGAAGCCGGGCGGCCTGAGGACATCTCAACTCCTTGATTCGCGGTCGAAATGATCGAGAGAGAGTGGCCGCTGGGGCCGGCCGCCCGAAGCAGCCGTCAAGCCGGCACCACGGGCGTCTTGTGGACCTGGATCGGGGCCAGGACGGAACGGTCGATTCCCAGGTGGGCGCGCACCAGCTCATAGGGCGTAAACGCCAGCCACTGCCGTAGCGACACGTCCGAGAACCAGGGCGACTTCCAGACCTCGATGTAGCGGAGCAGCGAGTCGCCCGTGTTCTCGATGTAGTGGGGCATGTTTCTGGGAACGTATCCCACGTCGCCGGCCTGGTAGTCGAAGGTCCCTGCGGATGACTCCGAGGCGTAGACCGTCATCCGCGATCGGCCTTCGAGGTAATACTGGAGCTCGTCCGAGTTCGGGTGCCAGTGCAGCTCCCGCATGCCGCCCGGCTCGACCTCGACCAGGGCCGCCGAGATCGCCGTGGTTGCCGGGAAGACCGAGGAATCGACGATGCGTACTCGTCCCCCCTTCGTCTCGACGGGCTTCTGGTCCATCAGCCGGTGAGTGTAGGACTTCGGCACCGGCCCGGCCCCTGTGACGCGATCCTTCTCCAGCGGGCCAGGCACGTCCGCGGGGAAGATATACAGCTCCTCCTTGGGGATCTTGGCGAAGGCCTCCTCGGGCACGCCGAAATTCTTGGCGAGGGCCTCCCGGGGCGTGTGAGCGAGCCAGTCCGTGAGCAGGAACGTTTCGTCTTCGTTGAAGTCGCCGTCGTCGAAGAGGAGCAAGAACTCGCAACCGTCGCCTCCCAACGCCTGGAGCGAGTGGGGAATCCCGGTGGGGAAGTTCCAAATGTTCCCCTCGGTGATGTCGTCCTGGAAGGCTCGGCCCTGATCGTCGACGGCGGTGACGCGCATCGAGCCCTTCACGACGAAGCCCCACTCCGTCTCCTTGTGCCAGTGCATCTCCCGAATAGCGCCGGCCTTCAGCCGCATGTTGACGATCGCCAGGTCGGTGGCGACGGGCATCTCGCGATGCGTCGTCTGCCGCGCCCAGCCGCCCGGCTGGAGGCGGTTGTGAGTGTCGGCGAACGAGAACTTGAGGTTCGGCAGCGTGCCGTGGTCCGTCACAGGAGGCGCGAGCCGATCCCGACTCTGGGCCTCGCGGGACGGGTTAGTCGGGCCGAGGATCGACGCGCCTTCCTTGCCGCGGATCGGACCGCCTGATGGTTCCTGCGCAGCAGCCCGTGCGGCCCCAGCGAGTGCCGCTGTCGTGGCGGCGAGGCCCGTAACCATGAAGTCGCGTCTCTGAAGGTTGGACATAGGGTCCGATCTCCCCAAGGGGTCGAGGTGTCGGTGAGAGTAGTCGCCACCCGACGATGTCTTTTCAACGTCGTTTCGCAGGCGGATCGGCCTAATCGCATGCGGAGTGCCAACAGTGGCGACCTCAGAATCTAGCATTCACAAGTGGCTTCCCTGATGGAAGTTGCGGCGAGATCGCAGCGCAGGACGCACCGTCGCCCCTCGGGCCCAGGTCCTGGGGCCTTGTGGTACGGAATTGTCCGACTGGTAAGCGATTTACCGCGGCGGGGTTGCGAGGCTCAGGGCAAATCCACCTGATCGCGGTCTTCGTCGAGTTCGAGAGAATGCGCTACGTGCAGCCCCAAGTCCCGGAGCTTCGCACGGAGCGTCTGCCGAGCAATGCCCAGCAAGAGGGCGGCCCTCGCCTGGTTCCCACACGTGAAGTCCAGGACGAGCGGCAACAGGATACGGTCCAGCTCCCGCAACGTCACCTTGTAGAGATCGCGGGAGTCGGGCGCAAGCCGCTGGCGGATGAACGCCTCCAGATCGAAGCGTTCTCCTGCGGGATCGATGGCCGCGAGGGATGCCGAGAGCATGGGGAGGAAGTCCGGAAGCAGGACAGGTCCGTGAGACCGCAAGATTGCTTGTTTCAGCACGCTTTGCAGTTCCCGAAGGTTCCCCGGCCAGGAGTAGCCCCGGAGCCGCTCCAGCGTTTCAGGGGAGACCTCTCGCACCTCCCGGCCCAGCTCGCGGCTGACGCGTTGCGTGTAGAAACGGACCAGGAGCGCCAGGTCATCGCCCCGATCGCGCAGCGGCGGCAGGTGGATCGTGAAAACCCCTAGCCGGTAATACAAGTCCAGACGAAACTTGCCGTCGTCCGCCTGGGCCTTGAGGTCGCGGTGGGTAGCGGCTATGAGCCGGACATCGGTGCGGATCGTCTCGCTGCCCCCGACCCGCTCGAACGACTGCTCTTGTAGGAGTCTCAGCACCTTGGCCTGTAAGCTCAGGGGCATGTCGCCGATCTCGTCGAGCAGCAAGGTGCCGCCCGTGACCTGCTCGAACTTGCCGATCCGTCGCCGGTCCGCGCCGGTGAATGAGCCCTTTTCATGGCCGAAGAGCTCGCTCTCCAGCAGCGCTTCGGGGATGGCCGCGCAATTGAGGGCCAGGAATGGTGCCTTTGAGCGCAACCCATGCTGATAGATCGCTCGCGCCACCAGCTCCTTCCCGGTGCCGCTCTCCCCGGTGACGAGCACCGGGAATGACTGGTCGGCGACGCGGCCAATGGCCTTATAGACCTCCTGCATAGCCGGGCATGTTCCGATAATCGCCTCGCCCGTCCGATCGTCTACCGACGGTGTCTCTCCGACCACGGCTTGTTTCAGCATCAGCTGGGCGACCTTCACCGCCTCGCCGACCACTTGGTTCAGCTTTTGCAAATCAAGGGGCTTGAGCAGGTAATCGTAGGCCCCTTTGCGCATCGCCTCGATGGCCGATTCGGTGGACCGCGCCACGGTGACGAGAATAACCGGGATCCGGGCGTCGATCTGGCGGAGCCGACTCAAGACCTCCAGACCCGACTGGTCGGGGAGGAGCAGGTCCAGGAGAATGACGTCCGGCCGGAGGTCGGCGACGCGTCTCAGCCCCTCGGCACCCGTATGGACGACCTCAACTCGGTGGGCGGGGGCGGGGAATACGTGGGCCACCTGGTCCGGGAGCAAGTCCTCGTCGTCGTCGATCAGGAGCAAGGTGGCCATGGATCGTGAGTTCCCGCGAAGCAGTGAGCCAGTGGAACCGAACAGTCCTCCGCAGAATCCGTCACAGGCAGCAGATTCATGAATCAACCCGGCGCCGGGCCGAATCGGGACTTAGACGAACTCCGTCGAACGGAGGAAACACTCAGAGAGCGAGAACGGCTGCTCGATGCGCTCATGGGGGTCCTGCCGGGGGCCGCGTACCAGTCTCTTGCCGATGAGCATTGGACCTCGCTGTTCGTCAGTCAAGGCATCCTGGAACTGACCGGTTATCCGCCCGAAGCGTTCACCTCCCGCAGGCTCGATTATAACGACCTCATCCTGCAGGAGGACCGGTCTTCAACCCGCGAGACGATTGCCGCGGCATTGCGGGACCGGAGAACTTACGAGGCCGAACACCGCATCCGACACAGGGATGGGTCAGTCCGCTGGATCTGGGGACGCGGTCACGGCGTCTTCGCCCCCGATGGAACGCTGCGTTGGATCGAAGGGTGGATCCTGGACATCACTCCAAGGAGGCAGGCCGAGGAGACCCTGCGTGAGAGCGAGGAGCGATTTCGAGGCACCTTCGAGAACGCCGCTGTCGGGATCGCCCACTGTGACCCGCAAGGGCGATTCCTCCGGGTCAACCAGAAACAATGCGACATTCTTCAATATACCCGGCAAGAGCTACTGGCCCTCCGTTTCCAGGACGTCACCCATCCCGATGACTTGAGTCTGAGCGTTGCGCAGTTCGAGCGATTGCTGCGTGGGGAGGTGGAGAGCTATTCGATCGAAGTGCGCCACGTCTGCAAGGACGGCTCGGTCAAGTGGACGTTGGTCACCGCCTCGGCGCAGCGGGATCCGATCCTTGGCCTACTGCACAGCATCGGCGTGGTCGAGGACATCTCGGAACGGAAGCGGTTGGAGGAGGAGCTGCAAGAGAGTGAGGAACGGTTCCGGTTCCTGGCAAACGTGATGCCCCACATCGTCTGGAGGGCCCGTGCTGACGGCACGAGCGAATACCTAAACGACCGCTTCAAAGAATACACGGGACTCACCGTCGACGATCTGACGGCCGAGGTCTGGCTATCGCTCTTCCACCCCGACGATCGTGAGACGACCTCGAGTAGCTGGCTCGCAGCTGTCGCTAAGGGCGTCGAGCATGACTTCGAATTCCGATTCCGAGCCGCGGACGGCAGCTATCGCTGGTTCAAAAGTCACGGGCTGCCGGTCCGCGATGAGTCCGGCCAGATCACCAAGTGGGTCGGGACCACCACCGACATTGACAAGCAGAAGCGTGCCGAGATCGCGTTGGAACGGGCCAAAAAGGAGGCGGAGGCCGCCAACCGAGCGAAGGACGAGTTCCTGGCGAACGTCAGCCATGAGATCCGAACCCCGATGAATGCGATCCTCGGGATGACCGAACTGGCACTCGACACCCCGCTCACCGGGGACCAGAACCTGTATCTGACAACGGTCAAGTCGGCAGCGGATGCCCTGCTCGGAATCATCAACGACATCCTGGACTTCGCTAAGATCGAGGCGGGCCGCATGGAGCTGGACCGATCGGGCTTCTCGCTGGCCTCGGTCCTGGGCACCACTCTACGAGCACTCGCCGTTCGCGCACACAAGAAGGGGTTGGAGCTGATCTGCCAGCAGAATTCCGACGTGCCCGATGCCCTGGTTGGGGATGCCGGGCGCCTCCGCCAGGTACTCCTCAATCTGGTTGGAAATGCAATTAAATTCACCGAACGTGGCGAAATCGTCGTGCTCGTGGAGAACGCCGAGGAGCAGCCACCCGATGGTGAAGTCCGCCTAAGCTTCGCAATATCGGACACCGGCATCGGCATCCCGCTCGAGGACCAGACGAGGATCTTCCGGGCGTTCGAACAAGAGGACGCATCGATCACGCGAAAGTATGGCGGCACCGGCTTGGGGCTTACGATTGCCGCCAGACTAGTGACCCTAATGGATGGCCATTTCCTCGTCGACAGTAGGCCCGGCTGGGGCAGTAAGTTCACCTTCACCGCACGCTTTGGGATCCAACCGCACCCACCGGAGGCGGCATCTACCCCTCGCGCGATACTGCTTCATGGTCTCCGAGTGCTGATCGTGGACGACAGTTCCACCAATCGACGTATCCTTGAGGAGTGGCTGCGCGGTTACGCGATGGATCCGACGTCCGTTGGCGACGGGGCGGCGGCACTGGCCGCACTGCGGCACGGCGTGGCTATAGGCCGCCCGTATTCACTCGGCTTGCTCGACGGTCGCATGCCCGACATCGACGGTTTGGATCTCGCCGCCGAGATCCGTCAGCAAGCCGAGTTATCCGAAACACGACTCATCCTGATGACTTCGGAGGAACGCCCAGGCGATGCGACCCGAGCTCGTCATATAGAGATATATGTCAAACTCCTCAAGCCTATTCAATCGGTCGAGTTGATCGAAGCCATCTTCCGGGTGATGGGCCATAGGTCGGATGAGTCATATCTTCCCTCAGTCGCGGGACGGCTCGCCGCGATGGCCCCCTCGCACCTTCCCCCGCGAATCCTAGTCGCCGAAGATAACGAGTTTAACCGAGATCTCCTCGAGCACATGTTGAGTCGCCTTGGGCTTTCCGCAGTCATGGCGGAGAATGGCGAAGAAGCGCTGTCCCTCTTGGAGCGTGAGCCCGTCGACCTGCTGCTCCTGGACCTCCACATGCCGAAACTGGACGGGTTCCAGGTCATCAGAGCGATCCGTGATCGAGAACGGGAAGTAGGTGGTCATCTGCCCGTCGTCGCCTTGACCGCCCGGTATCGCATCGAGGTTCGTGAGCAATGCCTGAGAGCTGGCATGGACGACTATCTCTCGAAGCCGTTCACTGCCGCCGACCTCGCTGAAGCCATCGAACGCCTAATTGGAACATCTCCTACCCAATCACCAACCGGTCAGCCGCTAATTGACCCATCGGTTCTCTTAGCTGCATGTGGGGGTGACGCTGTCATGCTCGAAAAAATGTGCCGAATACTCCGAGCCCGGGGCCCGGAGCAGCTAGCAGCGATCCGAGACGCATTACACGATCAAGACGCCGTGCGCCTTCGCCAGGCGGCCCACAAGTTCAATGGGATGGTATCGGCGTTCTCTACTGTTGCAGGCAATCAAGCGGCGGCCCTGGAAGACCTTGCGGTCCAGGGAATGTTGGAGGAAGCTATTCCTTTTATCGAGCAACTCGAACGCAACACGACCGAACTCGCGCGGCTTTCTCAAGAACTTACGGTCGAGGCTCTCCGGAAAGGGGCGGCGAGGTTAAATCGTGACAGTCGCGAAGAGGCCCCGGAGGTTGGTGAGGGTGGTGTTTAATAGCAGAGAGGCGCGTTGGTCACCCTGCTTCAGACCTCAGTTCCTCAAATTGCTCCAAGGTCGCGTCTCCCGTCATGGGCGTCCCACCCACCGCTTGCGCCGTATACTCCGATCCGCCATTATGGGCGCATGAAACGACTCGCCATCCTCCTGATTCTTGCCTGCTGGGCACTCTCGGCCAAGGCTGCTGACTTCCCCGCTCGCGTGGTCGGCGTCTCTGACGGCGACACGCTCACTGTGCTGGTGGCCGGAAACCGCGAGGTGAAGGTTCGGCTCTATGGCATCGACGCACCTGAAACAGCGCAGGACTTCGGAAGCCGGGCCAAACAGGCGGCTTCGGAGATGTCGTTCGGTCAGCAGGTGACCGTCCGCGAAGTGGACCGAGACCGCTACGGCCGCACGGTGGGGGAGGTGATCCTGCCGGATGGACGGTCGCTGGGCAAGGAGATGGTGCGGGCGGGACTGGCGTGGTGGTTCTGGCGGTATGCTCCAGACGATTGGGAGCTGGCGGGTCTGGAGGCCGAGGCGAAGGCGGCGAAACGAGGGCTATGGAACCAGGCGGGGGCCGTGCCGCCCTGGGACTGGCGGAGCGGCCAAGGCGTGCCCGTCACGTCGGGCGTGGTGGGGAACCGGCGGAGCCACTGTACCAAGCCCCGAACTGCCAGGGCGTGGCGTCGATGAGCGAGAAGAACCGGGTGGCGTTCGCCACCCAGGAGGAAGCGGAGAAGGCTGGTTATCGGCGGGCGGGGGATTGCCAGAGCGCCAGAACGCGTTGAAAGCGCTCCGGTTGACCTTGGCGTGCTCGGCGGGCAGCATCGAAGAGTGGTGTTCGACGATAACCCAGACGCCGTCGCGCTGAAGCCGCCAGAACGGCTGCTCTGGATGATCCGACTTTCGAGGCGGCCCGAACTCTCGCAGGAGGAGGGTTAGGTCGGGCTCAACCTGGCGGAACGTGACCTCCTTCTGGCCCGACTGCCACCTCCCGAGGGCGTAGAGGACGAGGAGCAGCTTGTGCGGAGCTCGCTGGTCGCCCTGCCTCCAGATGCTGAGGTCGTCGAATCGCCGGACGAATTGCTCGTTATCCATCATTCCGACACCGCTATCGCGCTCGCCGTCGCTAGCCCGCCGCCATAGCTGATGCTGATCAACCACCCCGTCACGCCAAGGCTCAGGGCCAGCTCAAGCGCTCCTCCGCTCAGCCGCACCGTCGGCGCGCCGCTCGGTAGCCGCAAAATCTCGATGCCCTTCCACGTCACCTTGCCCGAAAAGCCGGTCCCCAGCGCCTTGGCAACCGCCTCCTTGCCCGCGAATCTGCCCGCGAAGAAGCGAGCGTCGCCCGGTGTGGCATCAGCCTGGGATCGTTCGTCGTCCGAATAGACTCGTTCCGCCCATTTTTTCGTAGGCGACTCAAGCTTCGTCTTGATCCTGGCTATCTCGATAATGTCGATGCCGTGGCCGACGATACCCATTGACGCCTCGAATCACGGTTCCAGCAGGGTGATGCTCCGATCGTCCAGATCCACGACCACGGTCCCTCCGTGCCGCTTCGTGATCTCACGCCAGACCGTAAACCCCTGAATGATCGCCTTCTCCCAGTCGCCGGTCGAGCAGGACGCGACCTCAAGGTGGGACACCATGCTCCGGATCGTTCGCAGCAGCTCTGAGCTGACGCTCGGCTTACCTTCGAGGAAGGCGTAGTCCTTCCCGAACGCGAAGATCAGGGCCGAGATCCCCTCCTCGATCGCCTTGGCCCGCCCACCGTCTTCGACTTCATCGACCTGTTGCCTGCTCCTCCGCTTCGTCCCCGTCAGCGTCCTTGTTATCGGCGACCATCCCAGCACGGCCGCGAACGCGAGATGGAAGACGTCGTGAAACCGATAGCCATCCCCCTCATAGGCATTGTCGGTCAGGTCGTCACCGAACTGTTTTCCTTCGTAGTACGCCTTCATCCTCGGCCGCGACGAGCCATCCTTGATCGCGTTGAAATGAACCTCGAACTTGCGAGGTAGCCTTGTGCTGGTTCACCGTGAAATGGAGAAACCGGGGTCGGGAGATAAGGTAGAGAACGTCCGTCCAGGTAGGGTCGATTTGCCGCCTTCATGCCAATCCCGAAAGGGAAAGACAGGGCGGCATCATGCCGCCCCCCCTTCGGTCTTGGCCCCCGGGTTGGCGCTCGGGTCGTGTCGCCACGGAGCCCTATCCTCCACCCGGGCCATCGTCCATCGTAGCGCCGCCGGATCAC